>NZ_JBIVYX010000005.1:221472-272826 GCF_044759225.1 Streptomyces sp. NPDC101132
GCGGGGGGCGCGGGGGCCCCCCCCGCCCCCCCCCCGGCCCCCCCCCCCCCCCCGCCCCCATCGGAACGGGGCCGGCGCCCCCCCCCCCGCCCGGGGTGGGGGCCCGCGGCCGCGCTGTGCTCCGAGGCCGAGGGCCTCAGGGCGTCAAAGCATCGGGCACCCGAGCGGATCAGGCACCCGCGAGGATCTCGCGCGCCAGCTTCGCGGTCTCGGTCGGGGTCTTGCCGACCTTGACACCGGCGGCCTCGAGGGCCTCCTTCTTCGCCTGGGCGGTGCCGGAGGAGCCGGAGACGATGGCGCCGGCGTGGCCCATGGTCTTGCCCTCGGGGGCGGTGAAGCCCGCGACGTAACCGACGACCGGCTTGGTGACGTTGGCCTTGATGAAGTCGGCCGCACGCTCCTCGGCGTCGCCGCCGATCTCACCGATCATGACGATCAGCTCGGTCTCCGGGTCGGCCTCGAAGGCCTCCAGGGCGTCGATGTGCGTGGTGCCGATGACCGGGTCGCCACCGATGCCGACGGCGGAGGTGAAGCCGATGTCACGGAGCTCGTACATCATCTGGTAGGTCAGCGTGCCGGACTTCGACACGAGACCGATCTTGCCGGGCTTGGTGATGTCGCCCGGGATGATGCCGGCGTTGGACTGGCCGGGGGTGATCAGGCCGGGGCAGTTCGGGCCGACGATGCGGGTCTTGTTGCCCTTGGACTTCGCGTACGCCCAGAAGGCGGCGGAGTCGTGCACCGCGATGCCCTCGGTGATGACGACGGCCAGCGGGATCTCGGCGTCGATGGCCTCGACCACGGCGGCCTTGGCGAACGCCGGCGGCACGAAGAGGACGGAGACGTCGGCGCCGGTCTTCTCCATGGCCTCGGCGACGGAGCCGAAGACCGGGACCTCGGTGCCGTCGAAGTCGACGGAGGTGCCGGCCTTGCGCGGGTTCACGCCGCCGACGATGTTGGTGCCGTCACCGAGCATGAGCTTGGTGTGCTTCATGCCGGTGGCGCCGGTCATGCCCTGGACGATGACCTTGCTGTCCTTGGTGAGGAAGATAGCCATGGCTTTGTGTTCCCCTCTTCCTTACTTCGCAGCCGCGAGCTCGGCGGCCTTGTCGGCCGCGCCGTCCATGGTGTCCACGCGCTGGACCAGCGGGTGGTTGGCGTCCGACAGGATCTTGCGACCCAGCTCCGCGTTGTTGCCGTCGAGACGGACGACGAGCGGCTTGGTGACCTCCTCGCCCTTCTTCTCCAGCAGGGCGAGGGCCTGGACGATGCCGTTGGCGACCTCGTCGCACGCGGTGATGCCACCGAAGACGTTGACGAAGACCGACTTGACGTCCGGGTCGCCGAGGATGATCTCGAGACCGTTCGCCATCACCTCGGCGGACGCGCCGCCACCGATGTCGAGGAAGTTGGCGGGCTTGACGCCACCGTGGTTCTCACCGGCGTACGCGACGACGTCGAGGGTGCTCATGACGAGACCCGCGCCGTTGCCGATGATGCCGACCTCGCCGTCGAGCTTGACGTAGTTGAGGCCCTTGGCCTTGGCCGCGGCCTCCAGCGGGTTCGCGGCGGCCTTGTCCACGAGCTCCTCGTGGGACGGCTGGCGGAACTCGGCGTTCTCGTCGAGCGAGACCTTGCCGTCGAGGGCGATGACGTCACCGGAGGCGACCTTGGCCAGCGGGTTGACCTCGACGAGGAGCGCGTCCTCGGCGACGAAGGTCTTCCACAGGGTCACCAGGACCTCGGCGACCTTCTCGGCGACCTCGGCCGGGAACTGCGCCTGGGCGACGATCTCGCGGGCCTTCTCGATGGAGACGCCCTCGTTGGCGTCGACCGGGACCTTGGCGAGCTTCTCGGGGGTCGTCGCGGCGACCTCCTCGATGTCCATGCCACCCGCGACCGAGGCCATGGCCAGGAAGGTGCGGTTGGTGCGGTCGAGCAGGTAGGAGACGTAGTACTCCTCGAGGATCTCCGGAGCGGTCTCCGCGATCATCACCTTGTGGACCGTGTGGCCCTTGATGTCCATGCCCAGGATGTCCGTCGCGCGGGCGACGGCCTCGTCCGGGGTAGCGGCCAGCTTGACGCCACCGGCCTTGCCGCGGCCGCCGACCTTCACCTGCGCCTTGACGACCGACTTGCCGCCCAGTCGCTCGGTCGCCTCGCGCGCCGCCTCAGGCGTGTCGATGACTTCACCGGCCAGCACCGGTACACCGTGCTTGGCGAAGAGGTCCCTCGCCTGGTACTCGAACAGGTCCACGCGCGTCCGTCCCTTGTCTTCAAAGATTTCGCAGTGATCGCGGTTGTCTGCGTGGGCGTGCCGCGAAGGGCAACGTGACGGCGCTGTCACAAGGGAAGCGCACACGGTGACCGTGGACGCGGCATGTCCGTCCGGCAGGTTATCCCCGTGGGACACAGGTCCCTAAATCGCATGTCACAACGGAGCGGTGATTCCCCTCACAGATCGCCTCACATCTGAGCTGCGACTTCGTGTGATCTCACCATTTACGGTAGGCCGTGCCGCGCGCTCACGCCCCCTCCGGCCGGCCGACCGGAGGGCCCGGCGACCACGGTCGGTCACCACGCGGGGCGTTCCGGCGCGCACGGCCGGTCACGGCATCGGGAGCGGTCGCTTCTCGATCGCGGCGGCCATCACCTCCGGGAACAGGTCGGGCGTACAGGCGAAGGCGGGTGCGCCGAGGGCGGCCAGCGCCGCCGCGTGCTCGTGGTCGTAGGCGGGCGCGCCCTCGTCGGACAGGGCCAGCAGGGTGACGAACTGCGTGCCGGCCGCCTTCATCGCGGCGACCCGCTTGAGCATCTCGTTGCGTATCCCGCCCTCGTAGAGGTCACTGATGAGGACGACGACGGTGTCGGCGGGCCGGGTGATCTTCGACTGGCAGTAGGCGAGGGCGCGGTTGATGTCGGTGCCGCCGCCGAGCTGGGTGCCGAAGAGGACGTCCACCGGGTCGTCGAGCTGGTCGGTCAGGTCCACCACCGCGGTGTCGAAGACGACGAGCCGGGTGGCGATGGACCGCATGGAGGCGAGCACCGCGCCGAAGACGGACGCGTAGACGACGGACGCGGCCATCGAACCGGACTGGTCGATGCAGAGGATCACGTCCTTCTTCACCCCCTGCGCCGCCCGGCCGTACCCCACCAGCCGCTCGGGCACGACCGTGCCGTGCTCGGGCAGGTAGTTCTTGAGGTTCGCCCGGATGGTGCGGTCCCAGTCGATGTCCCGGTGGCGGGGCCGGCTGACCCGGGCGGACCGGTCGAGCGCGCCGGTGAGGGTGGCGCGGGTCCGGGTGGCCAGGCGCTTCTCCAGCTGCTCGACCACCTTGCGGACCACCGCCCGGGCGGTCTCCCGGGTGGTCTCCGGCATCGCCTTGTTGAGGGAGAGCAGCGTGCCGACGAGGTGGACGTCCGCCTCGACGGCCTCCAGCATCTCCGGCTCCAGGAGCAGGGTGGACAGGCCGAGGCGGTCGATGGCGTCCCGCTGCATCACCTGGACGACGGATGCGGGGAAGTACGTACGGATGTCCCCGAGCCAGCGGGCCACGGACGGCGCGGAGCCGCCGAGCCCGGCCGAGCGGTCGCCGGCCCGCTTGCGCCCGCCGCCACCGCCGTAGAGGGCGCTCAGCGCCGCGTCCATCCCGGCGTCCCGCCCGTCCAGCCGGCACCCGGTCCCGTCCCCGCCCTCCGCGCCGAGCACGAGCCGCCACCGCCGCAACCGCTCCCCGACGACACCACCGCCCACATCCCCACCAACACCACCCGACACAGCAACACCCCTATCAACACCAGCACCACCAGATCCGCCGGCACCGGCACCGCCCGACACGGCAGCACCTCCATCAACACCAGCACCACCCGGCACGGCCGCACCCCCGCCGGCACGGGCACCAACCGCCACGCCCACGTCTCCCCCCACACCGGCACCCGAGCCGGCCTCCGGCTCCGGGACGGTGCCGCCACCGCCGCCACTGCCGCCGACGAGCGGTCTTCCCGCCGGCTCCGGCAGCGCCGTCCCGGGTCCGGCCACCGGGGCGTCCCCGGCGTCGCCCGCCCCCGCCGGGCCGGCCGGCGGCCCCGCGAACGCCGGGGTGCCCGCCCCGGCGGTGGCCGCCCCCGCGCCCGCGGGGCTCACCGTCGGCAGCTCGCTCCACAGGCCCGCGTGGTTCTCGGCGTGCTTCATCCGCTCGTCCCCCTCCAGATCGTCCGCACGTCCACCGTGCGCCGTCCTGCCTCGTGTTCGTCGCGTGTTCCGCGTGCGTGCTCGTATCCGGCCGTCCGCTCCGGAGACGGCCGCGCCCTGCCCGGCACCGGCGCCGGGCGGTGGCCTGCCCGGCCGCCCCGGCGGGCCGTCCGGCCCCGTACTCCTCCCCCACACCCCCGCAGGCCCCCGCAGCGCCGCAGGGCCCCGTGTCAGGCCGCCGCCCCCGCGCCCAGCAGCAGCGTGATCAGCGGGACCACCGCGTCGGCGCGGGTCTGGTCGAGGTCGGCGGCGAAGCCCTCGGCGCCCGCTCCGGTGGCGGCCGGGGCCGCGCCCGGTCCCCGGCGCACCAGTTCGCCCAGCGTGCGCCGCACCCCCGGCTCGTACGCGCCGAACGTCCGCCGCAGCAGCGGCAGTACGTCGGTGAACGCGCCCGCCGGCACGGAGGTCAGCCACCCGTCGATCAGGCCGAGCAGCCGCTCGTCGTGGACCAGCAGCGTGCCGCCGCCCGCCGCGCCACCGGCGAAGCCCTCGATCCAGCCCGCGGCGTCGGCCGGCGCGGTGGCCGGGGAGAGCGCCAGTCCCATCAGCCGGGCCGTCTCCTCCGGCTCCAGCCGCCCCTCGTCGAGCAGCAGCCGTGCCGCCCGGCCGCGGATCACCCCGGGTATCGCGTCCCGCGCGGCGAGCCCCTTCAGCACGGCGGCCCACCGCTCCCGCAGCCCGTCGTCCTCCAGCAGGGCCACCGCGCCGTGCACGGCGTCCACGTGTCCCCGCAGCGCCTCCGCCGCGTCGGCGTCCGGTCCGGCCGCGCAGGCCGGGGGCAGGGCCACGCAGATCCGCTCGGCGAGGCCCGCCGCCACCGTGCCCAGCGCCGCCGTGTCGGTGCCCCGTACGTCGCCGTACCTGAGCGAACGGGCCAGTGCGGGCAGCGCCTTGGCGAGCCCCGCGACGTCGGTGTCGAGGGCGGCGAGGTCCGCGAGCACCCTCAGCACGGCCGGCAGCGCCTCGCCGAGCCCGGCCAGCAGGCACCGCTCGGCGAGGGCGGTGACCTCGCCCAGCTCCTTCGCCGCCGCCGCGTCCGCCTCGGCCCTGGCCACGGCGGCGGCCTGCACGGTGGTGCCCCAGATGCCGGCCTCCGCCACCCGCACCGACAGCTCCGGCTCCCACCGCAGCCGCCAGGTCTCCCGGAACGTGCCGGTGCTGCCCCGCGAGGCGGCCGGCTCGCCCCAGTGGACGCCCAGCAGCCGGAGCCGGTGCAGCAGCAGGCTGCGGGCCGCGTCGGTCTCCCCGCGGAGGTCCAGCTCCAGCTCGCGGTCGCGCGCCTCGGGCTTGAGGCGCAGCGTCCGCTGGCGCCTGGTCAGGTCCCGCTGGAGGGGCACCACGGGTGCGCTGTCCGGGACCTCGCCCAGCGCGTCGCCGACGACCAGCCGGTCCTCGACCAGCGCGAGCGGGACGTCGGAGCCCTCGCACATCACCGCGCGCACCGCGTCCATGGTCTCGGAGAGCCCCGGCAGCGGCCGGTCCCGCACGGCGGCCAGGGTCCCGGCCAGCCGCACCGCCTCGATGACGTGCGCCGAGGAGACCTGCCTGTCCTCCTCCCGCAGCAGCCCCGCGACCTTCGTCAGCCAGCGCTCGACCGGCCGGTCGGGGGCCGCGAAGAGGTGTCCGTACCAGCCCGGGGAGGCGATCCCCGCGCCGTACCCGGAGGACCGGGCGAGCCGGCGGTGCGTCCACGGCACCCAGGCCAGCTCGACCTTGGCCTTGGGCAGGCCGGTGAGCAGCGCCCGGTCGGCCGTGGCCGTGGTCTTCGCGCGCAGGGCGGGCACGTGCCACGCGCCGCAGACGACGGCGTAGTCGTCGCCGAACTCGCGGCGGGCGGCCCGCATCCGCTGGCGCATGTACGCCTCGCGGACCAGGTCGCGCGGGTCGCCGCCGTGGCCGTACTCCTCGCGCAGGGCGGCCATGGCGTCGCCCACGGCCTCGAAGGCGGCGAGCCCGGCTCCCGTGCGGTGCTCGACGGCGTCCTCCCACCAGCGCTCGGGGTCGTCGTAACCGGCGGCGTCGGCGAGCACGGCCAGCGGGTCGAGCCGCAGCGCCGCCCCCTCGGCCTCCCCCCGCCCGGCCGCCGCCTCCGCCTCCTCCGCGTCCGGGCCGGCACCCGCGCCCCCGCCCGGCGCGGCGGCCAGCGTGTGGGCGGCGGGCAGGTCGACGAAGCGGACGGGCACGCCGGCGTCGAGCGCCCAGCGGATGGCGACCCACTCGGGCGAGAACTCGGCCAGCGGCCAGAAGGCGGCCCGGGCGGGGTCGTCCACGACGTGGGCGAGCAGCGCGACGGGCGGCCGCATCCCGGGGTCGGCGGCCAGCGGCAGCAGGACGTCGGCCTCGGGCGGGCCCTCGATGAGCACGGCCGCGGGCCGTACGGCGTCCAGCGCGGCCCGCACCGCCCGGGCCGATCCGGGGCCGTGGTGCCGCACCCCCAGCAGGGCGGGGCCGGTCATGCCGTCACCTCCCGGCAGGCGCGGTAGAAGTCCTTCCAGCCCTCGCGCTCGCGGACGACCGCCTCCAGGTACTCCTGCCAGACGACCGTGTCGGCCGCCGGGTCGCGGACGACGGCGCCGAGGATGCCGGCGGCCACGTCCGAGGGGCGCAGCACGCCGTCCCCGAAGTGGGCCGCCAGGGCGAGTCCGTTGGTGACGACGGAGATGGCCTCGGCGGTGGACAGGGTGCCGCTGGGGGTCTTGACCTTGGTGCGGCCGTCGGCGGTGACGCCGTCCCGCAGCTCGCGGAAGACGGTGACGACGCGCCGGATCTCGTCGATGCCGTCGGGTCCGGCGGGGAGGTCGAGCGCCCGCCCCATCTGGTCGACGCGGCGGGCGACGATGTCGACCTCGGCCTCGGGGGTGGCGGGCAGCGGCAGCACGACCGTGTTGAAGCGGCGGCGCAGCGCGCTGGACAGTTCGTTGACCCCGCGGTCGCGGTCGTTGGCGGTGGCGATGAGGTTGAACCCGCGTACGGCCTGTACCTCTTCGCCGAGTTCGGGGATGGGCAGGGTCTTCTCGGACAGGACCGTGATCAGGGTGTCCTGGACGTCGGCGGGGATGCGGGTCAGCTCTTCGACGCGCGCGGTCATGCCCTCGGCCATGGCCCGCATGACGGGGCTGGGCACGAGTGCCTCGCGGCTGGGGCCGTGCGCGAGGAGCCGGGCGTAGTTCCAGCCGTACCTGATGGCCTCCTCGGGGGTGCCCGCGGTGCCCTGGACGAGCAGGGTGGAGTCGCCGCTGACGGCGGCCGCGAGGTGCTCCGACACCCAGGTCTTGGCGGTGCCGGGCACGCCGAGGAGCAGCAGGGCCCGGTCGGTGGCCAGGGTGGTGACGGCGACCTCGACGGTGCGGCGCGGTCCGACGTACTTGGGCGTGATGACCGTGCCGTCGGGCAGCGTGCCGCCGAGCAGGTACGTCGCGACGGCCCACGGGGACAGCTTCCAGCGGGCCGGCCGGGGCCGGTCGTCGGCGGCCGCGAGGGCCTTCAGTTCCGCCGCGAAGGCGTCCTCGGCGTGCGGTCGCAGCGCCTGTGCCCCGGTGCTGTTCTCGGGCGTGGTCATGGGTCCCCCTCCAAGTCGTGCCGCTGTGGTTTCCACGGTGCACCACCCCACTGACAACACCCGTTCTTCCAGGCGTCGTTGCAGGTCAGGGCGATTGTCAGTGGCCGGGCCTACGGTCGTTGGCATGACTCAGCAGGGGGTGCGCTGGACGTCGGAACAGGTGCTGTCTCTGGCTCCTGACGAGGCGTCGCGCAAGGCGGGGAGCAAGCTCGGCGGAGCGGGGCCGTGGTCCGAGACCGGAGGTTCCGCTTCCGGTGCCGTATGGGGGCAGTGCAAGGGCAGCGGCAGCAAGCCGTACCGCACGGTGGTGGACCTCACCGGGCCCGCGTACTCGTGCTCGTGCCCGAGCCGGAAGTTCCCGTGCAAGCACGCGATAGGGCTGCTGCTGCTCTGGGCGGCGGACGGGGGCGCCGTGCCGGAATCGGAGGAGGCGCCGGACTGGGCGGGCGAGTGGCTCGCCGCGCGGGCGGACCGGGCCGGGCGGGCGGTGAAGCGGAAGGAGGGCGGCACGGGGGACGGGCCGGCCGACCCGGAGGCGGCCAGGCGCCGGGCCGAGCGGCGCGCGGAGCGCATCGGGGCGGGCGTCGCGGAGCTGGAGCAGCGGCTCGCCGACCTGCTGCGGGGCGGCCTGGCCGGCCAGGAGCGGGCGGGGTACGCGCTGTGGGAGGAGACGGCGGCCCGCATGGTGGACGCCCAGGCCCCCGGACTGGCCTCGCGGGTGCGGGAGTTGGGCACGCTGCCGGCGTCCGGGCCGGGCTGGCCGGTGCGGATGCTGGAGGAGTGCGCGCTGCTGCACCTGCTGGACCGGGCCTGGATGGGGGTGTCCGCGCTGCCGGAGCCGCTGGCGGCCACGGTGCGGACGCGGGTGGGGCTGCCGGGGGCGGCGACGGGCCCGGCGGTCCGGGACCGGTGGCAGGTGCTGTCCCAGTACGACTCGGTCTCGCCGGACGGGCGGCTGACGACGCGGCGCGTGTGGCTGCGGGGGGTGACGTCGGGGCGGGCCGCGATGGTGCTGGACTTCGGGCCGGCGGGCCGGCCGCCGCAGCTGTCGCTGCCGGTGGGGCTGGTGCTGGACGCGGAGGCGACGTACCACGCGGGGGCCGGGCAGCTGCGGGTGGACCTGGGCGAGCGGTCGGGCGCGCCGGAACCCGGGGCGGGGGCGCCGCCGGGGGTGGGCACGGGGGCGGCGCTCGACCTGTACGGCGCGGCGCTGCGCGAGGACCCCTGGCTGGACGCCTGGCCGGTGGTGCTGGCGGGGGTCATCCCCGTGCCGGGTGAGCCGGCCTGGCAACTGGCCGACGCGGACGGGGAGTCGGCGCTGCCGCTGAGCCGGGACGTGCGCTCGCGGACCGGGCAGTGGCAGCTGGCGGCGCTGTCGGGGGGCGGGCCGCTGACGGTGTTCGGCGAGTGCGGGCACCAGGGGTTCACCCCGCTGACGGCGTGGCCGCCGGGTTCGGCCGAGGCCGTGGCGCTGGTGTGAGGGGGCTCCCGCCCCGGCCCGGAGGAGGGGGCCGGACCGGGGCGGGGCCGGGGGCGGACGGATACGCAGGGACGACGAGGGGAGGACGCGATGGCGGCGGACGCGGTCGTGGACGGATGGCGGGCGACGGACTGGGAGGGCCTGGTCACGGCGGCGCTGCTGGGCACCGAGCGGAGGCGCGAGGGGGCGGGCGGGGGCTCGCCCGAGGCGCTGCTGGACGCGGCGGCCCTGCAGACGGTGCGGCGGAGGGCCGGGCTGCGGCCCGCGCCGGCCCGGCCGCGGCCCGAGCCCGCGGCGGAGGATCCGCGACCGGAACTGCCCGAGGCCGCGCGACGGCGGCTGGGGCAGCTGCTCGCGGGCCGGACGGGCGGGTCCGGGCGGGGGGTGCTGCCGGACCTGACGGAGCTGCTGCCGCAGTGGCTCGCCACGGCGAACGCGCGGGGCTACCGGGCGCCCGCGGCGCTGCTGCCGGCGCTGCTGGACGCGGCCCGGGCCCGTACGGACCTGCGGCCGGCGGCGCTGGAGCTGGCGGGTGCGCGGGGGCGTTGGCTGGCCCGGCTGAACTCCGACTGGCGGTTCGCGCTGCGCAGCGGGGCGGGCGGCACGGGGCTGCCGGAGCCGTCGGACACGGCGGCGGTGGCGCAGCTGTGGGAGGAGGGGCTGTTCGCGGAGCGGGTGGCGCTGCTGGCGTCGGTCCGGGCGTACGACGCGGCGGCGGCGCGGAGGCTGCTGGAGACGACGTGGGGCGCCGAGCGCGCCGAGGACCGGCTGATGTTCCTGGACTCGCTGCGGGCGGGCCTCTCGGATGCGGACGAGCCCTTCCTGGAGCGGGCGTTGGGCGACCGCAGCCGGAACGTCCGGGCCACGGCCGCGGAGCTGCTGTCCGCGCTGCCGCGGTCGGCGCTGGCCGCGCGGATGGCGGAGCGGGCACTGGCCTGCGTGGGGCCCGAGGGGGTGTCGGCGCCGGCGGAGTGCGATGCGGGGATGCGGAAGGACGGTGTCGTGGAGCGTCCGCCGGCGGGGCGCGGGGAGCGGTCCTGGTGGCTGGGACAGCTGGTCGAGGCGGCGCCGCTGGACTGCTGGAGCGAGCGGTTCGGGGGGCTGGGCCCCGCGGAGATCGTGGCGCTTCCGATAGCCGACGGCTGGGCGGAGGACGTGCACGCGGCCTGGTGCCGGGCCGCGGTGCGGCAGCGGGACGCCGACTGGTCCCGGGCGCTGCTGGGATCCCCGGCGGCGCCGCCGGCGGCCGGCCCCGGCACCGCGTCGCTGGCGGAGCGGGCGAAGCTGCTGGAGGCGCTGCCGGGGGAGGAACGCGCCGGGTGGGTGGCCGAGTTCGTGGCGGCCCACGGGCTGTCGGAGGCGTTCCAGCTGCTGGGGGTGTGTGCGGTGCCGTGGGCTCCGCCGCTGGGCCGGGCGGTGGTGGACGCGCTGGACATCGCGCGGGACGCGGGGAGTTACCCGTGGAGCTTCAGCGGGGTGATGGGCCTGGCGGAGCGCTGCCTGGACCCCGCGGAAGCGGTGCGCCTGGAGGCGCTGACGGCGGCCGCGGAGGAGCCCGCCGACACGGCCCCCGGCGCCGGCGGCTACTGGACCGAAGCCTTCCAGCGCCTCGTCTCGACCCTGCGCCTCCGCGCCACGATGCTGGCCGAGCTCTCCTGACCCCACCCGAAGCCGCCCCGCACCCGCCCCACACGGCAACGCACCCGCTCCCGGCCGGGACGGCACGGCGCCCCCGGCGGCGGCGGGTGCACCGGCATGGCCCGGCGTTCCCGGGCCGGGGCGGCGGCACGGCTCCGGCCTGCCGTGGAACTCGGACCGCCCCGGAGGGGTTACGCCTCGGCCGGGTGGCGGACGTTCGCGCGGACCCAGTCGACGATCGACGTCGTGGTGGCGCCCGGGGTGAAGATCTCGGCCACGCCCTTGGCCTTCAGCGGCGGGATGTCGTCGTCCGGGATGATGCCGCCGCCGAAGACCAGGATGTCCTCCGCGTCGCGCTCCTTCAGCAGGTCGATCACCTTCACGAAGAGCGTGTTGTGCGCCCCGGACAGGATCGACAGGCCGATCGCGTCCGCGTCCTCCTGGATCGCGGTGTCGACGATCTGCTCGGGGGTCTGGTGGAGGCCCGTGTAGATGACCTCCATGCCCGCGTCACGGAGCGCACGGGCGATCACCTTCGCGCCGCGGTCGTGGCCGTCGAGACCCGGCTTGGCCACCACCACACGGATCGGACCGGTCACACCCATCACTGCCTCCATGCCGACTGCGCTGTCGAAGTAAACGAACGTTAAGGACAGCATCCCGCACACCACCGTTTCGCGGCACTCCCCGAGGGGGAAATCACACGGTGGGACACGATCGCAAGGGGAGCCGCGACGAGGTCGCCACGCCACCGTGCCGTCAGCCGCGCGGCGCGGTGGCGTGGCATGCCGATGCCGAACTCCGGAGATCATTTCGGGAGGTCGACCATGGGCCTGGCACACAAGCTGCCGACGACCGCACTCCGCGCCACCGTGCTGGAACTGGCCATCCTCACCGCCCACCTGCTGGTGTACCCCACGGGCGTGCTCGCGGAGCGCCGACCCGCCGCACCCCGGCCCCCGCGGCCGGACGAGGTGCCGCTGCGCGGCGCCCCCCGCCCGCCGGTGATCCTGCTGCACGGCTTCACGGACAACCGCTCCGTCTTCCTCCTGCTGCGCCGCACCCTCGCCGAGGGCGGCCGGCACCACGTCGAGACGCTGAACTACTCGCCGCTCACCACCGACCTGCGCGCCGCCGCCCGCCGGCTGGCCCGCCAGGTCGAGGAGGTGCTCGCCCACACCGGGCAGGGCCGTGTGGACCTGGTCGGCCACAGCCTCGGCGGCCTGGTCGCCCGGTACTACGTCCAGCGGCTCGGCGGGGACGCCCGGGTCCGCACGGTGGTCACCTTGGGCACGCCCCACCACGGCACCCGGATAGCGCCCCTGATGGACGCCCACCCGCTGGTGCGTCAGATGCGCCCGGACTCACCGATCCTCACGGAACTGGCGGCCCCGGCTCCCGGCTGCCACACCCGGTTCGCCTGCTTCTGGACCGATCTGGACCAGTTGATGGTGCCGGTGACGACCGCCCGTCTCGACCACCCCGACCTGGTCACCGAGAACATCCGGGTCACCGGCATCGGACACCTCGCCCTGCCGGCCCACCCCGCCGTCGCGGCGCGCATCCGGCGGATCCTGTCCGGCGACGCGCCCGGGACGCTCCTGGAGTCGGGTTCGGCGTCCGGCTCGTTCTCGGTCGCCTGATTCCCCTTGCCGACCCGGGACCATCCGGCTCTTTTCGGCCAGCACCGCGCGAAAATCGTTCGAACGCAATTCGAACCTCAGGCCAAGCCTCGGCTTGGGGTCGGCCGAAAGGCGGCTGAATGCCCGGTTCCTGAATGCCCAAAACCTGCCGAAGATTGTCGATGCCTGTAACCGCCGGGTACAGTCACGCCACTGCTCTCCTCCGGGGAACCCCCCTCCTCCCCGGCCACCCAGGCCCCCACCGCCGAGGCGAAAGAGAAGTTGGTGAACGACCGCCCATCGTCGGGCCACTACCCGCATGCCGGGTACGACGGCCTTTCCACCAGCACCTTCGCCGGTGACCCGCTCTTCGGGTCCCTCGACAGCGGCTACGGAACGCAGCAGGCGGCCTACCCCTCGTACGAGTACGACCCCTACGGGACGTACGGCGCGCAGCAGCCGCACGAGGCCTACGGCACCCAGGACACGGCCTACGCGACCGGCTACGACGCCGGGCAGTCGGGCCACTACGACGCCACCGCCTGGTCCTCGCAGGAGCACCACCTCGGCGCCATCCCGGCCCAGCTGATCCCGGACGACACCACCGGCCAGTGGGACGCGAACGCCTGGCAGACCGCGCACCAGCAGCAGCCCGAGCCCTTCGCGTACGACCCCTCGGGCCAGCACTCCGGCCACTGGGCGACGCCGGGCAGCGAGACCGGCGCGTACGACGCCACCGCCTGGAACGGCGGCTACGAGCCGGCGTACGACACGACGACCGCCGCCTACGACACGACCGCGACGGCCTACGACACCGCGGCCGACCCGTACGCGCAGCAGCCCTACCCGGAGCACCAGCCCGCCCAGCAGTACGACGCCACGCAGACCTACGTCGACCTCTCCACGTCCACGTACTCCGAGTACGCCGACTACTCCGAGCCGACGCCCCCCGCACCGCCTGCCCCCGAGTCCGAGGGCCCCGCGGTCGAGGGCCCGTCCGCCGACGAGGTCGCCTTCGCGGCCGCCGCCACGATGGTCGGCGAGATCGAGCTGGACTTCGACGTCGACGCGGAGGACCCGGCCCCCGAGGCCGCGGACACCGCCCCCGAGATCGTCACCCCGGCGCCCCGCGCCGCCCGCCGCACGGCCGCCGCCCAGAACGGCAGCCGCGGCCGGCGCCGCACCCCCGCCAAGCGCTCCGCGCTGCTGACCGTCGCCGTGCCCTCGGCCTGCGTGATGGGCGTGGCCGGCGTGGCCGCCGCCTCGGTCGGCGGACTGACCGGCCAGGCCCCCGCCGAGGAGACCAAGACCCTCTCCGCGCCCGACCCGGCCTCGGTCAAGCCGGTCGCCGCCAACAGCAAGCTCGACACCCAGCTCGCCGCGCTGAGCGCCGACGCGGGTGACTTCGCGGACCGCGCGAGCCGCACACAGGAACGTATCGACCTGCGGGAACGCGCCGAGCAGGAGCGCAAGAAGCGCGCCGAGGAGGCGGCCCGCAAGGAGGCGCTGCGTCCCAAGTTCGCGCTGCCGGTGGCCCGCCACGGCCTGAGCGCCATGTACGGCCAGTCCGGCGTCAACTGGATGTCGCTGCACACCGGCATCGACTTCCCGGTCTCCTACGGCACCCCGGTCATGGCCGCCACCGACGGCACCGTGCGCACCCAGTGGAACAGCGCCTACGGCAACATGGCCATAGTCACCGCCCCCGACGGCACCGAGACCTGGTACTGCCACCTGAGCAGCACGCGCTTCCGGTCCGGCACCGTCAAGGCCGGCGACGTCATCGCGTACTCGGGCAACTCCGGCAACTCCACCGGCCCGCACCTCCACTTCGAGGTGCGTCCGGGCGGCGGCGCGTCGATCAACCCGCTGACGTGGCTGCGCAGCCACGGTCTCGACCCGACGTAGGACGGACCACCGACCTCGAAGAAGAGGGAGGGCCCGGGCTTCCCGCCCGGACCCTCCCTCTTTGCTCTTTTCGCGGCCTGGGCGTCAGAGCTTCTGCACCGGCGCATACCGCAGCAGCAGCCGCTTGGGCTTGGCGTCCCCGAAGTCGATGGTGGCCTGCGCGTCCGCGCCCGCCCCCTTGACCTCCATGACGGTCCCCAGCCCGAACTGGTCGTGGGTGACCCGGTCCCCCACCGACAGCGAGATCACCGGCTTGTCGGCCGCCCGGCGCGTGGCGAAGCCGGAGGGCCCGGCCTTGGTCCGCGAGCCGGACAGGAAGGCCTCCGGCGAGGTCCCGAAGGAAGACCGGCCGCCGCGGGAGCCCAGCCCCGACACGGGACCGGCCGGCTTCTGCGCGCCGGTGCGCTTCCACTCCAGGTACTTCTCCGGAATCTCCTCCAGGAAGCGCGAGGGCGGGTTGTACGAGGGCGTGCCCCACGCGCTGCGCATCGACGAGCGCGTGAGGTACAGCCGCTCGCGGGCGCGCGTGATGCCGACGTACGCCAGCCGCCGCTCCTCCTCCAGCTCCTTGACCTGCCCGAGGGCGCGCATGTGCGGGAAGACGCCGTCCTCCATGCCGGTCAGGAAGACCACCGGGAACTCGAGGCCCTTGGCGGTGTGCAGGGTCATCAGCGTGATGACCCCGCTGCCGTCCTCGTCCTCGTCGGGGATCTGGTCGGAGTCGGCGACCAGGGCCACCTGCTCCAGGAACTCGGCCAGGGTCCCGGTCGTCGCCGCTCCGGCCGCGGCGCCGTCGGCTTCCGCCGCCTCCGCGGCGGCCCCGCGCTCCTGCTCAAACTCCAGCGCCACCGCCGCGAGTTCCTGGAGGTTCTCGATCCGGGTCTCGTCCTGCGGGTCGGTGGAGGCCTGCAGCTCGGCGAGGTAGCCCGTACGCTCCAGGACCGCCTCCAGCACCGTGGCGGGGCCCGCGCCGGACTCGACGATGGTGCGCAGCTCCTCCATCAGCACGTTGAAGCGCTTGACGGCGTTGGCCGAGCGCGCGGCCATGCCGTACGCCTCGTCCACGCGCCGCAGGGCCTGCGGGAAGGTGATCCGCTCGCGGTGGGCGAGGGCGTCGATCATCGCCTCGGCGCGCTCGCCGATGCCGCGCTTGGGGACGTTCAGGATCCGGCGGAGCGGGACGTTGTCCTCGGGGTTCGCGAGGACCCGCAGGTAGGCCAGGATGTCCCGGACCTCCTTGCGCTCGTAGAACCGCACGCCGCCGACGACCTTGTACGGCAGGCCGACCCGGATGAAGATCTCCTCGAACACACGGGACTGGGCGTTGGTGCGGTAGAAGACCGCCACGTCGCCGGCCTTCGCGTGGCCCGCGTCCGTGAGGCGGTCGATCTCGTCCGCGACGAACTGCGCCTCGTCGTGCTCGGTGTCCGCGACGTAGCCGGTGATGTTCGCGCCGGTGCCGGCGTCGGTCCACAGGTTCTTCGGGCGGCGGTTCTCGTTCCGCTCGATGACGGCGTTGGCCGCCGAGAGGATCGTCTGGGTGGAGCGGTAGTTCTGCTCCAGCAGGATCGTCGTGGCCTCGGGGTAGTCCTCCTCGAACTGGAGGATGTTGCGGATGGTCGCGCCGCGGAAGGCGTAGATGGACTGGTCCGCGTCACCCACCACGCACAGCTCGGCCGGGGGCAGGTCGTCGTAGCCCGCGCCGACCAGTTCGCGTACGAGCGTGTACTGGGCGTGGTTGGTGTCCTGGTACTCGTCGACCAGGACGTGCCGGAAGCGGCGGCGGTAGTGCTCGGCCACGTCCGGGAAGGCCTGGAGGAGGTGGACCGTGGTCATGATGATGTCGTCGAAGTCGAGGGCGTTGGCCTCGCGCAGCCGGGCCTGGTACATCGCGTACGCCTGGGCCAGCGTCTTCTCGAATCCGTCGGCCGCCTGGTCGGCGAAGGCTTCCTCGTCGATCAGCTCGTTCTTGAGGTTGGAGATCTTCGCGTTGAAGGACTTGGGCGGGAACTTCTTCGGGTCCAGGTCCAGGTCGCGGCAGACCAGGGCCATCAGGCGCTTGGAGTCGGCGGCGTCGTAGATCGAGAAGGACGAGGTGAAGCCGAGCCGCTTGGACTCGCGGCGCAGGATGCGGACGCAGGCGCTGTGGAAGGTGGACACCCACATCGCGTTCGCCCGGGGGCCGACCAGGCCCTCGACGCGCTCCTTCATCTCACCGGCGGCCTTGTTGGTGAAGGTGATCGCGAGGATCTGGCCGGGGTGGACGTTGCGCGCGGCCAGCAGGTGGCCGATCCGGTGGGTGAGCACGCGCGTCTTGCCGGAGCCGGCGCCGGCCACGATGAGCAGCGGCGATCCCGCGTGCACGACGGCGGCGCGCTGCTGTTCGTTCAGCCCGTCGAGCAGCGCGGCCGGGTCGATGACGGGCTTGGGGGCGCCATCGCGGTAGTACGCGTCACCGGTCATGGGCACGTCGAACTTCCCGCCGAACAGGTCGTCCGCGGGCTCCTCCGGGCCGTATTCCTCGGGGGGCGGCGGGGGCTCCTCGCCGGAGGGGCTCAGGTCCGCCAGGAAGCTGTCGTCAAAGAGGCTGCTCATCGCCTTCCGAGTCTAGGGGCCCGCACCGACAGCGTGACCCGTCTTCCGGGAGGGGAGACGCGTCCCACACGGCCGGTGACGGTGCGGGGCGAGTCCGTGACCCTCAGTGGGCCCGCCGCAAGCCGCGCACCCGCCACGTCCGGCCGCCCCGCCTGAGGGTCCCGGGCGGCTCAGGTCCAGAGGACGGCGATGAACACGTTGGCCAGGGTCAGGCCGCCGACGGCACCGAACACGCCCTTCGGCACGCTCTCCTCGTCCCGCTTGACGTAGACCAGCGCGAGGATGACGAACAGGATCGCCAGCTTCACACCGATCTTGATGTTGTTGAGGCCGTGGTCCTGCATCTCGTTGAAGCCGACCAGGGCCACGCCCGTCACCAGCATCGTCAGCGCGCCGTGCAGCATCGCGGGGACGAACCTGGCCGTGCCGGCGCCCATCGCCTTCATCTGGGTGAGGAACCCGCCCAGGAGCGAGGCGATGCCGACGATGTGGAGCCCGACGAAGACATTGGTGAGTACGTCCATGCGGCGAGCCTACGGTCCGGGCGTTTCCGGGCCCGCGCAGGGGTCGGTTCCGTCAGTTCCGGTCATCGAGCCCTAGGACTGGATCACTTCCGGTCATCTCGTCATCCGGCCGTTACCTGGAGGTTTAGCGTCCTCCCCCAAGAAGCCGTGCCCCTCGGGGCGCCGCGCCTACGGAAGGACGTGAAAGCCCTCGTGGCCAGTCATCGAAAGCCCAGGCAGCGCCCGCTGACCGGCGGCACCGTACGGACCGCCGCCACCCTCGCCCTCGCGGGCGCTGCGACCGCCACCCTGTTCGACGGCTCCTCCCAGGCGGAGCCCGGCCTCACCCCGGCCCAGGTCAAGGCCAAGGTGGACCGCCTGTACGAGGAGGCCGAAGCGGCCACCGAGCAGTACAACGGGGCGAGGGAGAAGACCGGCAGGGCCCAGCGCTCGCTCGACGCGCTGCGCGACGAGGCCGCCCGGAAGACCGCGAAGCTCAACACCGCGCGCAACGCGCTCGGTTCGCTCGCCGCCTCGCAGTACCGCAGCGGGAGTCTCGGCCCCGCCATGCAGCTGGCCCTCGCGGACGACCCCGAGGAGTACCTGGCCCGGGCCGCGCTGATGGAGCGCGCGGGCGACCGGAACGCCGCCGAGATCGCCGCCGTACGCCGCCAGGTGGACGAGGTGCGCGCCCTCCAGGACAAGGCCGCCGCCACGCTGGCCGACCTCCGCACCCAGCAGAGCCGGCTCGCCCGCCACAAGGCCACCATCGAGGGCAAACTGGCCGAGGCCAAGCGACTGCTGAACCGGCTCACCGCCGAGCAGCGGGCCCGGATCGAGGCCGAGGACGGCCACGGCGGCCCGGCCGGCCGCCAGGTGGCACCGCCGCCGGCCAGGGCGGTCACGGCGCCCAGCTCGCGCGCCGCCCGGGCGGTGTCCTTCGCGTACGGGGCGATCGGCAAGCCGTACGTGTGGGGGGCGACCGGCCCGAACGCGTACGACTGCTCCGGGCTGACCCAGGCCGCCTGGCGGTCGGCCGGGGTGGCGCTGCCGAGGACGACGTACACGCAGATCAATGCGGGGAGCCGGGTCTCGCGCAGCCAACTCGCGCCCGGCGACCTGGTGTTCTTCTACTCCGGGGTGAGCCACGTGGGGCTGTACATCGGCGGCGGCAAGATGATCCACGCCCCGCGCCCGGGCAGCACGGTGCGGGTGGCGTCGATCGACGACATGCCCTGGGCGGGGGCGGCCCGGCCCGTCTGACGGGCCCCGGCCCGGCCGCCCCGCCCGCGCGGGTGCTACTCGGCCCCGGTCGCCGCGGCCTCGGATGCCTCGACGCTCTCGACGGTCTCGCTGACGGTCCGCTTGGCCAGCTCGTCGAGCAGGGCGCCGAGTTCGTCGGCGAGGCCCTCGGGAGCGGTGAAGGAGCCCCCGGTGACGTGCTCGTGGATGGCGGGCACGGCGATCCGGCGGTCGGCCGCCTTGAGGCCGAGGTTGCCGAGGACCGGGAGGATCATGTCGACGGCCGGGGTGCCGCCCGTGGGGCCGGCGGTGTAGCTGACGAGGCCGACCGGCTTGCCCCGCCACTCCGCGTAGAGGTGGTCGAGGGCGTTCTTCAGGGGCGCGGTGAAGCCGCCGTTGTACATCGGCAGGACGAAGACGAACGCGTCGGCCGCGCCGACGACCGCGCTCCAGTCGCGGGTGTGCTGGTGGTGGTAGATGCCCGTGGAGGCGTACTCGGGCTCGTCGAGGAGCGGCAGGGCCAGCTCGCCGAGATCCGCGAACTCCACCTGGAAGCCGGCGTGGGCGCGGGCGGTGCCGGCGATCCAGCGGGCGAACGGGCGGCCGTTGGAGGCGGTGCGGGTGCTGGCGGACAGGACGAGCAGGCGCGGCATGGAAGCCCTCCGGGTACGGAAGATCGTTGACGTGTCACCCATGGGTGGCACCCATGCAACCCCGAGGCGGTGGTCCCGGAACCGGCTGCCCCACCACCTCACCCGGATGGAGCAGCGCGGGCCGGCCGCCGCGAGGAGGTCGCGGGGGACGGCCGGAGCGCCGGGGAAGGGAAGCCCCGGGGGCCCGGCCGGTCCGGGCCTCCCGGTCAGACCAGCCGGCGGGCGGTGGCCCAGCGGGTCAGCTCGTGCCGGTTGGAGAGCTGGAGCTTGCGCAGCACCGCGGAGACGTGCGACTCGACCGTCTTCACCGAGATGAACAGCTGCTTGGCGATCTCCTTGTAGGCGTACCCGCGCGCGATCAGCCTGAGCACCTCGCGCTCCCGCTGCGTCAGCCGGTCCAGGTCCTCGTCCACCGGCGGCGCGTCCGTAGACGCGAAGGCGTCCAGCACGAAGCCCGCCAAGCGGGGCGAGAACACCGCGTCCCCGTCCTGCACGCGGAAGATCGAGTCGACCAGGTCGGTGCCCGTGATCGTCTTGGTGACGTACCCGCGGGCGCCGCCCCGGATCACGCCGATGACGTCCTCGGCCGCGTCCGAGACCGAGAGCGCCAGGAAGCGCACGGGCCGCTCGGCCGCCGCCATCAGCGGGGCGCACCGCCGCAGCACCTCGACGCCGCCGCCGCCCGGCAGGTGGACGTCGAGCAGGACCACCTCGGGGCGGGTGGCCGTGATGACCGTGACCGCCTGGTCCACGTCGGCCGCCTCGCCGACGACCTCGACCCCGGTCCGCCCGGTCTCGCCGATCTCCGCCTGGACTCCCGCACGGAACATCCGGTGGTCGTCGACGAGCACCACCCGGACCCTCCGGTCGGTCCCGCCCTCGGCCGTGCCGTCCTCGCTCATGCCCTCTACCCCGCTCATTGCGGCGCCCTCTCCATCTCCAGCTCGACTTCCGTGCCGCCGTCGGGCACGGACCGCAGCCGCGCGGTCCCGCCGTTCCGCTGCATCCGGCCGATGATCGATTCTCGTACGCCCATCCGGTCGTCCGGTACCGCGTCGAGGTCGAACCCGGGTCCCCGGTCGCGGACCGACACGAAGACCGTGTCCCCCTCGACCTCCGCGTACACCTGTACCGGGCCGCCCTGGCCACCGTACTTCGCGGCGTTCACCATCGCCTCGCGCGCGGCCTGGACCTGGGCGCCCAGGCGCTCGTCGAGCGGGCAGTCGCCGACCACCACGACCTCGATCGGGACGCCGTGGTGGTCCTCGACCTCGGCCGCCGTCTTCTTGACCGCCTCCGCCAGGGTCTCCGGCGCCTCGGTCTCGTCCTTGCCGGTGCCCTCCGGCTTGTAGAGCCAGTTGCGCAGCTCGCGCTCCTGGGCGCGGGCGAGCCGCCGCACCTCGCCCGCGTCCTCGGCGTTCCGCTGGATGAGCGTGAGCGTGTGCAGCACCGAGTCGTGGACGTGGGCGGCCACCTCGGCGCGCTCCTGGGCCCGGATGCGCATCAGCCGCTCCTCGGAGAGGTCCTGGGTCATCCTGATCAGCCAGGGGCCGGCCAGCAGCGCGATGCCGACGAGGACCGCGAGGGCAGCGGTCAGGACGTTCCCCAGCTGGGCGGCGGAGCCGCGGACCACGATGAACACGGTGACGCCGACCCCGACGAGGGCCACCCCGGCCAGCGCCCGGGCCAGCGGCAGCAGCCTGCTGTGGCGGCGCGACACGTCGCTCCAGTGGGCCCGCCGCGCGTTGTCCGCCTGCCGCCAGACCAGCACGACGCCCGCGGCGACGAGCAGGGCGGGCCAGACGTACCGGCCCGACTGACCGCCGAACTGCACCTTGGAGATGAAGATCGCGGCGCCGGCGGCCAGGGCTATCAGTGCGGCGACCTGACCGCGCTCGGGCCGGCGGAGCCTGCGGCGGCCGTCGGGCAGCCGCTCGAACGGGGACCGGTCCTTCCCGGCGGAGCCGCCCACCCCCAGCGGTACGAACACCCAGAACGCGGCGTACAGCAGGACCCCGAGCCCGTCCCCGAACAGGAACAGGGCCAGGAACGCCAGGCGCACCCACAGGACGGGCAGCCCGAGGTGCCCGGCGAGCCCCCGCGCGACGCCGCCCAGCATCCGCCCGTCGGCGCTGCGGTACAGCTTGCGCAGTGGCTGCTCTTCGGGCTCGGGCACGGGGTGCGCGACGCGCGGCGCTGCTGCTGGCATGGCACCGATGGTCACACGTGCGCGCGGCCCGGGGCATCAGGGCATCCCCCCAGTTCTCCCCGGGGGATATCAGGGTTGCGCCAGGGTCAGGCCTGATGTCCCGTGGTTCGCGCGCCCGTCACCATGGAGCCATGACCGAGCCTTCCGACTCCCCGACCCCGGGTTCCGCCGGTGCCCCGTCGCCGGACCGCGGACCGGGCCGCGCGGCGGCCGGCCGTGCCCCCCTGCGCCGGTCGCGCGGCAACCGCGTGCTGGCGGGTGTCTGCGGCGGCCTGGGCCGCCACTACGACATGGACCCCGTCGTCTTCCGGGTCGTGCTGGGCGTGCTGGCGGTCACCGGCGGCGTGGGCCTCATCTTCTACGGCTTCGCCTGGCTGCTGCTGCCCGCCGAGGGCGAGGAGGAGAACGAGGCGCGCCGGCTGCTGACCGGCCGGGTCGAGGGCTCCACGCTGGCCGCGCTGCTGGCCGCCCTGGTGGGCTGCGCGGTGTTCCTGTCGATGCTGGACAACGGCGGGCTGGGCGTCTTCTCGGCGCTGGTGATCCTCGCGCTGGCCGGCGCCGCCCACTGGTCGCAGAAGCGCCCCGACGACTCCGGGGACACCCGCCTGGAGGCGTCGGTCGCCGCCCACGTGCGCGCCGAGGCCCCGCCGGAGACCCAGGCCCCGCCCGTCCCGGGCGGCGTCATGTCCTGGTGGCGGGACCCGCTGGTCAAGGACGGCACGACCGGGCCCGTGGGGGTCGGCTACCTCTGGGGGCCGCCGGACGCGGCCGGGGTGGACCGCAGCACCGGGGAGCCGACGCCGTCCTGGGGCGGGACCTCGACGGCCCCCCGGGGCGAGGCGGAGCCCCGGCGGGGCGGGATCGGCGGCCGGATCTTCCTGCTCGCCCTCCTCGCGGGCGGTCTGGGCACCGGCCTGACCTGGGACACCAGCCCGCTGGGCACCGCACTCCAGACGGGTCTGGCCTGTGCGCTGGCGGTCTTCGGGCTCGGCATCGCGGTCAGCTCCGTCAAGGGCCGCACCGGGTTCGGGAGCATGTTCCTGGCGCTCGTCACGGCCGGCCTGCTGATGGGCTCCATCGTGCTGCCGCGCGAGATCGGCACGGACTGGATGCGGACGTACTGGCGACCGGCCACGGCGGCGCAGGTGCAGCCGCGGTACGAGGCGGACACCGGCGTGGCCACGCTGGACCTGAGCCGGATCGAGGTGCCGAAGGGCCAGACCCGGGCCGTGTCGGCGGAGATCGGCGCGGGGAAGCTCAAGGTCGTCCTGCCGCCCGGGGTGACCGCCGAGACCGAGATCGACCTGGGCCTCGGGGACATCCGGCTCCCCGGCGAGAGGGCCGACGACATCCAGGTCCACCCCGACCAGCGGAAGTCGGTGACCCTGGCGCCCGCGGCCGGGAGCCCGCCGGGCGGGACCATCGAGCTGGACCTGAAGGCAGGAGTGGGACAGGTGGAGGTGGCCCGTGCGGCGTCATGAGTTCCAGCCGGGACGGCTGATAGCCGGGATCGTGCTGCTGGTGGCCGGTGTGCTGTTCGCCGTGGACGCCCGGGGCGGGCTGGAGATCCCCTGGTGGGTGCTGGTGCCGATGATCGGCGCGGGCCTGTCCCTGGCCGCGCTGGCCGGCTGGGCCGCGTACATCGTGCGCCGCGGCCACCGCCGGGAGGAGGCGGGCGAGGGCGTGACGTCCGGACCGGGCCGGGGCTACTGAGGCCGGGGGCCGGCCGCGGCCTCCCCGGCCGGGGGCAGGGGCCTCTCCCCCTTGCGCGCGGCGCGCAGCGCGTCGAGCGAGAAGGTGGGCGCCCCGGCCAGCACCAGCGGCAGCCAGGACATCAGGTAGATCAGGTCGTTGCCGTAGTAGTACGGGTCGGACTGCCAGCTCACGGTGAGCCAGAGGCTGAGCGAGATCAGCGCTCCGCCGGCGGCGGCCACCCGGGCGAACAGCCCTGCGAGGGTGCCGAGGCCCACCAGGATCTCGCCGATCGCGAGGACCACGGCGAAGCCCACCGGCGACCGGAGCGCCAGGTCGACCAGGGCCGGGACGGCGGAGCTGTCCCGCACGGCGTCCATCAGCTCGCCGATCGAGCCCGAGCCGGAGGCCTTCAGGAAGGCCGGGTCCGTCAGCTTGTCCAGCCCGGCGTACACGAAGGTCACGCCGAGGAAGACACGCAGCGGCAGCAGAGCGTGGCGCGCGGCCCGCGCTCGGAGTGCGGCGAGGTCGGAGAGCTTGAATCCGGTCACGCCACCATGTCTACCCGCTCTATTCGGCCACGTCGATGGTGCAGCGGTTGGATTCCACCCCGGCCGCGGTGACCACCTGCACGTCCACCCGCCCGGGCTCCACGTCGGCGGGCACCGGCACGGTCAGCACCTGGTCCGAGGGGTTGGCGAAGCCGCCCGCCACCGGCACCAGCGGCACGTGTACGTGCACCGCGCCGATCCGCACCACCAGCCGGGCCAGCATCTCCGGCGTCTGCGCCCCGGCCGGCACGAACCCGACGCCGCGGATCTCGATGTCGTCGCCGGTGCGGATCGCGGCGTCCAGGTCCCCGGGCTCCCGCGTGCGCACCACGGACAGCACCATGGGCCGCGAGCCCTCGGCGTACTTGGCGGCCAGGTACACCCCGGCGGACAGGGCCGTCAGCACCGCCAGCGACCAGGGCAGGTGCGGCAGCCGGTCGGGGTAGCGGGCCAGGGACACGGCCACGAAGCCCAGCGTCACGGTGGCCACCAGCACGTACTGCGCGTCGGGCAGGCTCCCCCGCCCGGCGTCGTCGGTGAGCAGGTCCGCACCGCGCGGCCGGTCGGCCGGCAGCTTCTGCAGCCGCTGCGACAGGATCCGTACGGAGACCACCCGCCGCACCAGCACGGCGACGGCCGAGGTCAGCGCCAGCACCGCGAGCAGCGGCAGCGCCCGCGGCAGCTCCAGCCCGGCGTACAGCGCGTCCCGCTCGGGCCCGGGCGGGCTGGCGGCCAGCCGCAGCGCGGGCAGCAGCGCGGCGAACGCCGTCACCAGCACCCAGGCGCAGGGCACCGCCTTGGACGTGGACAGCCGGTTGTCCTCGCCGACCAGCGGCGCGAGCAGCCCGCCCCGCAGGGTCTGGGCCCGAGCGGCCACCGTCAGCAGCCCGGCCAGCACCAGCGCCGACAGCAGCCCGGCGGTCCGCGCGGTGGACCAGCCCGTCCCGAGGGCGGTGCCGACCTGGACCAGGAGCAGCACGCCGGCCGCGATCCAGACGGCCAGCACCGCGCGCCGCGACAGCAGGTAGAGCCAGGAGTGCCCGGCCTCACGGCCCCGCTCGGCCACGGTGCGCGCGGCCTGGGTCAGCTCGTCGGAGACCCACTGGCGGGAGGCCCCGGCGGACCGGGCGACGGCGGCGGGCAGCCCCTGGCCGGCGGCGAACTCGTCGCGCTGTTCCAGGAAGGCGGCGACGGCCCTGCGGTGGCCCTCACGGGCGCCGTGCGGACAGTCGTCGCAGGTGCAGCCGCCGCCGTGCGTACTTCGGTGGTGGATCTCTTGGACAGCCACGTACGTGCCGCCTCTCTAACTACCGTGCAGTGCCTGCGAATTGTGCACCACGCCGGGAGTGCTCCGGATTGCGAGCGATGTCAGAGCGGGTGAGCTTGCGTACGTGATGTTGACGCGTGCCGCTGCCACAGGGGCTGGTAGCTGATCCACGCGACCAGGTCGGAGCCCAGCTGCTCGCGGGTGAGCACCGCGTTCTTGTGGTCGATGAGCACCGGCCGCCCGGCGGCCCGGGCGGCCAGCTGGATCCCGCAGCACCGGTCCATGGACACGAACCACCAGGCGGCCGCGTCCACCGAGTCGCCCACCGTCAGCAGCCCGTGGTTGCGCAGCACCAGCGCCTTGTGCGGCCCGAGCGCCTCCGCGATCAGCCGGCCCTCCGCCTCGTCCGCCGACACCCCGGTGTAGCGGTGCAGCAGGGCGTGGTCCTCGTAGAAGGCGCAGGCCTCCTGGGTGAGGGGGTCGAGCGGTGCGCCGAGCGCGGCGAAGGCCCGCCCGTGGTCGGAGTGGGCGTGGGCCACGGCCACCACCTCGGGCCGCGCCCGGTGCACGGCGGCGTGCAGTGCGAACGCGGCCTCGTTGACCCGCGCTTCCCCCTGGAGCACCCGCCCTGCGCCGTCGACGAGCAGCAGGTCCTCGGGGCGGATCAGGGAGAAGGCCGTGCCGAAGGGGTTGACCCAGTAGCAGTCGGTGAAGCCGGGGTCCCGGGCGGTGATGTGCCCCGACACCCCGTCCTCGAAGCCGAGCGCACCGAACAGCCGGAGCGCCCCGGCCAGCCGCTCCTTGCGGTACGCGCGCTCCGCCTCGGCGGTCGCGTGCCGGGGCGGCAGGGCGAACCGGAGCCGGTCGACGGGCACGGGCGGGGGCAGCTCTGGCATCGGCGCTCCTGGCATCGGCGCTCCTTCGAGACGGCTCGGCTCGCGGCGCAAAGTACCGGCGGCTGCGGCAGGTGACCAGAGAAACGGCGAGGCCGCCGCCCGCCCGGAAGGGCGGACGGCGGCCTCGGCGGCGTACCGGGGGGGGTCACTCCCACTCGATGGTGCCCGGGGGCGGAACACCTCCGCGTCGGCGGAGAGTGGGCACCTCCCGGCACTTGTTTCCTACTCCCACTCGATGGTGCCCGGCGGCTTGCTGGTGCAGTCGAGGACGACCCGGTTGACGTCCTTGACCTCGTTGGTGATGCGGGTCGAGATGCGGGCGAGCACCTCGTACGGCATCCGGGTCCAGTCGGCGGTCATGGCGTCCTCGGACGAGACCGGGCGGAGCACGATCGGGTGGCCGTACGTACGGCCGTCACCCTGCACGCCGACGCTGCGGACGTCGGCGAGGAGGACCACCGGGCACTGCCAGATCTCGCGGTCGAGGCCGGCCGCGGTCAGCTCGGCGCGGGCGATCGCGTCGGCCTCGCGCAGCAGGTCCAGGCGCTCCCGGGTGACCTCGCCGACGATGCGGATGCCGAGGCCGGGGCCCGGGAACGGCTGGCGCTGGACGATCTCCTCGGGCAGGCCGAGCTCCTGGCCGACCATCCGGACCTCGTCCTTGAACAGCTTGCGCAGCGGCTCGATCAGCTGGAACTCGAGGTCCTCGGGGAGGCCGCCGACGTTGTGGTGCGACTTGATGTTCGCGGTACCGGTGCCGCCGCCGGACTCGACCACGTCCGGGTACAGGGTGCCCTGGACCAGGAACTCGACGGGCTGGTCGCCCGGGGCCTCGGCGATGATCTCGGCCTGGGCCTGCTCGAAGACGCGGATGAACTCGCGGCCGATGATCTTCCGCTTCTCCTCGGGGTCGGAGACCCCGGCGAGGGCGGCGAGGAAGCGCTCCTGCGCGTCGACGACCTTCAGCTGCACGCCGGTGGCGGCCACGAAGTCCTTCTCGACCTGCTCGGTCTCGCCCTTGCGCATCAGACCGTGGTCGACGTAGACGCAGGTGAGCTGCGAGCCGATGGCCTTCTGGACCAGGGCCGCGGCGACCGCGGAGTCCACGCCGCCGGAGAGGCCGCAGATGGCGCGCTTGTCGCCGACCTGCTCGCGGATGGCCGCGATCTGCTCCTCGATGACGTTGCCGGTGGTCCAGTCGGGCTTCAGGCCGGCGCCGCGGTAGAGGAAGTGCTCCAGGATCTGCTGGCCGTGCGTGGAGTGCATCACCTCGGGGTGGTACTGCACGCCGTACAGCTTCCGGGCGTCGTTCTCGAAGGCCGCGACCGGCACCACGTTGGTGGAGGCGGTGACGGTGAAGCCCTCCGGCGCGGCGGAGCAGGCGTCGCCGTGCGACATCCACACCGACTGGTGCTCCGGGGTGCCCTCGAAGAGCGTGGAGCCGGTCTTGCTGACGGACAGCGGCGTACGGCCGTACTCGCGGGCGCCGGTGTTGTCGACGGTGCCGCCGAGGGTGGTGGCCATCAGCTGGAAGCCGTAGCACATGCCGAACACCGGAACACCGGAGTCGAACAGGTCACCGGCGGCGTCGAGGGTGGGGGCACCCTCCTCGTACACGGAGGACGGGCCGCCGGAGAGGATGACCGCCTTCGGGTTCTTGGCCAGCATCTCGGCGACGGGCATCGTGCTCGGCACGATCTCGCTGTAGACCCGGGCCTCACGGACGCGGCGGGCGATGAGCTGGGCGTACTGCGCGCCGAAGTCGACAACGAGGACGACGTCCGGGGCGGCGGAGGGTGCTTCTGGCACGGCGGGCCTTCCGGCGGGAAAGAGGGTGTTGTTTTGTCGATTCTAACGGGGGCGGTGCGGGCGTCTTCGTCTCACCATCCGAAGCGGGCGGGGGCCGGCTCTCGTCTCAGCATCCGAACCCGCTTGGCCCCGGGCGCCGCGTGCGGCAATAATCCGTGCCGTGCGCAAGCAGCTGAGCTTCCTCTTTACCTATGGCACCGGCCGGTCCGGTCGCCATGGGTCCTCGTGATGCTCCGCTTGAGCCACTGAACCCCCAGAGCGCCCCCGGCCGACAGGCCCGGGGCGCTCTGTCGTTCGCGGACTGTCGGCCACCACACCCCGACAGGAGACACCCCATGACGATCACCGCCACCGCCACGCAGACCCGCGCCGAGGCCACCGGCGCCCGGACCGCCGACGCCGCCGAGCTGATCACCGGCGCGCGGGACCGCATCGACGCGCTCGACGACCGGATCATCGGCCTGATCCAGGAGCGGATGGCCGTCTCGGCCGTCATCCAGGAGGCCCGGATCACCTCCGGCGGCCGCCGGGTGAACCTCTCGCGCGAGATGGAGGTGCTGTCGCACTACAGCGAGGCCCTGGGCAAGCCCGGCACCGCGCTGGCGATGACGCTGCTGGAGCTGTGCCGCGGCCGGGTGTGACGGGCGTACCGGGCCGGGTGCGGAGGCGCCGCGTGCCGGCCCACGCGGCCACGCGTTTGTCACCCGTCCGGACCGTGACCGCCCCCGGGGCCCTTCGTTGGTGTGGGTAGTCCGCGCCAGCCAGCCGCGGGCCGCACACACCACGCGTGGCTCCGCTGGAGCGATGAGACGTACGGCCCGTGGAGCGTACGTCGTGGGACCTCGCCCCAGCGCGTGACCGGTCGGCAGGGGACAGCAGCCCGGTCACCCCAAAAGGACGGCCGGTTCCGGGGACGCCCGGAGCCGGCCGGTCCGATTCCCCTTCCGTTTCCCTCCCCGGCCGGCGCGGGCACCCTCCGTGACCACGGCGCCCGGCGCGGCTGGCCGCAAACGGTCACCCCGGCGGAAATGGTTGCGGGCCGCCGGTCCGTCGAGCACCATGCAGTCACCTGCCACGCGGCGCACCCCCCGGCGCCGCGGATCGGTTCCGGCGCTGCCCTGACGCCGGGCCGACGCACGAAGGGCCCCGCGGACACGATCCGCGGGGCCCTTCGGCATACCGGCGTACGGGCGCACGCCGCGCGGGAGACGTCAGTGACGCTGCACCTGGCGGCGGCGGGCCGCGAAGAAGATCGCCGCGCCGCCGGCCACGGCGGCCGCCGCACCGGCCGCGAGCAGACCCGCGTTGCTGCCGGTGTTGCCGAGCTGGCCGCCCGGCGTGGCCGACGCGGACGGCGTCGGGGAACCGGACGGGGACGCGCTCGCCGACGGGCTCGCGGAGGCCGAGGCGGAGGCGGTCGGCGTCGGGGACGCGGTCGGGTCCGTCGTCGGGTCGGTCTCGGAGGGGTTCAGCAGGAAGACGGCCGCGTTGTTGGCGTGGTTCGGGTCGAACGGGAGCTTGCCGAGGGCCTCGGGGCCCCGCCACGAGCCGGCGGTCACGGAGCCCGCGGCGTCGGGGACCACCGCGTCGACCCTCAGCTCGAAGGGGAAGGAGACGCTCTCGTTCTCGTCCACGATGTGGCCGGTGCCGCAGCGGTAGAGCGGGGCACCGAGCGGCTGCTCGCGCCGGCTGTAGTCGGCGTTGAGGGCCGAGCACTCCTCGGGCTTCTTCGTCACCCGAGCGCCCGTGGGGATCTTGACGTCGACGGTCGCGGCCGGCTCGCCCGAGCGGATGTTGGCGATCCACGCCGGACCGTGGTTGCGGAAGCCGAAGGAGGCGCGGACGGTCTGGCCCGCCGCGGCCTTCAGGGTGACCGGGGTGGCGGCGAAGTCGGCCGTGTTGGCGGTGCGGAAGTCGAACTCCTGCTGGTTGTCCCACGGGTTCAGGTCGCCGGAGAACTTCGAGGCGGCCGGCTTCAGGCCCAGCCTGGCGCCCTTGCCGGGGGCCTTCAGCGGGGCGGCCCCGCGGGGGGTCTCGTGGATGCGGTAGACGAAGGAGTCGTACCAGGCCCGGTTGGTGGCCCGCAGGTTCAGCGGCTGGTCGAGCTGGTAGACGTACTGCGGCTCGAAGGAGCCCTCGAAGGTGCAGACGGTGGTGCCCCAGCCGTGCGCCTGGGGGCCGTCCGGGCGGAACTCGCAGTTGTCGTACTTCTCGACGAACTCCAGGCCTCGGGTGGTCATCAGCTCCAGGACCACGCCGTTGGCCGGGCGGGTGCCCTGGTTGACGAACGCGACCGGGGTGGCCTGCTTGTCGCCGACCTTCATCGCGCTCTTCAGCTTCAGCCGCTGCATCACCAGGTCCGGGCCGCCGACGGTGACCTCGGTGGAGAAGGAGGTGAGGTTGATGCCGGCGGCCTTGCCGGTCACCTTGATCGCGCCGTGGTCGCCGAGCTCGCTGCCCTCGGCGGCTTCGAGCTCCAGCTCCACCACGCCCTGCAAACCAGCGTACAGGCGGTCGTCACGGCAGACGATCCGGTCGCCGGTGCGCTCGCAGTCCCGGCTGCCCTCCTCCTTCACGCTGACCTCGGCCACGCCCTTGAGCGCGCTCAGGTCGAGCGTGACGGTGTACTCGCCCTCGTAGTCCCTCTCCGTCGGGTTGGTGACCCAGATGTCGGCGGTGGACGCCTTGGGCGCGCCGGTTCCGGAGTACGGGGAGAGGCCGACCTCGGTCGTGCCGCTCAGGGTGTAGTCGGGGCCGGCGGCCTGTGCGGGGGTGGTCAGCCCAAGGGCCACGAGGCCCGCCGCAGCCAGCAGGGAGATTCGTCTCATGACCGCTTCGACCGGCGAAGCCCGAACAGAGTTGCGTACCCGGAGGTCACGAATTGAGGACGATCACCGAGCGACCCCCTCATGTGACCCGGGTCACACGGGATTTCGGGGATCCGGCTACAACCATCCCCACCGATCACGTGTCACCTATGCGGAACCAACGCTCCGGCGTGAGGGGCTGCACCAGGAGGGGGGTGCAGCCCCTTTCGCTTTCCCGTCGCTACTCCCGCGCCCCGGCCGCGGGCCGCTTCGGCACCTCGGGCACGGCGAGGAAGGGCAGGCGCAGCGCCCCGAAGGCGTCCTTGGGCACGGCCGGGCTCACGGGTTCCACCGCGGAGAGCCGTACGTACGCCTCGCCCTGCGCCGGTCGCGGATCGGCCTCGCCCTTGTTCGGCCAGTAGGACATGGCCCGCTCCGCCTGCGCGGTGATGGTCAGCGAGGGGTTCACGCCCAGGTTCGCGGAGACGGCCGCGCCGTCCACCACGAAGACGCCCGGGTAGCCGTACAGCCGGTGGTACGGGTCGACCACGCCCTCCTCCGCGGAGCCGCCGATCGGGCAGCCGCCCAGGAAGTGCGCGGTGAGCGGGGTGCCCATCAGCTCGCCCACGTTGCTGCCCGGGAAGCCGTTGATCTCCTCGGCCAGCAGCGTCGCGGCCCGGGTGGCCTCGGCGATCTGCGTCGGGTTGGGCGCCCCGTGGCCCTGGCGCGCGGTGAGCAGGCCCTTCCCGATGCCGCCCGGCTTGCGGTAGGTGGTGAGGGAGTTGTCCAGGGACTGCATGACCAGGCCGATGATGGTCCGCTCGGACCAGCGCCGGTTGGAGATCGAGCGCAGCAGCTGGACGGGATGCCGGGCGGTCCTGGCGAACCAGGCGGCGACCCGGTGCCTGGAGTAGGGCACCTGGAGCACGGTCATGAAGCCCATGGCGTTGGAGCCCTTGCCGTAGCGCACCGGCTCGATGTGCGTGTCGGCGTCGGGGTGCACCGAGGAGGTGATCGCGACACCCCTGGTGAAGTCGGCCTTCTTCCCGTGCCGCCTGCGGTAGCGGCGGTCGTCGGTCTGGGCGCCGACCAGGCCCTCGGAGTTGGTGCGGGTCAGCTCGCCCAGCCGCGGCGAGAGGCGGGGCAGTTCGCCCCGGTCCTTCATCGTGTGCAGCAGGGTCTGGGTGCCGTACGTGCCGGCGGCGACGACCACGTACCGGGCGCGCAGCACGGTGGCCCTGCCCTTGCGGCGGCTGTCGGTGGGGACGGTGCGGACGCGGTAGCCGCCCTCGGGGTGCTCGGAGAGCGCGGTGACGGTGGTCATCGGGTGGATGACGGCGCCGGCGCGCTCGGCGAGGTGCAGGTAGTTCTCGTTGAGGGTGTTCTTGGCGCCGTGCCGGCAGCCGGTCATGCACTCGCCGCACTCGGTGCAGGCCTTGCGGGAGGGTCCGGCCCCGCCGAAGTAGGGATCGGGGACCTCCTGGCCGGCCTTCGCACGGGACGCGCCCTCGGCGTCCTCGCCGTCGCCGAAGAAGACGCCGACCGGGGCCATGTGGAAGCTGTCGCCGACGCCCATCTTCTCGGCGGCCGCCTTGAGGTGGACGTCGGAGGGGGTCATGGTCGGGTTCAGCCGCACCCCGAGCATCCGCTTGGCCTGGTCGTAGTACGGGGCCAGCTCCTCCTGCCAGTCGGTGATCCCGGCCCACTGCCGGTCCTGGAAGAAGGCCTTCGGCGGTACGTAGAGGGTGTTGGCGTAGTTGAGGGAGCCGCCGCCGACGCCGGCGCCGGCCAGCACCATCACGTTGCCGAGCAGGTGGATGCGCTGGATGCCGTACAGGCCCAGGGCGGGCGCCCACAGGTAGTTGCGCAGGTCCCAGGAGTTCTTCGGGAGGGTCTCGCGGGTGAAGCGGCGGCCCGCCTCCAGGACGCCGACGCGGTAGCCCTTCTCGGTCAGGCGCAGGGCGGAGACGGAGCCGCCGAAGCCCGAGCCGATGACGAGGACGTCGTAGTCGTACGCGGCGTCGCCCGCGTCGGCGTCGGCCGGGGTGCCGCCGGCCGGGGTGCCGCCGGGGCCCGCGGGGGTGCCGTTCTCGTGCTGGTCGGTCACCGGTACTCCTAGCGCATCCGGAGGGCCTTCATGACCCGCAGGCTGCGGGTCATGAAGGCCGCGTAGCGGTCGTCGTCCATGCCGAGGGAGGGGGCCATCGGCAGCAGTCGCTGGTGGGCGACCGTCTGGGCCTCGGTGTACTTGAGGATGCCCTCGGAGCCGTGGCGGCGGCCGAGGCCGGAGTCCTTCATGCCGCCCATCGGGGACTGGACGCTGCCGTAGGCCGGCGCGTACCCCTCGTTGATGTTGACCGTGCCGGTGCGCAGGCGGGCCGCGACCTGGTGGCCGCGCCGGGCGTCCTTGGTCCAGACGCTGGAGTTCAGGCCGTAGGCGGTGGCGTTGGCCTGGGCGATGACCTCGTCCTCGTCGGTGAAGCGGTAGACCGAGACGACCGGGCCGAAGGTCTCCTCGGCGCAGACGGCCATGGGCGACTCGACGCCGTCGAGGATCGTGGGCTCGTAGAAGAGCGGGCCGATGTCGGTGCGGTGGACGCCGCCGGCCACGAGCCTGGCGCCCTTCTCGACGGCCTCCTCGACGTGCCGCTTGACGGTCTCCAGCTGGCGCTCGCCGACCAGCGAGCCCATGTCCGCGCCGTACGCGAGGGCGCTGCCGAGGCGCATGGCCTTGGTGCGGGCGGCGAAGCGGGCGACGAACTCGTCGGCGACGGAGGCGTGGACGTACAGCCGCTCGATGGAGATGCAGAGCTGGCCGGCGGAGGAGAAGCAGGCGCGGACGGCGCCGGCGGCGGCCTTCTCGACGTCGGCGTCGTGCAGGACGAGCATCGCGTTCTTGCCGCCGAGCTCCAGGGACACGCCGACCAGGCGGGCGGCGGCGCCCTGGGCGACCTCGCGGCCGGTGCGGGTGGAGCCGGTGAAGGAGACGTAGTCGGCGTGCTTGACGACCTCGGGGCCGACGACCGGGCCCTCGCCGAGCACGATCTGGAAGACCTCCGCCGGCAGTCCGGCCTCGATGAGCACGTCGCGGGCCCACAGGGCGGTCAGCGCGGTCTCGGTGTCGGGCTTCATCACCACCGCGTTGCCCGCGACGAAGGCGGGCAGGGCGTCGCCGACGGACAGCTCCAGCGGGTAGTTCCAGGGCGCGATCTGGCCGACGACCCCGCGGGGCTGGCGCAGTTCGGTGACCTTGGTGAGGGTGGGCATGGCGCCGGTGTGGCTCTTGGGGCGCAGGTAGGCGGGTGCCTTGCGGCCGTAGTGCCGGGCGGCGACCGCGACGGCCTGGACCTCCTCGTGGGCGTGCAGGCGGGCCTTGCCGGTCTCCAGCTGGATGAGGTCGAGCACCTCGGACTGGCGGGAGAGGACCAGGTCGTGGAAGCGCAGCAGGACGGCGGCCCGGCGGCGGGCCGGCACCGCCGCCCAGGCCTGCTGGGCGGCGCGGGCCCGCTCGAAGGCGGCGGCCACGTCCTCGGGGGTGGACTCGGGCATGTCGGCCAGCTTCTCCCCGGTGAAGGGGGTGTGGTTGGCGGTCCGGCCGGAGCCCGCCACTCCGCGGGTCAGGCGGGCTACCAGGTCGGGGGTCACGACGTCGGCTGCGGTGCGTACGCCTGCCGGGGTCGGAGCCACGGGATTGGTGGGGGCGGTGGCCGGGGCCAGCGAGTCCGTCATGGCCGTGAGGGTATGCGGAACGCAAGCCTTTGGGTACCCGCCGGTAACCATATTTTGCCATCACTGCCAGCATCCACTGGCAACGTCCCAGCTCAGGCGCTCACCGCCCCGGGCTCAGGTGGTCTTCCACGTCCTGAGCACCGTGTCGAACTGCTGGCGGGTGGTGTCCCAGTCCTTGACCGGGGACGACATGTAGATCGCGTACTCGGTCCCGTCGGGCGCCACGTACATCTGGTCGATCGCCCGCTTCGGGCCGGGGCTGTCCTTCTTCTCCGTCCAGGTGAACTCCCAGATCCCGGCCTGGGTCTGCCCCCGGAAGGTGTTCGCGTGCAGCGTCTCCCGGTGGTACTTCGGCAGCCGGGTCCGCACCGTCTTCTCCACGTCCAGCAGGTGCATGTACGGGTTCTCGAAGTCCGGGGTGGCGTCCCGGCTGATCCGGATGCGGTGCCGGCCGTTGTCCGGGGTGTAGTCGATCTGGTCGCCGTCCGTCTGCCGCTTCCAGCCCTTCGGCACCGCCAGGCTGAAGCCCTCGGGGTCGTCGACCCTGACCCACCCGGCCGGCAGCGTCTCCCCGGCCTGGGCAGTCTTCCCGCTCCCGCTCGCCGTGGGCTTGCCCGAGGGGTCGTCCGTACCGCCGCCGTCGGCGTACCGCAGGATCCCGAAGGCGATGCCGCCGCCCAGCAGCGCCGCCACCACGGCCACCAGCACGGCCCGCCGGAGCGGCCCGGCCGGGGGCCGGGCGTCCGTACGGACGAACTGGTGCTGCTCCGGCAGCCGCGCGGTGCCCCCGGGCGCCCCGGCGGGCACCTGGTCGGCGGTGATCCGCTGGGTGGGCACGTACGCGTGCGCGGCCTTGGGCGCCCGGCCCTCCATCGCCTCCAGCAGCATCCGCTCGGCCTCGGCCGCGTTCGGCCGCTGCGCCGGGTCCTTGCACAGCAGCGCCGTGATCACCGGCCCCAGCGCGCCGGCCTGACGGGGCGGCGGCAGCTCGTCGTTGACCACGGCCGCCAGGCTGGACAGCGGCGAGGTACGGCGGAAGGGCGACCGGTTCTCGACCGCCGTGTACAGCGTCGCGCCCAGCGCCCACAGGTCGGAGGCCGGGTCGGGGGCGCCGCCGGTGACCCGCTCGGGAGCCAGGTAGTCGATGGAGCCGACGAGTTCACCGGTCCGCGTGATGGAGGAGTCGCCCTCGATCGCCGCGATCCCGAAGTCCGTCAGCAGCACGCGGCCGTCCTTGGCCAGCAGCACGTTGCCCGGCTTCACGTCCCGGTGCAGGACGCCGACGGCGTGCGCGGCCCGCAGCGCGCCCAGCACGTGCAGCCCGATCCTGGCCGCCTCGCGCGGGTCGATGTGCCCGGTCTCCTTCACCGCGTCGGCGAGCGAGGGGCCGTCGATGTACTCCATCACGATCCACGGCCGGTCGTCGTGCTCCAGCACGTCGTGCACGGTCACCACGGCCGGGTGCTGGATGCGGGCGGCCGCGCGGGCCTCCTTGCGGGTCCGCTCCACGAGGACCGCCCGGTCGGCCTCGGCGACGTACAGACCCGCCGTCAGTTCCTTGACGGCCACGATCCTGTGCAGGAGCTCGTCGTGCGCGCGCCACACCTTGCCCATGCCGCCGCTGCCGATGGGCTCGCCGAGCCGGTACCGGCCCGCGAGTACCGAGCCCGCGCCTGTCCTCTGATTCACGAATTCCCGCCACTCTGTGCAACTTGAGCCAGGTTACGGAGCGAAGTCACCGTCCAGGTACCACGAGCGGCCTGCGAGACCGCACTGTGACGCAACTGTCGGTTTAACGCGTACTGCGGTAACTGGCCGTGGCACGCTCGTAGATCTCGGTGACCTTGTCGCGTCCGGAATCCGGACCGATCACCATCAGCACGTGGTACCCGCCGCCGAGCGCGTACACACGGTTGCGGACGTAGACCGAACGGCCGCTCCCGTCGGTCCAGGTGTACTGCCCTTCGGCCATCTTCCGGTTACCCACGGTGATCTCGCGGACCCCGGTCTGGGTGCCCCAGCTGCTGCTGCGGACCGGCTCCAGTTCGCGTTCCCTGTCCCGCTGGTAGCCGAGCGGGTCGCCCGCACCGGGCGCCGGGTCCCGGCCGGGCACCAGGATCAGCTCGAAGTCCCCGTTGGAGTACCGGACCTGGCCGCTGTCGTTCAGCGGCCGCCGCTGCCAGCCCTGCGGTACGGCGACCTCGAAGCCCTCGGTGTCCTTGGCGAGCGTGTAGCCCGCCGGCACGGCACCGCCGGTCGGGGCGGGAGCCGTGGCCGGGGCCGTGGTCTGCGGCTGCGGACGGGAGTTGCTCCGCGCGGGGCTCGGCGCCCGGGTGGTGGGCGTGCCGGGGTCGGCGGACGTGGCGCCGGGGCGCTGCGGGACGTTCTGCGCGGTGGGTTCCGCCTTGGGCAGGAACACCATCGCGTACGCCACACAGGCCGCCAGCGCCAGCAGGATCACCAGCAGCAGGGTGCGGCCCAGCGCCCGGGCGGGACGGGCCGAACCGGTCCCGGAGGTACGGGGAGCGGCGGCCGACGCGGTGCCGGCGGAGGTGCTGCGGTAGCCGGACCGGGCCGCCCTGGGTTTCCCGGAAGCGCCTTCGAAGGTGCCCTTGGAGCTGCCCCGGGCGGCGCTCCCGCGCCGGGGCGGGGCGGGCTGGCGGTGCCTGCCGTGGCCCGAACCCTCGCGCCCCGGACGCCGCTTGCGCACCAGTTCGCCGCGGCGCCGCACGATCGGCAGCTTCGTGGCGTCGGGCGCGGGCAGCGGCACCGCGCGGGTGCCGGCCTCGGGCTCGGGGGCGGACCGGACCAGGGAGCGCAGCCAGCCGCGCAGCTCCTCGAAGTCCGGTCGCTCGGTGGGGTCCTGGCGCAGCAGGGACTCGACCACCGGGCGCAGCGGGCCGCACTCCTCGGCGAACGCCGGGGGCTCGGAGCAGACCAGCTCGACCAGTTCGGCCCCGCTGTCCTCCGGGTAGGGGGCGTGGCCCTGGACCGCGCGGTAGAGGAGCGCGCCGAGCGCCCACAGGTCGGTGGCGGGACCGACGGGTGCCGCCAGCTGCCAGTTCTCGTGTACGGGGTGGGCCTGTTCGGGCGCCCAGCGCTCGGTGACCGGGCCCACCACGGCGATCCGGGTCTGCCGGGCGCGCTCGGCGGCCAGCGGGGTGCCGGGGCCGCGGCCCGCCGCGGGGGCCGGGGCGTCCCAGCCCGAGGGGGCGGCTGGGCCGGGTGCGGGGCCGGTGGCGGGGCCCGTGGCGAGGGGCGGGTCCGGCCGCGGGTCCGGCTGAGGCGTGCGGTCCGGCTGCGGCGTGCGGTCCGGCTGCCGGGGCTGGTGCGGGGCCGGGAGGTGGGGTGGCTCGGGGGCAGCGGGCCGGGGTGCCGGCGGCTCGGCTCCCGTGGGCGGGGCCGTGGCCGGGGTGTAGCCCTGCGGGAGTGCCGGGCGGGCGGGCAGGCGCCGGTTCGCCGTCTCCGGGCCGCCGTACGGGTACGAGTAGCCCTGGGGGAGGTTGGAGCCCTGGGGGCGCGGCGGTTCGGGCTCGGGTACGCGGCGGGTGGCGGCGGCCTGGGCGCCGGCGCGGTAGGCGGCGATGGCCCCGGCGCGGGCGGCCGCCTTGAGGTCGGCGCCGCCGGGCGTGCCGTAGCCGGGGGCGACGGGGGGCCGCGGGTCGGGTGCCGGGGCGGCCGGGGCCGTACGGGAGGGCGGGGGCGGGGTGCCCGGGGCGGGAACGGCTGCCGTGGTGCTGGTCGTCGGGCCCGCGGGCGGCGGGGCGGAGCCGGGTGTGGGCGCGGGGAGCCCCGTATCCCCGGAGTCGGCCGGCGGGACCGGGTCGTACCCGCACAGCGCCTCCTCGGCGGCGCCGGCGGCCAGGCCGGTGAGGACCACCCGGCCGTCGTCGCAGACCAGCACCGTCCGCACGGTGATGTTGCGGTGGGTCCAGCCGTGCGCGTGCAGCACGCGCAGGGCGGTCAGCACGTCCGAGGCGACCTCGGCGGCGCGGTAGGCGTTGAGCGGGCGGTCCGCCAGGAGCGCCGCCAGCGGCCGGGCGGCGACGAGTTCACTCACTATCCAGAGGGACCCGGCCTCGGCGAACACGTCGAAGACCTGGTCCAGCCGTGGGTGGTCGGGGATGCGGGCGGCGGCCTGGGCCGCCTCGATCGCCCGGCGCACGGCCGGATCGGTGGGGCGCCGGGTGGCGCCGCCGGCGGCCCGGCGGGGCGCGGGCGGCGCCGTACGCCCGTCCGCCTCCAGCAGTTCCGCGTCCACGATCTCCGGCAACGGGACCTGCCGGACCAGCACTTCCTGCCCGCTGTGGGTGTCGAAGGCGCGCGTCTCGACGAGTTCGTACTCGTCGGAGGGAGGCAGGGGCAGGCGATAGCGGTCGGCCAGCACCCTGCCCGCGTACTCCTCCACGACGCCTACCCCCTAGCGTGCCGTTCCCCCGTCACCGCACCCTCACGATACGTCGCAGCACCCACTCGCGTCGCCGGGTCCGGCGAGCTCACGCACCGTGCTGGTCAGGGGAATTGGCGCCGCGGTCCACCCGCGGCGCCGCCGGGGTCAGTCCAGGGGCTGGAAGGTGGCGAAGGCCGTGTCGCGCAGCGTCTTGCACGCGGCGCCGTCCCACTCGTCCTTCGCGCAGGTGATCATGATCGCGTAGCCGTGGGTGGCGTCGACCTTGAAGCCGCGGTTGAGGACGCGGACGGTCCGGCCGTTCTCCTCGCGCTCGAACTGCCAGTCGGCCACGGTCGGGTACCCGCGGTACTCCTTCTCGGCGATGCCCAGCAGGCGGTAGCCGTCGCTGCTGCCCGCGACGGCGCCGGCGAGCTGCAGCCAGGCCAGGCGGGCGTCGTCGGTGGGGCTGTCGTTGTAGTCGACCTGGACCCGGGGGTAGCCGCCGTCGCGGTTGTAGATGCCGCCCGAGTTGCTGCCCGCTATGGCGTTGCGCTTGAAGTCGGCCGGCATCGCCATCGAGAAGTGGAAGCGCGCGTCGCTGACCTTGACGTAGCCGGCGGGCAGGGCGGTGCCGGTGCCCTGGCCGGCCGTGGTGGAGCCGGTCGCGCCGGTGCCGCCGGTGTCGCTGCCGTTGCCGCCGGTCGCGTCCGTGCCCTTGCCGCCCGGGCCGGCCGAGGGCTTGGCGCCCTGGCCCTGGCTCGTCTGGCTGCCCTGGCCGTTGGCGCCGCTGCTGTTGCCGCCCGACGCGGAGGCGCCCGCGGAACCGGCCGGCCGGGACGCGCCCGGGGAGGCGGCCCGCCCGTTCTTGCCGTTCTTGTTCTCGTCCGGCTTGTCGTCGCCGCTCAGCGCCCAGCCGATCGCCCCGCCGATGAGCGCGAGGACGGCCACGACGGCGACGACGGCCAGCGCGATGGTCTGGCGCGGCACGACGTCCGTGAGCGGGGCGGCCACCGGGGACTTCGGCCCGGGCGGGGGCGGGACGGGCTTCGGCTTGGCCTTGGGCTTCTTGGCCTTGGGCGTCTTGAGCTTGGGCTTCGCCTTCGGCTTGGGCGCGGGACCCGCCTCCTGGACGGCCGCCTTCGGCTTGTCCTCGGGTACGACGGGCAGCGCGATGACCCGGGTCTCGTCGGCCGGGGGCTCCGGCTCGGGCTCGGGCATCGCGATGACCTCGTTGAGCAGGGCGCGCGCGCCCGCGTCGTCGAGGCGGTGCTCGGGGTCCTTCACCAGCAGGCCGTAGATGACCTCCGCCAGCGGGCCCGCGTTCTTCGGCGGGTCCACGGGCTCGGTCATCACCGCGGTGAGCGTGGCCAGGGCGGAGCCCTTGTCGTACGGGGGCACGCCCTCGACGGCGGCGTAGAGCAGGCCGCCGAGCGACCACATGTCGGCCGGCGGGCCGGGCTTCTGGCCGCGGGCGCGCTCGGGCGAGATGTAGGAGGGCGCCCCGACGAGCATGCCGGTCGAGGTGACCGACGGGTCGCCCTCGACCTGCGCGATGCCGAAGTCGGTGAGCACGACGCGGCCGGTCTCGGCGATGAGCACGTTGGACGGCTTCACGTCGCGGTGCAGGATGCCCTGGCCGTGCGCGGCGCGCAGCACGTCGAGCACGGCGAGGCCGACCTCGGCCGCCCGGCGGGGCGTCAGGGTGCCTCGCTCGCGGACGAACTCGGCGAGGGACGGGCCCTCGATGAGCTCCATGACGATCCAGGGACGGCCGTCCTCGTCGACCACGTCGAAGACGGTGACCGCGCCGTCGTTCCGGATCCGGGCGATGGCCTTGGCCTCGCGCAGGGTACGGGTGACCAGGCGGCGCTTCTCGTCCTCGTCGACGCCGGAGGAGAACCGGAGTTCCTTGATGGCGACCGTACGGCCGAGCGTCTCGTCGACGGCCCGCCAGACGGTGCCCATGCCGCCCTTGCCGAGCACGCGGCCGAGGCGGTACCGGCCGGCGAGCAGCCGGCCTTCCTGGTCCTCGGTCCCGCCGCCGGTCCCGACCGGGCCCTTGTCCCGCGCCTCGCGCGCGACGCTGCCGGCCGCGGCCGAGCCGCCGCGCGGTGCCGGATCGGCGGTGGCGGGCCGGACGACGCCGTCGGCGTTCTCGGCGTCCTTGGAGTCCTTGGAGTCCTTGGAGTCCTTCGTGTCCTTGCCCAGAGCCACGGCCTTGGCGGCCGCCGGAGCGCCGGCGGCGCCCGCCCGGTCCGCGGGAAGTGCCGCGGGCTTCGCGGGTGCCGAGGTGTCACGGGCCGCCTTGCCGAACCGTACGGGCTCGGGCGCCGGCGAACCGGACTCGGGCGCGGCCGCCTTGGCCGCGCGGCCGGAGCCCGTACCGGAGCCGGAAGCGGAAGCGGAAGCGGCCGCCGCGGCGGCGGGCCTCGGGTCCCGCTTGGGGGCAGCTGCGGCATCGTCAGCCGCGCCGGAACCGGTGGCCTCGGCACCTGCGGGAGCGTCAGCCGTCCCGGAGCCGGCGGCGTCCGCACCCGCGGCCGCGTCGGCCGGCCCGAAGGCCGCGTCCACCAGATCGGCGGCCGTGGCCGCGGCACCGGAAGCCGGGTCGGCGGAACCTGCGGAGGCGTCGGCCGGGCCGGCGCCGGAGGAACCGGGCACCGCCTCGCCTTCCGTCGCGGGGGAACGCGCGTCCTGCTGCCCGGACCCGGAACCGGAGGCCGCGCCGGCGCTCCCGGAGCCGTTCCGCCCGGCCGCGGGGGCCTCACCGGTGGAACGCCCTTCGGCGGAAGCGGAGTTCGCGGTGGCGGACTTCGCGGCACCCGTCCCGGGGGAGGCTGCCTCCGTGCGGGCGGCACCGCCGTCCGCGCGGGCGGAACCCTCGGAACCGGCGGCATCCGCGCCAGCGGAAGTGGTGTGCTCCGGCTTCGACATGCGTCCCCTCAACGATCGTGCCGCCTGCTCCGGGTTGACCGGCGTCCGCCGGAGACCACGGCAACCCGCCCCGGCAGGAACCTTATTGTTCCTCACTCCGGCACGGACGGGTGTCCCGGGTCCGCGGTTCCCCGGAACACCCGTGATACGGCACTCCCGCTAGAGCGGAACGATCTCCGGCGCCCCCAGCCTGGCCGCGTCGGCGGTCTGGTCGTCCGGCTGCCGCTGCGACTCCCGCTCCGCCTCCACGCGCTTCTCGTAGTGCTCGACCTCCCGCTCCACCTGACCCTCGTCCCACCCCAGCACCGGAGCCATCAACTCCGCGCACTCGCGCGCCGACCGGGTCCCGCGGTCGAAGGTCTCGATCGAGATCCGGGTCCGCCGGGTCAGTACGTCGTCCAGGTGCCGGGCCCCCTCGTGCGAGGCCGCGTACACCACCTCCGCCCGGAGGTAGTCGTCCGCGCCGCCCAGCGGCGCGGCGAGCCCCGGGTCCCGCTCGATCATGTCCAGCACCTCCTCCGCCAGCGAGCCGTAGCGGTTCAGCAGGTGCTCGACCCGCGCCACGTGGAGTCCGGTACGGGCGGCGATCCGCGCCCGCGCGTTCCACAGCGCGCGGTAGCCCTCCGCGCCCACCAGCGGGACGTCCTCCGTGACGCACTCCGCGACCCGCTGGTCCAGCCCGTGCACCGCCTCGTCCACCGCGTCCTTGGCCATCACCCGGTACGTCGTGTACTTGCCGCCCGCGACCACCACGAGCCCCGGCGCCGGGTGCGCCACGGTGTGCTCCCGCGAGAGCTTGCTGGTCGCGTCCGACTCGCCGGCCAGGAGGGGCCGCAGGCCCGCGTACACGCCCTGCACGTCCTCCCGGGTGAGCGGCACGGCCAGCACCGAGTTCACGTGCTCCAGGAGGTAGTCGATGTCCGCGCTCGACGCCGCCGGGTGCGCCTTGTCCAGGTCCCAGTCCGTGTCCGTGGTCCCGACGATCCAGTGCCGGCCCCACGGGATGACGAAGAGCACCGACTTCTCGGTCCGCAGGATCAGCCCGGTGGACGAATGGATGCGGTCCTTCGGCACCACCAGGTGGATGCCCTTGGACGCCCGCACGTGGAACTGGCCGCGCTCGCCGATGAGCGCCTGGGTGTCGTCCGTCCACACCCCCGTGGCGTTCACGATCTGCTTGGCGCGGATCTCGTACTCCCCGCCGGCCTCGACGTCCTTCACCCGGGCGCCGACCACCCGCTCGCCCTCCCGGAGGAAGCCGGTCACCCGGGCGCGGTTCGCCGCGAGGGTGCCGTACGCGGCGGCGGTGCGCACCAGGGTGGCGACGAACCGCGCGTCGTCCATCTGGGCGTCGTAGTACTGCAGGGCGCCCACCAGGGCGTCCTTGCGCAGGCAGGGCGCGACCCGCAGCGCCCGCTTGCGGGTCAGGTGGCGGTGTACGGGCAGTCCGCGCCCGTGGCCGCTGGACACCGACATCGCGTCGTACAGCGCGACGCCGGAGCCGGCGTAGAACCGCTCCCAGCCCTTGTGCTGGAGGGGGTACAGGAACGGCACCGGCTTCACCAGGTGCGGCGCGAGCCGCTCCAGCAGCAGCCCGCGCTCCTTCAGCGCCTCCCGTACGAGCGCGAAGTCGAGCATCTCCAGGTAGCGCAGCCCGCCGTGGATCAGTTTGCTGGACCGGCTGGAGGTGCCCGAGGCCCAGTCCCGCGCCTCCACCAGACCGGTCGCGAGGCCTCTGGTGGCCGCGTCGAGGGCGGTGCCCGCGCCCACCACGCCCGCGCCCACGACCAGCACGTCCAGTTCCCGCTCGGCCATCCGAGCGAGCGCCTCGGTGCGCTGCGCGGGTCCGAGTGTCGCCGTCCTCACCGCTGCCTCCCGTTGGTCGGGGTGGTCGCCCACATGACCCACCTCGATTCTGACCGCACGCTCCCCGGCCGGCCACCGCCTGTGGACAACACAAGGTGGCCGCCGTCCCACAATGCCGCAGATCGGTCATATATACGCCTAGTCTGACATAGCGCCAGCTCCCCTCATCCACAGGACTTGCGCACCCAGCCACCTCCGGTTAGGGAAGGACGGCCACCCCCATGCCCGCAGATCTCGCCGTCATCGGCCTCGGCCACCTCGGCCTGCCCCTCGCCCAGGCCGCCGTCGCCGCCGGGATCGAGACCGTCGGCTACGACACCGGCCCAGCGACCGACAGCAGCCTCACCGCGGCCGAGATCCGCCGCATGTCGGCGGCCGGATTCCGGATCGCCACCGACCCGGCGGAGCTCGGGAGGGTGCGTACCGCCGTCATCTGCGCGCCCACCCCGCTGGGCGCCGACCGGGCCCTCGACCTGTCCGCCGTGGGCGACGCGGCCCGCGCCCTGGCCGCGCGGCTGCGGCCGCACACCACCGTGATCCTGGAGTCCGCCGCGTACCCCGGCGTGACCGAGGACTACCTCAGGCCCCTGCTCGAATCCGGCTCCCGGCTGCGGGCCGGCCGCGACTTCCACCTGGCCTATTCCCCCAGCCGCCTCGACCCCGGCAACCGCACCCACGGGATCGCCAACACCCCCAAGGTGATCGGCGGCCTCACCCCCGCCTGCACGGAGTCGGCCGCCGCCTTCTACGCCCGGCTCACCGACAAGGTGGTGCGCGCCCGGGGACTGCGCGAGGCCGAGACCGTCCAGCTGCTGGAGACCAACTACCGGCACGTCAACATCGCGCTGGTGAACGAGATGGCGGTGCTCTGCCACGACCTCGGCGTCGACCTCTGGGACGTCATCCGGTGCGCGGAGACCAAGCCGTACGGCTTCCAGGCCTTCCGGCCGGGCCCCGGCGTCGGCGGCCACGGCGTCCCCCTCGACCCCGGCTACCTGGCCGTGCCCACCCGCACCCCCGGCCACCCCCTGCGCATGGTCGGCCTCGCCCAGGAGGTCAACAACCGCATGCCGCAGTACGTCATCCAGCGCTGCGCCACCCTCCTCAACGAGCACGGCAAGTCGGCCCGCGGCGCCCGCGTCCTGCTCCTGGGCGTCACCTACAAGCCGGACCTGGCCGACCAGGAGGGCTCCCCCGCCCGCGAGATCGCCTCCCGGCTGCTCGACCTCGGGGCGCTGATCAGCTACCACGACCCGTACGTGGCGGGCTGGCGCGTCCGGGACCAGCCGGTCGCGCGCGCCGACTCCCTCTACGAGGCGGCGGCCAACGCGGACCTGACGATCCTCCTCCAGCACCACCGCACGTACGACCTCCAGGGCCTCGCGGTGAAGGCACAACTGCTCCTCGACACCCGCGGAGCCACCCCCGTGGGCACGGCCCACCGCCTCTGACCGCACCGGTCCCCCCGGAGAAATCCCCTCTTGCCCACCGGGCCGGTACTGCTGGCCTTCGGCGACATTTTCTCCGCACGCCTGTTCCCAGGGACGGCCGTGCCGCAAATCCCTGGGGGGGATTTCACCCATGAGCGACACCGCTCCGCAGCCCGCCGCGCCCGACGCGGCTCCGGCCCAGGCCGTCACCGCCGAGGCCGTCACCACCGCCACCGCGCCCGCGGCACCGGTACCCGGCCAGGCGCCGGCCCCGGGCATGGAGGGCTGGGGCTACGCCCCGGCCGCGCCCGCCCGCAAGGGGAACGCCGGGCTCGGCATCGCCGCCGCGGTGCTGGCGGCCCTGGTCACCGCCGCGCTCTACGGCCTGATCATCGGCACCACCGAGTACCAGGTCGGCTACGCGGCGGTCGGCGTCGGCCTGCTGATCGGCCTGGCCGCGGGCAAGCTCGGCGGCCCGAACCCGGTCACCCCGGTCCTCAGCGCGGTCCTCGCGCTCGGCGCCGTCTACGCGGGCCAGCTGTACGGCGTCGCCATGCTCGGCGCCGAGGAGCTCCACACCACCACGCTGGACCTGGTCTCCTCGCTGGGCCTCTCCACGCTGCACGCGGCGTGGAAGGAGGCCATCGGCCCGATGGACTTCCTCTTCTTCGCCATCGGTGCGGTCGTCGCCTACCAGACCACCCGCAAGACCTCGGCCTGACGGCCGGGGGCTGCGGCGCGCCGCTGTCCCGAGGGATCCGGCGGCGGGTCCGGACGTGCCGGAGGCCCGGTGCCCCGTGTGGGGTGCCGGGCCTCCTCGCGTGCGGGACGGGTCAGCGGCGGTGCTGGGAGTCCGCGACCGTCACCTCGACGCGCTGGAACTCCTTGAGCTCGCTGTAGCCCGTGGTCGCCATCGAGCGGCGCAGGGCGCCGAAGAGGTTCATCGAGCCGTCGGGGCTGTGGGACGGGCCGGTGAGGATCTCCTCGGTGGTGCCGACCGTGCCCAGGTCCACCTTCTTGCCGCGCGGCACGTCCTCGTGGACGGCCTCCATGCCCCAGTGGTGGCCGCGGCCGGGCGCGTCGGTGGCGCGGGCGAGCGGGGAGCCCATCATCACGGCGTCCGCACCGCAGGCGATGGCCTTGGGCAGGTCGCCGGACCAGCCCACGCCGCCGTCGGCGATGACGTGGACGTACCGGCCGCCGGACTCGTCCATGTAGTCGCGGCGGGCGGCGGCCACGTCGGCGACCGCGGTCGCCATCGGGACCTGGATGCCCAGGACGTTGCGGGTGGTGTGCGCCGCGCCGCCGCCGAAGCCGACCAGGACGCCCGCCGCGCCGGTGCGCATCAGGTGCAGGGCCGCGGTGTAGGTGGCGCAGCCGCCCACGATGACCGGGACGTCGAGCTCGTAGATGAACTGCTTCAGGTTCAGCGGCTCGGCCGCGCCGGAGACGTGCTCGGCGGAGACGGTGGTGCCGCGGATCACGAAGATGTCCACGCCCGCGTCGACGACGGCCTTGGAGAACTGCGCGGTGCGCTGCGGCGAGAGCGCGGCGGCGGTCACGACGCCGGAGTCGCGCACCTCCTTGATGCGCTGGCCGATCAGGTCCGCCTGGATCGGGGCGGCGTAGATCTCCTGGAGGCGGCGGGTGGCGGTCTCCTCGTCCAGCGTGGCGATCTCGTCGAGCAGCGGCTGCGGGTCCTCGTACCGGGTCCACAGGCCCTCGAGGTTGAGGACGCCCAGGCCACCGAGCTCGCCGATGCGGATCGCGGTCTGCGGGGAGACGACCGAGTCCATCGGGGCGGCCAGGAAGGGGAGCTCGAAGCGGTAGGCGTCGATCTGCCAGGCGATCGAGACCTCCTTCGGGTCCCGCGTACGGCGGCTCGGGACGATGGCGATGTCGTCGAACGCGTACGCCCTGCGGCCGCGCTTGCCGCGCCCGATCTCGATCTCAGTCACGTGTGGTGGCCTTTCCCTCTTGACTCTGCCCGTCCAGTATCCCCGAAGGGCGGACGGTCGCGTTCCCGTGACCGCTGTACGGACGCACGCGCGCCCGGCCCGGGGCCGGCGCGCGGTGCCCGGCACGCCGGCCGCACGGACCCGGGCACGCAGGAGGGGGCGGACCCGTCACCCGGGTCCGCCCCCTCCGTGCCTGCTCAGCCCTTGCGGGAGTAGTTCGGCGCCTCGACCGTCATCTGGATGTCGTGCGGGTGGCTCTCCTTGAGACCCGCCGAGGTGATGCGGACGAACCGGCCGCGGTCCTGGAGCTCCGGCACCGTGCGGCCGCCGACGTAGAACATCGACTGGCGCAGGCCGCCGACCAACTGGTGGACGACCGCCGCGAGCGGGCCGCGGTAGGGCACCTGGCCCTCGATGCCCTCGGGGATCAGCTTGTCGTCACCGCCGACGCCCTCCTGGAAGTAGCGGTCCTTGGAGAACGACTTGCGGTCGCCGCGGGACTGCATGGCGCCCAGGGAGCCCATGCCGCGGTACGACTTGAACTGCTTGCCGTTGATGAAGAGCAGCTCGCCCGGGGACTCCTCGCAGCCCGCGAGCAGCGAGCCCAGCATGACCGTGTCCGCGCCGGCGACGAGCGCCTTGGCGATGTCGCCGGAGTACTGGAGGCCGCCGTCGCCGATGACCGGGACGCCCGCGGCCTTGGCGGCCAGCGAGGCCTCGTAGATCGCGGTGACCTGCGGGACGCCGATGCCGGCGACCACGCGGGTGGTGCAGATGGAGCCGGGGCCGACGCCGACCTTGATGCCGTCGCAACCGGCGTCGACGAGCGCCTGGGCGCCGTCGCGGGTGGCGACGTTGCCGCCGATGACGTCGACGGAGGAGTTCGACTTGATCTTGGAGACCATGTCGCCGACCAGGCGGGAGTGGCCGTGGGCGGTGTCGACGACGATGAAGTCGGCGCCCGCCTCGATCAGGGCCTGGGCGCGCTCGTACGCGTCGCCGGCGACGCCGACGGCGGCGCCGACCAGCAGGCGGCCGTCTTTGTCCTTCGCGGCGTTCGGGTACTTCTCCGCCTTGACGAAGTCCTTGACCGTGATGAGGCCCTTGAGGATGCCGGACTCGTCGACCAGCGGCAGCTTCTCGATCTTGTGGCGGCGCAGCAGCTCCATGGCGTCGACGCCGGAGATGCCGACCTTGCCCGTGACCAGCGGCATCGGGGTCATGACCTCGCGCACCTGGCGGCTGCGGTCCGACTCGAAGGCCATGTCGCGGTTGGTGACGATGCCGAGCAGCTTGCCCGCGGGGTCGGTGACCGGCACGCCGGAGATGCGGAACTTCGCGCAGAGCTCGTCCGCCTCGCGCAGGGTCGCGTCGGGGTGGACGGTGATCGGGTCGGTGACCATGCCCGACTCGGACCGCTTGACCAGGTCCACCTGGTTGGCCTGGTCGGCGATCGAGAGGTTGCGGTGCAGGACGCCGACGCCGCCCTGGCGGGCCATCGCGATGGCCATGCGCGCCTCGGTGACCTTGTCCATCGCCGCGGAGAGCAGCGGGACGTTCACGCGGACGTTCCGGGAGATGAGGGAGGAGGTGTCGATCTCGTCCGGGGCCATGTCGGACGCGCCCGGCAGCAGCAGGACGTCGTCGTAAGTCAGCCCGAGCGAGGCGAATTTGTCGGGCACTCCGTCGACGTTGACAGTCATGACACCTTCCCAGATGGTCTTGCTCAGCGCAGATGTCCATGCTAACGGGATCGCGGCGCGTCTCATTCCACGATGAAGATCGACCGCAATTTTCGTACCTTGCTACAAGTTTGGGCGCAGAAATTGCCGTCTTGTGGTATTCGCCCGCGTGCGCGGCCCGCGGGCTCCCGGCGCGCTCACCGCCCGGCGGGCCCTCACTGCTCCGCGAGCGCCCGCAGTCGGCTGAGCGCGCGGTGCTGCGCCACCCGGACGGCCCCCGGCGACATGCCGAGCATCTGGCCGGTCTCCTCCGCGGTCAGACCGACGGCCACCCGCAGTACGAGCAGCTCGCGCTGGTTCTCGGGCAGGTTGGCCAGCAGCTTCTTGGCCCAGGCGGCGTCGCTGCTGAGCAGCGCGCGCTCCTCAGGCCCCAGCGAGTCGTCCGGCCGCTCGGGCATCTCGTCCGACGGCACGGCCGTGCTCCCGGGGTGCCGCATGGCGGCCCGCTGGAGGTCGGCGACCTTGTGCGCGGCGATGGCGAAGACGAAGGCCTCGAAGGGCCGGCCCGTGTCGCGGTACCGGGGCAGGGCCATCAGGACGGCGACGCAGACCTCCTGCGCCAGGTCCTCCACGAAGTGCCGCGCGTCCCCGGGCAGCCGGGACAGCCGGGTGCGGCAGTAGCGCAGCGCGAGCGGGTGCACGTGGGCGAGCAGGTCGTGGGTGGCCTGCTCGTCCCCCTCGACGGCCCGGCGTACCAGTGCGCCGACGGCCCCCTGGCCGCCCTCCTTGGGGGGCCCCGCAGGGCCGGTGGCCGTGGGGGACCCCAGGGCCTCGTCGTCGCGCATCGATCCATGGTGCCCCGACGCCGGGCCTTCTGCGGCACCCTGGCCCGTGTTGTGCATCGAAGCGTTATGAGCGGGCGCGCCTGATGTCATCGTCTGCGCCCTCCCCTCCCGCTCGGCCGAATGGTCCCCGAGGACCGCCACATCTCAAGAATGCGGTATTCCTCAAGCATGCGGCATCGCGTCCGAAGCGACACTCCCCCAGCCAGCGCCGGGAGGTTCCCCCACCCGATTCTGCCCCGCCAACCCCCTCGCGCACACCGGTTCCGGCCGAGTCGAGGGGGCTGTGGTCAGATCGGATGCGGCGGAGGCCTCAGCGGACGAGGCCCCAGCGGAACCCGAGTGCCACGGCGTGGGCGCGGTCCGAGGCGCCGAGCTTCTTGAAGAGCCGGCGCGCGTGGGTCTTGACGGTGTCCTCGGAGAGGAAGAGCTCGCGCCCGATCTCCGCGTTGGACCGGCCGTGGCTCATGCCCTCCAGCACCTGGATCTCGCGTGCGGTGAGCGTGGGCGCGGCACCCATCTCGGCCGACCGCAGCCGCCGCGGGGCGAGCCGCCAGGTCGGGTCGGCCAGCGCCTGGGTGACCGTCGCACGCAGCTCGGCGCGGGAGGCGTCCTTGTGGAGGTACCCGCGGGCGCCCGCGGCGACCGCGAGGGCCACGCCGTCGAGGTCCTCGGCGACCGTCAGCATGATGATGCGGGCCCCGGGGTCGGCCGAGAGCAGGCGGCGCACGGTCTCGACGCCGCCGAGGCCGGGCATCCGTACGTCCATGAGGATCAGGTCGGACCGGTCGGCACCCCAGCGGCGGAGGACTTCCTCGCCGTTGGCGGCCGTCGTCACGCGCTCGACGCCGGGCACGGTGGCAACCGCGCGGCGGAGCGCCTCTCGGGCGAGCGGGGAGTCGTCGCAGACGAGGACGGAAGTCATGGCCGCCCTCCGCAGCTGCTGATGCACGTCACCTTGAGCCTCCAGGCTGGTACGTATCGTCACCTGTGCGGTCGATGCCCTCGGACACCTGTCCGGGAACTTGTTCTTTCAACCGCCTTCGCACTCTCAACGATGGTCACTCGAAAGAGTTACGGGTCGGACGGACACCTTCGGCACTCTACGTGAGGAAGCGAACACAGCGCTGGCATGACAGGCCATCTGTCCTCCATCTGGACCTATGCCCTATTTGGCGGCTTTTCTTCCGTTCGGCACGTGTCTGAGGCTAGATTCCCAATGAGTCATATTTACATCTACTCGGATAGTAGATGTGGAGACATGGACCGTATCCGCCTCAGTACCGGCTTCAAGAGGACTACCCATGGCAGATTTCTCCCGCCTCCCCGGACCGAACGCCGACCTCTGGGACTGGCAGCTGCTGGCCGCCTGCCGGGGGGTCGACAGCTCCCTCTTCTTCCACCCGGAGGGCGAGCGGGGCGCGGCCCGGAGCGCGCGCGAGGCCTCGGCTAAAGAGGTCTGCATGCGATGCCCGGTGCGTGCCGAATGCGCCGCGCACGCCCTCGCCGTACGTGAGCCCTATGGCGTGTGGGGAGGGCTGACCGAGGACGAGCGCGAGGAGCTGATGGGCCGCGCCCGGCACCGGCTCATCTCCGCATCGGGAGCGGGTGGCACGGCTGCCCACTGAACCAGTGTTCGAAAGGCGCTGAAGGAACGATTCCGCACACCCTGCCGGGGGCGGGCATCCGCGAACGCCCCCGGGCGTGTCGCGGGGGGGGGGGGCGCCCCCCGCCCCCCCCCCCCCCCCCCCCCCCCCCCCCCGCGGGGGGGGGGGGGGGCCCCCCCCCCCGGGGGCCCCCCCCGCCCCGGGGGAGTGTTGTATATAAGGCCGCGGGTTGG
>NZ_JBIVYX010000005.1:272836-373749 GCF_044759225.1 Streptomyces sp. NPDC101132
GTGTTCTAACGGCGCTGAGGTACCCATCCCGCACACCCGGCGGGGGGGGGGGGCCCCCCCGCCCCCCGGGGGGGGGGGGGGGGGGGGGGCCCCCCCGGGCCCCGCCCCCGCGACACCTCACCGCGCCGCGGCGTGCTCCAGCCGGTCCAACATGGCCGCGACGGCGGGCACCCGCGCGAGGTCGGGCAGCGTGAGGGCGACGACCTCGCGCTCCACGGCGGGCTCCACCGTCACGGTCCTGGCCGCCCCGGTCCGTACGGACTCCACGGCCAGCTCCGGCAGCACGGCCACGCCGAGCCCCGCGCCGACCAGCCCCACCACCGCGGGGTAGTCGTCGGTGGCGAAGTCGATGCGCGGGGTGAAGCCCACGCCCTCGCACACCTCCACCAGGTGGCGGCGGCAGCGCGGACAGCCGGCGATCCACGGCTCACCGGCCAGCTCGGCCATCCCCACGCGCTCCGCGCCGGCCAGTGGGTGATCCTCGGGCACCAGGCCCACCAGCCGGTCCGTGAGCAGCGGCCGGACCACGAGGTCCTCCCACTCGGCGGGGCCGGTCCCCGCGGCCCCGGTGTACCGGAACGCGAGGGCGACGTCGCAGTCGCCCTCGCGCAGCATCTCCACCGACCGCGGCGGCTCGGCCTCCACGAGCGAGACGCGCGTGCCGGGGTTCTCGGCGCGCATCGCCGCCAGCGCCTTCGGCACCAGGGTCGAACTGCCGCTGGGGAAGGACACCAGGCGCACCCGCCCGGCGCGCAGGCCCGCGATGGCCGCGACCTCCTCCTCGGCGGCGGTCAGTCCGGCGAGGATGCCGGCGGCGTGGCGCACCAGCGCCTCGCCGGCCTGCGTCAGCCGCATCTCGCGGCCGGTCCTGATGAGCAGCGGGGTACCGGCGGACTGTTCCAGCGCCTTCATCTGCTGGGAGACGGCGGGCTGCGTGCAGCCCAGCTCGCGGGCGGCGGCGGAGAAGGAGCCCGTGGCCGCGACGGCGCGCAGGACTCGGAGATGACGTGCCTCGATCACCCTTCGAGCATAAGCCCCCCTTTGACGCCGTGGCGCATATTGGCGTGCTGCTTTGGGGCACCCTCGGTTAGCGTTCGGCCATGCATCTGCTCTCCGTGAACCTGGGCCGCGCCGTCGCCGTGGACCACACCGATCCGTCCGTGGGCGTCACGGGCATCGGCAAGGCGCCCGTGCCCGGCCCCGTACACGTCTTCGCCCCCGGGCCCAGGGGGGTCGGCGGCAGCGGCCTGGCCGGTGACGCGGTCTGCGACCTGCGCCACCACGGGGGCGACCACCAGGCCGTCTACGCCTACGCCCGCGAGGACCTCGACCACTGGGAGCGGGAGCTGGGCCGCGAGCTGCCCGGCGGGATCTTCGGCGAGAACCTCACCACCGCGGGCGTCGACGTGAACGGCGCGCGGATCGGCGAGCGCTGGCGGGTCGGCCGGGACCTGGTCCTGGAGGTGGCCTCGGCCCGCATCCCGTGCCGCACCTTCGCGGGGCACCTGGACGAGGGCGGCTGGGTGAAGCGCTTCACGCAGGCCGCGCTGCCCGGCGCGTACCTCCGGGTGGTCCAGGAGGGCGAGGTCTCGCCCGGCGACGCCGTCGAGGTCGTGCACCGCCCGGACCACGAGGTCACGGTCGCCTTCTGGTTCCGTGCGTTCACCACCGAGCGGGACCTGCTGCCGCGGACGCTCGCCGCCGGTGACGCCATGGAGCCGGAGGCGCGGGAAAAGGTCCACGCGTACCTGGCCAAGCACGGCGGGGCGACGGGCTGAAACCTGCGGCGGCTAGGTTGCGCACATGACGACTGCTCTGATTACGGGTTCCACGGCGGGCATCGGCGCCGCCTTCGCGCGCAAGCTGGCCGCCCAGGGGAACAACCTGGTGCTGGTGGCCCGGGACACCGGGCGGCTGCGCGAGCAGGCCACCGAACTGCACGACCGGCACGGGATCGAGGCCGAGGTGCTGACCGCCGACCTGTCGACGGAGGAGGGCATCGCGGCGGTCGAGCAGCGGCTCGGCGACCGCCGCGACCCGGTCGACCTGCTGGTCAACAACGCCGGGTTCGGCAACAAGGGGCGCTACCTCGAAGTCTCGATGGCCGACGAGCTGACGATGCTGAAGGTGCACGTCGAGGCGGTGCTGCGGCTGACCTCGGCGGCGTCCGCGAGCATGCGGGAGCGCGGCCGGGGCGGGATCGTCAACGTGGCGTCCGTGGCCGCCTTCGTACCGCGCGGCACCTACGGCGCGAGCAAGGCGTGGGTCGTGCAGTTCACCCAGGGCGCGGCGCGGGACCTGGCGGGGTCCGGGGTGCGGCTGATGGCCCTGTGCCCCGGCTTCGTGCGTACGGAGTTCCACGAGCGGGCCGGCATGGGCACGGACAACATCCCGAACTGGATGTGGCTGGACGCCGACAAGCTGGTCACGGCGGCCCTGGCCGACCTGGCCAGGGGCCGTACCGTCTCGATCCCCGACCCGCGGTACAAGGCCCTGATGGGCGTCGTGAAGCTGACGCCGCGCGGGCTGCTGGGCGGGGTCTCCTCGCGGACCGGGCGGAAGTACGGACCCCAGTGAGGAAGGCGGCCGCGAAGCGGTTGAAAAGGCACTAAACCAGCCGAACGGGTGGTTCTTCACTAAAATTGGGACTGTTCCTTCCAGCCCGGGAGACCGCCATGACATTCGTACAACTGGTCGATTACAAGACGCACCAGCCCGAGGCCATGAACGACCTGCTCGACAAGTACGTCGCCCAGAGCCACGGCAAGCGCACGCTGACCCACAGCATCGTGGGCAAGGACCGCGACATGAACGACCACTACGTCGACGTCGTGGAGTTCCCTTCGTACGAGGAGGCCATGAGGAACTCGAACCTCCCCGAGACGGACCGCATGTTCCACGAGATGGTCGCGCTGTGCGACGGCATGCCGAAGTTCACCAACCTGGACGTGGTCCGCGACGAACACCTCAACACCATGCTGGTCAACCGGGTGTTCGAGGAGGTCATGCTCAACGGCAACATGGCCGTGATGGAGGAGTGTTTCGCCTCGAACTACATCGACCACGACATCAGCAAGGCGGAGCAGACGGTCGTCGGGCGCGACGAGATGATGAAGGACGTCCGGATGTGGCGCGGCGGCTTCGAGATGTCCTTCGCCGTCGACGCCCAGCTGGCGCAGGACGACCTCGTCACCACCGTGTGGACCTGGCGCGGCAAGCACACGGGCGACTTCATGGGGATGGCCCCCACCGGGAAGACCTACGAGACCACCGGCACCACCACCTTCCGCTGCCGGGACGGCATGATCGCCGAGGGCTGGTGGCACTACGACCTCATGCGCCTCATGCGCGAGATGGGCATGGACATGAGCATGAGCGCGGACAAGGGGATGGGCGCGGCCCGCTGACGCCGCATCACCGCGGCCCGGCCCCGCCGGCCGGGCACGAGCGCCTGGGCACGCCCCCGCGGTACGAGCGCCGGAGCGCGCAACGGGACACGGGAAGGCCCCCGCCGCACGGATGCGACGGGGGCCTGCGCGTCAGCGCGGGGTCAGTGGCTGTGGCCGTGACCGTGGCCGTGACCGTGGCCGTTGTCCTCCTCCTCGGCCGGCTTCTCGACGACCAGGGTCTCGGTCGTGAGCAGCAGCGAGGCGATGGAGGCGGCGTTCTCCAGGGCGGAGCGGGTGACCTTGACCGGGTCGATGACGCCGGCCTTGACCAGGTCGCCGTACTCGCCGGTGGCGGCGTTGAAGCCCTGGCCCTTCTCGAGCTCGGAGACCTTCGAGGTGATGACGTAGCCCTCGAGGCCGGCGTTCTCGGCGATCCAGCGCAGCGGCTCGACCACGGCGCGGCGGACGACGGCGACACCGGTCGCCTCGTCGCCGTCCTTGCCCAGGTTGTCGGCGAGGACCTTGGCGGCGTGGACCAGAGCGGAGCCACCACCGGAGACGATGCCCTCCTCGACCGCGGCGCGGGTCGCGGAGATGGCGTCCTCCAGACGGTGCTTCTTCTCCTTCAGCTCCACCTCGGTGGCGGCGCCGACCTTGATCACGCACACGCCGCCGGCCAGCTTCGCGAGGCGCTCCTGGAGCTTCTCGCGGTCCCAGTCGGAGTCCGTGGACTCGATCTCGGCCTTGATCTGGTTGACGCGGCCGAGGACGTCCTCGGAGGAGCCGGCGCCGTCCACGATCGTGGTGTCGTCCTTGGTGACGGTCACGCGGCGGGCGGAGCCCAGCACGTCCAGACCGGCCTGGTCGAGCTTGAGGCCGACCTCCTCGGCGATGACGGTGGCACCGGTGAGGGTGGCCATGTCCTGGAGCATCGCCTTGCGGCGGTCGCCGAAGCCGGGCGCCTTGACGGCGACGGCGTTGAAGGTGCCGCGGATCTTGTTCACGACCAGGGTCGACAGGGCCTCGCCCTCGACGTCCTCGGCGATGATCAGCAGCGGCTTGGAGCCACCCGCCTGGATGACCTTCTCCAGCAGCGGCAGGAGGTCCTGGATGGAGGAGATCTTGCCCTGGTTGATCAGGATGTAGGGGTCCTCCAGGACCGCCTCCATGCGCTCCTGGTCCGTCACGAAGTACGGGGACAGGTAGCCCTTGTCGAAGGCCATGCCCTCGGTGAACTCGAGCTCGAGACCGAAGGTGTTGGACTCCTCGACGGTGATGACGCCGTCCTTGCCGACCTTGTCCATCGCCTCGGCGATGAGCTCGCCGACCTGCTGGTCCTGCGCGGAGAGCGCGGCCACGGCGGCGATGTCGGACTTGTCCTCGATCGGACGGGCGGTCGCGAGGAGGTCCTCGGAGATCGCCTTGACCGCGGCGTCGATGCCCTTCTTCAGGGCGGCCGGGGAGGCGCCGGCGGCGACGTTGCGCAGGCCCTCGCGGACCAGGGCCTGGGCCAGGACCGTGGCGGTGGTGGTGCCGTCACCCGCGATGTCGTTGGTCTTGGTCGCCACCTCCTTCACGAGCTGGGCGCCGAGGTTCTCGTACGGGTCCTCGATCTCGACCTCACGGGCGATGGTGACGCCGTCGTTGGTGATGGTCGGGGCACCGAACTTCTTGTCGATGACGACGTTGCGGCCCTTGGGGCCGATGGTCACCTTGACGGTGTCGGCAAGCTTGTTGACGCCGCGCTCGAGGGCGCGACGGGCGTCCTCGTCGAACTTCAGAATCTTCGCCATGGGAGCGTTTCAGTCCTCTTCGGTGAGACGAACTGCGCCCCGGGCACCCTGATATGGAGGTCTGGGGCCCGGGGCGCAGGTCAAAGCATCTGCTTCAGTGCGGTGCTTGGGTGAACTACTTCTCGACGATCGCGAGCACGTCGCGAGCCGAGAGGACGAGGTACTCCTCGCCGCTGTACTTCACCTCGGTGCCGCCGTACTTGCTGTACAGCACGATGTCGCCGACGGAGACGTCGAGCGGCAGGCGCTGGCCGTCCTCGAAGCGGCCCGGGCCCACGGCGAGGACGACGCCCTCCTGGGGCTTCTCCTTCGCGGTGTCCGGGATGACCAGGCCAGAGGCCGTGGTCTGCTCGGCGTCCAGCGGCTGGACCACGATGCGGTCCTCGAGCGGCTTGATGGCAACCTTGGAGCTGGCGGTCGTCACGATCCGACCTCCCCCTTCGGAGATCTCACGGGGTTAACTGTCTGAGGTGGCGACCAGGTCGATCCGTCGTCGCGGGTGCCGGACCTGCCCGTCGCTGTGTTGGCACTCACCGGGGGCGAGTGCCAGGGCCGAGACTATTCCGGCGATTAGCACTCGGTCAAGCGGAGTGCCAATCCACTGCGCGCCGCACCCCGGATTCCACCCGCACCGGCCACCGGAAGCACCTGCGCGGAGCCGCCCCCGGCACCCGCTGCGGGCCGCCCCCCGGGGCCGGAACGGCAGGGACCTCGCGTTTGTGACCTTTCCCATCAAAGGGTTCGCGAGGAACCACGGCGGGGACGTCAACGTCGTTGAGGACATGAAGATAAAGCGCCTCATAGCCGAGCAGATCGGGCGTCAGGCCGCTGCCGGCCCTGACGCCCCCGGCGCGATCGACGGCGACGGCATCCCGTGCGCGGACTGACCCCCCTGACGGTGGCGGGCGCCAAACGGCGCACCGAGGCGCTGCTGCTGGCCTTCGTCGTACTGATCACGGTCGGCGGGCACGCGAGCGTCGGCCTGTCGATGACCGGCGCGCTGCCGGACAACCTCGCCGACTTCGCGATCAGCATGACCCTGCTGGCCCTGGTCGGGCACCTGGCCGTGCGCCGCTTCGCCGCGTACGCCGACCCGCTGATCCTCCCGGTCACGCTGCTGCTGTCGGGCATCGGCCTGGTGCTGCTGGCCCGCCTGGACACGACGTACCTGGCCAAGTGGCCGAAGTCGGGGGCGACCGCGCCGAACCAGCTGATGTGGACCGTGGTGGGCGCCGCCATCTGCATCGCCGTGCTGATGGTGCTGCGCGACCACCGCCACCTCCGGCGGTTCATCTACATCACCATGCTGGTCGCGCTGGTGCTGCTGATGGCCCCGATGTTCTTCGGCGCGGACATGTACGGCGCCAAGCGGTGGATCGTCATCGGCGGGCAGTCGCTCCAGCCGGGCGAGTTCGTGAAGATCATGATCGCGGTCTTCTTCGCCGGCTACCTGGTCACCCACCGCGACTCGCTCTCCCTGACCGGGCGGAAGGTCCTGGGCGTGCGGCTGCCGCCGATGCGCCAGCTCGGCCCGATCATCACCGTCTGGATCGTCTCGCTGCTGGTGCTGGTCTTCGAGCGCGACCTCGGCACCTCGCTGATCTTCTTCGGCGTCTTCGTGGTGATGCTGTACGTCGCCACCGAGCGCACCAGCTGGATCGTCTGCGGCCTGCTGATGGCCGCGCTGGGCGCCTTCGTGGTCGGCTCGACCGAACCCCACGTGAAGGGGCGCGTGGCCGCCTGGCTGGACCCGCTGGCGATCTACCTGCCGGAGGACCAGCGGCCGCCGGGCATCGTCTCCGAGCAGTCGGCCCAGGCCCTGTTCAGCTTCGGCAGCGGCGGCATCACCGGCACCGGCCTCGGCCAGGGCCACCCGGAGCTGGTGGGCTTCGCCGGCCGCAGCGACTTCATCCTCACCACGATCGGCGAGGAGCTCGGCCTGGCCGGGGTCATGGTCGTCCTGCTGCTGTACGCGCTGCTGGCGCAGCGGGGGCTGCGGATGGCGCTGGGGGCGCGCGACCCGTTCGGCAAGCTGCTGGCCGTGGGCCTGGCGGCGGCGCTGGCGCTCCAGGTCTTCGTGGTCGCGGGCGGGGTCACGGGCCTGATCCCGCTGACCGGGAAGGCACTGCCGTTCCTGGCCAAGGGCGGCTCTTCCCTGGTGGCCAACTGGATCATGGTGGCGCTGCTGCTGCGGATCTCCGACAGCGCGGAGCGCCAGCGCGAGGCGGACGCCCGGGGCCCGGTGGATACGACGATCACCCCGGTGGTCGCGGCGCCGGCGGGGAGCTGACCGCAGGGGCGGGGGAACTCCCCCGCCCCTCCGCTCACTCCCCGCGGGGAGCGGCGAGCTGCTCGGCGACGGCCCGGAACCAGACCACGTACGAGAAGGGCTCCGGCGGCCCGACCTCCATGCCCAGCTCCGCCGCCGCCAGGGCGTAGTCGGGCTCGTCCAGCGGCAGGGCGATCAGCTCGTGCAGCTCCCCGACGAGCCGCGCGACCAGCTGCGGGTCGGTGCCCTCGGCGTAGTCCCGTACGGCCGCCTCGTGGTCGGCGAACTCGTCCACGATGTCCTGCGAGAACCACCCGCCCAGCAGCTGCGCCGTCTCCGGGAAGCGGGCGTGCCACTCCCAGTGCGTCTGCGGGCTGGCGGGCGCGGGCACGTCGCCGCTCTCGATGCTCTGCTTGAGGTGGTCGGCGAGGACGAGCAGCCAGTCGCCGATCGCGGACTCGGGCAGCCCGGTGTCGGGGACGGAGTAGAACTCGCCGAGGTTGATCCGCAGCCGGCCCGGGGGGTTCCGGCCGTACTCGCGCAGCTGACGCTCCGCCTCGGCGATGGCCCAGGGACGGGTGTGCCAGGTGTGGCGCAGATAGGCGTCGAGCGCGGTGCTGCGCCTCTCCGGCGTGTCGTCGGCCGCCTGGCCGAGGTAGGCGCGCATGACCTGGTCGAGCTCGCCGTAGCGGCGGTCGTGGTCGAGGGGCTTCATGGGCACGGTCGCGGCGCCTCTACAGGTAGATCGGGAGGGTGGTCTGGACGACGAAGCCGTGCGGGCTGCGGGGCTCGCGGCGCAGCACGACGCGGGCGGCCCGTACGTCGACGGGCTCGCGGCCGGCCAGCATCATCGCCTCCAGCAGCACCCGGCCGACCGGTTCCTCACGGGAGGGCCACGCGGCCTCGATGGTCAGCCGCGGCCGCGTGCCCTGGGCGAGCCAGCGGTGCACCGCCTGCTCGTTGGCGGTCACCACCATCTGGGTGGCCCACTGCGCGGTCTCCCGGTCGGGATAAGTGGCGGATCGGGTCAGCATGCTCGAATTCTCTCGTACGGTGAGCGGGCGGGCGGGGTCAGTATTCGGGGGCGAAGGTCCAGTACACGCCGACCTCGGAGTCGGACACCGCGACGAGCCCGATGTCCTGCACGTACACCGTCAGGCCGTGCCAGGTGCGGAACGTGGCGTCGTAGTCGGGGTGCCGGTCGTCGTAGGCCTGGGCGACGTTGGTGAAGAACGCCGGGGCCTCGCCGTGCCGGGAGACGAGGCTGCGCGCGAGGCCGAGGAGCTCGTCCAGCCCCTCCGCGAAGAGGGGCAGGGCGTTCGACAGCCTGCATCCGGGTGCGGCCATGGCGACCAGCTGCTCGGCGGCCGCCTCGGGCTCGACCTCGTAGAGCCGCGCGCCGAGCACGTCGGCCGTGAGCTCCTCGAAGGGGTACGACGGCCCCTCCTCCCCGTCCTCGGAGTACCCCTCGGGGCAGTCGTCCAGCCCCGTCCAGCCACGCGGATCGTCCACCGCGCGCCGCATCACGTCCAGCACGTCGAGCCGCCAGTCCTCGTGCCTACGGGGCGCGGTGGCGACGTACGCGAAGGTCCCGCCGTACAGCTTGCGGACGGCGGCTTCCCAGGTGGCCTGGTCGACGGGCATGCTCACGGATCCTCTGTTGGTGCGGAGTGGGTCAGTCGTCAAAGGTCCAGTACACGCCGGTATCCGTGTCGGAGACGACGACGGACCCGTGGCCATGACGGACACGCGCGGCTTCGCCTACTTCGTCGGCATCGACGTGACGACGGTGAACTTCGGGTCGGTGTTCGGGCTGTAACGGATCATCGTCTGGATCCGGTTCACGTCCTCGACCTTGGCGTTCATGCCGTTGTACTGCCAGCCCTTCTCCGCGTCGTTCGGGTCCGCGTTGCGCTGCACGCTGCGGCCGGTGACCTCGCCGTTTGGCGACGGGGACACCAAGGGCGGCATCGGGGTGGTGGCCGGGTCCGGCGGACCGGCAAGCCACTTCTCTATCTCCGCCTTGTGCCGGTTGAGGTTGTACTGGGTGAGCCGCTGTGCTTCCGCATAGTTCTTGAACGAGGAGGAGGCACTGGGAATGGGCTTGCCCTCCGGCCAGAGGTTCGGGTCCGCGTTCGGCCGCTGTTGGTCACGCAGGCGTTGGAGCAGTTGCTCGTCCGTCTTGCCCACGTGCTTGTCCAGCGTGTGGCCGTTGTTGAACCACTCGTTGCTGGCCAGGTCCAGGGTGTACGCGCCACTGCCCGGATCCTGCGAGATCCAGCGCTGCGGGTTCTTGAACTCGTCCAGCGCCCGGGCGCCGTACCCCTGGGCCCGAGCGACGCCCGCCTCGTACTTCGGGGCGCTCAGGTAGGCCTCGTCCAGCGGCTCCATCAGAGCGTCGAACCGGGCCGTGAGGGCGTTGAGCTTGTCTATGTACCGCTGGACGATCCGGTTGATCTCCGCCGTGTCCAGCTTCAGGACGACGTTGACCTCCCACTCCAGCAGCAGGTTCTTGGCCGACTTGCCGATGCCCTTGATGAGCCCCCAGGCGTCCTTGACGTCCACCCCGTCCTTGAGGTTGACGTCCTTGATGACCTCCTTGGCCGCTTCCTTCGCGGCCTCCACGTACTCGTCCCAGATGTCACCGTTCAGCTCGACGGCGGCCTCGGCGTACTCGCGGAGGATGTCGCTGATCTTCTTCGCCGTGTCCATCAGGACCGTCATCACCGGCTGGCTGCCGGTGGGAACCCGCTGCGTGCCCGGGGCGTGCGGGGTCGTGTGCCCCCACTGGAGCCCGTGACGCGACTGACCCCAGTCGGTCCCGCCCCACAACGCGCTGCAGAACACGGTCATGGCCTTGTGCCAGTCCGCTTCCTGCGGGTTCGTGATGGTGCTGACCTCGCCCATCAGCGAGCCGGACACCGTGCTCAGGCAGATCGTGGTGTCGGCCCAGGTCTGGGAGAGCGAGTTGAGGTAGTGCTGCTGGGGGTACGGGTAGACCTCGACCAGCCGGCCCGCCCGGAACGCGGTGCGGATGACCTCGGCCAGGACGCCCCGCACCACCTCCGGTATGGCCTCCAGGACCGACCGTATGAAGTCGTCCCCGCCGTCGTCGTCGCCCCACTTCAGGTCCGGGACCTTGCCGTAGGACGGTATCTTCTCGATCACCGCGGGCGGCGTACGCTGCTCCGCCGACTGCCCCTGCTTCGGGTGCGCCGCCGCGTCCGCCTTCGTGTACGCGTTCGCCGTCTCGGTGAAGCCCACCGCGACACCGCCGACGCCGGAGACGCCCTTCGCCCAGACCTCCAGCCAGCGGTTGCCGACCTTCATGTACGACGTGGCGAACTTCCGGGCCGCGTCGCCGTTGCCGCCCGCGTCCGGGTACTTCTGGAGGCCGGACAGCAGGTCCTTGGCGCCCTTGTCGAACATGCCCTGCTGCGCCGCGATGTTCCCGGAGACCCGCCACAGGTCGCTCGGCTTGACGTCGATCGTGCCGTTGCCGCCCGGCGGCTGGGCCGGGGCCGGGGTCGTGGGCCCCGCCATCAGGCGCCGCCTCCCCAGCCCTGGAGGACGGAGCGGTTGGCCGCGTCGTAGTTCAGGTGGCCCTTGACCACCACCTCGTGGAGCCAGGCCTGGGCGGCCTTGAGGTCCTGGGCCGAGCGGTCCCACTTGTCGAGCTCGTCGATGAAGGCGTCGCGCGCCTCGCCCTCCCAGCTCAGCACGGTCTTCTCGGCGCGGTCGTACAGCGCGTCCAGCCGCGTCGTGAGGGTGCGGAGGATGTCCTCCAGCTCCCCGGAGAGGCGGCGGAGCGTCGCGAAGTCGACGGTGATGCGGTCGTCGCCGGCCATGGTGGTACGCGTCCCCCCGTGATTCATATGTCCAGGATCCGGCTCTGCGGACGCTCCGGTACCGGCGCCCGGTTCCCGTCCGCCATCTCGCGGGCGGCCTCCGGGACGTTCTCGGTGTCCTGCATCTTCTTGAGCCGGCCCAGCGTGTCGAGCTCCTGCTCGGTGAAGCCGTCGCGCGAGAGCCGGGTGGCCTGTTCGAGCAGGACGAGCACCTGCCGGATGCGTACGGCGTCCTCGGCGACGCCCTGGTGCAGGCTGCGGTACGCCGTGGCCGTCGGGCCCGCCCAGCCGCTCTCGATGCCGTCGACGACGGCGTCCATGCGCCGCGTCTGCTGTTCCAGGTACGCCTGCATCGCGTCCATGTCGTCGGCGAGCTTGGTCAGCCCGTCCTCCGACACGTCGAGGTGAGCTCTGTCCATCCCGGGCCCCCGTCCGTCCGCCCCCGTGCGCGTGTTCGGACGTACATCCTAGGAGTTGCCGCCGACACGGACCGGACCCCGGGTGACCGGGGGCGCTCCGGCGGTCCGCTGAGGAACCGTCAGAGGTAGTCCTCCAGGCGGCCGATGCGGTAGCCCTGCTCCTGGATCTTCCGGAGCATGCGCGTCGTCATCTGGGTGAGCGTGGTGCCCTTCAGCTCGTCCGGGCCCCGGAAGTGCGCCAGTACGATCTCGCCGGGCCGCAGGCCGCTGCCCTCCGCGTACCGGATGTCGTGTATCTGCATCGAGGCCCGCCACAGCACGAGCGCCTCGGCGCCGCAGTCCTTCGCGGCGCGGAGCGTGTCGTCGTTGTAGTTGCCGAACGGGGGCCTGAAGAGGCGGGGCTTGGTGCCGAAGCGCTTCTGCAGGCGCTCCTGCTGGCCGCATATCTCGGCGCGCTGGCGCTCGTACGAGAGGGTGCGCAGGTTCGGGTGGGTGAGCGTGTGGTTGTTTATCGCGCTGCCCGGGCCGGCCTTCCGCAGCTGCTCGAAGTGCCCGTAGCCGGCGGACGCCACACTGTCCGTCAGGAACATGCTGACCGGCAGGTGCAGGTCGGCGACCATGCGCAGGAACTCGGGGTCCCGCTCGGCGCCGTCGTCGTACGTCAGGAAGACGGTCCTCTCCCCCGCCGGTACGGGTATTCGGTCCACCACCGGCACCCGGCCGGCCCCGGCCCGCGGCAGCGCGGGCCGGTGGGCGGGCCGGGGCGCGAACTCCAGCGGCTTCGCGAGCCCCCACCTGCGGTGGGCGTCCGCGGCGACGTGGCCCGTCCCCCCGGAGGGCGCGGCGGAGGCGGAGGCCGGCGCCTTGGGCTGCCGCGTGCTCTGGCCGCCCTGCACCCCCTCGGTCGCCTTCCGCCCCAGCCGCTCGATCGGGTCCACACTCTGCGCACACCCCGCGAGGGAGAGCGCCAGCGCACCGGCCGCCACCGTCCCGGCCACCAGCCGGCGCGCCTTGGTCACAGGTAGTCCTCCAGTTTTGCCACGGCGTACCCCTTGGCCGTGACGGTCTTCATGACCTGACGGATCATGTCAGGCATCGTGCCCTTCCAGTCCTCCCGCCCCCGGAAGTGCGTGAGGATGATGTCGCCGGGGTGCAGGTCGCGGTCCCATTCGCGCCAGTCCATCCGGTCGGTGAAGGCCTCGGCGTTCCACAGCGGGACCGCGGTGACGCCGCAGGACTTGGCGGCGCGCAGGGTGTCCTCGTTGTAGTTGCCGTACGGCGGGCGGAAGAGCCTGGGCCGCTTGCCGAACTGCTTCTGGATGGTGTCCTGCTGGCCGCAGATCTCCTGCCGCTGCTTCTCGTACGAGAGGGCGGGCATGTAGCGGTGGTTTAGGGTGTGGTTGTTCAGGCTGACGCCGAGGTCCTGCATCTTCCTGAAGTACCCGTAGTCCTCGCGGACGAGGTAGTCGCTGAGGAAGGCCGTGTACGGGATCTTCAGCTCGTCCATCATCCGGAGGAACTCGGGGTCCTTCTCGGCGCCGTCGTCGATCGTCAGGAAGACGACCTTCTGGTCGGTGGGGACGGTGGTGAAGACCGGCGGCAGGTCCTCGCCGCCGTCGACCTCGAAGCCCTTGCGCGTGGTGATCTCCGGCTTCTCGGCCGGCGGGGCGGGCGGCAGCAACGGGGTCCGGTCCAGTCCCCACTTCTTCGCCGCCGCGATCCGGGCCAGTTCGGCCTGCCGGAGCCGGCTGGCGCGGTTCTCGGCGCCGGCGGGGCCGGCGAGGGACGTGGCCTTCGTCTTCTCCTGCCGGGCGGCGTCCGTGCCGGACGACGACGTGCCGCAGGCGGTGCCGAGGGCCGCGACCAGGAGGGCGGCCAGTGCGACGCCGTACCGTCCGCGCGCACCCGCGCGTACCCGGTTCGGAGCCGCGTCCGCGGCCGCCACACGCACGCCCATGCGTGACTTTTGTTCCTTTTTTCCTACTAGCTGCATGGCGCCGGATCCTGTCATCCGACAGCCGCCACACCCCCACGACACCTCGGGCGGGAGCGCACCTTCCACCGACTGGCCGACAATGGGCCGGTGAACGACCTCGACTCCTTCGCCGCCCTGCTCACCGACGAGGGCCGCGCCCTGCTCGACTCGCTGCGGGACCACGACCCCGCGAAGGAGCTGGCCACCGCCACCCGGCTGCGCCGCGACCACCCCGCCGAGCTGGTCTCCGCCGCCCTCGGCCAGGCCCGGCTGCGCCAGCGCGCCGTCGCCAAGTTCGGCGCCGAGGACGCGTACCGGATGTACTTCACCCCCGGCGGCGTCGAGATGGCCACCCGCGCCACCGTCGCCGCCTACCGCGCGGAGCGCTTCGCCGCCCTCGGCGTACGCAGCCTCGCCGACCTGTGCTGCGGGATCGGCGGCGACGCCCTGGCCCTGGCCCGCGCCGGGATCCGCGTACTCGCCGTCGACCGGGACCCGCTGACCTGCGCGGTCGCCCGGGCCAACGCCGCGGCGCTGGGCCTGTCGGAGCTGATCGAGGTGCGCGAGGCGGACGTGACGGAGGTGGACACGGCCGGGTACGACGCGGTCTTCCTGGACCCCGCGCGGCGCGGCGGCCGCGGCCGCACCTTCGACCCCGAGGCCTACTCCCCGCCGCTCTCCTGGGCCGTGACCGCCGCCCGTACGGCGCGCCACGCGGCCGTCAAGATCGCTCCCGGCATCCCCCACGAGGCCGTGCCCGCCGAGGCGGAGGCCGAGTGGATCTCCGACGGCGGGGACGTGAAGGAGGCCGTGCTCTGGTTCGGCACCGGACCCGGCTCCGTACGCGCCACGCTGCTCCCCGGCGGCACCTCCCTGCGGACCGCCGACCCGCTGCCGGACCCGCAGCCCGGTCCCGTGGGCCGCTACCTGTACGAGCCGGACGGCGCCGTCATCCGCGCCCACCTCGTCGCCGAGGTCGCCGCCGAGCTGGACGGCCGGCTGATCGACCCGACCATCGCCTACGTCACCGCGGACGAGCTGCGGCCCACGCCCTACGCCACGGCGTACGAGATCACCGACGTGATGCCCTTCAACCTGAAGAAGCTCAAGGCGCTGCTGCGCGAGCGCGAGGTCGGCATCCTCACGGTCAAGAAGCGCGGCTCCGCGGTCGAGCCCGAGGAACTGCGCAGGAAGGTCAAGCCGCAGGGCCGGAACTCCGCCACCGTCTTCCTCACCCGCGTGGCGGGGGCTCCGACGGTGCTGATCGGCGCTCCGGCACAGTCCCGCCCGTGACCGGATCCGGCCCGGCCGGCGCGGTGCCCGTCGGCCCGGCCGGCGCGGTGCCGCTCGGTCCGCCCGCCGCCGGGGCGGTACCGGGCCCCGCCGGGGCGGCGCCCCCGAAGCCGGCGGCAGCGCCCGCCGACCGGGCTCCCGGCCGCGCGAAGGCCCGTACCGCCCACCGGTAGTGCACGGCCGCCTTGGCCACGCCCAGCAGCCCGGTGATCCACAGGATCAGGCCCAGGCCCATGCAGTACGCGACCCTCCCCGAACCGGCCCCACCCGGAGCCGCGCCCATGGCCACCCCGAAGGTCACCCACAGGCCGAGCGCGCACACCCCGAAGGAGGCCAGCAGCCAGCCCAGGCTCCGGCCGGCCGCCCGGTGCCCCGGGTCGGTCACGGGATCGTGCCCGGACGCGGCCCACGCCCCCAGCAGCAGCCGCACCCGGCGGTCCCGGCGCGCCCCGGCGGCCAGCAGGAGGCCGCCCGGCACGAGCACGCCCGTACCGAGCACCAGGAACAGCAGCCCGAGCAGGTTCTCCCCGCCGCCGCGCTCGAAGGACATCAGCGCCATCCCGACGAACGACCAGCCGAGGGCGCAGACCCCGGCCACCGTCCACAGGGCCAGCAGGGTCCAGAGCCCCAGGCTGTGCCGTACGAGCTCCCCGAGGATCCGGCCGCGTTCGGCCCGGGCCGCGGTCGCGTCCGGCCAGGGCGATATGAGCGCGGGCGGCGGCGGAGGAAGATCACGACGGCGCATGCGCCGACCTTAACGGCCCTCCGCCGCCCACCGTCGACTCTCGGCCCCCGCCGGACCACCGCCGCAGGCCCCGCCGGCCCGCGGGGCCGGCCGGCCCCGCGGGCACCGCCGCGGCCGTCAGCCCCCGTCGACCGACTCGAACCGCCACCGGTGCACCGGACGCGTGATCAGGTCCGCCGCCGGCTCCGGCAGTTCGGGCAGCCCGTCCCCGAGCTCCGCCGCCCACCAGGTGATCACGAGCACCCGGTCCTGCGGCGCGCGGAACACCTCGTGCCGCAGCGGCTCCCCGGCCAGCACCTGGGCCTGCGCCCGGGCCCACTCCAGGAGTTCGGCACCGCGCCCCTCGACGGCGCGGGCCTCCCACATCAGCGCGACGGTGCTCATGAGTACAGGTTGTCCTTGCTGAGCTCGTGCACGTGGTCGTGGTCGTGACCGTGCCCGTGACCGTGCCCGTGCGACTCCCCCGGCACGTGCGGGTCCGTCACCGGCAGCGAGGAGTCCGCCGACAGGTCCCAGTCCGAGGCCGCCCGCCCGCGCGCGACCATCTCGGCACCCAGCGCCGCGACCATCGCGCCGTTGTCCGTGCACAGCTTCGGGCGCGGCACGCGCAGGATGATCCCCGCGTCGTCGCACCGCTCCTGCGCCAGCGAACGCAGCCGGGAGTTGGCCGCCACCCCGCCGCCGATCATCAGGTGGTCCACGCCCTCGTCCTTGCACGCGCGGATCGCCTTGCGGGTCAGCACGTCGACCACCGCCTCCTGGAAGGACGCGGCCACGTCGCGCACCGGCACCTCCTCGCCGGCGTTCCGCTTGGCCTCGATCCAGCGGGCCACGGCCGTCTTGAGGCCGGAGAAGGAGAAGTCGTACGCCGCGTCGCGCGGACCGGTCAGGCCCCGCGGGAAGGCGATCGCGTTCGGGTCGCCCTCCCTGGCGAGCCGGTCGATCACCGGGCCGCCCGGGAAGCCGAGGTCCAGCACGCGGGCGATCTTGTCGAAGGCCTCGCCCGCCGCGTCGTCGATGGTCGCGCCGAGCGGCCGGACGTCCGAGGTGATGTCGGGGGCCAGCAGCAGCGAGGAGTGGCCGCCGGAGACCAGCAGCGCCATCGTCGGCTCGGGCAGCGCGCCGTGCTCCAGCTGGTCCACGCAGATGTGGGAGGCCAGGTGGTTCACGCCGTACAGCGGCTTGCCGAGGGCGTACGCGTACGCCTTCGCCGCCGACACGCCGACCAGCAGCGCGCCCGCGAGGCCGGGCCCCGCGGTGACCGCGATGCCGTCGAGGTCGCGGGCGGAGACCCCGGCCTCCTTCAGCGCGCGCTCGATCGTGGGGACCATCGCCTCCAGGTGCGCGCGGGAGGCGACCTCGGGGACGACACCGCCGAAGCGGGCGTGCTCGTCGACGCTGGAGGCGACGGCGTCGGCGAGCAGGGTGTGGCCGCGGACGATGCCGACGCCGGTCTCGTCGCAGGAGGTCTCGATGCCGAGGACGAGCGGTTCGTCAGCCATGGTTCTCATCTCGTACGGAAGTAGCAGGGTCGGAGAGTCGCATCACCAGCGCGTCGACGTTGCCGGGCTGGTAGTAGCCGCGCCGGAAGCCGATGGGCTCGAAGCCGAAGCGCTCGTACAGCCGCTGGGCGCGGGTGTTGTCCACCCGCACCTCCAGCAGCACCTCGGCGCACTCGAAGGCGGTGGCGGCGCGCAGCAGGTCGGTCAGCAGGCGGGCGCCGAGCCCGGTGCCCCACTGGTCGCGGGCGGCGGCGATGGTCTGTACGTCGGCCAGGTCGCCGGCGGCGGCCAGGCCGGCGTACCCGACGATCCGGCCGCCCCCGTCCGCCGCGGGCTCCTCCGCCACGACGTAGCGGCGGGTGGCCTGCGGGCCGCGGGCGTGGGCGAGTTCGGACCAGAACATCCCGGCGGACCAGGCGTCCTCGGGGAACAGCTCGTGCTCCAGCTCCAGCACCGGCTCGATGTCCCACCAGCGCATCTCGCGCAGTACGGCAGTGCCCGCGGTCACTTGGGGGTGACCACCTTGTAGTTCTTCGGGACCTGGGCGTCGGGACGGCGCAGGTAGAGCGGCTGCGCCGGCAGGAACTCCTCCCCCGCGGCGAGCTTCTCCGCCGCGAGCGAGGCCAGGGCCGCGGCCGACTGGTGCTCGGGCCCGCGGACGTCCGGGAAGACCTCGGGGTAGAGCAGGGCGCCGGCGCCGACCGCGGGCAGGCCGGCGACCTGCTCGGCGATCTCGGCCGGGCGGTCCACGGCGGGGCCGCCGGTCCGGGTGCGCGGGTCCTCGTAACGGGCCCAGTAGACCTCCTTGCGCCGCGCGTCGGTCGCCACGACGAAGGGGCCCTCGACGCCCGCCCGCCCCGCGGCGTACGCGAGGCCGTCGAGCGTGCACAGGCCGTGCACCGGCACGCCGAGCACGGAGGCGAAGGTCGCGGCCGTGACCAGGCCGACGCGCAGGCCGGTGTACGGGCCGGGGCCGACGCCGACCACGACGCCGGTGACGGCGTCGAGCTTCAGCCCCGCCTCGGCGAGCACCCGGTCGACGGACGGGAGCAACAGCTCCCCGTGACGGCGGGCGTCGACCTGGTGGGCCTCGGCGACGACGGACCGGCCGTCGTGCAGGGCGACGGTGACGGCGGGAGTAGCGGTATCCACAGCGAGCAAGAGCACGCGAACAGCCTACGACTCCGGGGACCGGGCGATGGCGGGCCCGTTCCCGGGGACCCCGGCTGCTACCGTCACCACAGGCATTGACGGTGTGCGGCGCGAAGGTGGGACAGGGTGGCACGCAGCAGCTCGGGAATCGTGGCCGGGCTCACGGCCGCGGCGGTGGCCGCCGTCGGTTTCCTCGCCTACCAGGCGTCGGCGAGCGCACCCGCCATGCGCGCCGTGGCACCGCAGCAGCCGGGCACGGTGACGCCCGACAAGGGCACCGGCAATTCCCAGGGCAAGCAGCAGGAGTTCGCGCTGCCCGCGAACTCCGGCACGGGCGTACGGGTCGTGTACGCGGTCGGCACGAAGCGGGTCTGGCTGGTCGGCGAGGCCGGCCGCAAGCCGAAGACGTTCACCGTGGTGCCCTCGACCGTCCACCCCGCGCCGGGCTCGTACACCGTCACCTCCCGCTCGGGTCAGGTGACGGGCTCCGACGGTGTGCCGATCGAGCACGTCGTACGGTTCGCCAGCTCCGCCGGCGTCGCGATCGGCTTCAGCGCGCGCGTGGACGGCAGGCTGCCGGAGCCCGACCCGTCCCGGAAGACCGGCGGCATCCGGATGAGCCGCGCCGACGGCGACGCGATGTGGACCTTCGCGACGATCGGCTCGAAGGTGGTCGTGGTCCCGTAGGGGCCCCGGCGGAGATCACCCGACTCCACTCGAACGGACGACAGGCCCGGGCGCGCGCGCCCGGGCCCTTCCGTCGTCCCCGCATCGTTTCCGACAAGTCGTCGGCAAGATATTGCGCGGGTACGGGCGCGCGTGGTGACATGGTAGCGAGACCTGGTTAGGGCACCCTAACTTCGGCATCGGCCAGGAGGCAGCCATGCCCGCAGAGCGCGAAGAATCCCACGGCGACCGCACGCCGCGCCGCGCCGCGCCCCTGGACGGCCCGTCGGTACGGGACCTGCTGGCGTCCTTGGCCGCGGCGACCGCCGTCTCCACACCGCCGCGCCGGCCCGCACCCGCCCCGGACGCAGCCGAGGAGACGGCCCCGGCACCCCCGGAAGCCGCCTGACCCCGAGCCCGCCACGCGGGACGGGATCAGACCTCCGCCAGCTCCGCCAGCCGGCCGTCGGCCCAGCGCGCGCCGATGCCGGTCACCGACACCTCGCGCACGTCGTCCAGGACCTCCTCGTGGCCGACCGCCCGGGCGATCACCACGTGCAGCCGGTCGTCGGACAGCTCCTCGACCTTGCCGTCGCCCCACTCCACGACCACCACGGAGTCCGGTAGCGAGACGTCGAGGTCCAGGTCCTCCATCTCGTCCAGACCGCCGCCCAGCCGGTACGCGTCCACGTGCACCAGCGGCGGACCGTCGACCAGCGACGGGTGCACCCGCGCGATCACGAAGGTCGGGGAGGTCACGGCCCCGCGCACGCCCAGGCCCTCGCCCAGGCCGCGCGTCAGGGTGGTCTTGCCGGCGCCCAGCTCGCCGGTGAGCAGCACGAGGTCGCCCGGGCGCAGCAGCCCGGCGATCCGCCGGCCCAGTTCCTGCATCCGCTCGGGAGAGTCGACGGTGACCCGGGTGGCCGGCCGGGGCTCGGCCTCAGCGGGCCGGATGTGCGGTGCTTCCATAAGCGCCCACGTTAGCCGCTGCCGGAAGGGCGCCGGCCCGTGCCAGCAGTTCCCTGAGCCGCCCCGTGACGGTCTCCGGGTGCTCCAGCATCACCAGGTGCCCCGCGTCCGGTACGACCACCAGCTCCGGGTCCGCCAGGTGCTCGGCGATGATCTCGCTGTGCCCGGAGGGGGTGATCAGGTCCTTGTCGCCGGCCAGCACGAGCACCGGCACGTGGCCGAAGTTCGCCAGGGCGGCCGTCTTGTCGTGCTCCTGGAAGGCCGGGTAGAACTCCGCGACCACGTCGATCGGGGTGTTCTCGATCATCCGCTCCGCGAAGCGGGACACCGCCGGGTCGACGTCCTTCGAACCGAACGAGTACCGCTTGATCATCCCGGCGAAGAGGTCGGCCGTCGCCCGCCGGCCGCGCTCGACCAGCTCCACCTCCGCGCCCAGGGCGCGCAGCACCCCCGGCAGCACGCGGCGCACCACGCCGACACCGGCCGCCGGAAGCCCGTACGTCACCTCCGACAGCCGGCCGCTGGAGGTGCCCACGAAGGCCACGCCGACCACGCGGTCCCGCACCAGCTCGGGGAACAGCTCCCCGAGCGCCATGATCGTCATCCCGCCCATGGAGTGGCCGACCAGCACCAGCGGGCCTGCCGGCGCGGCCGCGTCGATCACCGTCTTGAGGTCCCGGCCCAGCTGCTCGATCGTCAGCGGGCTGCCGTCGGCCTGCGCCAGCCCCCGGTCGGAGCGGCCGTGGCTGCGCTGGTCCCAGTGGACCGTGCGCACCAGCCCGCGCAGGTCGGCGCGCTGGAAGTGCCAGGAGTCCTGGTTCAGGCAGTAGCCGTGGCAGAAGACCACCGTCGGCGCCGCCTTGCGGCGGAAGCGGGAGCGCTTGGCCTCCGGGGCCTCGTCCACCTCGTAGTACAGCTCGGTGCCGTCGTCGGCGCGCACCTTGCCGGGCGTGCCGCGCAGGGATCCGTACGGGCCCGAGGCGTCCAGGGCGAGTCGGGCCTTCTTGCGCATGCCGCGGCCGACGGTCAGCCGCTCCACGGCCACCCCGGCCGCCGCCCCGGCGGCTATGACGCCGATCGCGGCGCCGGCCACGCCGGCCTTGCGCCAGTTCTCGCTCACGGCACCTCACCTCTGCTCAGGGGTTCAGGTAGACCCTCGGGACCCGCGCCCCGATCCTCGTCACGATCTCGTACGCGATGGTGCCGGCGGCCTGCGCCCAGTCCTCGGCCGTGGGCTCGCCCCCGTCGCCGGGGCCGAACAGGACCGCCTCGTCGCCCGGGCCCACCGTGTCGGTGCCCAGGTCGACCACGAACTGGTCCATGGCCACCCGGCCGGCGGCCGTCCGCACCTTTCCTCCGACGAGGACCGGGCCCCGGCCCGAGGCGTGCCGCGGGATGCCGTCGGCGTACCCGGCCGGGATGAGCCCCAGGTTGGTCTCGTGCCCGGTGACGTAGTGGTGTCCGTAGCTCACGCCGTGGCCCGCGGGGACGGCCTTGACCAGGGCGACCGACGCCTTGAGCGACATGGCCGGGCGCAGGCCCAGCTGGCGGGGGGTGCCCAGCTCGGGAGCGGGCGACACGCCGTACACGGCGAGGCCGGTGCGCACCAGGTCGAAGTGGGTCTCGGGGAGGGTCAGCGTCGCGGGGGAATTGGCGATGTGCCTCACCTCCGGCTCCAGCCCCTCCTTCTCCGCGTACTCGACCATGTCGCGGAAGAGGGCGAGCTGAGCGGCGATGGACGGGTGGCCGGGCTCGTCGGCACAGGCGAAGTGGGACCACAGACCGGTGACCCGGATGGTCCCCTCGCTCTGGGCGGCGAGCGCCGCGCCGACCAGCTCGGCCCAGTCGGCGGGCTGGCAGCCGTTGCGGCCGAGCCCGGTGTCGGCCTTGAGCTGCACGCGCGCGGTACGCCCGGCCGCGCGGGCGGCGGCCACGGCCTCCCGCAGCGCCCACATGCCGCTGACGGCCACGTCGACGTCCGCCTCGATCGCCTCGCGCCAGGGCCCCCCGGGGGTCCACAGCCAGCAGAGCGTCCGCGCGGTGATCCCGGCCTCCCGCAGGGCCAGCGCCTCCTGCGGGGTGGCGGTCCCGAGCCACCCGGCCCCGGCGTCGAGCGCCGCGCGGGCGCAGGGCACGGCCCCGTGCCCGTAGGCGTCCGCCTTCACGACGGCCATCAGCTCGGCCCGGGGCGCCCGGTCGCGCAGCGCGCGCACGTTTCCCCGTACGGCGGCCAGGTCGATCTCGGCGCGGACGCGCGGCGGTGTCTCGTTCATCCCGCCCAGTCTCTCAGAACCCCCCGCCACCCTCCGCCCGGGCGCCGCGTGTCCCGTAGGGGGTGGCGCGCGGGGTGGTGCGGGCCCGCACCCGGCCCCGCGGCCGGGGCACCACCCGGGTCCCCCGCCCTACGACCGCCCCGCCTCCCGCCAGGCCCGCGGCAGCGCCTCCGCCACCTCGTGCGCCAGCACCGGCCCGCCCGAGGACGCGAGGCGGGCCGCCAGGCCGTGGAGGTGGGCGGCGACGGATGCGGCGTCCGGTGCCGTCAGCCCCGCGGCCAGCAGCGAGCCCGCCAGCCCGGACAGCACGTCACCGCTCCCGGCGGTGGCCAGCCACGGCGTACCGGTCGGGTTGACCCGCACCGGGCCCCCGGCCGGCCCCGCCACCAGCGTCGTGGACCCCTTCAGCAGCACCACCGCGCCGTACCGCCCCGCCAGCTCGCGCACCGCGGCCAGCCGGCCGGACTCGACCTCGTCCCGGGAAACGCCCAGCAGCGCCGCGGCCTCCCCCGCGTGCGGGGTCAGCAGCGTCGGCGCGGGGCGCGCGCGCACCGCATCCGGATCGAGGCCCCGCAGCCCGTCCGCGTCCACCAGCACCGGCACGTCGGAGGCCAGCACCTCGCCCACGGCCGAACGGTCGTCCCCGAGGCCCGGGCCCACGACCCAGGACTGCACCCGCCCGGCCTTGCCCGGAGCCCCGTCGTGGACCAGCGTCTCGGGATACCGGGCCAGCACCTCGTCGCCCGCGGGACCCACGTACCGGACCGCGCCCGCACCTCCGCGCAGCGCCCCCGCGACCGCCAGCACGGCCGCCCCGGGGTAGCGCGCGGACCCGGCGACGACGCCCACGACGCCCCGCCGGTACTTGTCGCTCGCGGCACCCGGCACGGGCAGCCGCCCGGCCACGTCCGCGTACTGCAGCGCCTCCAGCACCGGCGGCTCCCCGGGCTCCAGCCCGATCGGCACCAGCCGGACCGCACCCGCGCGGCCGGCCCCCGGGTCCACCAGCAGCCCGGGCTTCCAGGCCCCGAAGGTGACCGTGGCATCCGCGGTGACCGCGTCTCCGGCCACCTCCCCGGTGTCCGCGTCCACGCCGCTCGGCAGGTCGACGGCGACGACCAGCGCCCCCGCCTCCCGCGCCGCGGCCGCCTGCCGGGCCAGTTCGGCGGCGGCGGGCCGCAGACCACCCCGGCCGCCGATCCCGAGCAGCCCGTCGACCACCAGGTCGACCCGTCCCTCAAGGCGCCCGGCAAGCCGGCCGCCCGCGGCCCGCAGCGCCGCCAGCCCGCCCTCGTGCACGCGCTCCGGATCCATCGGCACCGCCACGACCCCGGCCCCGCGGCGGGCCAGCCGCGCACCGGCGTAGAGGGCGTCGCCCCCGTTGTCGCCGGGCCCGACCAGCAGGGCGACCCGCGCCCCGTACACCCGTCCCAGCAGCCCGGCACACGCGGCGGCCAGCCCGGCCGCCGCGCGCTGCATCAGGGCACCCTCCGGCAGCCGGTCCATCAGCTCGCGCTCGGCGGCCCGTACGGTCTCCACGCTGTAAGCGGTACGCATGCCCGCCAGCTTGGCACGCCGGCCCACCCTGCCGCCCCTCCCCGGTCACCACGGCGAAAGCCCCCCGCACCCCTACCCCTCCGCGATCACCACCGCGGAGGCCACGCCCGCGTCGTGGCTGAGCGAGATGTGCCAGGACCGCACCCCGAGCGCCGCCGCACGGGCCGCGACGGTGCCGGACACCCGCAGCCTCGGCCGGCCGCTGTCCTCGACGTACACCTCGGCATCGGTCCACAGCAGTCCCGGCGGCGCGCCGAGGGCCTTGGCCAGTGCCTCCTTCGCCGCGAACCGCGCGGCGAGCGAGGCGATGCCGCGCCGCTCGCCGCTGGGCAGCAGCAGCTCCCGCTCGATGAAGAGGCGCTCGGCCATGGCGGGCGTACGCGCCAGCGCCTCCTCGAACCGGTCGATCTCGGCGACGTCGATCCCCACCCCGATGATCACGAACCCGACCTCACTCCACCGTCACCGACTTCGCCAGGTTCCGCGGCTGGTCCACCTCGTTGCCCCGGGCGGTGGCCAGCTCGCAGGCGAAGACCTGCAACGGGACCGTCGCCACCAGCGGCTGGAGCAGCGTCGGCGTGGCCGGGATGCGCACGAGGTGGTCGGCGTACGGGACCACCGCCTCGTCCCCCACCTCGGCGATCACGATGGTGCGCGCCCCGCGGGCCCGGATCTCCTGGATGTTGGAGACGATCTTGTCGTGCAGCACCGAGCGGCCGCGCGGCGAGGGCACCACCACGACCACCGGCAGGTCCTCCTCGATCAGCGCGATGGGCCCGTGCTTGAGCTCGCCCGCCGCGAAGCCCTCGGCGTGCATGTACGCGAGTTCCTTGAGCTTGAGCGCGCCCTCCAGGGCCACCGGGTAGCCGACGTGCCGGCCCAGGAAGAGGACGGTGTTCTTGTCGGCGAGGGAGCGCGCGAGCTCCCGTACCGGCTCCATCGTCTCCAGCACCTGCTCCACGGCCCCCGAGATGGCGGACAGTTCGCGGATGACGGCCTGGATCTCGTCGCCCCACTTGGTGCCGCGCACCTGTCCCAGGTACAGCGCCACCAGGTAGCAGGCCACGACCTGGGTCAGGAACGCCTTGGTGGAGGCGACGGCCACCTCGGGCCCGGCGTGGGTGTAGAGGACGGCGTCCGACTCCCGCGGGATGGTGGAGCCGTTGGTGTTGCAGATGGCCAGCACCTTGGCGCCCTGCTCGCGGGCGTGGCGCAGGGCCATCAGGGTGTCCATGGTCTCGCCGGACTGCGAGATGGCGATGACCAGCGTGCGCTGGTCGAGGATCGGGTCGCGGTAGCGGAACTCGCTGGCCAGCTCCGTTTCGCAGGGGATCCGCGTCCAGTGCTCGATGGCCAGCTTGGCGATCATGCCCGCGTGGTAGGCCGTGCCGCAGGCGACGATGACGACCTTGTCGACCTCGCGCAGCTCGGAGTCGGGGATCCGCACCTCGTCGAGGGAGAGGGTGCCGCTGGCGTCGATCCGCCCGAGCAGGGTGTCCGCGACGGCCTTGGGCTGCTCGGCGATCTCCTTGAGCATGAAGTAGTCGTAGCCGCCCTTCTCGGCGGCGGAGGCGTCCCAGTCCACGTGGTACGCGCGGACCTCGGCGGGCGCGCCGTCGAAGCCGGTGACCGTCACGCCCTCGCGGCGCAGCTCGACGACCTGGTCCTGGCCGAGTTCGATGGCGGACCGGGTGTGGGCGATGAAGGCGGCGACGTCCGAGGCGAGGAAGGACTCGCCCTCGCCGATGCCCACCACCAGGGGGGAGTTGCGCCGTGCCCCGACCACCACGTCCGGCTCGTCGGCGTGCACGGCGACGAGGGTGAAGGCCCCCTCCAGGCGCCGGCAGACCTGCCGCATGGCCTCGGCGAGGTCCCCGGTGGAGGAGAACTGCTCGGCGAGCAGGTGGGAGACCACCTCGGTGTCGGTCTCGGAGGTGAGCTTGTGGCCGCGCTCGGCCAGCTCGTCGCGCAGCGCGGCGAAGTTCTCGATGATGCCGTTGTGTACGACGGCCACGCGCCCCGAATTGTCGAGGTGGGGGTGGGCGTTGGTGTCCGTGGGGCCGCCGTGGGTGGCCCAGCGGGTGTGTCCGATGCCGGTGGACCCGGTCGGCAGCGGCCTGCTGACCAGTTCCTTCTCCAGGTTGACGAGCTTGCCCGCCTTCTTGGCGGCGGCCAGGCCGCCGTCGGCGAGCACGGCGACCCCGGCCGAGTCGTAACCCCGGTATTCGAGCCGCTTGAGTCCTGCGATGACGACTTCGAGCGCGGACTGCGCTCCTACGTAACCGACGATTCCGCACATGCGCCGCAGCCTATGCGCTCGCGGCGGGCTGCCGAAGAAGCGAAACCCCGCCCGGGCGACGGCCCGGGCGGGGCGGGTTGACGCGGGAGCGGCCCGGCGAGCCGCCCGGCGGAGCGCTCGGGAAGCCGCTCCGCAGGCACTCGGAAGCCGCCCGGCGGGCACTCGGCGAGCCGGCCGTCACCGCGTCGCGCGGAGCGCGGCTCAGGCGAGCTTCTTCTCCTGGGCGTCGACCAGCTTCAGCGGCAGCTCCTCGACCGAGCCGCCCAGGCTGAAGGTGTAGAAGCTGGCGACCGTGGAGCCCTGGCGGATGAGGGCCACGTTGAAGGAGACCGGGTCGCCGTCCACGTCCATGGTCAGCTTCCAGGCGGTGGCCCCTTCGGCGGCGTCCAGGGTGAGCGGGGTGACGGCGGTGAACTTGCTGCTCTCGCCGTCCTGGGTGACGGAGAAGCCGCCGGAGCACTCGCCGCCCGAGTTCTTGACGGTGTTCAGGGTCTCGGACGCGCCGTCGCCCTCGTACGAGGCGAGCAGGACCCGGGTGGCGGGCGACTTGAGGGCGTTCAGCCCGGCGAGCGCCTTCTCCTCCGGGGTCTGCTTCTTGCCGGAGTCCTTCGGGGTGAGCACGGCCGTGCGGACGGCCTGTCCGGCGGGCGTGCCGATGGTGCCGCCGATCGCGTCGGCCAGCGGCTGACAGGCGGCCTTGTCGGCCTTGGCCGAGCCGGCGGCGACGACCGGCTTGGCGGCCTTGGCGTCGGCCTTCACCGTGTAGTCCGGCGCGTCGGCCTGCTCGACGAGCAGCTTCTCCAGCTCGGCGGTGGTCAGTGCCTCGGCGGCCGGGGCGCTGCTCCGCGCCCCCTTGTCGCCGGCCGGCGTCTCCTTCCCGGCGTCCGGCTTGTCGGAACCGCAGGCGGTCACGAGCAGGGCCAGGGAGGCGGCGGTGGCGGCTACGGCGGTACGGCGGATGACGGTGCGCATGAACCCATCTCTCATGAAGTCTGAAGAATCCCCCCCGCGCGGTGTTCATCGCGTCCCACGCGGACCGAACGATGATCTTCGATCCGCAGGCCCCCCGCTCCCGGATTGCGGCGACTCCCCGCAATCGTGACCATCGCGTCACAGCACGTCCGCACGATCGGTACATCCCGTCGTACAACCCTCCAGGCCCAGTGACCGAGCCCACCACCCACGAGGGCCCCGCAGCGCAGACAATGAGGGTGTGATCACTTCGCCGCCACGAAGCACGCCCCGCCGGGCCGAGGGCTCGCCCTACGTCGACCTCACCCGCGACGAGTGGAGCGCCCTGCGCGAGCGCACCCCCCTCCCCCTGACCGCGGACGAGGTGGAGCGGCTGCGGGGCCTCGGGGACGTCATCGACCTCGACGAGGTGCGGGACGTCTACCTGCCGCTCTCCCGCCTGCTCAACCTGTACGTGGGCGCCACCAGCAACCTGCGCGGCGCGCTGAACACCTTCCTGGGCGACGCGGGCAACGGCCACGGCGCCCAGCAGGGCACCCCGTTCGTGATAGGCGTCGCGGGCTCGGTCGCGGTCGGCAAGTCCACCGTGGCCCGTCTGCTCCAGGCCCTGCTGGCCCGCTGGCCGGAGCACCCGCGCGTCGAGCTGGTCACCACCGACGGCTTCCTGTACCCGATGAAGGAGCTCCAGGAGCGCGGCCTGACCTCGCGCAAGGGCTTCCCGGAGTCGTACGACCGGCGGGCCCTGACGCGTTTCGTCGCCGACATCAAGGCGGGCAAGGAAGAGGTCACGGCGCCCGTCTACTCGCACCTGATCTACGACATCGTGCCGGGCGAGCGCCTGGTGGTCCGCCGCCCGGACATCCTGATCGTCGAGGGCCTGAACGTGCTCCAGCCGGCCCTGCCCGGCAAGGACGGCAGGACCCGGGTCGGCCTCGCCGACTTCTTCGACTTCAGCGTGTACGTGGACGCGCGCCCCGAGGACATCGAGCGCTGGTACCTCAACCGCTTCCGCAAGCTCCGCGAGACCGCCTTCCAGAACCCCTTCTCCTACTTCCGGAAGTACACGCAGGTCTCGGAGGAGGAGGCGATGGACTACGCGCGCACGATGTGGCGCACCATCAACCGGCCCAACCTGCTGGAGAACGTGGCCCCCACCCGCGGCCGCGCGAACCTGATCATCCGCAAGGGCCCGGACCACAAGGTGCAGCGGCTGAGCCTGCGCAAGCTGTAGGTCAGCCCGTAGGGTGCGGCCATGCTGCACCTGAGGATGATCACCCCGCCGGACCGGACCGAGGCCGTGGTCGCCGTCGTCGAGCGGACCGTGGGCACCACCCACGTGGTGGTCGTGCCCGGAGCCGCCCGCGACCCGCAGGGCGACCTGGTGCTCTGCGACGTGGCCCGCGAGGCGGGTGACGAGCTGCTGCACGGTCTGCGCGAGCTCGGCATCCACGAGGACGGCTCGATCGCGGTGGAGAACATCGACATCTCGCTGTCCACCCGGGCCGACGCCGCGGAGGAGGAGGCGCCGGGCGAGGCCGCGGACGCGGTGCTGTGGGAGGAGCTGACCGAGGCCACCCACGAGGAGTCCACCCTCACCATCACCTACGCGGCCTTCATGATCCTCGCGACCATGATCGCGGCCTGTGGTGTGGTGCTCGACAACGCGGTGCTGATCGTGGGCGCGATGGCGGTCGGCCCGGAGTTCGGCCCGCTGGCCGGGATCTGCACCGGCATCGTGCAGCGCGTGCCGCGGGCGGCCGGCCGCTCGCTGATGGCCCTCGTGGTCGGCTTCACCTCGGCGATCGTGGCGACCACCGTCTTCAGCCTGGTCATGAACGCGCTCGGCCTGTTCAACGAGGGCATGCTGGAGAACCCGAGGCCGAACACCAGCTTCATCTGGCAGCCGGACCCGTTCTCGTTCGTCGTGGCCCTGCTCGCCGGCACCGCCGGGGTGCTCTCCCTGACCTCCGCCAAGTCCGGGGCCCTGGTCGGCGTGGCCATCTCCGTGACCACCGTCCCGGCGGCCGCCAACGCGGCCGTCGCGCTCAGCTACGGCGACTTCGGCCAGATGTGGGGCTCGGGCGTGCAGCTGGCGCTGAACCTGGGCGGCATCGTGCTGGCCGGCCTGCTGACCCTGTACGCCCAGAAACTGCTCTGGCGCACCCAGCGGGGACGCTGGGTGCGCCAGAGCAAGTGACCTGCGCCGGACGGCCCGTCGGGACCGCCCGGTCGCCGCTGTCCGCTAGCCGAGCGCCGACTTCACGGCGTCCGCGAGGCGGCCGGCCACGGAGCGGGCCTGCTCCAGGTCGGCGGCCTCGACCATCACCCGTACGAGCGGCTCGGTGCCGGACGGGCGCAGCAGCACCCGTCCGGTGGAGCCCAGCTCGCGCTCGGCCTCGCCCACGGCGGTGGCCAGCTCCGCGGAGGTCGACACCTTGGACTTGTCGACGTCCTTGACGTTGATCAGCACCTGCGGCAGCCGGTTCATGACCCCGGCCAGCTCCGCGAGGGACTTGCCGGTCGCGGCGACCCGGGCGGCCAGCATGAGGCCGGTCAGGGTGCCGTCGCCGGTGGTGGCGTGGTCGAGGATGATCACGTGGCCGGACTGCTCGCCGCCCAGCGCGTAGCCGTGCTCCTTCATCGACTCCAGCACGTAGCGGTCGCCGACACCGGTCTCCACGAACTGGATGCCCTCGCGCTCCATCGCCAGCTTGAAGCCGAGGTTGGACATGACGGTGGCGACCACGGTGTTCTGGCGCAGCCCGCCGGCCTCGCGCATGGCCAGGGCCAGCACGGCGAGGATCTGGTCGCCGTCGACCTCGTTGCCCTCGCCGTCCACGGCCAGGCAGCGGTCGGCGTCGCCGTCGTGCGCGATGCCGAGGTCGGCGCCGTGCTCGACGACGGCGCGCTTGAGCAGGTCCAGGTGGGTGGAGCCGCAGCCGTCGTTGATGTTCAGGCCGTCCGGCTCCGCGCCGATCGTGACGATCTCGGCGCCGGCCCGGGTGAAGGCCTCGGGCGACACGCGGGCGGCGGCGCCGTGCGCCTCGTCCAGGACCACCTTCAGACCGTCGAGGCGGTTGGGCAGCACGCCGATCAGGTGGGCGACGTACTTGTCGAAGCCCTCGTCGTAGTCGGTGACGCGGCCGACGCCCGCACCGGTGGGCCGCTCCCACGGGGCACCGGTGCGGTGCTCCTCGTACACGGACTCGATCCGGTCCTCCAGCTCGTCGGCGAGCTTGTGGCCGCCGCGGGCGAAGAACTTGATCCCGTTGTCGGGCATGGCGTTGTGACTGGCGGAGAGCATCACGCCGAGGTCGGCACCCAGCGCACCGGTGAGATACGCCACCGCCGGGGTGGGCAGCACACCGACGCGCAGGACGTCCACGCCCGCGCTCGCGAGGCCCGCCACGACGGCGGCCTCCAGGAACTCTCCGGACGCCCGCGGGTCGCGGCCGACCACGGCCGTCGGCCGGTGGCCCTCGAACGTGCCCGCTTCGCCGAGCACGTGGGCGGCCGCCACGGAGAGGCCGAGCGCGAGCTCAGCCGTCAGATCCGCGTTGGCGACACCACGTACGCCGTCCGTACCGAAGAGTCGTCCCACTGTGTCCTCCGAGATCGCGCTGAAAGGTCCGCTTGTTATCAGATATACGTCGCTTGTGGCGGTAAACGAACCGCCCCGGCAGCACAGGTCGTGTGCCGCCGGGGCGGAATCGTGCAGAGCAGCAGGCGGAGATTAGCGCTTGCTGTACTGCGGGGCCTTACGGGCCTTCTTGAGACCGGCCTTCTTGCGCTCGACCGCACGGTCGTCGCGGGAGAGGAAGCCGGCCTTCTTCAGCGGGCCGCGGTTGTTCTCGACGTCGGCCTCGTTCAGGGCACGGGCGACACCGAGGCGCAGGGCGCCGGCCTGGCCGGAGACGCCGCCACCCGCGATGCGGGCGATGACGTCGTAGCGGCCGTCGAGCTCGAGCACCTTGAAGGGCTCGTTGACTTCCTGCTGGTGCACCTTGTTGGGGAAGTAGTCCTCAAGGGTGCGACCGTTGATCTTCCACTTGCCGGTGCCCGGGACGATCCGGACGCGGGCGATGGCGTTCTTGCGGCGGCCCAGGCCGGCAGCCGGCTGCGGGTCGCCGAAGCGCGAGGCCAGGGACTCGGAGGTGTAGTCACCCTCCGGAACCTCGGACTCGAAGGTGGTAACAGCGTCGTAGGTCTCGTCGCCCTCAAGCGGGGTCTCGACGGTGGTCTCGGCCACGATTCTCCTCAGAATTCTCTACGTCTTAGGGGGTGGCCGGAACTACTGCGCGACCTGGGTGATCTCGAACGGCACCGGCTGCTGGGCAGCGTGGGGGTGCTGGTCGCCCGAGTAGACCTTCAGCTTCGAGAGCATCTGACGGCCCAGGGAGTTCTTCGGGAGCATGCCCTTGACGGCCTTCTCGACGGCCTTCTCCGGGTTGTTCGCGAGCAGGTCGTCGTAGCGGACGCTGCGGAGACCGCCCGGGTAGCCGGAGTGGCGGTACGCCATCTTCTGCGCGGCCTTGTTGCCGGACAGGTGGACCTTGTCGGCGTTGACGATGATGACGAAGTCGCCCATGTCCATGTGAGGCGCATAGGTCGGCTTGTGCTTGCCGCGCAGGAGGGCGGCGGCCTGGGTCGCCAGACGGCCGAGGACGACGTCCTGGGCGTCGATGACGAGCCACTGGCGCGAGATGTCGCCGGGCTTGGGGCTGAACGTACGCACGCGTATGCCTTCGCTTCTTCAGTGGTGGGTCGTCCCCAGGGGCGCTAGCCCCGCGGGACGGGTCCTGACAGGGTCACCACGGACGATCACGACAGCCCTCGTTCGCATCGGGGACGCAACCCGTACGAACGGTTTGAACTGCTGGTCATCGGTCCGGTGGACCGGCGTAAGGACCTATCACGTGAGAATGAGACAGCCCATACGCATAACAAACCAGCAGGATACCCATGAGGACCCATACGGGTCAAAACGCGGTCCGCGATGCCGGTGGAACTGGCGTCGCGGCGCACTCCGGTTCGGTCCTGGGTGGGGACCCCGCAGTTGTTACGGGCTCCAGGGTAACCCGACGCGGGCGCAGCGCACGACCCGCCAGCAGACCGGCGAGCGAGCAGAGGGTCGCCATGTCCCGGAATGCCCGCTTCTTGTTCCCGAACTCCGAGGGCCACGGAAGGCCCGCGGTCTGGGGCACCAGGGCCAGCCAGAACCAGGGGGAACGCGGCATCGAGCCCTCCCGGACCCCCGTAGCCAGCAGCAGCGGGAGCACCACCAGCAGGTAGTGGTCGAAGGACGGCCGCGAGACCAGGAATGCGGCGAGCATCACCATGCAGGCCGTCTCCACCAGCCGCTCGGGCCCCTCGTCGCCACGCCGCCACCGCCGCCACGCGCACCAGAGCCCCGCGGCCGCCAGCAGCCCGGCGACGGCCACCGCCACCGGCTGGGGCACGCCGACCCGGGGCAGGACCGCGACCGGCGAGGCGTCCCAGGGCAGCGCGAAGGAGTCCTGGCCCCGGAGCAGGAAGGGCAGCGTCCTGGTGAAGAACAGCGAGGGCCGCGGCATCAGGGCGGCGCCCAGCAGCGAGGCCCCCAGCGGCACCAGCACCACCGCGGCCAGCCCGCGCCACCGCCGGGCGAAGACGAAGAGCAGCGCCACCGGCACCAGCATCGGCTTCGCCGCGATCGCCGCGCCCACGATCAGCCCGGCCCGCACCCAGCGGCCCCGGTGCGCGGCCAGCAGGGCCGGCGGCAGGGCCGCGGCGGAGAGGCAGGTCCAGTTCCCCAGCTGCACGAGGTTGGCGTACGGCCGGTAGGCCAGGGCCAGTACGGCGAAGCCCAGCACCGCGTACCGGCTCCGCGGCGGCACCGAGAAGATCCGCAGCGCCGCCCACCAGCCGACGGCCGGCAGCACCGCCGTCCCCAGCGGAACCAGGACCCGCCGGACGCCCACCGGCAGCAGCGCCTCCGGCACGGCCGTCAGCACCGCGCTCGGCAGGTACAGGAAGCGCTTGTCGGCGTACGGGGACCTGCCGTCCAGCAGCGCGTCCGCCGCCCGGACCACGAAGGCGTTGTCCATGCCCCCGTCGGCGGTGCGCAGCGACACCGACGCGGCCACGGCCAGCACCACGCCGGCCGCCGCCAGCCGGAGGATCCACGGGGCGGGCCCCAGCAGCCACGCCCCGAAGGCGCCCTCGCCTCTCCTGTGCCAGCGCATGGCTCAGAGACTAGGGCGCCGCGGGATCACCTCCTGCGCTCGACGCGGCGCTCGTCCCAGACCGGCTCGGTGGTCTCCCGGACCACCCCGTCCGAGCCGAAGACCAGGTAGCGGTCGAAGGACTTGGCGAACCAGCGGTCGTGCGTCACGCACAGCACCGTGCCCTCGTACGCCTCCAGGCCGTCCTGGAGCGCCTCGGCGGACTCCAGGTCCAGGTTGTCCGTCGGCTCGTCCAGCAGCAGCGCCGTCGTGCCCGACAGCTCCAGCAGCAGGATCTGGAACCGCGCCTGCTGGCCGCCCGACAGCCGGTCGAAGACCTGGTCGCCCTGGCGCTCCAGCTCGTACCGGCGCAGCACCGACATCGCGCCGCCCCGGTCCTTGGCGTGCTCCGTCCACAGGATGTCCACGAGCGTGCGCCCGAACAGCTCCGGGTGCGCGTGCGTCTGCGCGAAGTGGCCGGGCACCACGCGCGCGCCCAGCTTCCAGGCCCCCTCGTGCGCCACGTCCTCGCCGGCCAGCAGGCGCAGGAAGTGCGACTTGCCCGAGCCGTTCGAGCCGAGCACCGCGACCCGCACGCCGTAGAAGACCTCCAGGTCGAAGGGCTTCATCAGGCCGGTCAGCTCCAGCTTCTCGCAGGTCAGCGCCCGTACGCCGGTACGCCCGCCCTTGAGCCGCATGGTGATCTCCTGCTCGCGCGGCGGCTCGGGCGGCGGTCCCGCCTCCTCGAACTTCCGCAGCCGCGTCTGGGCGGCCGCGTACCGCGAGGCCATCTCGTGGGAGACCGCCGCCGCCTGCCGCAGCGTGACCACCAGCTTCTTCAGCTGCGCGTGCTTCTCCTCCCAGCGCCGCTTCAGCTCCTCGAAGCGGGCGAAGCGCTCCTTGCGCGCTTCGTGGAAGGTGTCGAAGCCGGCGCCGTGCACCCACACGTCCGAGCCGTCCAGGCCCGGCTCCACGCTGATGATCTTCTCCGCGGCCCGGGACAGCAGCTCCCGGTCGTGGGAGACGAACAGCACCGTCTTGCGGGTCGCCTTGAGCTGGTCCTCCAGCCACCGCTTGCCCGGCACGTCGAGGTAGTTGTCCGGCTCGTCGAGCAGCAGCACCTCGTCGGGACCGCGCAGCAGCGCCTCCAGCACCAGCCGCTTCTGCTCGCCGCCCGAGAGGGTGCGCACCTCGCGGAACTGCGCCTTGTCGTACGGCACGCCCAGCGCGGCCATCGTGCAGACGTCCCAGAGGGTCTCCGCCTCGTAGCCCTGGACGTCCGCCCAGTCGCTGAGGGCCTGCGCGTACTTCATCTGCGCGGCCTCGTCGTCGACCGTCATGATCAGGTGCTCGGCCTCGTCCACGGCCTTCGCCGCCGTGCGGATCCGCGGCTGCGCGACCGACACCAGCAGGTCCCGCACCGTCGTCTCGTCCCGTACCGACCCCACGAACTGCGACATCACGCCGAGCCCGCCGCTGACCGTCACGGCACCGCCGTGCGGCTGGAGGTCCCCGGAGATCAGCTTCAGCAGTGTCGTCTTGCCCGCGCCGTTCGCGCCGACCAGGGCCACCACGGAGCCCTCGCCGACGCGGAACGAGGCGTCCGACAGCAGCACCCGCCCGTCCGGCAGGTAGTACTCCAGGTGCCCGGCTTCCAGATGTCCCATGCCCGCATTCTGACCGGCCCGGGGGCAGGTGCCCAACCCGTTATCCGGAGGCCCCCGGGACACCCCCTAGGATGCGCGCCATGAGCATTGGGGAGGGGCAGGTTCCGGGGCGGGTCTCCACCAGTCCGGACTGGGACGCGATGGCCGACGCGCACGCCGCGGGCCGGCGCCGCAGGAAGCGGCTGCTGTGGGGCGGCGGCGGGTTCCTCGCGGCCGCCGTGGTCGCCGCGGTGGTGGCGACCCTGGTCGTCACCGGAGGTACGTCCGGGGACGCGCCCGACGCCGAGGGCGGGCCCGGCGCCGCGCCGACGCAGAAGCACGACCCGGCAGCGGACGCCATGCCCGACTTCGCCGACACCACGGACTCGCCGGACCCGCTCGCGTACCTCTCGGACGCCCGCAAGGACACCGCCCCGCTCCGGGCCGGCCTGCTCTTCGGCACCAAGGACGTCAAGGTCGGCGACCACCGGTACGACCTGAGCGGCGGCGACACCACGCCCGACTGCACCAAGCGGGTCGACCCGGCCCTCGGCGCCGTGCTCCGCAAGCAGGGCTGCACGCTCTTCATGCGCGCCGCCTACTCCCGCGACGACGCCCAGGTCACCGTGGGCGTCGCCGTCTTCCCCACCGCGGCACAGGCCACGGCGGCCAAGGCCGGGGTCAGCGGCGGGGTCACCGCGCTGCCGGCGTCGGCGGCGAAGCCGTTCTGCGCGCCCGGCACCGTGTGCCGGCGCACGGCGAACTCGTACGGCCGCTACCTGTACCTGACCCTGACCGGGCTCACCGGCAACAAGGACGCCTCGGAAGGCGACCAGACCGTCGTCGGCACCGGCGACGACCTGGCCGAGTACACCTTCCAGCGCATCGTGCACCGCGGCAGGGCCGCGGCGGAGGCCGCCGGGAAGAAGGGCTGACGCCCCGCCCGGCGGCCGGGCGCACGGCCTGCGGACCTCAGCAGCAGCCGGCCGCCCCCGGCAGCGTCCGTACGTTGCGCGCCTCGCGGCTGCGGGCGGCGAGCTGGTCGTCCGCCGGGTAGCCGACCTCCTCCAGCGTCAGCCCGTGGGGCTTGACGACGTGCACGGAGGAGTCCCGGACCCCGGCCGCCAGCACCTTCCCGGGCCACTCCACCGGCCGGTGCCCGTCGCCGACGTGCAGCAGCGCGCCCACCAGCGAACGCACCATGTTGTGGCAGAAGGCGTCCGCCCGCACGGTCGCCGTCACGATGCCCTCCGCGTCCCGCTCCCAGCTCAGCTTCTGGAGCGTGCGGATCGTCGTGGCTCCCTCGCGCTTCTTGCAGTACGCGGCGAAGTCGTGCTCGCCGAGCAGGGCCTGCGCGGCCTCGTTCATCGCGTCGACGTCCAGCGGCCAGTCGTGCCAGAGCACGTGCCCGCGGCGCAGCGGGTCCACCCCGCCCTTGTGGTCGCCGACCCGGTAGGCGTACCGGCGCCAGATGGCCGAGAAGCGGGCGTTGAAGCCCGCCGGGGCCTCCGCCACCCGCCACACGCGCACGTCGTGCGGCAGCCGCCCGGCGAGCCGCCGCAGCAGCTTGTCGGAGTGCTCGGCCCACACCTCCCCCGGCAGGTCGAGGTGTGCCACCTGGCCGCGCGCGTGGACGCCCGCGTCCGTACGGCCGGCCACCGTCAGGTCCACCGGGTCGGCCAGCCGCATCACCGTCTGCAGGGCCGACTCCAGCTCCCCCTGCACGGTTCGCCGCGCCGTCTGCTTCGCCCAGCCGGAGAACTCCTTGCCGTCGTACGACAGGTCCAGCCGTACCCGGACGAAACCGGGCTCCACCTCGTCACTCACGCGACAGATCCTCTCAGAAACTCGCAAAAGCAGAACGGGCCCGCCCCGGAGGGGGCGGGCCCGTTCAGAGCCGTCCATGAAGGCGATCCGAGGATCAGGCCTCCGTGGTCTCCTCGGCGGCGGCCTCGGACTTGGCCTCGGCCTCCTTCACCGCACGCTTGGTCGCGGCCTCGGCCTCACCGGTGGCCTGCTGGGCCACGGTCAGGGCCTCGACCAGCTCGATGACCGCCATCGGGGCGTTGTCGCCACGACGGTTGCCGATCTTGGTGATGCGGGTGTAACCACCGGGGCGGTTCTCGTACCGCGGAGCGATCTCGGTGAAGAGCGTGTGGACGACGCCCTTGTCCGTGATCGTCTGCAGGACCAGGCGACGGTTGTGGATGTCGCCCTTCTTCGCCTTGGTGATCAGACGCTCGGCGACCGGACGCAGGCGGCGGGCCTTGGCCTCGGTCGTGGTGATGCGGCCGTGCTCGAAGAGCGACTTCGCCAGGTTGGCGAGGAGCAGCTTCTCGTGCGCGGCGCTGCCGCCCAGACGGGCACCCTTGGCGGGACGCGGCATGGTGTTTCTCCTTGTGTGCTGCACCGGCCGTGTCAGGTACCGGTGTCAGTCCCCACCCGCTCTTGCGGGCAGGGTGCACGGGGGGCTTGCGCCCCCCGCGAGCCTTACGGGTGGTGCTTAGTACTGCTCGGTCTCGACGAAACCGGCGTCCGCGTCGTCGTCGGCGCCGAAGGCGTCGGCCGCGGCGGTCGGGTCGAACCCGGGCGGGCTGTCCTTGAGGGCCAGGCCCATGCCGGCCAGCTTCGCCTTGACCTCGTCGATCGACTTCGCACCGAAGTTGCGGATGTCGAGCAGGTCGGCCTCGGAGCGGGCGACGAGCTCACCCACGGAGTGGATGCCCTCGCGCTTGAGGCAGTTGTACGACCGAACGGTGAGCTCCAGCTCCTCGATCGGCAGCGCCAGGTCGGCGGCCAGGGCGGCGTCCGTCGGGGACGGGCCCATGTCGATGCCCTCGGCGTCGATGTTGAGCTCGCGGGCCAGACCGAACAGCTCGACCAGGGTCTTGCCGGCGGACGCCATGGCGTCGCGCGGGCGCATGGCCTGCTTGGTCTCGACGTCGACGATGAGCTTGTCGAAGTCGGTGCGCTGCTCGACTCGGGTCGCCTCGACCTTGTAGGTGACCTTGAGGACCGGGCTGTAGATGGAGTCGACCGGGATGCGGCCGATCTCCTGGCCCAGCTGCTTGTTCTGGACGGCGGAAACGTAACCGCGGCCGCGCTCGACCGTCAGCTCCATCTCCAGCTTGCCCTTGCCGTTCAGCGTGGCGAGGACGAGGTCCGGGTTGTGCACCTCGACACCGGCCGGGGGCGCGATGTCGGCGGCGGTCACCAGACCGGGGCCCTGCTTGCGCAGGTACATCACGACCGGCTCGTCGTGCTCCGAGGAGACGACCAGCTGCTTGATGTTGAGGATGAGGTCGGTCACGTCCTCCTTGACGCCCGGCACGGTGGTGAACTCGTGCAGGACGCCGTCGATGCGGATGCTGGTGACAGCGGCACCCGGGATCGAGGACAGGAGGGTACGGCGCAGGGAGTTGCCGAGGGTGTAGCCGAAGCCCGGCTCCAGCGGCTCGATCACGAACCGCGAGCGGTACTCGTCGACGACCTCTTCGGTCAGCGAAGGACGCTGAGCGATAAGCATGTCTGTGTTCCTTCAGTCGTGGACGCCCACTATTTGACGCCCGACGGGTGCTGTACGGGGTACAGCGGTACTAGCAAGGGTACGGGCGGCACGGCCCCCGGAAGGGACGTACCGCCCGAAACCTCAGCTCAGTGCGTCGAAACGCGCTGCGGTGACCCGGCCGGGGTCAGACGCGGCGGCGCTTCGGCGGACGGCAGCCGTTGTGCGGGGTGGGGGTGACGTCCTGGATCGAACCGACCTCGAGGCCCGTGGCCTGGAGGGAGCGGATCGCGGTCTCACGGCCGGAGCCGGGACCCTTGACGAAGACGTCGACCTTGCGCATGCCGTGCTCCTGCGCGCGGCGGGCGGCCGACTCGGCGGCCATCTGCGCGGCGAAGGGGGTGGACTTGCGCGAGCCCTTGAAGCCGACGTGGCCGGCGGAGGCCCAGGAGATCACGTTGCCGGTCGGGTCCGTGATGGACACGATCGTGTTGTTGAACGTGCTCTTGATGTGCGCGTGGCCGTGAGCGACGTTCTTCTTTTCCTTGCGGCGCACCTTCTTGGCAGCGCCCTGACGACCCTTGGGGGGCATCTCTTACTCCTACAGGGAGGTGGTCGGTCCTACAGCGCAAGACCGCTGGAAAGCGTGTCCGCTGAGGACTACTTCTTGCCCGGCTTCTTCTTACCGGCGATGGCGCGACGCGGGCCCTTGCGGGTACGGGCGTTCGTGCTGGTGCGCTGACCGTGCACGGGCAGGCCACGACGGTGACGGATGCCCTGGTAGCACTGGATCTCGATCTTGCGGCGGATGTCGCCCTGGATCTCGCGGCGGAGGTCACCCTCGGTGCGGAGGTTGGCGTCCACGTACTCGCGGATCTTGACGAGGTCCTCTTCGGCCAGGTCACGAACGCGGGTGTTCGGGTTCACGCCGGTGGAGGCGAGGATCTCCTTGGACCGGGTGCGCCCGATACCGAAGACGTAGGTGAGTGCGATCTCCACACGCTTTTCGCGCGGGATGTCAACACCGGAAACGCGTGCCACTAATGGCTCCTGTGTGTTCGGGGGTCTTCAGCAGAGCCGATCCCGACCGCCGTACGAGGTACGAATCGGGTCCCCGGCCCCCGCCGGAGGTGCCGTCAGCCGTGAACACGGCCGGACGGGCTCTGCGTATGTACGTATTGCTTGCGTCGCGCGAAGAACTGCGAAGTTGCAGGTCGGTCGGCGTGCGTCAGCCCTGGCGCTGCTTGTGGCGCAGGTTGTCGCAGATGACCATGACCCGGCCGTGACGGCGGATCACCTTGCACTTGTCGCAGATCTTCTTGACGCTCGGCTTGACCTTCATGGGATGTGAGGTTCTCCGGGTCAGTGCCACCACCCCGCGGGAGCGGACGCTCGCGCGGGACTGCGACAAGATCTACTTGTACCGGTAGACGATCCGGCCACGCGTCAGGTCGTAGGGAGAGAGCTCCACCACGACCCGGTCGTCCGGGAGGATACGGATGTAGTGCATCCGCATCTTGCCGGAGATGTGCGCGAGGACCTTGTGACCGTTCTGGAGCTCCACCTTGAACATGGCGTTCGGGAGGGACTCGATCACGGTGCCCTCGATTTCGATGGCACCTTGCTTCTTGGCCACGCTTCGCCTTTCGAATCGGCTACCTTGATCAGCTCCTCGCGCGCATGAAGACATGCGGGTGCAAAGGAGCCGACGAGTCAGTCTACGTCAGGGCACCCAGAAAGACGAATCCGGAAAGTCTGCCCTACAGCGTAGATCATTAACCGAGCGGGTCCGGGGCCGTCGTGATGCCGTACTCGGCCAGCTTGGCCTTGCCGCAGTCCGGGGCGGTCAGGACGATCGGGCCCTGCTCCGTGAGGGCGACCGAGTGCTCCCAGTGGGAGGACCAGGTGCCGTCGGTGGTGATGACCGTCCAGTCGTCCGCCAGCACCTCGGTCTGGGCCGTGCCCAGCGAGACCATCGGCTCGATCGCGAGGCAGACGCCCGGGACCAGCTTGATCCCCTTGCCGCGCTTGCGGGAGACGTAGTTCAGCAGGTGCGGGTCCATGTGCATTTCGGAACCGATGCCGTGGCCGCCGTAGTCCTCGATGATCCCGTACCGGCCGAGGCTGTGGTCGCCGGCGGCCGGCCGCGGCTGCCGCTTGATGTAGGACTCGATCGCCTTCGAGATGTCCACCAGCCGGTTGCCCAGCTTCATCGCGGCGATGCCGGCCCACATCGACTCCTCGGTCACCCGGGAGAGCTCCAGCAGCTCCGGCGCGTGACCGGTGCCCACGAAGCACGTGAAGGCCGCGTCGCCGTGCCAGCCGTCGATGATGGCGCCGGCGTCGACGGAGATGATGTCGCCGTCCTTGAGCACCGTCTTCTCGTCCGGGATGCCGTGGACGACGACCTCGTTGACCGAGGTGCAGATGGTGGCGGGGAAGCCGCCGTACCCGAGGAAGTTCGACTTCGCGCCGTGGTCGGCGATCACCTTGCGGGCGACCTCGTCCAGATCCTTGGTGGTGGCGCCGGGCACGGCCGCCTCACGGGTCGCCGCGTGGATGGCGGCGACGACCAGCCCCGCCTCGCGCATCTTCGCGATCTGCTCCGGGGTCTTGATCTGGACCATGCCCTCTTGCCTTCCGGGTGTACGGGTTCTCGGGTGTCTCTGCTCAACAGTACGGCCGCGGCGTCCAGGGGACACCGCGGCCGTACGGGGGTACTGCGGGGTGGGTCAGACCTCGTCGGTCTTCTTCAGGGCGTCCATCGCGCGTCGCGTGACGTCCTGGACCTCGCCGAGCGCGGAGATCGTGACGACCAGGCCCTGGGCCTTGTAGTAGTCGATGATCGGCTCGGTCTGGGTGTGGTACACGTCCAGCCGGTTGCGGACCGTGGCCTCGGTGTCGTCGGGGCGCTGGTACAGCTCGCCGCCGCAGACGTCGCAGACGCCCTCGGCCTTCGGCGGGGTGTACGTCACGTGGAAGACGTGCGCCGAGTCGTTACGGCAGATCCGGCGGCCGGCGATGCGCTTGACGACCTCGTCCTCGGGGACCTCGAGGTCGAGCACGGCGTCGAGCTTCATGCCCTCGGCCTGGAGCATCTCGTCGAGGGCCTCGGCCTGGGAGACGTTGCGCGGGAAGCCGTCGAGCAGGAAACCGCGCTCGGCGTCCGGCTGCTCCATGCGGGCCTTGGCCATGCCGATGGTGACCTCGTCCGGCACCAGGTCGCCGGCGTCCATGTACGCCTTCGCCTGCTTGCCGAGCTCGGTGCCCTGGCTGATGTTGGCCCGGAAGAGGTCGCCCGTGGAGATGTGCGGGATCGACAGGTTCTTGGCAAGGAACGCGGCCTGCGTTCCCTTGCCCGCACCGGGCGGCCCGACGAGGACGATACGCATCAGCGGAGGAACCCTTCGTAATTACGCTGCTGGAGCTGGCTCTCGATCTGCTTCACGGTCTCCAGACCCACACCCACGATGATCAGGATGCTCGTCCCGCCGAACGGGAAGTTCTGGTTCGCGCCGAAGCCCGCCAACGCCATCGTCGGCACAAGAGCGATGAGACCCAGGTACAGCGACCCCGGCCAGGTGATCCGGTTGAGCACGTAGCTCAGGTACTCGGCAGTAGGTCGGCCGGCCCGGATGCCCGGGATGAAGCCACCATACTTCTTCATGTTGTCGGCGACTTCCTCGGGGTTGAACGAAATCGCCACGTAGAAGAACGCGAAGAAGACGATCAGGAGGAAGTAGGCGGCGATGTAGTACGGGTGGTCGCCCTTGACGAAGTACTTCTGGATCCAGGTGGCCCAGCCCGCCTGGGATCCGCTGAACTGAACGATCAGCGCCGGGATGTAGAGCAGCGACGAGGCGAAGATGACGGGAATCACACCCGCCTGGTTCACCTTGAGCGGGATGTAGGTCGACGTACCGCCGTAGGCACGGCGGCCGATCATGCGCTTCGCGTACTGCACCGGGATGCGGCGCTGGGCCTGCTCGACGAAGACCACGAGGGCCACCATCGCGAGGCCGACGAGGATCACGACGCCGAACTCGACCCAGCCGTCCGCGATCTTGCCCTGGAGCTTGATGGTCCAGAGGGCGCCGACGAAGCCGGCGGCGATCGAGATGAACATCAGGATCGACATGCCGTTGCCGATGCCGCGGTCGGTGATCAGCTCACCGAGCCACATGACGACACAGGTGCCGGCCGTCATGGTGATCACCATGACGGCGGTGGTGAAGATCGACTGGTCAGGAACGATCTGGTTGGCCTGCGCGCAGCCCGAGAACAGGGCGCCGCTGCGGGCGGTGGCCACGAGGCCCGTGCCCTGGAGGATCGCGAGGGCGACCGTCAGGTACCGCGTGTACTGGGTGATCTTCGCGGTGCCCGCCTGTCCTTCCTTCTTGAGGTTCTCCAGACGGGGAATGACCACGGTCAGCAGCTGCAGGATGATGCTCGCCGTGATGTACGGCATGATGCCGAGCGCGAAGATCGTGATCTGCAGCAGGGCGCCGCCGCTGAACATGTTGACCAGGCCGAACAGGCTGTTGCTGCTGCCCGCCTGGTTCACACAGAACTGGACAGCTGAGTAGTCCACGCCGGGTACGGGTACGTGTGACCCAAGCCGGAACAGCACGATGATGCCGAGCGTGAAGAGCAGCTTCTTGCGCAGGTCGGGCGTCTTGAACGCCCGGGCGAACGCGGTGAGCACGGTGCCTCCTGCGACCCCCGCGTTTCGCGTGAGGGTGACGGCTTGTAAGTGAGCGATTACAGAACACGGCAGCCTAGCGGATGAGCGCAGACTGCCGGGGAAGCTAACAGCGCTTACCATACCCGGCCGTCACCACGAGCGGAAACGTCGCCGGTGCACGTCCAGGCCGTTTGCGGCCGGTCATCGGCGCCCTCCCGGACATTCGTCCGGATCTGTTCCCCCAACGGGCGACGCCGGGCGGACCCATGGCGGGTTTCCGCTCGGTGGCGCGCGAACGCGAGAGAGCCCGGTCGGCACCCCCTGAGGGGGCCGACCGGGCTCTCGCTGTCAGCTCAGAGCTCAGACGAGCTCGGTGACGGTGCCGCCGGCGGCGGCAATCTTCTCCTTGGCGGAGCCGGAGACGGCGTCAACCGTCACCTGCAGCGCCACGGAGATCTCGCCCTGGCCCAGGACCTTGACGAGGCTGTTCTTGCGCACCGCGCCCTTGGCGACCAGGTCGGCCACCGTGACCTCGCCACCCTGCGGGTAGAGCTCGGCCAGCTTGTCCAGGTTCACGACCTGGTACTCGGTGCGGAACGGGTTCTTGAAGCCCTTCAGCTTCGGGAGGCGCATGTGGAGCGGCATCTGGCCACCCTCGAAGCGCTCCGGAACCTGGTAGCGGGCCTTCGTGCCCTTGGTACCACGACCGGCCGTCTTACCCTTCGACGCCTCACCACGACCCACACGGGTCTTGGCGGTCTTGGCGCCCGGGGCGGGACGGAGGTTGTGGATCTTGAGCGGGTTGTTCTCCGCCATGATCAGTCGACCTCCTCAACCGTCACGAGGTGGCGGACGGTGTGCACCATGCCGCGGAACTCGGGGCGGTCCTCCTTGACGACCACGTCGTTCAGGCGCTTGAGCCCGAGCGAACGCAGGGTGTCGCGGTGGTTCTGCTTGCTGCCGATGTACGACTTCGTCTGCGTGATCTTGAGGCGAGCCATTACGCACCCGCTCCCGCACGCGCACGAAGCAGAGCCGCGGGGGCGACGTCCTCGAGCGGCAGACCACGGCGAGCCGCGATCTCCTCGGGACGCTGCAGGCCCTTCAGGGCCTCCACGGTCGCGTGCACGATGTTGATCGCGTTGTCGGAGCCGAGCGACTTCGACAGGATGTCGTGAACGCCGGCGCACTCCAGGACGGCGCGCACCGGGCCACCGGCGATAACACCGGTACCGGGGGAAGCAGGCTTCAGCAGGACGACGCCCGCAGCCTTCTCACCCTGGATCGGGTGGGGGATGGTGCCCTGGATACGCGGGACCTTGAAGAAGTGCTTCTTGGCCTCCTCAACACCCTTGGCGATGGCGGCCGGCACCTCCTTGGCCTTGCCGTAACCGACACCCACGGTGCCGTCACCGTCACCCACCACGACCAGCGCGGTGAAGGAGAAACGACGACCACCCTTGACAACCTTGGCGACGCGGTTGATCGCGACTACGCGCTCAACGTACGCGGTCTTCTCGGCGGCAGCAGCGCCACCGTCGCGACCCTTCCGGTCCCGCCGCTCGCCGCCACCGGCACCGCTGCCGCGGCGCTGGGGTCCAGCCATTGGATTACCTCTCTCTGTTACGTCCGTTAGTCCCGGAACCGGGGCTTAGAACTTCAGCCCGGCTTCGCGGGCGGCGTCAGCCAGAGCGGCAATGCGCCCGGCGTACCTGTTGCCACCACGGTCGAACACGACGGCCTCGACGCCGGCGGCCTTGGCGCGCTCAGCGACCAGGGCACCGACCTGCTTGGCCTGCGCGGACTTGTCACCCTCGCCACCGCGGATCGACGCGTCCAGGTGGGACGCCGACGCCAGGGTGTGACCCTTGATGTCGTCGATCACCTGGGCGGTGATGCCGCGGTTGCTCCGGTTGACGACCAGGCGCGGACGCTCGGCCGTACCGGAGATGGTCTTGCGGATGCGGATGTGGCGGCGGGCCTTGGCAGCCCGCTTGTAAGCGTCGCCCTTGGCGATCTTCACACCGTATGCCATGGCTTTACTTACCAGCCTTTCCGACCTTGCGGCGGATGACCTCGCCCGCGTACTTGACGCCCTTGGCCTTGTACGGGTCGGGCTTCCGCAGCTTGCGGATGTTGGCGGCGACCTCGCCGACCTTCTGCTTGTCGATGCCCTCGACCGAGAACTTGGTCGGCGACTCGACCTTGAAGGAGATGCCCTCGGGCGCCTCCACCAGGATCGGGTGGCTGTAGCCGAGCTGGAACTCCAGGTCGGAGCCCTTCGCGGCAACGCGGTAACCGACACCGCTGATCTCGAGCGCCTTGGTGTATCCCGTGGTCACACCGGTGATCATGTTGGCCACCAGCGTGCGGGACAGGCCGTGGAGGGCCTTGTTCTGACGCTCGTCGTTCGGACGGGTGACGTTCAGAACGCCGTCCTCGCCCTTAACGATCTCGATCGGAGCGGCGACGGTGTGCGTCAGGGTGCCCTTGGAACCCTTGACGGTGACCGTACGGCCCTCGATGGTGACGTCCACGCCGGCGGGAACCGGGATGGGGAGCTTGCCGATACGAGACATAGCTTTTCCTCCGTTCCCGACTACCAGACGTAGGCGAGGACTTCCCCACCCACGCCCTTCTTCTGCGCCTGCTGGCCGGTCAGGAGACCGTGGGACGTGGAGATGATCGCCACGCCCAGGCCGCCGAGGACCTTCGGCAGGTTGGTGGACTTCGCGTACACGCGCAGACCCGGCTTCGAGATGCGCTTGATGCCGGCGATCGAGCGCTCGCGGTTCGGACCGAACTTCAGCTCGAGGACGAGGTTCTTACCGACCTCGGCGTCCTCGACCTTCCAGCCGGTGATGAAACCCTCCTGCTTGAGGATTTCCGCGATGTGCGACTTGATCTTGCTGTGCGGCATCACGACCTGGTCGTGGTACGCCGAGTTTGCGTTACGCAGACGAGTCAGCATGTCTGCGATCGGGTCAGTCATGGTCATGAATCGGCCTTCGGCCTCTCTCGCCGGGGTTTCCTGTATGCGCCATCCCTCTCCCCACACAGAGGCGGGACGGGTGCGGCGCGGGGACCTACGGCGTAGTAAGTCGGTAGGGCGGCGGACGCCCAACCCCACAAGCCTACGGCATGCGGGACGGGCGGTCCGCCGACCTGATGCTTACCGAGAGCGTCTGGAAAACCTCAACACCCAAAGGGTGAAGGGGATTTACCAGGAGCTCTTGGTCACGCCCGGCAGCTCGCCACGGTGAGCCATCTCACGAAGGCACACGCGGCACAGGCCGAACTTGCGGTAGACGGAGTGCGGACGACCGCAGCGCTGGCAGCGGGTGTACGCGCGCACGCCGAACTTGGGCTTGCGGGCAGCCTTCGCGATGAGAGCCTTCTTCGCCATCTCGCTTACGCCTCCTTGAACGGGAAGCCGAGGTGACGCAGAAGGGCACGGCCCTCGTCGTCGTTGGTCGCCGTGGTCACCACGGTGATGTCCATACCCCGGACGCGGTCGATCTTGTCCTGGTCGATCTCGTGGAACATGACCTGCTCCGTGAGACCGAAGGTGTAGTTGCCCCGGCCGTCGAACTGCTTCGGGGACAGACCACGGAAGTCGCGGATGCGCGGGAGCGCGAGCGACAGGGTGCGGTCCAGGAACTCCCACATGCGGTCGCCACGGAGGGTGACGTGGGCACCGATCGGCTGGCCCTCGCGCAGCTTGAACTGCGCGATGGACTTGCGGGCCTTGGTGACGGCCGGCTTCTGGCCGGTGATCGTGGTGAGGTCCTTGATGGCGCCCTCGATCAGCTTGGAGTCGCGGGCGGCGTCGCCCACACCCATGTTGACCACGATCTTCACGAGGCCGGGGATCTGCATGACGTTCTCGTACTTGAACTCGTCACGCAGCTTGCCCGCGATCTCCTCGCGGTACTTCGTCTTCAGACGCGGAGTGGTAGCCATCAGATGTCCTCACCCGTGCGCTTGGCAACGCGGATCTTGTTGCCCTCGTCGTCGAAGCGGAAACCGACGCGGGTGACGACCTTCTTGCCGTCCTTCTCCACGACCAGCTGGACGTTCGAAACGTGGACGGGGGCCTCGGTGATCACGATGCCGCCGGCCTGGTTCGGACCAGCCTTGGTGTGCTTCTTGACCCGGTTGACACCCTCGACCAGAACGCGGTTCTCAGCGGGCATGGCCTGGATGACCTTGCCCTGCTTGCCCTTGTCCTTGCCGGTGATGACCTGGACCAGGTCGCCCTTCTTGATCTTCATGCTTACAGCACCTCCGGCGCGAGCGAGATGATCTTCATGAACTTCTTCTCGCGCAGCTCACGGCCGACCGGGCCGAAGATGCGGGTGCCGCGAGGGTCGCCGTCGTTCTTCAGAATGACAGCGGCGTTCTCGTCGAAGCGGATGTACGAGCCGTCCTGGCGGCGGCGCTCCTTGACGGTGCGAACGATGACCGCCTTGACGACGTCACCCTTCTTCACGTTGCCACCGGGGATCGCGTCCTTGACGGTGGCGACGATGACGTCACCGATGCCCGCGTAGCGGCGGCCGGAGCCACCGAGAACACGGATGCAAAGGATCTCCTTGGCACCAGTGTTGTCGGCGACACGAAGCCGCGACTCCTGCTGGATCACGTCTATCTCCTGTTTGTCTGCCGGTTCCCGGCAGGGGCTGATCTCTCAGCCCCTGCCGAGCCTGGCGGAACCGACCTGAGGGAAACCCCTCAGGCTGTGTCTTTGGACTTCCCTTGCGGGAAGTTCCTTACTTGGCCTTCTCGAGGATCTCGACGACGCGCCAGCGCTTCGTCGCGGACAGCGGCCGGGTCTCCATGAGGAGGACGCGGTCGCCGACGCCCGCGGCGTTGGCCTCGTCGTGCGCCTTGAGCTTGTTGGTACGGCGGATGACCTTGCCGTACAGCGCGTGCTTGACGCGGTCCTCAACGGCGACGACGACGGTCTTGTCCATCTTGTCGCTGACGACCAGACCCTCGCGGGTCTTCCGGAAGCCGCGCTCGGTCTTCTCAGTCACGTTGTTCTCGCTCATCAGGCGTTCTCCACCGTCTCGATACCGAGCTCACGCTCGTGCATCAGGGTGTAGATGCGAGCGATGTCCTTACGGACGGACTTGAGCCGGCCGTTGTTCTCCAGCTGACCCGTGGCCGCCTGGAAACGGAGCTTGAACAGCTCCTCCTTGGCCTCGCGCAGCTTGGCAACGAGCTCCTCGTTGCCCAGCTCGCGCAGCTCCGACGCCTTGGTACCGGCCGCCATCACGACTCACCTGCCTCGCGCTTGACGATCCGGCACTTCATCGGCAGCTTGTGGGCCGCACGAGTCAGAGCCTCACGCGCAATCTTCTCGTTCGGGTAGGACAGCTCGAACATGACCCGGCCCGGGTGCACGTTCGCGATCCACCACTCGGGGGAACCCTTACCGGAACCCATGCGGGTCTCGGCGGGCTTCTTCGTGAGCGGACGGTCCGGGTAGATGTTGATCCAGACCTTGCCGCCACGCTTGATGTGGCGGGTCATCGCGATACGAGCCGCCTCGATCTGGCGGTTCGTCACGTAGGCCGGGGTCAGCGCCTGGATGCCGTACTCGCCGAATGCGACCTCGGTACCGCCCTTGGAGACACCGCCCCGCTTCGGGTGGTGCTGCTTGCGGTGCTTGACCCTACGAGGGATCAGCATGTCGGTCAGGCCTCCGTTCCGGTGCTCTCAGCCGGAGCGGCGGCAGCGGCCTCGGCCTTGGGGGCCTCGGTCGCAGCAGCCTGCTGCGGCTTGCGGCCGCGGCCGCCACGCTCGCCGCCACGGCCACCACGGCCGGCGGGGCGGTCAGCGCCACCACGGGCCGGGCGGTTGCCCGCGCGGGCCGCAGCGTTCTCGGCGCGAACCTCGGCGATGTTCTTGACGTCGCCCTTGTAGATCCAGACCTTCACGCCGATGCGGCCGAAGGTGGTCTTGGCCTCGAAGAAGCCGTACTCGACGTTCGCGCGCAGCGTGTGCAGCGGCACACGACCCTCGCGGTAGAACTCCGAGCGGGACATCTCGGCGCCGCCGAGACGGCCGCCACACTGGATCTTGATGCCCTTGGCGCCGGCCTTCATGGCGGACTGCATGCTCTTGCGCATGGCCCGACGGAAGGAGACGCGGGAGGACAGCTGCTCGGCAACGGCCTGGGCCACGAGCTGAGCGTCGACCTCGGGGTTCTTGACCTCGAGGATGTTCAGCTGGACCTGCTTGCCGGTGAGCTTCTCGAGGTCGCCGCGGATGCGGTCGGCCTCGGCGCCACGGCGGCCGATGACGATGCCCGGACGGGCGGTGTGGATGTCCACGCGGACACGGTCACGGGTGCGCTCGATCTCAACCTTCGAGATGCCGGCGCGCTCCATGCCGGACGTCATCATCCGACGGATGGCGACGTCTTCCTTGACGTAGTCCTTGTACAGCTTGTCGGCGTACCAGCGCGACTTGAAGTCGGTGGTGATGCCGAGCCGGAACCCGTGCGGGTTTACCTTCTGGCCCATTACCGGGTTCCTTCCTTGCTGCTGACGACCACGGTGATGTGGGAGGTCCGCTTGCGGATCCGGTAGGCACGGCCCTGGGCACGCGGACGGAACCGCTTCAGGGTCGGACCCTCGTCAACAAACGCCTCGCTGATGAACAGCGAGGAGGCGTCCGTGTGGTTGTAGTTGTGCGCGGCGTTGGCGATGGCGCTGTCAAGCACCTTGCCCACCGGCACAGACGCGGCCTGCGGAGCGAAACGCAGGACCGCCTGGGCCTCCGTGGCGTCCATGCCACGGATGAGGTCCACCACACGGCGGGCCTTCATGGGCGTGACACGGATGTACCGCGCCTGAGCCCTGGCTTCCATGGTTGTCCCTTCGGTGTAAGTCATAGTCGTTCCCACCCCGCGATTAGCGGCGCTTCGACTTCCGGTCGTCCTTGACGTGGCCGCGGAAGGTGCGAGTCGGCGAGAACTCGCCGAGCTTGTGGCCGACCATGGACTCGGTGACGAACACCGGGACATGGGTCTTGCCGTTGTGCACCGCGATCGTGTGACCCAGCATGCTGGGGATGATCATCGAGCGACGGGACCAGGTCTTGATGACGTTCTTGGTGCCGGCTTCGTTCTGGGCGTCCACCTTCTTTACGAGGTGGTCGTCGACGAAGGGCCCCTTCTTGAGACTGCGCGGCATCTAAACCCGCTCCTAGCGCTTCTTGTTCGTCTTGCGGCGGCGGACGATGTACTTGTTCGAAGCCTTCTTCGGCGAACGAGTACGACCCTCCTTCTGACCCCACGGGGAGACCGGGTGGCGACCACCGGAGGTCTTGCCCTCACCACCACCGTGCGGGTGGTCAACCGGGTTCATCGCGACACCGCGGACGGTCGGGCGGACGCCCTTCCAGCGCATGCGGCCGGCCTTGCCCCAGTTGATGTTCGACTGCTCGGCGTTGCCGACCTCGCCGATCGTGGCGCGGCAGCGCACGTCGACCAGGCGGATCTCACCGGACGGCATACGGAGGTGCGCCATGGCACCTTCCTTCGCCAGCAGCTGCACGGAGGCACCCGCGGAACGGGCGAACTTGGCACCGCCACCGGGACGGAGCTCGATCGCGTGGATCGTGGTACCGACCGGGATGTTGCGGAGCGCCAGGTTGTTACCGGGCTTGATGTCGGCCGCGGGGCCGTTCTCGATCCGGTCGCCCTGGTTCAGGCCGCGCGGAGCGATGATGTAGCGCTTCTCGCCGTCCGCGTAGTGCAGGAGAGCGATGCGCGCGGTGCGGTTCGGGTCGTACTCGATGTGAGCGACCTTGGCCGGCACGCCGTCCTTGTCGTGACGACGGAAGTCGATCACGCGGTAGGCGCGCTTGTGGCCACCGCCCTGGTGGCGAACGGTCACACGACCGGCGTTGTTACGGCCGCCCTTGCTGTGCAGCGGGCGGACCAGCGACTTCTCCGGCGTGGACCGCGTGATCTCGACAAAGTCGGCGACGCTGGAGCCACGACGGCCCGGGGTCGTCGGCTTGTACTTGCGGATACCCATTTCTCAGTCCTCGTCCGATTCCGGACGACTCGGACTCCGTTAGGAGACCGGGCCGCCGAAGATGTCGATACGGGCGCCCTCGGCAAGGGTGACGATGGCGCGCTTGGTGTTGGCGCGCTTACCGAAACCGGTGCGGGTGCGCTTGCGCTTGCCCTGGCGGTTGATCGTGTTCACCCCGGTGACCTTGACCGAGAAGACCGCCTCGACGGCCTGCTTGATCTGGGTCTTGTTGGCGCGGGGGTCGACGATGAACGTGTACTTGTTCTCGTCCAGCAGCGCGTAGCTCTTCTCGGAGACGACCGGGCGAACAAGGATGTCGCGCGGGTCCGTGAAGGTCTTGCTGGTGATCGTTGCCTCAGACATCAGGCCTCGTTCCCTTCGGTCTCAGCGGCCTTGGGGCCAGACACGAAGGACTCGAGAGCGGCCTGGGTGAAGACCACGTCGTCCGAGACGAGCACGTCGTACGTGTTCAGCTGGCCCGGCTCCAGGATGTGCACCTGGGGCAGGTTGCGGGCGGACAGCCACGCGGCCTCGTCGGCGCGCTCGACGACCAGGAGCAGGTTCTTGCGCTCCGAGATCTTGGCGAACAGCGTCTTGGCGGCCTTGGTGGAGGCGGCACCCTCGACCACGCCGGAGACGACGTGGATGCGGGAGTGACGGGCCCGGTCGGTGAGGGCGCCACGCAGGGCGGCGGCCTTCATCTTCTTCGGGGTCCGCTGCGAGTAGTCACGCGGCACGGGGCCGTGCACGACGCCACCGCCGGCGAACTGCGGCGCACGGGTCGAACCCTGACGGGCGCGGCCGGTGCCCTTCTGGCGGTAGGGCTTCTTGCCACCACCACGGACCTCGCCACGCGTCTTGACCTTGTGCGTACCCTGACGGGCGGCGGCCAGCTGCGCGACGACGACCTGGTGGATCAGCGGAACGCTGACCTTGGCGTCGAAGATCTCGGCCGGGAGCTCGACGGTCCCGGTCTTGTCGCCGGAGGGCGACAGAATGTCAATGGTGCTCATAGTCCTCAGGCCCCCTTGGCCGCGGTGCGGACCAGGACGAGGCCGCCGTTCGGACCAGGAACCGCGCCCTTGATGAGCAGCAGGCCCTTCTCCGCGTCAACGGCGTGAACGGTCAGGTTCTGGGTGGTGACCCGGTCGTTACCCATGCGGCCGGCCATCTTCATACCCTTGAAGACGCGGCCCGGGGTGGCGCAGCCACCGATCGAACCCGGCTTGCGGTGGACACGGTGGGCACCGTGCGACGCCTTGCCACCACGGAAGTTGTGGCGCTTCATGGCACCGGCGAAGCCCTTGCCCTTGCTCGTGCCCGTGACGTCAACCTTGACGCCGGACTCGAACACCTCGGCCGTGATCTCCTGGCCGAGCGTGTACTCGCTGGCGTCGGAGGTACGGAGCTCCACCAGGTGGCGGCGCGGGGTCACGTCGGCCTTGGCGAAGTGGCCCTTGAGGGGCTTGTTCACCTTGCGCGGGTCGATCTCGCCGAAGGCGATCTGGACCGACTCGTAGCCGTCGATGTCGTTGGTGCGGACCTGGGTGACGACACAGGGCCCGGCCTTGACGACGGTCACCGGGACGACACGGTTGTTCTCGTCCCAGACCTGGGTCATGCCGAGCTTCTCGCCCAGGACGCCCTTGATCTGCTTAGCCATCTTCTCCGCGCCTCTCAGAGCTTGATCTCGATGTCAACGCCGGCCGGAAGGTCCAGGCGCATCAGCGAGTCAACGGTCTTGGGCGTCGGGTCGAGGATGTCGATCAGGCGCTTGTGCGTGCGCATCTCGAAGTGCTCGCGCGAGTCCTTGTACTTGTGCGGCGACTTGATGACGCAGTACACGTTCTTCTCAGTGGGCAGCGGCACCGGGCCCGCGACCGACGCACCAGTGCGGGTCACCGTCTCGACGATCTTCTTCGCCGAGGAGTCGATGACCTCGTGGTCGTAGGCCTTGAGCCGGATGCGGATCTTCTGTCCCGCCATGGCTACTTCGTAGTCCTTCGTCTCTGTGGAACGCTCTGGAACTCGGTCGGCTGCGCGTTTCCGCGCCGCTCTCCTCCGACCCACGCGGTCGGGCGTGTCGCACTCCCGCTTCTGAAAATTCCCATACGGAAATTCCCTGCCAGAGGGGGTGCGGTCCGAGACCGCGCTTCGGGGGAAGAACACCCACCGAGTGCCTGGCCGGCACCCCGCTGACGCTTCCCGGAAGATTCCCGTACGTCCGCCCCATTGCTGCCCCGGAGGGCAGATAAAGGCGACGAGTACTGTGGGACTCGCTTCCGGTCCTCCCGGCGGGAGGCGCGCAGCATCGGTACTCAACCGAGCAACTTGAACAGTCTGCCATACATGACGCAGAGGGCGCCAATCGCAAGCGGGGAGCGTACCCCATCTCACATTTCGCAGGCGCATCCGCCACGCGGGAGAACCCGCCGGACGGACGGAAGGGCCCCGGTCCACCGCTCACGCGGCGGGCCGGGGCCCTTCTCAGCAGCTCTGGAGAGCTACCAGGTCAGAACACGAATTACTTCGTGATCTTGGTGACCTGGCCGGCGCCGACGGTCCGGCCACCCTCACGGATGGCGAACTTCAGGCCCTCCTCCATGGCGACGGGCTGGATCAGCGCGACGGTCATGTCGGTGTTGTCGCCCGGCATGACCATCTCGGTGCCCTCGGGGAGGGTCACGACGCCGGTCACGTCCGTGGTACGGAAGTAGAACTGCGGGCGGTAGTTGTTGAAGAACGGGGTGTGACGGCCACCCTCGTCCTTCGACAGGATGTACGCGGTGGCCTCGAACTCGGTGTGCGGCGTGACCGAACCGGGCTTGATGATGACCTGGCCGCGCTCGACGTCCTCGCGCTTGATGCCACGGAGGAGCAGACCGACGTTCTCACCGGCCTGGCCCTCGTCGAGCAGCTTGCGGAACATCTCGATGCCGGTGACCGTGGTGGTGGTCTTCTCCGGGCGGATGCCGATGATGTCGACGGTCTCGTTGACCTTCAGGACACCACGCTCGATACGACCGGTGACGACGGTGCCACGACCGGTGATCGTGAAGACGTCCTCGACGGGCATGAGGAACGGCTTGTCGGTCTCACGCGGCGGGGTCGGGATCGACTCGTCGACGGCCTTCATGAGGCCGAGGAGCTTCTCGCCCCACTCCTTGTCGCCCTCGAGCGCCTTGAGCGCCGAGACCTGCACGACGGGGAGCTCGTCGCCCGGGAAGTCGTACTCGGAGAGGAGCTCGCGGACCTCGAGCTCGACGAGCTCCAGGATCTCCTCGTCGTCCACCATGTCGGCCTTGTTCAGGGCGACGACGATGTACGGAACGCCGACCTGGCGGGCCAGGAGCACGTGCTCCTTGGTCTGCGGCATCGGGCCGTCGGTGGCGGCGACCACGAGGATGGCGCCGTCCATCTGCGCGGCACCGGTGATCATGTTCTTGATGTAGTCCGCGTGACCCGGGCAGTCGACGTGGGCGTAGTGACGCGCCTCGGTCTGGTACTCGACGTGCGCGATGGAGATGGTGATACCGCGCTGGCGCTCCTCGGGAGCCTTGTCGATCTGGTCGAAGGCCGAGGCCTCGTTCAGGTCCGGGTACGCGTCGTGCAGCACCTTGGTAATGGCGGCCGTGAGGGTCGTCTTACCGTGGTCAATGTGACCGATGGTGCCGATGTTGACGTGCGGCTTAGTCCGCTCGAACTTCGCCTTCGCCACTGGGGTCCTCCTGTGGAGTGGTTCTGTACGCCTTACTCATCGGCGCCAGGTGATCTTTGCTGGAATGCCGGCCCCCCGGGGCAACCGATGCGGTTGCCCGACTGCCCCAGGGATCCGGTGACAAGCCTAAAGCGTGAACTCGGGAGAGTTACTCGCCCTTGGCCTTCGCGATGATCTCCTCGGCGACGTTCCGCGGAACCTCGGCGTAGGAGTCGAACTGCATCGAGTAGCTTGCGCGACCCGAGGTCTTGCTGCGGAGGTCTCCGACGTAGCCGAACATCTCCGAAAGCGGCACGAGGCCCTTCACGATGCGAGCACCGTGGCGCTCCTCCATGGCCTGGATCTGGCCACGGCGGGAGTTGATGTCGCCGATGACCTCACCCATGTAGTCCTCGGGCGTGGTGACCTCGACGGCCATCATCGGCTCGAGCAGCACGGGGCTGGCCTTGCGCGCGGCCTCCTTGAAGGCCTGCGAACCGGCGATCTTGAAGGCGAGCTCGGAGGAGTCGACCTCGTGGTACGCACCGTCGTGGAGGATGACGCGGACGCCGGTCATCTCGTAGCCGGCCAGGATGCCGAACTGCATGGCCTCCTGCGCACCCGCGTCCACCGAGGGGATGTACTCCTTGGGGATGCGGCCACCGGTGACCTTGTTCACGAACTCGTACGAGGAGTCGCCGCCCTCGATCGGCTCGATGCCGATCTGGACCTTGGCGAACTGACCCGTACCACCGGTCTGCTTCTTGTGCGTGTAGTCGACGCGCTCGACGGCCTTGCGGATCGTCTCGCGGTAGGCCACCTGCGGCTTGCCGACGTTGGCCTCGACCTTGAACTCACGGCGCATGCGGTCGACCAGCACCTCGAGGTGCAGCTCGCCCATACCGCCGATGATGGTCTGGCCGGTCTCCTCGTCCGAGTGGACCTGGAAGGAGGGGTCCTCCTCCGCGAGACGCTGGATGGCGACACCCAGCTTCTCCTGGTCACCCTTGGACTTGGGCTCGATCGCGACCTGGATCACCGGCGCCGGGAAGTCCATGGACTCCAGGATGACCGGGGACTTCTCGTCGCACAGCGTCTCACCGGTGGTGGTCTGCTTCAGGCCCATGACGGCGACGATGTCGCCGGCGCCCACCGAGTCGATCTCCTCACGCTTGTTCGCGTGCATGCGGTAGATCTTGCCGATGCGCTCCTTCTTGCCCTTGACGGAGTTCAGCACCGAAGAGCCGGACTCCAGGCGGCCCGAGTAAACCCGGACGAAGGTGAGCTTGCCGAGGTGCGGGTCGCTCATGATCTTGAACGCCAGCGCCGAGAGGGGCTCCTCGTCGGACGGCTTGCGCTTCACGACGGTCTCGGCGTCCTTGACGTCGTGGCCCTCGATGGCCTCGATGTCGAGCGGCGACGGCAGGTAGCGGACGACGGCGTCGAGCAGGGGCTGGACGCCCTTGTTCTTGAACGCCGTGCCACAGAACACCGCGGTGACCGTGGAGCCCTGGCCCTTGCCGGAGCCGAGGATGATGCGGCGGACGGCGGCGTGCAGCTGCTCCTCGGTCGGCTCCTCGCCGCCCAGGTACAGCTCCATGATCTCGTCGTCGTTCTCGGCGACGGTCTCGACCAGCTTGCCGCGCCACTCCTCGGCCGCCTCGGCGTGGGAGGCCGGGATGTCGACGACGTCGTACATCTCGCCCTTGGTCGCCTCGGCGGACCAGACGAGCGCCTTCATGCGGACCAGGTCGACAACGCCCTGGAAGTCCGCCTCGGCACCGATCGGGAGCTGCATGACGATCGGAACCGCGCCCAGGCGGTCCTTGATCATGTCGACGCAGCGGTGGAACTCGGCGCCGGTACGGTCCAGCTTGTTGACGAAGCAGATGCGCGGGACGCCGTAACGGTCGGCCTGGCGCCACACCGTCTCGGACTGCGGCTCAACACCGGCAACGCCGTCGAACACGGTGACGGCACCGTCGAGGACGCGGAGCGAACGCTCCACCTCGACCGTGAAGTCCACGTGACCCGGGGTGTCGATGATGTTGATCGTGTGGTCGACGTCCTCGAGCGGCCAGTGGCAGGTCGTCGCGGCGGACGTGATCGTGATGCCGCGCTCCTGCTCCTGCTCCATCCAGTCCATCGTGGCGGCGCCGTCGTGGACCTCACCGATCTTGTACGACACACCGGTGTAGAACAGGATGCGCTCGGTGGTGGTCGTCTTGCCCGCGTCGATGTGGGCCATGATGCCGATGTTGCGCACCTTGGCCAGGTCAAGCGAAGTGGTAGCCATAAGGCTTCAGTCTTCTCTCGGTCTCGATGTGGGTTGCGACTACCAGCGGTAGTGCGCGAAGGCCTTGTTGGACTCGGCCATCTTGTGCGTGTCCTCGCGCTTCTTCACGGCCGCACCGAGGCCGTTGGAGGCGTCGAGCAGCTCGTTCATGAGGCGCTCGGTCATGGTCTTCTCGCGGCGGGCGCGGGAGTAGCCCACGAGCCAGCGGAGGGCCAGGGTCGACTGACGACCCGGCTTGACCTCGACGGGGACCTGGTAGGTCGCGCCACCGACGCGGCGGGACTTGACCTCGAGGGAGGGCTTGACGTTCTCCAGCGCGCGCTTCAGCGTGATGACCGGGTCGTTGCCGGTCTTCTCGCGGAGGCCTTCCATGGCGCCGTAGACGATGCGCTCGGCGGTGGAGCGCTTGCCGTCCAGGAGGATCTTGTTGATGAGCGAGGTCACCAGAGGAGAACCGTAGACCGGGTCGATGATGACCGGGCGCTTCGGGGCGGGGCCCTTACGAGGCATTCTTACTTCTCCTTCTTGGCGCCGTAGCGGCTGCGGGCCTGCTTGCGGTTCTTGACAGCCTGGGTGTCAAGCGCACCGCGGATGATCTTGTAACGAACACCCGGCAGGTCCTTCACACGGCCACCACGCACGAGCACGATCGAGTGCTCCTGCAGGTTGTGTCCCTCACCCGGAATGTAAGCGGTGACCTCGATGCCGGAGGTCAGACGCACACGCGCGACCTTACGGAGCGCCGAGTTCGGCTTCTTCGGGGTGGTCGTGAACACACGCGTGCAGACGCCACGGCGCTGGGGCGAGGCCTCAAGCGCGGGCGTCTTCGTCTTCTCGACCTTGTCCTGCCGGCCCTTGCGGACCAGCTGCTGGATCGTAGGCACTACTTCTCCGGTTTCTGTGTGCCGTTGGTGAAACTAACCTGAAACAACTCCGACCCACGCGGTCGGGTGTGTCGAATCCGGCAGACCTCCGCGAGACGCGGAAACGTACGGATTGCGGTGGCCGATGACGCTCGCGTGCGGTGATGGACACGCACGGGAGCCCAGGCACACCCCAGGCACAAGGTCTGAGCGTACCTATCGCATCCACTCCGGTCAAAACAAATGCCCACGCCCGGCCGTCCTGGTGGCAAGGTCCCCGGCCACGGCGGAAGAACCCGTCAAGGTACTGGATGACAGGTCTTTCCTCCCCCTCCAGGAAGTCGACGCATGAGCCGCGATTCCGTCCCCGGCGCCGCTCGGCGGCTGCTCGTCCGCTGCGGTGCCGTCCTGGTGGCCGCGGCCGGCGCGCTGCTGTCCGTGGGCATCTTCCTGCAGCTGTACGTCCGGCCCACGTCGGACGACTGGTGCGCCGCCTACAAGGCCCGTGACCTGGGTGTCCTCGGCCTCGCCAAGGACTTCTACCTGACCCAGAACGGCCGGGTCACCAACGCCCTCGTCACCGGTGTCGTCTACGCCGACGGGCTCGCCGGCCCCCGCCTGCTGCCCTCCCTCCTCGCACTCGCCCTCGGCCTGTGCCTGGTGCTGCTGCTCCGCGAGGCCCTGCACCTGCTCGGCTTCGGCGGCGTGCCCCTGCCGGTCGTGGTGGCGGTGGCCGCGGTCCTGGAGGCGCTGCTGTTCTTCGCGGGCACCCGTACGTACCAGGCACTGCTCTGGGCGCCCGCCACCATCTCCCACACCCTGCCCACCGTCCTCGGGGCCGGGACCCTGCTCCTCGGCATCCGCGCCGCCCGCCGCGGGGGCACCACCGCCCGCCGGGCGGCGCTGGCCGGAACCTTCTGCACGGCCGTCGCGATGGGGATGCTCAGCGAGCCGTTCTCCATGGTCAGCTGGGCCTTCGCGGCGACCGCCGGCGTACTGGCGGTCCCCCGCCTCGGGCTGGCGCGGGACCGCTACCCGCTCGCCTGGTGCACCGCCTGGTGCCTCGGCGTGCCCCTGGGCCTGGCCATCCTCTACACCTCCCCCGGCGCCCGCTGGCGGCGCGCCCAGCAGCCCGAGAAGGCCTCCCTCCTCTCCCCCGGGGAGCTGTCGGCCACCGTGGGCGACGCGCTGCGGATCCTGCGCACCATCGCCGCCCAGGAGGCCTACCTGGCCGCCGCGGCCCTGGGCCTCCTGCTGGGACTGGCCGTCGCCCTCTGCGGCCCCACCGGCCCGGGCACCCTCGGCTCCGCCCCGCGCTGGGCCCGCTGGGCGCTGTTCGTGCTGCCGCCCCTGCTGGTGCTGGCCTCCGTGTTCCTGGTGGCGCTCGGCCTGCGCAGCGGGTACGGGCCGACCGGCTGGACGTACGCCCGTACGTGGACCAGCTTCATGACCCCGCTGCTGCTCACGCTCTGCCTGTACGGGGCCTGGCTGGGCCGGTGGGCCGGGCTGCGCCTGCGGGCCGGCGGCCCCGCGGCCCCCGCCCTGGCGGTGACGGCCGTCACCGCGGTGGCGCTGGTCGCCCTCGCCGCGCTGGTGCCGGCGCTGCGCCAGCTGACCTCCGACACGGTGGACCGGGGCCTGGCCTGGGACCGGCAGAACGCCCGGATCCGCGCCCAGGTGGCCGCCGGGGCCCGGGACGTCGGCTACCGGCCGCTGCCGATCGGGAACCTGGCCGAGCCCTTCTACACCCGGGTGTACCGCAGCGACTGGGCCGCCCGGTGCGTATCCGAGTTCTACGGTGTGGACCGCATCCACCGGCTGTAACCCACCGAACACCTGACCCCGCGGAAACGGACTCCGGAGGGGCACCCCGGAAACGGAGGAGCCCCCCGCCGCTCCTCTCGGAGCGGCGGGGGGCTTCTCGGTGACCCTTAGCCGTTGTACGGGCCGTAGTCGTAGTCCTCGAGCGGGACGGCCTGGCCGGAGCCGGTGCCGAAGGGCGAGTAGTCGATGTCGTCGTAGCCGACGGCCGAGTACATCGCGGCCTTCGCCTCCTCGGTGGGCTCGACCCGGATGTTGCGGTAGCGGGACAGACCCGTACCGGCCGGGATGAGCTTACCGATGATGACGTTCTCCTTGAGGCCGATGAGGCTGTCGGACTTGGCGTTGATCGCCGCGTCCGTCAGGACTCGGGTCGTCTCCTGGAAGGAGGCGGCCGACAGCCAGGACTCCGTCGCCAGCGAGGCCTTGGTGATACCCATCAGCTGCGGACGGCCGGAGGCGGGGTGACCGCCCTCGGTGACCACACGACGGTTCTCGGACTCGAAGCGCGAGCGCTCGACGAGCTCGCCCGGGAGCAGCTCGGCGTCGCCGGACTCGATGATCGTCACGCGGCGCAGCATCTGCCGGATGATGATCTCGATGTGCTTGTCGTGGATCGACACGCCCTGCGAGTTGTAGACCTTCTGGACCTCGCCGACCAGGTGGACCTGGACCGCACGCTGGCCGAGGATGCGCAGCACGTCGTGCGGGTTGGTGGCACCGGCGGTCAGCTTCTGGCCGACCTCGACGTGGTCGCCCTCGGAGACCTCGACGCGCGCACGCTTCGAGATCGGGAAGGCGGTCTCGTCGGAGCCGTCGTCCGGCGTGATGACGATCTTCTTGGTCTTCTCGGTCTCCTCGATCCGCACGCGGCCGGCGGCCTCGGAGATCGGGGCGACACCCTTCGGGGTACGGGCCTCGAAGAGCTCGACGACACGCGGCAGACCCTGGGTGATGTCGTCACCGGCCACACCACCGGTGTGGAAGGTACGCATCGTCAGCTGGGTACCGGGCTCACCGATGGACTGGGCGGCGATGATGCCGACCGCCTCACCGATGTCGACCAGCTTGCCGGTGGCCAGCGAGCGGCCGTAGCAGAAGGCACAGGTGCCGACGGCGGACTCACAGGTCAGGACCGAGCGGGTCTTGACCTCCTCGACGCCGTTGGCGACGAGGGCGTCGATCAGCACGTCGCCGAGGTCCACGTTGGCCGGCGCGATGACCTTGCCGTCGATGACGACGTCCTCGGCCAGCATGCGGGCGTACACGGAGGTCTCGACGTCGTCGGCCTTGCGCAGGACGCCGTCCTCGCCGCGGACGGCGATCTTCAGCTTCAGGCCGCGCTCGGTGCCGCAGTCCTCCTCGCGGATGATCACGTCCTGCGAGACGTCCACGAGACGACGGGTCAGGTAACCCGAGTCGGCGGTACGCAGGGCGGTGTCGGCGAGACCCTTACGGGCACCGTGGGTGGAGATGAAGTACTCCAGCACGGAGAGGCCCTCGCGGAACGAGGCCTTGATCGGACGCGGGATGGTCTCGTTCTTCGCGTTCGACACCAGACCACGCATACCGGCGATCTGCCGCATCTGCATCATGTTTCCTCGGGCACCCGAGTCAACCATCATGAAGATGGGGTTCGTCTTGGGGAAGTTCGCGTTCATCGCCTCGGCGACCTCGTTGGTCGCCTTGGTCCAGATCGCGATGAGCTCCTGCGTGCGCTCGTCCTTGGTGATCAGACCGCGCTCGTACTGCTTCTGGACCTTCTCGTCCTGGGCCTCGTAGCCCGCGACGATCTCCTTCTTCGCGTCGGGGACGACGACGTCGGAGATGGCCACGGTGACGCCGGAACGGGTCGCCCAGTGGAAGCCGGCCGCCTTCAGGTTGTCGAGCGTCGCCGCCACGATGACCTTGGGGTAGCGCTCCGCCAGGTCGTTGACGATCTCGGAGAGCTGCTTCTTGCCCACCGAGTAGTCGACGAACGGGTAGTCCTCGGGCAGCAGCTCGTTGAAGAGCGCACGGCCCAGCGAGGTCTTCAGGCGGAAGCTGTCGCCCGGCTGGAACTCGGCCTCACCCTCCTCGGCGACCGGGGGGACCCAGCCGCGCGGCGGGATGGTGCCCACCGGGAAGCGGATGTCGACGGACGACTGGAGCGAGAGCTCGCCCGCGTCGAACGCCATGATCGCCTCGGCGGTGGAGCCGAAGGAGCGGCCCTCGCCCTTGACGTCGCGCAGCTCGCCGTCGGTGGTGAGGAAGAACAGACCGAGGACCATGTCCTGGGTCGGCATCGTCACCGGGCGGCCGTCGGCCGGCTTGAGGATGTTGTTCGAGGACAGCATCAGGATGCGGGCCTCGGCCTGCGCCTCCGCGGAGAGCGGCAGGTGGACGGCCATCTGGTCACCGTCGAAGTCCGCGTTGAACGCGGTGCAGACGAGCGGGTGGATCTGGATGGCCTTGCCCTCGACCAGCTGGGGCTCGAAGGCCTGGATGCCGAGGCGGTGCAGCGTGGGCGCACGGTTCAGCAGCACCGGGTGCTCGGCGATGACCTCTTCGAGGACGTCGTACACGACGGTGCGGCCGCGCTCGACCATGCGCTTGGCCGACTTGATGTTCTGCGCGTGGTTCAGGTCGACCAGGCGCTTCATCACGAACGGCTTGAAGAGCTCCAGCGCCATGGCCTTGGGCAGACCGCACTGGTGCAGCTTGAGCTGCGGGCCGACGACGATGACGGAACGCGCCGAGTAGTCGACTCGCTTGCCGAGCAGGTTCTGACGGAATCGACCCTGCTTGCCCTTCAGCATGTCGCTGAGGGACTTCAGCGGACGGTTGCCGGGGCCCGTGACCGGGCGGCCGCGGCGGCCGTTGTCGAAGAGGGCGTCGACCGCCTCCTGGAGCATCCGCTTCTCGTTGTTCACGATGATCTCGGGGGCACCGAGGTCGAGCAGACGCTTCAGACGGTTGTTGCGGTTGATGACACGGCGGTACAGGTCGTTCAGGTCGGAGGTCGCGAAGCGGCCACCGTCCAGCTGCACCATCGGACGCAGGTCCGGCGGGATGACCGGGACGCAGTCCAGGACCATGCCCTTGGGGCTGTTGCTGGTCTGCAGGAACGCGGAGACGACCTTCAGACGCTTCAGCGCGCGGGTCTTCTTCTGGCCCTTGCCGGTCCGGATGATCTCGCGGAGGCGCTCGGCCTCCTCCTCCAGGTCGAAGGACTCCAGGCGCTTCTGCAGCGCCGCGGCACCCATCGAGCCGTCGAAGTACGTGCCGAAGCGGTCACGCAGCTCGCGGTAGAGGAGCTCGTCGCCCTCCAGGTCCTGGACCTTGAGGTTCTTGAAGCGGTTCCAGACCTCGTCCAGGCGGTCGATCTCGCGCTGCGCACGGTCGCGCAGCTGCTTCATCTCGCGCTCGGCACCCTCGCGCACCTTGCGGCGCACGTCGGCCTTGGCACCCTCGGCCTCGAGCTCGCCGAGGTCGGACTCGAGCTTCTTGGCGCGGGCCTCGAGGTCCGCGTCACGGCGGTTCTCGATCTGCTGGCGCTCGACGGAGACGTGGGCCTCCAGGGACGGCAGGTCGCGGGTACGACGCTCCTCGTCCACGAACGTGATCATGTACGCGGCGAAGTAGATGACCTTCTCGAGGTCCTTCGGCGCCAGGTCCAGCAGGTAGCCCAGGCGCGACGGGACGCCCTTGAAGTACCAGATGTGGGTGACGGGAGCGGCCAGCTCGATGTGGCCCATCCGCTCACGGCGCACCTTGGCGCGGGTGACCTCGACGCCACAGCGCTCACAGATGATGCCCTTGAAGCGGACACGCTTGTACTTGCCGCAGTAGCACTCCCAGTCCCGGGTCGGACCGAAGATCTTCTCGCAGAAGAGTCCGTCCTTTTCGGGCTTCAGGGTGCGGTAGTTGATGGTCTCCGGCTTCTTTACCTCGCCGTGGGACCAGGTACGGATGTCGTCCGCGGTGGCAAGGCCGATCCGCAGCTCGTCGAAGAAGTTGACGTCGAGCACTGTGCGTCAATCCCTCTTTCGGGGTCGTGTCTCTTGATCAGTGGTCTGAAACGGTCCCGGGGCGGCGGGGGCTCTTGTGGAGCCCCCGCCGGGCCCGTCAGACCTCTTCGACGCTGCTCGGCTCGCGCCGGGACAGGTCGATACCGAGCTCCTCCGCCGCGCGGAAGACGTCCTCGTCGGTGTCGCGCATCTCGATGGACATGCCGTCCGAGGACAGCACCTCCACGTTGAGGCAGAGCGACTGCATTTCCTTGATGAGCACCTTGAAGGACTCGGGAATGCCCGGCTCGGGGATGTTCTCGCCCTTGACGATGGCCTCGTAGACCTTCACGCGGCCGGTGACGTCGTCGGACTTGATGGTCAGCAGCTCCTGGAGGGCGTACGCGGCGCCGTAAGCCTCCAGCGCCCACACCTCCATCTCACCGAAGCGCTGGCCACCGAACTGCGCCTTACCACCCAGCGGCTGCTGCGTGATCATCGAGTACGGACCGGTCGAGCGGGCGTGGAGCTTGTCGTCGACCAGGTGGTGGAGCTTGAGGATGTACATGTACCCGACCGAGATCGGGTCCGGGAACGGCTCGCCGGAGCGGCCGTCGAACAGGCGCGCCTTACCGGTCGGGAGCACCATGCGCTCCCCGTCCCGGTTCGGGATCGTGTGCTGCAGGAGGCCGGCGAGCTCGTCCTCACGGGCACCGTCGAAGACCGGGGTCGCGACGTTGGTGCCGGGGGCGACCTGGTCGGCGCCGATGGCCTGCAGGCGCTGGGCCCACTCCTCCGAGAGACCCGAGACGTCCCAGCCGCGGCTGGCGAGCCAGCCGAGGTGGATCTCGAGGACCTGTCCCGGGTTCATTCGGGACGGGACACCCAGCGGGTTCAGGATGATGTCGACCGGAGTTCCGTCCTCGAGGAACGGCATGTCCTCGATCGGAAGGATCTTCGAGATGACGCCCTTGTTGCCGTGACGGCCGGCGAGCTTGTCACCGTCGGTGATCTTGCGCTTCTGGGCGACGTAGACGCGGACCAGCTGGTTCACGCCCGGGGGAAGCTCGTCACCCTCCTCGCGGTCGAAGACGCGGACGCCGATGACCTTGCCGGTCTCGCCGTGCGGCACCTTCAGCGAGGTGTCACGGACCTCACGGGCCTTCTCACCGAAGATCGCGCGGAGCAGGCGCTCCTCGGGGGTCAGCTCGGTCTCACCCTTCGGGGTGACCTTGCCGACGAGGATGTCGCCGGCGACGACCTCGGCACCGATACGGATGATGCCGCGCTCGTCGAGGTCCGCGAGGACCTCCTCGGAGACGTTCGGGATGTCCCGGGTGATCTCCTCGGGGCCGAGCTTGGTGTCACGGGCGTCGACCTCGTGCTCCTCGATGTGGATCGAGGAGAGGACGTCGTCCTGCACGAGGCGCTGCGACAGGATGATCGCGTCCTCGTAGTTGTGACCCTCCCACGGCATGAACGCCACGAGCAGGTTCTTGCCGAGGGCCATCTCGCCCTCTTCGGTCGCCGGACCGTCGGCCAGGACCTGGCCCTCGATCACGCGGTCGCCCTCGTTGACGACGACCTTCTGGTTGACCGAGGTGCCCTGGTTGGAGCGGGAGAACTTCGCGACGCGGTACGTGGTGTACGTGCCGTCGTCGTTGGCGACGGTGACGTAGTCGGCCGAGACCTCCTGGACCACACCGTCCTTCTCCGCCTTGATGACGTCACCGGCGTCGACCGCACAGCGGTACTCCATGCCGGTGCCGACCAGCGGGGCCTCCGCCTTGATGAGCGGAACGGCCTGGCGCATCATGTTCGCGCCCATGAGGGCACGGTTGGCGTCGTCGTGCTCCAGGAAGGGGATCATCGCGGTGGCGACGGACACCATCTGGCGCGGCGAGACGTCCATGTAGTCCACGTCCGACGGCTCGACGTAGTCGACCTCGCCGCCACGCTTGCGGACCAGGACGCGGTTCTCGGTGAAACGCAGGTCGTCGTCGAGCTTGGCGTTGGCCTGCGCGATGACGAAGCGGTCCTCCTCGTCGGCGGTGACGTAGTCGACCTCGTCGGTGACCTGGCCGTCGACGACCTTGCGGTACGGCGTCTCGATGAAGCCGAACGCGTTGACGCGGCCGTACGAGGCGAGCGAACCGATCAGACCGATGTTCGGGCCTTCGGGGGTCTCGATCGGGCACATGCGTCCGTAGTGGGACGGGTGCACGTCACGGACCTCGAAGCCGGCCCGCTCACGGCTCAGACCACCGGGGCCCAGCGCGGAGAGACGCCGCTTGTGCGTCAGACCGGACAGCGGGTTGTTCTGGTCCATGAACTGCGACAGCTGGCTGGTGCCGAAGAACTCCTTGATGGAGGCGACGACCGGCCGGATGTTGATCAGGGTCTGCGGCGTGATCGCCTCGACGTCCTGGGTGGTCATGCGCTCGCGGACGACGCGCTCCATACGAGCCAGACCCGTGCGGACCTGGTTCTGGATGAGCTCGCCGACGTTGCGCAGACGACGGTTGCCGAAGTGGTCGATGTCATCGACCTCGACGACGATGTTCGTGCCGTTCTCGCCGACGGTCTCGACCTCGCCCGCGTGGAGCTTCACGAGGTACTTGATCGTGGCGATGATGTCGTCGGTGGTCAGCACACCGGCGTCGAGCGGCTCGTCGGCCCCGAGCTTCTTGTTGACCTTGTAGCGGCCGACCTTCGCGAGGTCGTAGCGCTTCGGGTTGAAGTACAGGTTCTCGAGCAGCGTCTGCGCGGCCTCGCGGGTCGGCGGCTCGCCCGGACGCAGCTTGCGGTAGATGTCGAGCAGCGCGTCGTCCTGGCCCTGGGTGTGGTCCTTCTCCAGGGTGGCGCGCATGGACTCGTACTCGCCGAACTCCTCGAGGATCTGCTCGGTCGTCCAGCCGAGCGCCTTCAGGAGGACGGTCACGGACTGCTTGCGCTTGCGGTCGATGCGGACACCGACCATGTCGCGCTTGTCGACCTCCATCTCCAGCCAGGCACCCCGGGACGGGATGATCTTGGCGGAGAAGATGTCCTTGTCGGACGTCTTGTCGATGGAGGAGTCGAAGTAGACACCGGGCGAACGGACGAGCTGCGACACCACGACACGCTCGGTGCCGTTGATGACGAAGGTGCCCTTGTTCGTCATGAGCGGGAAGTCGCCCATGAAGACCGTCTGGGACTTGATCTCCCCGGTCTCGTTGTTGGTGAACTCGGCGGTGACGAAGAGCGGCGCGGCGTACGTGAAGTCGCGCTCCTTGCACTCGTCGACGGAGTTCTTCGCCGGCTCGAAGCGGTGGTCGCGGAAGGTCAGCGACATCGACCCGGAGAAGTCCTCGATCGGCGAGATCTCCTCGAAGATCTCTTCCAGACCGGACTTGGTGGGGACGTCCTGTCCACTCTCGAGAGCCGACTCGACGCGAGCCTTCCAGGCGGCGTTGCCGAGCAGCCAGTCAAAGCTCTCGGTCTGCAGCGCCAGGAGGTTCGGAACCTCGAGGGGCTCCTTGATCTTTGCAAAGGAGATGCGCAGCGGGGCAGTGCTGGCGCCGTTGTTCGTATTGGTCGAGGCGTTGCGCGAGGCGGCCAAGAGGGGGTCCTTCCGAGGGCTCGGACTCACTACGCGCGTACCGGTCCCAGCCGACACAAAGATGAGAAACCCCAGGTCAGGGAGGATCTATCAGGTGTGCTCGAGCGTGGGCATGCCCCTGGCGACGGGCAGGGGGCAGCTAACAGGCAGCGCAAAGGGTCAGTGTAGCCACTTGGCTCACTGATGTCCAGACCAGGTTTCTGGAGTCCGGCAACAGGCCTTCCCCTTGTTGTTCAACGCTGCGGCCCTCGTGTGCAGAGCGCGTATCAGTACTGCCCTCTTCGTAGTCGATCCATGCCTCGAATCTGGACCGACGTAGCGACGCGTCCTGAGAATTGCGCGCCGCGTGCCGTTCGTCAAGGCCCCCGGCCCCGTGCGGATCATCACCGGACCCCTGCCGCGGGGCAACGAAGATCACCATACCCCCCAAAGGCCCCACAGCAAGCCAAGCGTCACGGGAACGCCGAAGGGCGACCACCCTTACGGGTGATCGCCCTTCGTCACAAGCAGCTCCCGCAGCGGCCCCTCAGGGGCGCTCTGCGGTCAGCGGACCTGCGGAGCGGTCTTACTTGACCTCAACCGCGGCACCGGCGGCCTTGAGGGCCTCGGCGGCCTTGTCAGCGGCCTCCTTGTTGACCTTCTCGAGGACCGGCTTCGGGGTGCCGTCGACCAGGTCCTTGGCCTCCTTGAGGCCCAGGGAGGTCAGCTCGCGGACGACCTTGATGACCTGGATCTTCTTGTCGCCGGCGCCGGTGAGGATGACGTCGAACTCGTCCTTCTCCTCAACGGCGGCACCCGCGTCGCCACCACCGGCGGCCGGGGCGGCAACGGCGACGGCCGCGGCGGCGGTGACGTCGAACTTCTCCTCGAACGCCTTCACGAACTCGGAGAGCTCGATGAGGGTCATCTCCTCGAACTGCGCGAGCAGGTCTTCCTGAGACAGCTTCGCCATGATGGGCGATCCTTCCACTAATTCCGGCAGGTGCCGTATGTATCGAGAGGCGGGCGTACTTACGGCCCGCTACGACCCGCGCACTAGGCGGCGCGGATCAATGCGCGAGCCGAATTACTCGGCACCGCCCTGCTCGGCCTGCTTGGCGCGAAGGGCGTCCACGGTGCGGACGAGCTTCGACGGCAGCGCCTGGAAGAGCTGAGCAGCCTGAGACTGCTTGCCCTTGAACGCGCCGGCCAGCTTGCTGAGCAGAACCTCGCGGGACTCGAGGTCCGCAAGCTTCTTGATGTCGTCGGCGGAGAGAGCCTTGCCATCAAGGACACCGGCCTTGATGATCAGGTTCGGGTTCTCCTTGGCGAAGTCACGCAGAGCCTTCGCCGACTCCACCGGGTCCCCGGTGACGAAGGCGACCGCGGTCGGACCAGCGAAGTGCTCGTCCAGTGCGGTGATCCCAGCCTCGTTGGCCGCAATCTTGGTCAGCGTGTTCTTCACCACGGCGTACTGGGCGTTCTCACCGAGCGAACGACGCAGCGTCTTGAGCTGCGCCACGGTGAGACCCCGGTACTCGGTCAGCACGGCGGCAGACGAGCTCTGGAACATGTCCTTGAGCTCGGCTACGTCGGCAGCCTTGTCGGGCCTTGCCATAGAGCGTCGGCCTCCTTCCGGGTGATGAGGACCGCTCAGAAGGGGCTGAACAAACAAAACGCCCCGGCGCAGGCGCACGGGGCTTTGCTCGACCAGACGAGTCCGGGAGCATCTCCACTGTCACCTGCGCGGGTCGTCCGTCATGCAACGGATCCTTCGGCCGCCGCACCCTGTCGGGCACAGCAACGACCAGCGGTCTTTGGCTTCCTCGAAAGAGTACGGGAAGGGGGCGCGGAAATACAAATCGGGCCCCGCACCTCCGGAGAGGTGCGGGGCCCGACTGCCACTTTGCGAGCGCTCAGGCTCAGACCGCGGCCGGGTCCTCCTCGACGAGGAGGTTGCGGGTGCGGTTCGGGTCCAGCTGGATGCCGGGGCCCATGGTGGTGCTCAGGGCGGCCTTCTTGATGTAGCGGCCCTTCGCGGCGGACGGCTTCAGACGGAGGATCTCCTCCAGGGCCGCGCCGTAGTTCTCGACCAGCTTGTCATCGGAGAAGGAGACCTTGCCGATGATGAAGTGGAGGTTCGAGTGCTTGTCGACGCGGAACTCGATCTTGCCGCCCTTGATGTCCGTGACGGCCTTGGCCACGTCCATGGTGACGGTGCCCGTCTTCGGGTTCGGCATCAGACCACGCGGACCGAGCACGCGGCCGAGGCGGCCGACCTTGCCCATGAGGTCCGGGGTCGCGACGACCGCGTCGAACTCGTTCAGGCGGTTGCCCTTGGCGATCTCGTCGATCAGCTCGTCGGAGCCGACGATGTCGGCGCCAGCGGCCTCCGCGGCCGCAGCACGGTCACCGGTCGCGAAGACCAGGACCCGGGCGGTCTTACCGGTGCCGTGCGGGAGGTTCACGGTGCCACGGACCATCTGGTCGGCCTTGCGCGGGTCGACACCCAGGCGGAAGGCCACCTCGACGGTCGCGTCGAACTTGACGGACGAGGTCTCCTTGGCGAGACGGACGGCCTCGAGCGGGGCGTACAGCTTCTCCCGGTCGACCTTGGCGTCCGCAGCGCGGAGAGTCTTGCTGCGCTTCACTTCTGCTCCTGTTTTTTTGCTTCAGGTGTGGAGTCGTGGTGCGGGCCAGCGCGGGCCCTACCACTGGGGACACGGCGCCGCAGATGCGGCTCCGCCGTGCGAGAGGCTGATCAGCCCTCGACCGTGATGCCCATGGAACGGGCGGTGCCGGCGATGATCTTCTCGGCGGCGTCCAGGTCGTTGGCGTTCAGGTCGGGCATCTTGGTGGTGGCGATCTCGCGGACCTGGTCGCGCGTCAGCTTGGCGACCTTGGTCTTGTGCGGCTCGCCGGAGCCCTTGTCCACACCCGCGGCCTTGAGGATCAGACGGGCGGCCGGCGGAGTCTTGGTGACGAAGGTGAAGGAACGGTCCTCGTAGACCGTGATCTCCACCGGCACGACCATGCCACGCTGCGACTCGGTCGCGGCGTTGTAGGCCTTGCAGAACTCCATGATGTTGACGCCGTGCTGACCCAGCGCGGGACCGACCGGCGGAGCCGGGTTGGCCGCACCGGCCTGGATCTGGAGCTTGATAAGCCCCGTGACCTTCTTCTTCTTGGGAGGCATTGCTCTCTCCGGGTCCTAGTGAGAGTTTTCCAGCCGCCACCCGGTCATCCGGATGGAGGCATACCGCACCACGATAACGGGTATCGGTGCGGGGCTTAAAACCGAGCAGGTCAGACCGCCCTTCACGGGCCGGTCTGACCTGTCCGAAGCTTTCGCCCAGAAGCTGTGATCAGTTCTTCTGGATCTGGTCGAAGCTCAGCTCGACCGGGGTCTCGCGACCGAAGATCTCGACGAGGCCCTTGACCTTCTTCGAGTCCGGGTTGATCTCGTTGATCGTCGCCTGGAGCGTGGCGAACGGGCCGTCGGTGACGGTGACCGAGTCGCCGACCTCGAAGTCCAGGACCTCGATGGTGCGCTTGACGGCGGGGGCCGGCAGGCCCGCGGCCTCGGCGGCGGCCTTGTCGGCCTTCTCCTTGGCCTCCGGGGCGAGCATCTTGACGATCTCGTCCAGGGTCAGCGGGTACGGGTCGTACGCGTTGCCCACGAAGCCGGTGACACCGGGGGTGTTGCGGACGACGCCCCAGGACTCGTTCGTCAGGTCCATGCGGACGAGCACGTAGCCGGGCAGCTTGTTCTGCCGGACGTTCTTGCGCTCGCCGTTCTTGATCTGGACGATCTCTTCCTCGGGCACCTCGGCCTGGTAGATGAACTCCTCGACGTTCAGCGAGACGGCGCGCTGCTCCAGGTTGGCCTTCACGCGCTTCTCGTAGCCCGCGTAGGTGTGGATCACGTACCACTCGCCCGGGAGCAGGCGGAGCTCGTCGCGGAGGGCCTCGATCGGGTCGACGGGCTCGGCCGGAGCGGCCTCCTCCTCGGCCTCGGCCTCGACGGCCTCGACCTCGGCGGTCTCGTCGGCGTCGCCGGCCTCGAAGGCGTCGGCGGCCTCGTCGGCGTCCTCGTCGTCCTCGACGTGCAGCGCGGCCTCCTCGGCGGCGTCGCCGGCCTCGTCGTCCGCGAACTCGGCCTCGTCAGGGTCCACAGCGTCCGCGCCCTCGACGATGTCGAGCTCGTCCTCGACGGACTCGACGGAGTCGTGGCTCACGTTCAGGTTCGGGTCAGACACGGTGGCTGCTTCTTCCTGGATACAAAGAGGGGTGGAACATGCGAAAACGGGCGGTCGCCTCATCAAGGCGCCGCCCTCCGCGGGGATCAGCCGAAGACGTACTTGATGGCTTCCTGGAACCCATAGTCAATCACGGTAACCAGGGCAATCATGATGACAACGAAGACAATCACCACAGTGGTGTACGTCGTCAGCTGGCTGCGAGTCGGCCAGACGACCTTGCGGAGTTCCGCAACGATCTGGCGGTAGAAGAGCGCGAGGCGGCCCAGAGGGCCCTTCTTTCCGCGCTTGCCGCCCTTGCGGGCCTTCTTCTCGCGGGTCTCGTCCTCGGCGTCAGGCATGTCGATGGAGCCAAGGGCGTCCGTCACGTCTCTCACCTGAATCCGGGTCATGGCCGTGCCGCGCCCGGTTGAGCCGCACGGCGTTCATCGAAGTACGTACCTGCGCACACATCCGGTAAGGAGTGTGGAGCAGGGCCGGAGGGACTCGAACCCCCAACCCCTGGTTTTGGAGACCAGTGCTCTACCAATTGAGCTACGACCCTTTGCTGCGTCCCCCAACCTACAGCATCCGAGCGGGTGCGGGGTGTGCCCGCGTCCCGGATCTGCGGCTGGTGAGGACCAACGACAGGTGAGTGTACGTGGTCTTGGTCGCCGCGTCGAACAGAAAGGACCGGACGGGTGCCGTCCGGTCCCTGAAACGGTGTGCCGGGGCCGTACGAGGTCTGGGACGATTGGCCGCATGACCTCTGCAACGCCTCCCACCGAGCGCCGGGTGTCTGCCCGCATCGGCGCCATCTCCGAGTCCGCCACCCTCGCCGTCGACGCCAAGGCCAAGGCCCTCAAGGCCGCCGGGCGACCGGTCATCGGCTTCGGTGCCGGCGAGCCCGACTTCCCGACCCCCGACTACATCGTCGAGGCCGCGGTGGAGGCCTGCCGCGACCCGAAGTTCCACCGCTACACGCCGGCCGGCGGTCTGCCGGAGCTGAAGAAGGCCATCGCGGAGAAGACGCTCCGCGACTCCGGCTACGAGGTCGACGCCTCCCAGGTGCTGGTGACCAACGGTGGCAAGCAGGCGATCTACAACGCCTTCGCCACGATCCTGGACCCGGGTGACGAGGTCATCGTCCCTGCCCCGTACTGGACCACCTACCCGGAGTCGATCCAGCTCGCCGGCGGTGTCCCGGTCGAGGTCGTCGCCGACGAGACCACCGGCTACCGCGTCTCCGTCGAGCAGCTGGAGGCCGCGCGCACCGAGCGCACCAAGGTCGTCCTGTTCGTCTCCCCCTCGAACCCGACCGGTGCGGTCTACAGCGAGGAGGACGCGAAGGCGATCGGCGAGTGGGCCGCCGAGCACGGCCTGTGGGTCCTCACCGACGAGATCTACGAGCACCTCGTCTACGGCGACGCGACCTTCACCTCGCTGCCGGTGCTGGTCCCCGCCCTGCGCGACAAGTGCATCATCGTCAACGGCGTCGCCAAGACGTACGCGATGACGGGCTGGCGCGTCGGGTGGGTCATCGGCCCCCAGGACGTCATCAAGGCCGCGACCAACCTGCAGTCGCACGCCACGTCCAACGTCTCCAACGTCGCGCAGATCGCCGCGCTGGCCGCCGTCTCGGGCGACCTGGACGCCGTCGCGGAGATGCGGAAGTCCTTCGACCGCCGCCGCCAGACCATGGTCCGGATGCTGAACGAGATCGACGGCGTGGTCTGCCCGACGCCCGAGGGCGCCTTCTACGCGTACCCGTCGGTGAAGGGCCTGCTGGGCAAGGAGATCCGCGGCAAGCGCCCGCAGACCTCCGTCGAGCTCGCCGCGCTGATCCTGGACGAGGCCGAGGTCGCGGTCGTCCCGGGCGAGGCCTTCGGCACGCCGGGCTACCTGCGCCTGTCGTACGCGCTGGGCGACGAGGACCTCGTCGAGGGCGTCTCGCGCATCCAGAAGCTCCTGGCCGAGGCCAAGGCCTAGAGCTGCCCGCAGCCACCCCCTGAGCGGCGCCCTCCCTTCCGGGAGGCGCCGCTCAGGCGTTTGGGGCCCGGCGGGTCTGGGGCGGCGCCTCCGGGGGGCCGTCGGAGCTCCCGCTTCTGCGTTCGGAGCGGCGCCCGATCGGGAAAACGCACTCCCGCTCGGCGCGTGCGTACGGCAGGATCACCAAATGGAGCACGCACGCGATCTCACGCTTCTGCCGAAGGCCCACCTGCACCTGCACTTCACCGGGTCCATGCGGCCCTCGACGCTGCTCGACCTCGCCGACAAGTACGGCGTCCGGCTGCCCGACGCCCTGACCGCCGGCGAGCCACCCCGGCTCCGCGCCACCGACGAGCGCGGCTGGTTCCGCTTCCAGCGGCTCTACGACGCGGCGCGCTCCTGTCTGCGGGAGCCGGAGGACATCCAGCGGCTGGTCCGCGAGGCCGCCGAGGAGGACGTACGCGACGGCGGCGGCTGGCTGGAGATCCAGGTCGACCCCACCTCGTACGCCCCTCACCTCGGCGGACTGATCCCCGCGGTGGAGGTGATCCTGGACGCGGTGGATTCCGCTTCCCGTGAGACCGGGCTCGGGATGCGGGTGCTGATCGCCGCGAACCGGATGAAGCACCCGCTGGACGCCCGGACCCTCGCCCGGCTCGCGGTGCGCTACGCCGACCGCGGCGTGGTGGGCTTCGGCCTCTCCAACGACGAGCGTCGCGGCATGGCCCGCGACTTCGACCGGGCCTTCGCCATCGCCCGGGAGGGCGGCCTGCTGGCGGCCCCGCACGGCGGCGAGCTGACCGGACCGGCGTCCGTCCGGGACTGCCTGGACGACCTGCACGCGGCCCGGATCGGGCACGGGGTGCGCGCCGCGGAGGACCCGCGGCTGCTCCAGCGGCTGGCGGACCGGCAGGTGACCTGCGAGGTCTGCCCGGCCTCGAACGTGGCACTGGGCGTGTACGAGAAGCCCGAGGACGTCCCGCTGCGCACCCTCTTCGAGGCGGGCGTGCCGCTGGCGCTGGGCGCGGACGACCCGCTGCTCTTCGGATCCCGGCTGGCCGCGCAGTACGAGATCGCGCGCCGGCACCACGGCTTCACGGACGCGGAGCTGGCCGAGCTGGCACGTCAGTCGGTGCGCGGTTCCGCGGCGCCGGAGGACGTCCGTACGAAGCTGCTCGCCGGGATCGACGACTGGCTGACCGCGGACGGCTGAGCGGGGCCGTGGGTGACGCCCTGGGCGGGCACGCCCTGGGCGGGGGCGCGGGTGAGCCGGAGGTCGCCCTCGTGGCAGTCGCAGATCACCCGGCCGGCCGGGAAGACGATCTCCAGTCGGCTGCGGCCGTGGTCGGGCAGGGCGAACTCGGCCACCGAGGCGACGGTCTCGCCGAGGTGGCGCAGGAACGGGTGGTCGCCGAGGTCCTCGCCGACCTCGACGCGCCCCCACTCCCCCAGGTCGTACGGCTCGTGGGGCGGGGCGCACTCGACGATCAGGCAGTGGTCGGACCCGGTGGTGATGCGGGTGATCTCGCCCTCGCTGTCCGTCAGCCAGACGTCGAGGGGCAGCTCGGAGCGCTCGCCGTCGCTGACGTGCCAGGAGGCGACGACCTTTTCGACGGCACGCCCGACCAGGCGTGTGGGGTCCGCGCCGGACCCGTGCAGAGGACAGCGCATCGGTGGCGGGGACCTGTCAGATGCGGACGCCGACCGTGACCGGCTCGTTGACGAGGGTCACGCCGAAGGCCTCGTGGACGCCGGCGACGACCTCGCGGGCGAGCGTGAGGAGGTCCTCGGTGGTGGCCTGGCCCCGGTTGGTCAGGGCGAGGGTGTGCTTGGTGGAGATGCGGGCGGGGCCGGTGCCGTAGCCCTTGGTGAAGCCGGCCTTGTCGATCAGCCAGGCCGCGGAGGTCTTGGTCCGGCCCTCGCCCGCGGGGTAGGCGGGCGGCACGGTGTCGGGGCCGAGGCGGTCCTGGACGCGGGCGAGGAAGTCGGCGTACGCCTCGTCGGTGAGGATCGGGTTGGTGAAGAAGGATCCGGCGGACCAGGTGTCGTGGTCGGCGGGGTCGAGGACCATGCCCTTGCCGGCGCGCAGGCGCAGGACGGTCTCGCGCGCCTGGGCGGCCGGGACGCGGTCGCCGGCCTCGACGCCGAGGGCGCGCGCGGTCTCGGGGTACTTGATGGGCGCGGAGAGCCCGCCGGCGTCCTCCAGGAGGAACCGGACCCGGAGCACGACGTACCGGTCGGGGTGGTCCTTGAAGAGGCTGTGGCGGTACGAGAAGGCGCACTCGGCGTTGGTCAGGGTGACCGTTTCGCCGAGGACGCGGTCGTAGGCGACGACCTCGGTGATGGTGCTGGAGACTTCCTGGCCGTAGGCGCCGACGTTCTGGATCGGGGTGGCGCCGGCGGAGCCGGGGATGCCGGCGAGGCACTCGATGCCGGCCAGGCCGGCCTCCACGGTGCGGGCGACGGCGTCGCTCCAGTTCTCGCCGGCGGCGAGTTCGAGGGCGGTGCCGTCGAGGGTGAAGCCGGTGGTGGCGATGCGCAGCGCGGTTCCGGCGAAGCCCCCGTCTCCGATGACCAGGTTGCTGCCCCCGCCGATGACCAGCAGCGGAGTGCCGCTCTCGTCGGCGGCGCGGACGGCGGAGACCACCTCGGCGTCGGTGGTCGCGGTGACCAGCCGGGTGGCCGGACCGCCGAGGCGGAAGGTGGTCAGCGGGGCGAGCGGGGCGTCGTGGAGTTCCTGCACGTGGACAAGAGTACGGTCCGTGGCCCGCCGGACCGGCGTGGCCACGGACCGCATCGCGGCACGTGGTGTCGTACGTGTCACACCCGGGCCGGGACGGCCTGCTCGGCCGGGGCCTGCGCGGGGGCCGGGGCGGGGGTGCGCCGGCGGCCGGGGATCAGCAGGGCGAAGGCTGCGGCGACCGCGACGGCCGCGGCGCCTATCCACAGGGCGGGGACGGTGCCGTCGACGAAGGCGGTGGGGCTCTCGTAGCCGCCCTGGGCGGAGAACACCGAGGCCAGGACCGCGACGCCGAGGGCGCCGCCGACCTCGCGGAGGGCGTTGTTGGCGCCGGAGGCCTTGCCCTGGTCGGCGTGGGAGACGGTGGACATCAGGACGTTCGCGGCGGGGGCGAAGTACATGGCCATGCCGATGCCGCTGATGATCAGTGCCGGGAGCTGGGCGGCGTACGGCACGTCGGGTTCGAGGATCAGGGCGAACCAGGCGAGGCCGGCGGCCTGGAGCGCGAGGCCCGCGGCGACGACGGGGCGGCCGCCGATGCGGTCGGAGAGGGCTCCGGCGAAGGGGGCGACCAGCATGGGCATGCCGGTCCAGGGGAGCATCCGCAGGCCGGCCTCGGTGGGCGAGTAGCCGGCGACCCCCTGGAGGAACTGGCTCAGCAGGAAGATCGAGCCGAACATGCCGAGGAACATCAGCAGGCTGGCGATGTTGATGCCGAGGAAGCCGCGGTCGCGGAAGAGCCGCATGGGCAGCATGGGGTTCCTGGCGCGCATGCCGTGGACGACGAAGGCGAGGGTGAGGGCGCTGCCGGCGATCAGGCCGGTGAGGACGGGGGCGCTGGTCCAGCCCTCGGCGTTGGCGTTGACCAGGGCGTAGACGATGCCGAAGAGTCCGGCGCTGATCATCAGGGTGCCGGGGACGTCGAGGCGTGCGGTGGGCGCCTGGGACTCGGCGAGGCGGAGCCGGGCGAGGACCAGCAGGGCCAGGCCGACGGGCACGTTGAGCCAGAAGATCCACTGCCAGGAGAAGTGCTCGGTGAGGCTGCCGCCGATGAGGGGTCCGCTGGCGACGGCGAGGCCGGTGACGGCGCCGAAGATGCCGAGGGCCATGCCGCGGCGGGCGGCGGGGACGGCGGTGGTGAGCAGGGTGAGGGTGATCGGCATCATCACGGCGGCGCCGACGCCCTGGACGGCGCGGGCGGCGATCAGGGCGTCGATGCCGGGCGAGAGGGCGGCCGCGGCGGAGGCGCCGGTGAAGACGGCGAGGCCGGCGATGAAGAGCCGGCGGCGGCCGAAGCGGTCGCCGAGCGCGGAGCCGAGCATGAGCAGGACGGCGAAGGTGAGCGTGTAGGCGTTCACCGTCCACTCCAGGTCCTCCAGCTTTCCGCCGAGGTCGGTGCGGATGGCGGGGAGCGCGGTGGTGACGACCAGGTTGTCCAGGGCCGCCATGAACCCGGCGACGCTGGTGATGACGAGGGCCCAGACGGCCGGGCCGCGGAGGCCGGTGCCGCCGTCGGAGTCCTTCGTGCCCGTGGTGGCCGTCGTGCCCTTCGGGCTCTCGGGCCTCTTCGGGCTCTCGGTGCTGTGGGTGCTCTCGCTCATGGCTTCCCCAGAGAGTGAGTTAGTTATTGATGACTAACTTTCGTGGACAGAGGTGGGCCCGGGACCGCGGGGCGCCCGGACCTGCTCCGGAGCCCCGGTGCGCGGGGGTTACTTCTCCAGCCGGCCCTTGGCGCGGGCGGAGGGGTAGAGGGCTTCCCAGACGCGGTGCTCGGGCGGGAAGCCCATGGCGGCGAGGGTGTTGATGAGCATTCCGTGCGCCATGAAGCTGGTGGTCTCGCCGACGTCGCCGCCGAGCGGCACGCCGACCGTGTCCCAGAGCTCCATCCAGCCGGTGCGGACCATCTCGCCGAACTCGTGCTCCCCCGCGGCCTCGGCGGCCGCGACGGTGACGTAGACCTGGAGCTGGAGCTGGAGCTTCTCGGGGTCCTCCGTGATCAGCCGCGTGTAGGCGTTGGCCATGGCGGCCAGGGCCTCGTGGCCCTCCAGCCCTTCGGCGGCCTCGGTGAACAGCCGCTGCATCCCTTCCAGGCAGCGGGCGGCCGCCGCCAGGAAGATGGCCTGCTTGTTGGGGAAGAGCCGGAAGAGGTAGGGCTGCGAGACACCCACGCGCTTGGCGATGGCCTCCGTGGACGTGCCGTAGTACCCGCCGCGGGCGAACTCACCCATGGCGGCCCGGATCACGCTCTCGCGCCGCTCCTCCGCACTCATCCTGACCATGAGTTCAAGTTAGTGGTTAATAACTAACTAAGTCAAGGGGGTGGGGCGGCCGGGTACGACGGAGGGGCCGGGCACGACGGGCCGGGGTACGACGGAGGGGGCCGGGAAAACCCCGGCCCCCTCCGGACGCGTGCCACACTCAGGCGAGGCGGACCACCGCGCGGGACATGCCCAGCACCTTCTGGCCGGCGCTGGTGGCGGTGAGGTCGACGCGCACCTGGTTGTCGTCCAGCAGCGCCGCGACCTTGGCGCTGACCTCGATCAGCGCGCCCAGGTCGTCATTGGGGACCACCACCGGCTTGGTGAAGCGGACGCCGTACTCCACGACCGCGGCCGGGTCGCCGGCCCAGTCGGTGACGACGCGGATCGCCTCGGCCATGGTGAACATGCCGTGCGCGATCACGTCCGGCAGCCCGACCTCCTTGGCGAACTTCTCGTTCCAGTGGATCGGGTTGAAGTCGCCGGAGGCGCCGGCGTACTGGACGAGCGTGGCGCGCGTCACGGGGAAGCTCTGCGCGGGCAGCTCGGTGCCGACCTCGACGTCGGCGTACGCGATCTTCGCAGTCATCTCAGGCCTCCTCGGCCGCACGCGCGACCAGCTTCGTCCACGCCGTCACGACGTGCTCACCGGTCTCGTCGTGGACCTCGCCGCGGATGTCCAGGATGTCGTTCCCGGCCAGCGACTTGATCGCCTCGATGGTGGAGGTGACGGAGAGCCGGTCGCCGGCGCGCACCGGGCGGGTGTACGAGAACTTCTGGTCGCCGTGGACGACGCGGCTGTAGTCCAGGCCCAGCTGCGGGTCCTCGATCACGAGCCCGGCCGCCTTGAAGGTGATGGCGAACACGAAGGTCGGCGGCGCGATCACGTCCTGGTGCCCGAGCGCCTTGGCGGCCTCCGGGTCGCGGTACGCGGGATTGTCGTCACCCACCGCGACCGCGAATTCCCGGATCTTCTCCCGGCCGACCTCGTAGGGCTCGGTGGGCGGATAGGTGCGCCCCACGAAGGACTGGTCGAGCGCCATGGCTCACTACCTCCTGGTAGAAACAGCGGAAACGACATGAGGCCGTCCCCCGGAAGGGGACGACCTCATGACTGTGCCTTTTGGTCCGAAGACTCGCTGGTTAGCGGGTCTCGCGGTGCGCGGTGTGCGAGTTGCAGCGCGGGCAGTGCTTCTTCATCTCAAGACGGTCCGGGTTGTTGCGCCGGTTCTTCTTGGTGATGTAGTTCCGCTCCTTGCACTCCACGCAGGCCAGCGTGATCTTCGGGCGGACGTCGGTGGCAGCCACGTGAGTGCTCCTTGACGGACGGATGGACGGATGAACGCAGAAAAGAGTAGCCGATCGGGAGACCGACCCCACAATCGGCTACTGTGTGTAGCGGTGACCGGACTTGAACCGGTGACACAGCGATTATGAGCCGCTTGCTCTACCGACTGAGCTACACCGCTTTGATGAGAGCAGCTCCCCCGCCCGGAGGCGGGGGAACCTTTCTCACCAGAGCCCCAATGCGGAATCGAACCGCAGACCTTCTCCTTACCATGGAGACGCTCTACCGACTGAGCTATTGGGGCGAGCAGGGAAGACATTACACGGCCTTCCGCCGATCGCCCAAATCCGTTGTGCGGCGGCCGTCGCCGGGGCGTTCCCGGCCCGTATCCCGGCCGTCTCCCGCGACGCGTCCGCCCCGTACGGGCCGCCCGTCCCGCGGGGAGCGGGGCACCACACCGGTATGACTATTCGGCTCCTCCGTGAAGCTCCCCCCATGGGCCCCTAGGCTCGGACCACGCTGCGTGATCTTGGGCCCTCGCCCCCGGGCACCGCCGGTCCAGGAACCGCCAGAGCCCCCGCAGGAGCGCGATGCCCGACAGCCAGCCGCAGCAGCCACCCCACTCCCCCCGCAGCGGCGGCGCGGGCGGTGGCTCCGGCGCCCCCGCCGACATCAACTCCCTGCTCCTGTCCGGGGCCCGCCTCACCGACGGCCGGACCGTGGACGTCCGGCTCAGCGGCGGCCGCATCGAGGCCGTCGGCACCGCGGGCAGCCTCCCGGCCCACGCCTCCTCCCGCGTCGACCTCAGCGGGTACCTCCTGCTGCCCGCCCCGGCCGAGCCGCACGCCCACGGCGACACCGCGCTCACCGCGGACGGCGAGGGCCCCGTCTCGTACACGGTCGACGAGGTGCAGCGGCGCGCCACCGAGGCCGCCCTGCTCCAGCTGGGCCACGGCGCCACCGCCGTCCGCTCCCACGTGCGCATCGGCGACGTGCACGGGCTGGGCCCCATCGAGGCGGTGCTCCAGGCGAGACGCTCCCTGCGCGGCCTCGCCGACCTGACCGCCGTGGCGGTCCCGCGGCTGCTCACGGGGGTGGCGGGCGCGGACGGGCTGTCGATGCTGCGGGACGCGGTCAAGATGGGCGCCTCCGTCATCGGGGGCTGCCCCGACCTGGACCCCGACCCCACCGGTTACACCGAGGCCGTCCTGGAGCTGGCGGCCGAGCACGGCTGCCCGGTCGACCTGCACACCGACGCCGACGACCCGGCCCGGCTGGCCCGGCTCACCGCCATGATCGGCGGCCTGCGCCCGGGCGTGAGCATCGGCCCGTGCGGCGGGCTGTCGCGGCTGCCGCTCGACGTCGCCACCCGTGCCGCCGACGGCTTGGCCGCCGCCGGGGTGACCGTGGTGTGCCTGCCGCAGGGCGACTGCGCGGCGCTGGAGCGGCGGGGGCTGCGGACGGCGCCGGTCCGGCTGCTGCGGGCCGCGGGGGTGCGGGTGGCCGCCGGCAGCGGCGCGCTGCGCGACGCCGGGAACCCGGTGGGCCGGGGCGACCCGCTGGAGGCCGCCTACCTGCTGGCCTCGCAGGCGGGGCTGCGGGCCCCCGAGGCGTACGACGCGGTGAGCGGCGCGGCGCGGGCGGCGATGGGGCTGCCGGAGGTGCGGGTGGAGGCCGGCTTCCCGGCCGAGCTGCTCGCCGTACGCGGGGACCGCATCTCCGGGGTGCTCTCCCTGGCCTACAGCCGGATCGTCGTCCACCGGGGCCGGGTGGTGGCGCGGACCAGCGCGGTGCGCGAGTACTGCGACTCGGCGGTGGCGGTGGCGCTCGACCTGCCCCGGCAGGGCCGGATGGAGCCCGGTCCCTGAGCGGCGGCGCGCGTGCCGTCGTACGGTCGGGGCATGCGCATCGTCATCGCTGGTGGACACGGTCGGATCGCGCTGCGGCTGGAGCGGCTGCTCGCCCTGCGCGGCTACGAGGTGGCGGGCATCATCCGCAACCCGGCGCAGGGGGACGACCTGCGCGCCGTCGGGGCCGAACCGGTCCTGTGCGACCTGGAGTCCGCCTCGCTGGAGCAGGTCGCCGCGGTGCTCCAGGGTGCCGGGGCGGCGGTCTTCGCGGCCGGCGCGGGGCCGGGCAGCGGCGTCGCGCGCAAGGAGACGGTGGACCGGGGCGCCGCGGTGCTCTTCGCCGACGCGGCCGAACGCGCCCGCGTACGGCGGTTCGTGGTGGTCTCCTCGATGGGCGCCGACCCGCACCACGAGGGGGATGCGGTCTTCGACGCCTACCTGCGGGCCAAGGGCGAGGCCGACACCTACGTGCAGACCCGGCTGGGCCTGCAGTGGACGATCCTGCGGCCGGGGCAGCTGACCGACGAGCCGGGCACGGGCCTGGTCCGCCTGGAGGCCTCGACGGGCCGCGGACCGGTGCCGCGCGACGACGTGGCGGCCGTCCTCGCGGAACTCCTCGAGACGCCGGCCACCGCCGGGCTCACGCTGGAGCTGGTCTCCGGCTCGACCCCGGTGGAGGTGGCGGTGAAGGCGGTCGCGGGCAACTGACGGCCCGCTGACCGTGCCTCAGAAGTCCACGCGGGCCGTGTCGTCGGCGCGGCCGACCGAGTCCTGGGCGAACTCCTTCTCGTAGGCGTCCCTGATCGCCTCGATCCGCACGTCGCGGTCGTCGGCCTGGCCGGCCGGGTAGAGCAGGGTCAGCTCGTACGAGCGCTCGCGCTCGATGGTGCCGGTGCTGTCGCGCCACTGGCCCACGCCCTGGTGGAGGGTGAGCCCCTCGGGGAAGGCGGGCGTGACCTTCCGGTCGATGAAGTCCATGAACTGCTCGTCCGTCACGGCCGGGCCGCCGTCCGGCCGCTCCGTGCCGAAGTACAGCCGGGTCTCGGAGTACGGGGTCCCGCGGCCGGCCTCCGCGCCCTGCAGCGTCGCGTACGCGGCGGGTCCGCCCGCCAGCAGCCCGGCCAGCGCGCCGCCAACGGCGAGGGCCCGGCCCTTCGTCAATCGCATCATGCGAGGTCAACGACGGCACCGCCCGGCGGGATGCGGACCTGCGCCGCTCCGTACGGGAAGAACCGGCCCGCGGGGTTCCGGCCATACGAGAAGACCCCCGTACCCTGCGCTTGCGCAGGGTACGGGGGTCTTGCTTCGCGTGGCGGCGCCAGGATTCGAACCTGGGTAGGCTAAGCCGACGGATTTACAGTCCGCTCCCATTGGCCACTCGGGCACACCGCCATGGGATGTCGCCTCGGATTTCCGCTTTTCGGCGGTGCTCCCTGGCAACGACGTAAACGATACCTGATGCTCGGGGGTGCTTCGCCACCGGATTGATCAGCACCTCGGCCGGGTGCGGTGGCTAGGCTTTGCGGAGCGGTCCGGAGGTGTCCGGTTCCGCGACCGTTTGAGCAATCCCCGCGACTTCAAGGAGCCACAGGACATGGCCGACTCCAGTTTCGACATCGTCTCGAAGGTCGAGCGGCAGGAGGTCGACAACGCCCTCAACCAGGCCGCCAAGGAGCTCTCGCAGCGCTACGACTTCAAGGGCACCGGCGCCTCCATCGCCTGGTCGGGCGAGAAGATCCTGATGGAGGCGAACTCCGAGGACCGCGTCAAGGCCGTCCTCGACGTCTTCGAGACCAAGCTGGTCAAGCGAGGCATCTCGCTCAAGGCGCTGGACGCCGGTGAGCCGCAGCTCTCCGGCAAGGAGTACAAGATCTTCGCGACCATCGAGGAGGGCATCTCCCAGGAGAACGCCAAGAAGGTCGCGAAGATGATCCGCGACGAGGGCCCCAAGGGCGTGAAGGCCCAGGTGCAGGGCGACGAGCTGCGCGTCAGCTCCAAGAGCCGTGACGACCTCCAGGCCGTACAGCAGCTCCTCAAGGGCAAGGACCTGGACTTCGCGATCCAGTTCGTGAACTACCGGTAGTTCTTCAGGCCGCCCCGCGCCCCCCGGGTACGCCCTCGGCGCGGGGTGGCCGTGCGCCGCGCGCGTGCGGCGTGCGCTCCACGACGGCCCCCTGTGGCGACTTGGGTCCCGGCCCGTGCGCCCACCACGCTGGGTGACGTACGTCACTTCGTGGACAGGGGGCTTTCGCATGCCTTGGCCCGGCTCTTCGAGGGGCTCTTCCGGCCCTTCGGGCACGTCAGGGGGCACACCGCCCCGCCGCTCCGGCCGGCGTGACGCCCTGCGCGCCGATGTCGCCGCCTCGGTGGTGGTGGCGCTGGTCGCGCTGCCGCTGTGTGTGGGCGTGGCCGTGGCCTCGGGGGTGCCGGCCGAGCTGGGGCTGATCACCGGGGTCGTCGGGGGGCTGGTCACCGGCTGGTTCCGGAGCAGCGCCCTGCAGGTCAGCGGACCGGCGGCGGGGCTGACGGTGCTGGTGTACGAGGCGGTGGACCGCTTCGGCGTCGGGGTGCTCGGGGTGCTGGTGTGCGCCGCGGGGGTGGTCCAGGTGGCCATGGGGGTGCTGGGGCTGGGGCGCTGGTTCCGGGCCATCTCGGTGGCCGTGGTGCAGGGCATGCTGGCCGGCATCGGCCTGGTGCTGATCACCGGGCAGCTGTACGCGGTGGGCGACGTGCGGGCGCCCGGGGGGACCGGGGAGAAGCTGGCCGGGCTGGTGCCGCTGGCGGGTGAGGCGGAGGTGGCCGCCGTGGCGCTGGGCGCGGGGACGGTCGCGGTGATGGTGCTGTGGCGGCGGATGCCGGCCGCGGCGCGTGCCGTGCCGGGGGCGCTGGCCGGGGTGGCGCTGGCGACCGCCGCGGCCTGGCTGCTGGCGCTGCCGGTGGCGAAGGTGGAGGTCACGGGCGTGCTGGCGGCGGTGGCGCCGCCGGGTCTCCGGGAGGTCGCGGCGCTGTGGTCGCCGGGGGCGCTGGGGACCGTACTGGCGCTGGCTCTGATCGCCTCGGCGGAAACGCTGTTCAGCGCGGCGGCGGTGGACCGGCTGCACGACGGGCCGCGGACGGAGTACGACCGGGAGCTGGTGGCGCAGGGGGCGGGGAACGCCGTCTGCGGGCTGCTCGGGGCGCTGCCGATGACCGCCGTGATCGTGCGGAGCGCGGCGAACGTGGAGGCGGGGGCGCGGACCCGGGCGTCGCGGGTGCTGCACGGGTGCTGGCTGCTGCTGTTCGCCGTGCTGCTGCCGCAGGTGCTGTCGGTGGTGCCGCTCGCCTCGCTGGCCGGCGTGCTGCTGTACGCGGGCTGGAAGCTGCTGCCGGGCCGGGCGGTGCTGACGTTGTGGCGGGGGCACCGGGGCGAGGCGGTGGTGCTGGTGGTCACGGCGGGCGCGGTCGTGGCGACCAACCTCTTCGAGGGGGTGCTGATCGGGCTGGGGCTCGCGGTGGCCAAGTCGGCCTGGGAGACCTCGCACGTACACGTCGAGACGGTGCCGGAGGGATCCGGGCTGCGGGTACGGGTGCTGGGCAACGCCACCTTCCTGCGGCTGCCGAAGCTGCTGGACGCGCTGGAGCGGCTGCCCGCCGGCCGGGAGGTGCGGCTGGACCTGACGGGGCTGCGGCACCTGGACCACGCGTGCCTGACCGCGCTGGAGGGCTGGGAGCGGCAGCGCGAGCGGCAGCGGGAACGTGCCGCGCGAACGGGGGACGAGGACCTGCTGGCCGACGGGAGAAGTGCCGCGGGCGGCGGATGGGGTCCCGCCTCGTGACGGAGCCGAGGCGGTCCCTGGGGTGTGTTCGACCCGGTCGTGACCGGACCGGCCGCGGTGGTGGCGGTGCCGGCCGCGGCCGTGGACGTACGGGGCGCGATCGGTTTCCCGTCCTTCGGCGTGCCGGCCACTACGCGATCGCGAACGCGTCGGCGTGGGCGCTCGATTCAGGTGTCAAGGGGCGGGTCATGACCGGCCCGGGCCTGTCCGGGTACGTCGTGCCGGCCTTCGCGCTGCTCACGGTGCCGGTGCCGGCGGAGGCAGCGGTGCCGGCTCCGGGGCCGCCGTCCACGGCGCCCGGCGGCGGTTCACGCCCGCGTCCTGATCCGCTCCCACGGCAGCGGGTCGAGGTCCTCCGCCTCGCCCGCGTCGCCGTCCTCGCAGTACCAGGCGGTGCCGTCGAGCCAGCCGCGCAGCCACTGGGCGAGGCTGGGCGCGTCCACGAACCAGGCCACCTCCGGATCGCCCAGGTTCGGCTCGAACAGCAGGACTTGGGCGTCCGGGCTGCGGCAGTCCACGCACGCGTACATCCCGCAGCCCCAGTCGAGCACCGGCAGCACGCCCTCGGGCCAGCGCCAGCCGGAGCGCCGCATGTCGCGGTACGCCGTCACGGCGGCGGACGGTCCGTCGAGCAGGGGCAGCAGGCCGTACCCGGGGCCGATCCCGCCGTCCGCGACACGGGTGTGGAGACCGGCGAGCAGGGGCGGCAGCGGGAAGCCGAGTATGGCCTCCGCGCGGTCCAGGTCCCCGGGGCCCAGGACCCCCGGGAGCGGCCCGTCGTGCGCCGCGCGGGAGGCGCGCGCGTGGGCGGCGACTTGCTCCAGCAACTGCTCGGTCTCGTTCATGCGTTCATGGTGGACCACCCCACTGACAATCCACCCGACCTGCGCACGGAGCGGCGCGGCAGCTCCCGCGCGTCGCCGCGGCGGTGCCTCAGCGGGAGGCGAAGGGGGCGTCCGTGGGAACGATTTCGCGGCCCAGCGGGAAGAGCGAGATCGGGATCATCTTGAAGTTGGCGATGCCGAACGGGATCCCGATGATCGTGATGCACAGGGCGATGCCGGTGGCGATGTGGCCGAGGGCCAGCCACCAGCCCGCGAGGATCAGCCACAGGACGTTGCCCACGCACGAGCCGGCGCCGGCGTCGTGGCGCTCCACCGTGGTCTGGCCGAAGGGCCAGAGGGCGTAGAGCGCGATGCGGAAGGCCGCGATCCCGAAGGGGATGCCGATGATCGTGATGCAGAGGATCAGGCCCGCGAGGCAGTAGCCGAGGAACAGCCAGAAGCCGCTGAGGACGAGCCATATGACGTTCAGGATGGTCTTCACTGGTGGCGTCCTGCCATCTGTTCGAGCCGGGCGATGCGCTCGGCCATGGGCGGGTGGGTGGAGAACATCTTCGACAGGCCCTCGCCGGGCCGGAACGGGTTCGCGATCATCATGTGGCTGGCGGTCTCCAGCCGGGGCTCGGGCGGCAGCGGGAGCTGCTTGGTGCCCGCGTCGAGCTTGCGCAGGGCACTGGCCAGGGCGAGCGGGTCGCCGGTCAGCTGGGCGCCGGAGGCGTCCGCCTCGTACTCGCGGGAGCGGCTGATGGCCAGCTGGATCACGGAGGCGGCGAGCGGCCCGAGGATCATGATCAGCAGCATGCCGAACAGGCCCGGGCCCTCGTCGTCGTTGGAGCGGCCGACGGGGATCAGCCAGGCGAAGTTGACCAGGAACATGATCACGGAGGCGAGGGCTCCGGCGACCGACGAGATGAGGATGTCGCGGTTGTAGACGTGGCTCAGCTCGTGTCCGATGACCCCGCGCAGCTCGCGCTCGTCCAGGATCCGCAGGATGCCCTCGGTGCAGCAGACCGCGGCGTTGCGCGGGTTGCGGCCGGTCGCGAAGGCGTTGGGGGCCTCGGTGGGCGAGATGTAGAGGCGCGGCATCGGCTGGCGCGCGGACGTGGAGAGCTCGCGCACCATGCGGTAGAGCTCGGGCGCCTCGAACTCGCTGACCGGGCGCGCGCGCATCGCGCGTAGAGCCAGTTTGTCGCTGTTCCAGTACGCGTACGCGTTGGTGGCCAGGGCCACGAACAGGGCCACGATCAGGCCGGTGCGTCCGAAGAAGCTGCCGATGAGGATGATCAGGGCGGACAGTCCGCCGAGGAGTACGGCGGTCTTCAGCCCGTTGTGCCGGCGGTGCACGGTACGCCCTCCAAGTGGTGCGGCAGGGGGACCCGGCGAGGGGGTCTACGGTCCAGTGGACCCTCCCTTCCTGGTCAACGCCATGCGAGGGCGCCTGGTTCCCGGGCCGCCGGCCGCCGGGGACCCGCGGGAACGCAGCGGCCCCGCCCGGTACGCCGGGCGGGGCCGTTGCTCCGTACGGGCGAGGCCGGGCCTACTGGAACAGGGCGGTGGACGCGAACCGCAGCACGATCTGCGGGGCTCCCGAGGTGACCACGGCGACCAGGCCGGTGAGGGCGATCGCGACGGTGACGGGGGCCGGGACGCGGCCGGGGGCGACGGCCGCGCCGGCCTCCTCGCCCTCGGGGGCCCGGAACAGCAGCGCCGTCCACTGGAGGTAGTAGTAGAGGGCGATGACGACGTTGACCGCCATGACCACGGCCAGCCAGCCCAGGCCCGCGTCGACCGCGGACTGGAAGACGGTGACCTTGGCGAAGAGGCCGATGACGCCCGGCGGCAGGCCGGCCAGGCAGAGCAGGAAGAAGGCCATCGACAGCGCGGCGAGCGGCCGGCGCGCGTACAGCCCGCGGTAGTCGCTGATCCGGTGCCGGGGGGTCGTACGGCCGACCAGCGCGGCCACCGCGAAGGCGCCCAGGTTCACCGCGGCGTACATCAGGGCGTACGCGACGGTCGAGCCGATCTGGTCGCGGTCGGAGTACGCGGCCGCGGCGATCGGCACCAGCAGGTACCCGGCCTGGCCCACGGAGGACCAGGCCAGCAGGCGCACGGCGCTGTGGTCGCGGTCCGGGGACTGGCGCAGCGCGGCGGCGTTGCCGATCGTCATCGTCAGGGCGGCGAGCACCGCCAGGGCGGGGCCCCAGACGTCGGAGTACGCCGGGAAGGCGATCACCGTGACGAGGACGAGGCCGGTGAATCCGACGGCCTTGCCGATCACCGAGAGGTAGCCGGCGATGGGCAGCGGGGCGCCGATGTAGGTGTCGGGCACCCAGAAGTGGAAGGGCACCGCGGCCGTCTTGAAGGCGAAGCCGACCAGGGTCAGCGCGACGCCCGCCGTGGCGAGGCCGTCGAACTGGCCCGGCAGCTGCGCCAGCTCCTCGGCCACCCGCGTCAGGTGCAGGGTGCCCGTGGCGGCGTAGACGAAGCTGACGCCCATCAGGGAGACGGCGGTGGCGGCGACCGACGAGAGGAAGAACTTCAGGGCCGCCTCGGAGGAGAGGCGGTCGCCGCGGCGGAGGCCGACCAGCGCGAAGGCCGGCAGCGAGGCGACCTCCAGGGCCACGATCAGGGTGGCCAGGTCACGGGAGGCCGGCAGCAGCGCGGCGCCCGCGGCCGAGGAGAGCAGCAGGAACCAGAACTCGCCCGCGGGGAGCCTGGTCTCCTTCACGGCCGTCACCGAGAGCAGGGCGGTGAGCAGGGCACCCGCGAGGACCAGGAACTGGATCACGAGCGTGAAGCGGTCCACGGTGTAGCTGCACGCGCCCGGGTCGCCGACCACGCAGAAGGTGGAGCGGTCGGCCGCGCGCAGCGGCAGCAGGGCCAGGGTCGCGGCGGCGAGGCCGGCGACGGAGACCCAGCCGAGGAGCGCCTTGTTCCGCTCCGGCACGAAGAGGTCGGCGACCAGGACGGCGAGGCCGACGACGGCCGCGATGGTGGGCGGCGCGATCGCGAGCCAGTCGACGTTCTGCACCAGGTTCTGCGCGGCCGTCAGGACGGTGGCGCTGTCGGCGGCGGGGGTGGCCGTCATCAATTGCCTCCTGCGAGGAGCTTCTGGACGGCCGGGTCGGTGAGGCCGAGGAGGACCGCGGGCCAGAGGCCGGCGAGGACGGTGAGGGCGACGAGCGGGGTCCAGGCGGCGAACTCGTACGTCTGGACGTCCGCGAGGGCCGCCGGGCGGGCCGGCTGGGCGGCGGGGTCGCCCATGCAGACGCGGCGCACGACGAGCAGCAGGTACGCGGCGGTGAGCAGGGTGCCCAGGCCACCGATGACCATGAACGTCAGGAAGGCGGGGCGGCTGAGGCCCTCGGCCGGGTCGAACGCGCCGAACAGGGCCAGCATCTCGCCCCAGAACCCGGCGAGCCCGGGCAGGCCGAGCGAGGCCACGGCGGCGAAGGCGAGCAGCGCGCCGAGGCGGGGGGCGCGGCCGTAGAGGGCGGCGCCGGTGGCCCCGGCGAGGGTGTCGAGGTCGGTGCTGCCGTAGCGGTCCTTCAGGGCGCCGACCAGGAAGAAGAGGAGGCCGGTGATGAGTCCGTGGCCGATGTTGGCGAAGAGCGCGCCGTTGACGCCGGTGGGGGTCATGGTCGCGATGCCGAGCAGGACGAAGCCCATGTGGCCCACGGAGGAGTAGGCGATCAGGCGCTTGAGGTCGCCCTTGGCGCCCTTCCTCGCGAGCGCGAGGCAGGCGAGGGACCCGTAGATGATGCCGACGACCGCGAAGCCCGCCAGGTAGGGGGCGAAGGTCCGCATGCCGCCGGGCGCGACCGGGAGGAGGATGCGGACGAAACCGTAGGTGCCCATCTTGAGCAGGACCCCGGCGAGGAGCACGGAGCCCACGGTCGGGGCGGCGGTGTGCGCGGCCGGCAGCCAGCTGTGCAGCGGCCACATCGGGGTCTTCACGGCGAGGCCGGTGCCGATGGCGAGGACCGCCAGCAGCTGGGTGGTGTGGGTCAGTCCGCGGCCGTTGTCGGCGGCGAGTGCCACCATGTCGAAGGTGCCGCTGTTCAGTCCGATGAGCAGCAGGCCGAGCAGCATGACCACGGAACCGAGCAGCGTGTAGAGGATGAACTTCCAGGCGGCGGGCTGCCGCTGGTCACCGCCCCAGCGGGCGATGAGGAAGTACATCGGGATGAGCACCATCTCGAACGCCAGGAAGAACAGCAGCAGGTCGAGTACGGCGAAGGTCGCGAGGGTGCCGCACTCCAGCACGAGCAGCAGGGCGGTGAAGGCCTTCGCGGAGGGGCCCGCGGGGAGCTTGAAGTACGAGTAGAGCGCGCAGAGGAAGAACAGCAGCGCGGTCATCAGCAGGAGGGGGAGCGAGATGCCGTCGACGCCGAGGTGGATCCGGACGTTCAGCGCCTGGATCCAGCTGATGTCGGTCGTGGCCTGCATGGTCGAGGGGGCGTCGTGGTCGAAGCCGAGGGCGAGGACCACGGCGGCGGCCAGGACGGCGCCGGTGACGGTCACGCCGTGGCGCAGGACCGCCTGTTCGGGGCTCCGGCCCTTGAGCCCGGGCGGGGCCGGGAGCAGGGCGGCGGCCGCGCCGATCAGGGGGACGGCCACGATGAACGCCAGGAGGAACTGCATCACGGATGCGCTGATATCAATCACGGCTGACTCACGGCTCACGATCCGGCGTTGACGTTGGCAAGGACTGCGACGGCGACCGCCAGGACCACGGAACCGCCCAGCAGCGCGCTGAGGTAGGTCTGCACGTTGCCGGTCTGGGCGCGGCGGACCAGGGTGCCGAGCAGCCGGGGTGCGGCGCCCGCGCCGCGTACGTACGTGTCCACGACCTCGCGGTCGAGGAAGCGGACCAGTCCGGCGGCGGCCAGCACGGGCCGTACGAACAGGGCGGCGTAGACCGCGTCGAGGTGGAAGCCCGCCTCGGCGTGCCGGTGCAGCGGACCCAGCAGGGCGCGGCCGGGGTCGGCGGCGGGGGCCGTCGGCACGCCGGGGTGCTCGTGGGTGACCTCGGCGACCTCGGGGGCCTGGGCGGCGGACGCGACCTCCTCGGCGGCGGCGACGGAGGCCGGTTCGGTGCCGGGGGCGGGGGCCGGGCGGGCTCCGGCGGCCTGGCGGGCCAGGGCCGTGGAGGCGCGCTGCCACAGGCCGTACGTGACGAGGGCGCCGATCAGCGCGGCACCGATGCCCAGCACGGAGGTGGCCACCGTGGGGGTGAGCGGGTGGCCGTCGAACCAGTCGTCGAGGACGTAGCCGGCGAGGCCGAAGGTGATCGACGGGACGGCCAGCAGCCACAGCACGCCGGTCATGGCGAGCGGCTCCCTGCCGTGGTCCGGGGCGGCGGCGCCCCGGCCGCGGAAGGCCATCAGCCAGAGGCGGGTGGCGTACGCGGCGGTGATCAGGGCGGTGACCAGTCCGGCGACCAGGACCGTCCAGCCGGCCGCGGTGGGCGCCAGCTCGGTGTCTCCGACGGCGGCGTGCTCTGCGGCGACCAGCACGGCCTCCTTGGAGAAGAAGCCGGCGAAGGGCGGGAGGGCCGCGAGCGCGAGGAGCGCGACGGTCATCGTCCAGTAGGCGTCGGGGATGCGCTTGGCCAGGCCGTCCATGCGGGCCATGGCGGACAGCGAGTTCGTCCCCGCGGCGTGGATGATCACGCCGGCGCCGAGGAAGAGGAGCGCCTTGAAGGCACCGTGGGACAGGAGGTGGAAGACGGCGGCACCGCGGTCGGCGACGGCGAGGGCGCCGACCATGTAGCCGAGCTGGCCGATCGTCGAGTAGGCGAGGACGCGCTTGATGTCGTCCTGGGCCAGGGCGGCGAGGGCGGACCCGATCATCGTCACCGCGGCCATGACGGCCATCACGACCAGCGCGGCCTGGGAGGCCGTGAAGACCGGGAGGAGCCGGGCGATGAAGTAGACGCCGGCCGCGACCATCGTCGCGGCGTGGATCAGGGCGGAGACCGGGGTCGGGCCCGCCATGGCGTCCGGGAGCCAGGTGTGCAGCGGGAACTGCGCCGACTTGCCCGCGACGCCCGCGAGGAGCAGGAGGGCGATCAGCGTCGGGTGGTCGAGCCCGCCGGAGGCGACGGCACCGAGGATCCTGGTGATCTGGAAGGAGCCGGCGTCGACGGCGAGCGCGAACAGGCCGAAGAGGAAGGGCACGTCGCCGAGCTTGGTGACGAGGAAGGCCTTGAGGGAGGCGGAGCGGGCCGCTTCGGTCTCCCAGTAGTGGCCGACCAGGAAGTACGAGCAGATGCCCATGATCTCCCAGCCGACCAGCAGCACCATCAGGTCGCCGGAGTAGACGACGAGGAGCATGGCGGAGGTGAACAGGGACACCAGGGCCGCGTACGACGGGTAGCGCGGGTCCTCGCGGAGGTACGCGGTCGAGTAGAGCTGGACGCAGGTGGCGACCAGTCCGACCAGCACCGCGGCCAGCACGGCGAAGCCGTCGAGGTACAGGGCCAGGTCGATCGGGACCGAGCCGGTGGGCGTCAGCTCCGTCGCGGCGACGACGGGCTTGCCGCCGCCCTGCCGGACGGCGACCAGGACGGCCAGCGCCGCGGCGGCCAGGGTGGGCAGGACGGCCAGCGGCCGGACGAATCCGGGGGCCGTGCGGCCGAGCAGCAGTCCGGCCACCGCGCCCAGGAAGGGCAGTACGGGGACGAGGACGGCGAGGGTCGTGGTGGTCACGCGGCGGCTCCGGTCACGCTGTCCGCGGGCTGGGCGGTGGTCGGGTCGGTCCCGGCGGGCCCGGTGGCCTCGGCGGTGTCGCGCAGCCGGTCGACGTCGGCCGTGCCGCGGTTGCGGTAGACCATCAGCACGATGGCCAGGCCGATGCCGATCTCGGCGGCGGCGATGGCGATGGTGAAGAGGGTCAGCGCCTGGCCGGCGTGGAGCCGGTCGCGCAGCCAGACGTCGAAGGCGACGAGGTTGAGGTTGACGGCGTTGAGCATCAGCTCGACGGACATCAGCACCAGGATCGCGTTGCGGCGGGCGAGCACGCCGTACACGCCCGTGCAGAACAGGAGTGCCGCGAGGACGGCGGGATAGGCCAGGTGCATCAGCGCTGCTCCTTACCGTCGTTCGGGCCGTTCTCCGGGCCGTTCTTGCGGGACAGCACGATGGCGCCGACGAGGGCCGCGAGCAGCAGCACCGACAGCGCCTCGAAGGGCAGCACCCAGTGCTGGAAGAGGATCTCGCCGGACACCTTCGTCGAGCCCTGGACGGGGCCGTCGAGGTCGATCCAGGTGGTGCGGAAGGCGTCGACGACCACCCAGACCAGGGCCGCGGCGGCGGCCGCGGCCACGGCGAGCGCGGCCCACCGGTTGCCCGAGTCGGCGTCCGGGGAGCGGCCGATGGGTGCCTTGGTGAGCATCAGGCCGAAGAGCAGGAGGACGACCACGGAGCCGACGTAGATCAGCACCTGGACCCAGGCGATGAACTCGGCCGTCAGCAGCAGGTACTCGACGGCGATGCCGCCGAGCGCGACGACCAGCCAGAGGGCGGCGTGCACGAGCTGCCTGGTGGTGACGGTGACGACGGCGGCGCCGAGGGTGGCGATGCCGACGAGCAGGAAGGCGATCTCCACGCCGGTGGGCGAGAGGAAGCCGGGGTGGCCGCTGGCGGCCAGGGCGGCGGCTGCGGTGCTCACGCGTCTCCCTCCGGGGCGGCCGGGGGCCGGGGGCTGTCCTCGGCCGGGGCGCCGGCCTCGGGGGCGGCCGCGGCGGCCGCCGCGGCGGCCTGGGCCTCGGCCTTCTCGACGGCCTTGCGGGCGGCCGCGACCTCCTTGGGCTCCTCGGCCCGGGGGTCGAGGGCCGGCGGGGCCGGGACCGTCCACATCCACTCGCGCAGCTTGTCGCGCTCGTGGGTCAGCTCGTGGATGTCCGTCTCCGCGTACTCGAACTCCGGCGACCAGAAGAGGGCGTCGAAGGGGCACACCTCGATGCAGATGCCGCAGTACATGCAGAGCGAGAAGTCGATGGCGAAGCGGTCCAGCACGTTGCGGCTGCGCTCGCGGCCGCCGGGGGTGGCGGCCGGGACCGTCTCCTTGTGGGAGTCGATGTAGATGCACCAGTCGGGGCACTCGCGCGCGCAGAGCATGCACACGGTGCAGTTCTCCTCGAACAGGCCGATGACCCCGCGGGTGCGCGGGGGCAGGGCGGGCTGCACGTCGGGGTACTGCGCGGTGTGGGCGCGCCTGGTCATCGTCTTCAGCGTGACCGCGAGGCCCTTGGCGAGGCCGGAGCCGGGGATGGGGGGCATTACTGGATCGCCACCTTCACGATGCCGGTGAGCGCGATCTGGGCGAGCGCGAGCGGGATGAGTGTGGTCCAGGCGAGCTTCTGGAGCTGGTCCTCGCGCAGCCGGGGGTAGGTCACCCGGAGCCAGATCACGCCGAAGGCGAGGACCGCGGTCTTGAGCAGCGTCCAGAACCAGCCGAGGCCGTCGCCGCCGAACGGGCCGTGCCAGCCGCCGAGGAAGAGGACGGTGGTCAGGGCGCACAGGACGACGATGCCGGCGTACTCGGCGAGCAGGAACAGCGCGAAGCGCAGGCCGGTGTACTCGGTGTACGCGCCGAAGATGATCTCGGAGTCGGCGACGGGCATGTCGAACGGGGGGCGCTGGAGTTCGGCGAGGCCGGCGGTGAAGAACACCAGGCCGCCGACGATCTGCCAGGGCAGCCACCACCACTCGAAGGCGCTCACGATGCCGGGCAGCGAGACGGTGCCGGCGGCCATCGCCACGGAGGCGGCGGCCAGCAGCATCGGCAGCTCGTAGGCGAGGAGCTGGGCGGCGGTGCGCAGGCCGCCGAGGAGGGAGAACTTGTTGGCGGAGGCCCAGCCGGCCATCAGGCTGCCGAGGACGCCGACGCCCATCACGGCCAGGACGAAGAACAGGCCGGCGTCGATGAGCTGGCCGACCGCGCCCTCGCCGGGGCCGATCGGGACGGCGACCAGCACGAGGAGGTAGGGCAGCAGCGCGACGGCGGGGGCGAGCTGGAAGATGCGGCGGTCGGCGTTGGCCGGGACCACGTCCTCCTTCTGCGCGAACTTCACGCCGTCGGCGACGAGCTGGGCCCAGCCGTGGAAGCCGCCGGCGTACATGGGGCCGAGGCGGCCCTGCATGTGGGCCATCACCTTGTGCTCGGTCTGCCCGATGACGAGGGGCAGCACGAGGAAGACCGCGAAGACGACGATCAGTCGCAGCGCGACGTCGAGGACGTCGTTCACGCGTCGCCTCCGGTGGTGTCGGGGTCGGTTTCGGGGGTGGCCGGCCCGGCGGCGGGCTCGGCCTCCGGGGCCGGTTCCGCCGCGGGGGCCGGCTCGGGGGTCCGGTCCGGTGCGGGTGACGCCTCCGGGGCCGGGGCCTGGGCCGGGGCCGCCTCGGGTCCGGCTGCCGGGGTGGGGTCGGCCGGGCGGTCCGCCGGTGCATCGTCGAACGCCGGGCGGGGGTTGTGCCAGGGGGCGTCCGCACTGCGGGCAGCCGGGGACTCCGCCGGGGCGGCGCCGGTGCCGGCCGCGGGCTCCGCCGGGGCGGCCGCCTGGCTCGCGGAACCCTCGGACGCGCTGCGGGTGCGGCGCGGCGGCCGGGCCGGACGCTCGGCCGGAGCCGCGGGCGCGCCCTCGGTGCCGGGGGCCGCGGGGGCCTCCGGGGCCGCGGCGGCCTGGCTCGCCGATCCCTCCGCCGCCGAGCGGGCCCGGCGTACCGGACGCGCCGGGGCCTCCCCCGCCTCGCCGGCCTGGCTCGCGGAGCCGGCCGCCGCGGTACGCGCCCGGCGGGCCGGGGCGTCGCCCGCGGCACGCGGGGTACGGGCGGGCCGGGCCGGAGCCGGGGGCAGCTGGCCCTTGAGCGGGCCCCAGTCGTTCGGGTCGGGGACGCCCGGCGGCAGCATCGTGCGCCGCTTCGGGCCGCCGTGGTCGGCGCCCTCACCCGGCTCCTTGGCGCCGGGCCAGGCCTTCACGACCCGGGCGGCCAGGACGAAGTCCTTGCGCAGCGGGTGGCCCTCGAAGTTCTCCGGGAGCAGCAGCGGCACGAGGTTGGGGTGGCCGGTGAAGGTGACGCCGAACATCTCGTACGTCTCGCGCTCGTGCCAGGCCGCGCCCGCGTAGACGTCGATCGCCGACGGCAGCGCGGCGGCCGCGTGCGGGACGGTGGTGCGCAGCAGCAGGCGGCGCACCCGGCCGCCCTCCAGGGCGACGACGTGCGCGCACACCCGGAAGCCGGTGCCCGGCTCGTCGACCGCGCTCAGCCAGTCGAAGTAGGTGCAGCCCAGCTTGTCGCGGGCGATCTCCAGCGAGGCGATCCAGGACCCGACCGGCACGTCGACTGTGAGCAGGTCGTACGCCGTCTCCGCGGTGGCCTCGGCGCCGAAGATCTCCGCGGCGCCGTCCGGCAGCTGGTCGTAGGGGTGCGTCATGCGGCACCTCCGGCGTTCCGCTCGCCGTCGGCCGGCGGCTCCGCGGGCGAGGAGGCCGGCGGCTCCGCGGGCGGAGCGGCCGGCGCACCGGCCCCGGGCGCCGGCGGCGGCGTGACCAGCCCGCTGGTCAGCGCGCCGGCCGAGGGCCGCCCGGACCCGACGCCGTACCGCTCGTCGAGCGACTCGCGGGCGATCTTCTCCTGGAGCTTGAGGATGCCCTGGAGCAGCGCCTCAGGCCGCGGCGGGCAGCCCGGCACGTAGACGTCGACGGGGATGATCTGGTCCACGCCCTTGGTGACGGAGTACGAGTCCCAGTACGGGCCGCCGCAGTTGGAGCACGCGCCGAAGGAGATGACGTACTTCGGCTCCGGCATCTGCTCGTACAGCCGCTTGACGGCCGGGGCCATCTTGTCCGTCACCGTGCCCGAGACGATCATCAGGTCGGCCTGGCGCGGTCCGGGCGCGAAGGGGATCACGCCGAGCCGGATGAAGTCGTGCCGCGCCATGGACGCGGCGATGAACTCGATCGCGCAGCAGGCGAGCCCGAAGTTGAAGACCCAGAGGCTGTAGCGGCGTCCCCAGTTGAGGACCACCTTCATCGGCTCGGGGGCCAGACGGGCGAGTGCTCCCAGCCTCTTGGGCTCTGGGAGCAGCTCAGGGGTGCGGGCGCCCCCGGCGTCGGGGGCGGGGCTCGTCACGTCCATTCGAGGACGCCCTTCTTGTATGCGTAGAGCAGACCGACGGCCAGGAAGCCCAGGAAGATGAACATCTCGACCAGGGTCGTGGCCCCGTAGCCGGGCGCGGCGAACACCGTCGCCCACGGGAAGAGGAAGATCGAGTCGACGGCGAAGATGACGTAGAGGAACGCGTACACGTAGTACCGGACCTGGGTGTGGGCCCAGCCCTCGCCGACCGGGTCGACGCCGCATTCGTACGTCAGGAGCTTCTCGGGGGTCGGGACCACCGGGCGCAGCAGCCGCCCCGCCCCGAAGGCCACGGCGACGAAGAGCACGCCGATCACGGCGAGCAGGCCGACGACCGAATAGCTCTCGAAATAGTCGGCCGCGAGCACGGTCACGGTCGTTACCGTCCGTTCGGGCACGTCCGCTCCTCGTTCTGTGACCACTGTCGACGTTCTGTTACGCACGGGAGTCTAGGGCCTGCCAAATGCGGGGTGGGGTTATCCCCCGTTCACCAGGCCCGGCCACCCCATGGCAGCGGCCGCCGGGCACACGGCAGGCTGTGCTCCATGACCACGAGCGCCTTCACTCCCGCCGGCGACGACCGGCCCCCGCCCGTACGCCCCGCCTTCGACGCGGTGACCTGGCGGGAGATCGGATACCTGCTCGGGAACCTCCCGATGGCGCTCATCGGATTTGTTTACGTGGTGTTCATGATCGGCGTATCGGGCGGCCTGGCCGTCACCGCGATCGGGCTCCCCCTGATGGCGGCCGGCCTGCTCGGCTCGCGCCAGCTCGGCAAGGCGGAGCGGATACGCGCCCGGCTGCTGCTGGGCACGCACGTGGACGAGCCGACCCCCATCCCCACCAGGCCCGGCTTCTTCCCCTGGCTGTGGACGAGCCTGAAGGACCCGGTCGGCTGGCGCAGCGTGCTGTACGGCGCCATCCGGCTGCCGTGGGGCGTGCTGACCTTCTCCGTCGCGCTGATCGGGCTCTTCGTGCTCTGGCCGGTGCTCCCGTACCTCGCCCGGGCGCTGACGAACGCCGACCGCGCGATGGTGCGGGGGCTGCTCTCGCCCTCCGACGAGCTGGAACGGCGGATCGCCGAGCTGGAGTCGGACCGGGGCGTGGTCGTGGACACGGCCGCGGCCGACCTGCGGCGGATCGAGCGGGACCTGCACGACGGGGCCCAGGCCCGGCTGGTGGCGCTGGCCATGGGCCTCGGCCTGGCCAAGGAGAAGCTGCTGGAGGACCCGGACGCGGCCGCGGCGATGGTCGACGAGGCGCACGGCGAGGTGAAGCTGGCCCTCCAGGAGCTGCGGGACCTGGCCCGCGGGATCCACCCGGCGGTCCTCACCGACCGGGGTCTCGACGCCGCGCTCTCCTCGGTGGCCGCCCGCTGCACGGTGCCCGTGAGGGTGTCGGTGGACCTGCCGGCCCGCCCCGCGGAGGCGATCGAGGGCATCGCGTACTTCACGGTGTCCGAGCTGCTGCAGAACGTCAGCAAGCACGCCAGGGCCCGCACGGCAGGCGTCGACGTGTGGCGGTCGGGGAACCGGCTGCTGCTGCGGGTCACCGACGACGGCGCGGGCGGGGCCCGGCAGGACCGGGGCAGCGGGCTCGCCGGTCTGGCGGAGCGGCTGGGCGCGGTGGACGGCGTCTTCGTCGTGGAGTCCCCCGAGGGCGCCGGTACGACGGTCACGGCGGAGCTGCCGTGGCGGGACCGGGTGGGCTGACCCGGACGGGTACGGGTGGCCTGCCCCGGACGGCACGGGGTGGGGTTAACCCCCCGTCGAGGAGACCGACGCGCCGCATGGTCCCGGCGGGGCCGTGACGACGAGGCTGTGGGTACGAACGGAAGCGGCGGCAGCGGCGGCCCGGCGGGCCGGGACGGGCCCGGCCACGACAGGACGGATGGTTCCCATGGACATCGATCAGCGGCGGCCCGGGCGGTCCACCGTGCTGACCGCCCCCTTCGAGGGGCGCACCTGGCGCGAGTTCGGGTACGTCATGATCGGCTTCCCGTTCGCCACCCTGTACTTCTGCGTCGCGATCACACTGCTCTCCGCGGGCGCCGGCCTGCTGGTGACCTTCCTCGGCGTCCCGCTGCTCGCCGCCTCCCTCGGGGTCTTCCGGGGCTTCGGGGCCGTCGAGCGGGCCCGGGCGCGGACCATGCTGGGCCTGGACGTCGCCGACCCGGAGCCGGAACCGCGGCGCAGGGCGGGGGCGCTCTCCTGGATGGGCGCGATGCTCAGGAGCGGTGCGAACTGGCGCCACGCCCTCTACATGGTGATCCACTTCCCGTGGACGGTCTTCTCCTTCTGCCTGGCCCTGACGCTCATGGCCTACGGCTGGTCGATGGCGCTGTACCCCGCCTGGTACTGGGTCTTCCCCACCTTCACCGACCAGCCCGGCCTCCAGCTCTACGGTGACGGCCACGGCAACGGCCTCTACCTGGAGGGCCCGCTCCGGATCGCCGGCGCGTCCCTGATCGGCATCGTGCTCGTGCTGGTCACGCCCTGGGTGGTGCGGGGCCTGACCGCCGTCGACCGGATGCTGGTGGCCGGGCTGCTCGGGCCGTCCCGGCTGGCCACGCGGGTGACCGAGCTGGAGTCGGACCGGGGCGTGGTGGTCGACACCGCCGCCGCCGACCTGCGGCGCATCGAGCGGGACCTGCACGACGGCGCCCAGGCCCGGCTGGTCGCGCTGGCCATGGACCTCGGCCTGGCCAAGGAGAAGCTGGCGGAGGACCCGGGTGCCGCGGCGCGGATGGTCGACGAGGCGCACGGCGAGGTGAAGATCGCCCTCCAGGAGCTGCGGGACCTGGCCCGCGGGATCCACCCGGCGGTCCTCACCGACCGCGGTCTCGACGCCGCGCTCTCCGCGGTGGCCGCCCGCTGCACCGTGCCGGTCCGGGTACGGGTGGACCTCCCCGGCCGGCCCGCCGCCGCGATCGAGGGCATCGCGTACTTCACGGTCTCCGAGCTGCTGCAGAACGTCAGCAAGCACGCCAGGGCCCGCACGGCGAGCGTGGACGTGTGGCGGTCGGGCGACCGGCTGCTGCTCCAGGTGGCCGACGACGGCGCCGGCGGGGCGCGGGCCGGCGCGGGCGGCGGGCTCGCGGGGCTGACGGAGCGGCTGGACGCGGTGGACGGCGTCCTGGTCGTCGACTCGGCGGAGGGCGGCGGTACGACGGTCACGGCCGAGCTGCCCTGGCGGGGCTGACCCGCCGCGCCTACGGAGGCGGACCCTCCGCCCGGGCGGGGGGGGGGCCCCCGCCACCGGGGCGCCGCGCGGCGGGCCCGGTGCGGAGA
>NZ_JBIVYX010000005.1:373759-500154 GCF_044759225.1 Streptomyces sp. NPDC101132
GGGGGGGGGGGGGTTCGCGACCCGGGGGCCGGGGGGGGGCCCCCCCCCCCGGGGGGGGGGGCCCCGCCTCCGCAACGGTGCCGCCGCGCGGCGGCACCGTTGCGGATCCATGAAAAGCGAAAACCCGCACCCCGCCGGGTGCCCCGGCTGGCCTCAACCCACCCACGAGACTGCGATGCTTGGCTCGTACCGCCGGACACGGCACGCCGGCACGGCACGAGCGAACGCGGGAGCGGTTGAGACGTGGAGCAGGACAGGGTGCGGGTGGTCATCGCCGAGGATTCAGTGCTGCTCCGTGAGGGCCTGACCCGGCTGCTGACCGATCGGGGGCACGACGTCGTGGCGGGCGTCGGGGACGCGGAGGCCCTGCTCAAGACGGTCGCGGACCTCGCGGCCGAGGACGGCCTGCCGGACGTGGTGGTCGCCGACGTGCGGATGCCGCCCACGCACACCGACGAGGGCGTACGGGCCGCCGTGCGGCTGCGCCGCGACCACCCCGGCATAGGCGTGCTGGTCCTGTCGCAGTACGTGGAGGAGCAGTACGCCACGGAGCTGCTGGCCGGGTCCAGCACCGGAGTCGGCTACCTGCTCAAGGACCGGGTAGCCGAGGTACGAGAGTTCGTGGACGCCGTGGTCCGCGTGGCGCGGGGCGGCACCGCCCTCGACCCCGAGGTCGTCGCCCAGCTGCTGGGCCGCAGCCGCAAGCAGGACGTACTGGCGGGGCTGACCCCGCGGGAGCGCGAGGTGCTGGGCCTGATGGCCGAGGGCCGGACGAATTCCGCGATCGCCAGGCAGCTGGTCGTCAGCGACGGCGCGGTGGAGAAGCACGTCAGCAACATCTTCATGAAGCTCGGCCTGTCACCGAGTGACGGGGATCACCGGCGGGTGCTCGCCGTTCTCACCTACCTGAATTCCTGACTACCTGACACTCTGTCAGCTAGCCGGAAGCCGGAATATCCGCCCATGGCAAGCCGTCTCACACGGATGGCGTCTCATTTCTGCGTCCAGCATATGAGAGGCCCCAGGAAGGGCACCCTTACCGACGTAGGGTTGGCCTTGGGACGCTCACGCCTCGAAGGAGGTCCAGTTCAGTGACCAGCCAGGTCAGTAGCCCAGCCGAGCAGGCCGACGGGGCCGATGAGGCCGTCGTCGGGGAACAGCGCACGCCCGCGGACGCCGGCGGCGCGGCGGCGCAGGGCGAAAAGGAAGTCCGCAAGCTCGACCGCGTGATCATCCGTTTCGCGGGTGACTCGGGTGACGGCATGCAGCTGACGGGTGACCGTTTCACCTCCGAGACGGCGTCCTTCGGCAACGATCTTTCGACGCTTCCGAACTTCCCCGCCGAAATCCGCGCGCCCGCAGGCACCCTGCCGGGCGTTTCCTCTTTCCAGCTGCATTTCGCCGACCACGACATCCTGACGCCGGGCGACGCCCCGAACGTCCTGGTGGCGATGAACCCGGCGGCGCTCAAGGCGAACATCGGCGACGTGCCGCGCGGCGCGGAGATCATCATCAACACCGATGAGTTCACCAAGCGCCCGATGGCCAAGGTCGGCTACGAGACCTCGCCGCTGGAAGACGGCTCGCTCGACGCGTACAGCGTCCACCCGGTACCGCTGACCACCCTGACGGTCGAGGCCCTGAAGGACTTCGGGCTCTCCCGCAAGGAGGCCGAGCGCAGCAAGAACATGTTCGCGCTGGGCCTGCTGAGCTGGATGTACCACCGGCCCACCGAGGGCACGGAGAACTTCCTGCGGCAGAAGTTCGCCAAGAAGCCGGACATCGCCGAGGCGAACGTGGCCGCCTTCCGGGCCGGCTGGAACTTCGGCGAGACGACCGAGGACTTCGCCGTCTCCTACGAGGTGGCGCCGGCCAGCCGGGCCTTCCCGCCCGGCACCTACCGGAACATCTCGGGGAACCTGGCCCTCTCGTACGGCCTGGTCGCCGCCTCCCGGCAGGCCGACCTGCCGCTCTACCTGGGCTCGTACCCGATCACCCCGGCCTCGGACATCCTGCACGAGCTGAGCAAGCACAAGAACTTCGGCGTGCGGACCTTTCAGGCCGAGGACGAGATCGCGGGCATCGGCGCGGCCCTGGGCGCGGCGTTCGGCGGCGCGCTGGCCGTGACGACCACCTCCGGCCCGGGTGTCGCGCTGAAGTCGGAGACGATCGGCCTGGCGGTCTCGCTGGAGCTGCCGCTGTTGATCGTGGACATCCAGCGCGGCGGCCCGTCCACCGGTCTGCCGACCAAGACCGAGCAGGCCGACCTGCTCCAGGCGATGTACGGGCGCAACGGCGAGGCCCCGGTCCCGATCGTGGCCCCGCGGACCCCGGCGGACTGCTTCGACGCCGCCCTCGACGCGGCGCGGATCGCGCTCACGTACCGCACCCCGGTCTTCCTCCTGTCCGACGGCTACCTGGCCAACGGCTCCGAGCCCTGGCGGGTCCCGGACGTGGAGGAGCTGCCCGACCTGCGGACGCTGTTCGCCACCGGCCCGAACCACACGCTGGCCGACGGCACCGAGGTCTTCTGGCCGTACAAGCGCGACCCCGAGACGCTGGCCCGCCCGTGGGCGGTGCCCGGCACCCCCGGGCTGGAGCACCGGATCGGCGGCATCGAGAAGCAGGACGGCACGGGCAACATCTCGTACGACCCGGCCAACCACGACTTCATGGTCCGCACCCGCCAGGCCAAGATCGACGGCATCGAGGTGCCGGACCTGGAGGTGGACGACCCGGACGGCGCGCGGACCCTGGTCATCGGCTGGGGTTCCACGTACGGACCGATCACGGCCGCGGTACGCCGGCTGCGGATCGCGGGCGTCCCGATCGCCCAGGCCCACCTGCGCCACCTGAACCCCTTCCCCCGGAATCTGGGCGAGGTCCTGGGGCGTTACGACAAGGTGGTGGTGCCCGAGATGAACCTCGGCCAGCTCGCGATGCTGCTGAGGGCGAAGTACCTGGTGGACGCCCGGTCGTACAACCAGGTCAACGGCATGCCCTTCAAGGCGGAGCAGCTCGCGAAGGCCCTCAAGGAGGCCATCAATGACTGAGACGACGGCCCACTCCCTGCTCTCCCTGGTCCCCAGGGCCGAGGCCAAGCAGTCCATGAAGGACTTCAAGTCGGACCAGGAGGTCCGCTGGTGCCCCGGCTGCGGTGACTACGCGGTGCTCGCCGCCGTACAGGGCTTCATGCCCGAGCTCGGCCTGGCGAAGGAGAACATCGTCTTCGTCTCCGGCATCGGCTGCTCCTCGCGCTTCCCGTACTACATGAACACGTACGGGATGCACTCCATCCACGGCCGCGCCCCGGCCATCGCGACGGGTCTCGCGTCCTCGCGGCGGGACCTGAGCGTGTGGGTGGTCACGGGTGACGGCGACGCGCTGTCGATCGGCGGCAACCACCTCATCCACGCCCTGCGGCGGAACGTCAACCTCAAGATCCTGCTGTTCAACAACCGGATCTACGGGCTGACCAAGGGCCAGTACAGCCCCACCTCCGAGATCGGCAAGATCACCAAGTCCACGCCGATGGGCTCGCTGGACGCGCCGTTCAACCCGGTGTCGCTGGCGATCGGCGCCGAGGCCTCCTTCGTGGCCCGGACCGTCGACTCCGACCGCAAGCACCTGACCGAGGTGCTGCGCGCGGCGGCCGAGCACAACGGCACGGCGCTGGTGGAGATCTACCAGAACTGCAACATCTTCAACGACGGCGCCTTCGAGGTCCTCAAGGACAAGGACCAGGCGCAGGAGGCCGTGATCCGGCTGGAGCACGGCCGGCCGATCCGCTTCGGGGCCGACGACCACAAGGGCGTCGTCCGCGACCCGGCGACCGGCGACCTGAAGGTGGTCGAGGTGACCCCGGAGAACGAGGGCTCGGTCCTGGTCCACGACGCGCACTCCGCGTCGCCGACCACGGCCTTCGCGCTGTCCCGGCTGGCCGACCCCGACACGCTGCACCAGACGCCGATCGGCGTGTTCCGCAGCGTGGCGCGGCCGGTGTACGACACGCAGATGGCGGACCAGCTCGACGACGCCATCGAGCAGCGCGGCAAGGGCGATCTGGGCGCGCTCCTGACCGGCAACGACACCTGGACGGTCGTGGGCTAGCCCCGGCGGCGCACCGCACCGGCGAAGCCCGGGCCCCCTTCGGGAGGCCCGGGCTTCCGCGTGTCCGGGCTCCGGCCGCCCTCGGACCGGTTCACTTTCTAAAAGTTAGCGCTTTCTGTAAGGTAGTGGTCATCGCCACCGGCACGTCCCCGCCGCACCGAAGGAGCACCACCATGAGCATCGTCGTCACCGGAGCCACCGGAGCCCTGGGCCGCCTCGTCATCGACGAGCTGCTGGACCGGGTGCCGGCCGGAGAGATCGCCGCCGTCGTCCGCGACGAGGCCAAGGCCGCCGACCTGGCCGCCCGCGGCGTGGAGCTGCGGGTGGCCGACTACGACCGGCCCGAGACCCTCGCCGGCGCCTTCCGGGCCGGCGACCGCGTCCTGCTGATCTCGGGCAACGAGGTCGGCCGGCGCGTCCCGCAGCACACCGCGGTGATCGAGGCCGCCCGGGCCGCCGGCGTCGCGCAGCTCGCGTACACCGGGATCCTCGGCGGGCCGGAGGCCGACTTCGAGCTCGCCGCCGAGCACAAGGAGACCGAGGAGGCGATCCTCGCCTCGGGCCTGCCCCACACCTTCCTGCGCAACGGCTGGTACCACGAGAACTACACCGCCAACCTGGGCGCGGTCCTGGAGCACGGCGTGGTGGTGGGCAGCGCCGGAGACGGCCGGATCGCCTCCGCCGCCCGGGCCGACTACGCCGCCGCGGCGGCCGCCGTCCTGACCGGCGAGGGGCACCTGAACGCCGTGTACGAGCTGAGCGGCGACCACGCCTGGAGCCTGGCCGAGTACGCCGCCGAGGTCGCGGCCCAGTCGGGCCGTACGGTCGTCCACTCCGACGTGCCGGCCGCCGCGCACCTGGAGATCCTCAAGGGCGCCGGGCTGCCGGAGGGCTTCGCCGCGGTCCTGGTCGACGTGGACGCGGCCATCGCGCGGGGCGCCCTGGCCGGAACCGGCGGGGACCTGCGCCGGCTGATCGGGCGTCCGACGACGCCGGTGGCCGAGGCCATCTCCCGGGCCCTGGCCTGACCTGCCGCCCCCTCCCCGGTCAGCCCGGTCCGGCGCCCGCCGGACCGGGCTGCGTCCGGAATGCGGTCACGAGCGTCACGTATCTACGGGCATGACACGAGGGGTGTCCGAAAGCTACCGTCGAGGGATTGGCGTACGGCAGCTCTGGAGGGTCCGTGAAGGTACGCAGTGAGCAGCGGACAGGGCTGCTGTACGGGTTCGGCGCCTACGGCATGTGGGGGCTGGTCCCCCTCTTCTGGCCGCTGCTGAAGCCGTCCGGGGCGGTCGAGATCCTCGCGCACCGGATGGTGTGGTCCCTGGCCGTGGTGGGCGTGGCGCTGCTGGCCCTGCGCCGCTGGGGCTGGATACGCGAGCTGGTGCGCCAGCCGCGCCGGCTGGCGCTGACCGCCGCCGCGGCCGCCGTGATCACGGTGAACTGGGGCGTCTACATCTGGGCCGTCAACAACGACCACGTCGTCGAGGCCTCGCTCGGCTACTTCGCCAACCCCCTGGTCGTGATCGCCATGGGCGTGCTGCTGCTCGGCGAGCGGCTGCGGCCCCTGCAGTGGGTCGCGGTCGGCATCGGCTTCGCGGCGGTGCTGGTGCTCGCCATCGGGTACGGGCGACCGCCCTGGATCGCGCTGACGCTGGCCTTCTCGTTCGGCACGTACGGCCTGATCAAGAAGAAGGTCAACCTCGGCGGACTGGAGTCCCTCGCGGCCGAGACCGCCATCCAGTTCCTGCCCGCCCTCGCCTACCTGCTCTGGCTCGGCTCCGCGGGACGGTCCACCTTCGGCACCGAGGGCACGGGGCACGCGGCCCTGCTCGCCGCGACCGGTGTCGTGACCGCCGTACCGCTGGTCTGCTTCGGCGCCGCCGCGATCCGGGTGCCGCTGTCGACGCTGGGGATGCTCCAGTACCTCGCGCCCGTCTTCCAGTTCGCCCTCGGCGTCCTGTACTTCCACGAGGCCATGCCGCCCGAGCGGTGGGCCGGCTTCGCCCTGGTGTGGGCCGCGCTGGTGCTGCTGACCTGGGACGCGCTGCGCACCGCGCGCCGTACGCGGGCCGAGCTGGGGCGGCGCACGGCGCAGGCGGCGGAGGCCGCGCCGGTGCGGGAGGCCGCGTCCCCCTCGTAACCGCCCAACCCTCCAGCCTCACACGCGCAGGCGCCCGTACGGACTTCCGTACGGGCGCTTGTCCGTATGACGAACACACCTGACCGAATAAGGCTCTTGACGGAGAGTCAAGCTCTCACTGAACATCAGGCACGCACGGTCGCTCCACCAGCTCGGACAGCTGCTGCCGCCAGGACAGCTCTTGCCGCTCGAGCCGCTCCACTGCACTGACCTCGCACGTTCCGTTCTGTCCCCGTTCGGAATACCGGAGCCCCCACATGAGCCTCTCCGTCCCCCGGCGGCTGGCCGCCGTGACCGCACTCGCGGTCGCGGGCCTGTTCGCCTCCACCGCCCCCGCCGCGCTCGCCGCCCCCGCGGCCGCGGCCGCAGCGCCCACCCCGCCGGACATACCCCTCGCGAACGTCAAGGCGCACCTGTCCCAGCTCCAGACGATCGCGACGAACAACGGCGGCAACCGCGCGCACGGGCGCACCGGCTACAAGGCCTCGATCGACTACGTGAAGGCCAAGCTCGACGCCGCCGGCTACACCACCACGCTGCAGACCTTCACCTCCAGCGGTGCCACGGGCTACAACCTGATCGCCGACTGGCCCGGCGGCGACCCGAACTCGGTCCTGATGGCCGGCTCGCACCTCGACTCGGTCAGCTCGGGTCCCGGCATCAACGACAACGGCTCGGGTTCCGCCGCCGTCCTGGAGACCGCGCTGGCCGTCTCCCGGGCCGGGCTCCAGCCCACCAAGCACCTCCGCTTCGGCTGGTGGGGCGCGGAGGAGCTGGGCCTCGTCGGGTCGAAGTACTACGTGAACCAGCTGCCCAGCGCGGAGCGCGCGAAGATCTCGGGCTACCTGAACTTCGACATGATCGGCTCGCCGAACCCGGGCTACTTCGTCTACGACGACGACCCCACGATCGAGCAGACCTTCAAGACCTACTTCGCGGGCATCGGCGTCCCGACGGAGATCGAGACCGAGGGCGACGGCCGGTCCGACCACGCGTCGTTCAAGAACGTGGGCATCGCCGTGGGCGGCCTCTTCACGGGCGCCAGCAACACGAAGACCAGCGCCCAGGCACAGAAGTGGGGCGGCACGGCCGGGCAGTCCTTCGACCGCTGCTACCACTCCTCGTGCGACACCACGTCGAACATCAACGACACCGCGCTCGACCGGAACAGCGACGCCGTCGCCTACGCGATCTGGAACCTGGGCGCCTCGACGCCGGTCCCGCCCGGCCCGTCCTTCGAGAACACCACGGACGTCAACATCCCGGACTCCCCCGCGGCCGCGGTGAACTCGCCGATCACGGTCTCCGGCGTCACGGGCAACGCGCCGGCCACCACCAAGGTGGACGTGAACATCGTCCACACCTACCGCGGTGACCTGATCGTGGACCTGGTGGCCCCGGACGGCTCGGTCTACAACCTGCACAACCGCACCGGTGGCAGCGCCGACAACATCGTCCAGAGCTACACCGTCAACGCCTCCAGCGAGGTCGCGAACGGTGTCTGGAACCTGCGGGTGCGCGACGCCGCGGCCCAGGACGTCGGCTACATCAACAGCTGGAAGATCACCTTCTGAGCCGGCCGCGGACGACCGCCCGCCGAGGCTGAGGAAACGAACCCGCTCCCGTGGTCAGAGTTCCACGGGAGCGGGTTCGATGCGTGAGCGGAGTTCGTCGGCGACGGCCGCGATGTCGGCCTTCCCCAGCTTGGCCGCCTCGACCAGGTCGCCGAGGAGTTCGGGCGAGGGGAGCCGGTCCGCCCCGGCCACCCGCAGGTACGAGCGGGTCGCGGCGGCGGCGTAGAACTCGTTCATCGGCGATTCCAGCGCCGGGCACACGGCCAGCGTGTGCAGGAACGCGGCGGCCCGCCAGGCGATGTCGGGGGGCGGCGCGTCCGGCAGCATCACCAGGTCGCTCTGGTGGCGGGCCACCGCGGCGACCACGCCCGAGGGGTCCCAGACCGCCGGGTCGGAGGGCAGGTGGTGGGCCAGTGCCGTCCAGGCCCACTCCTCGGTGATCTTCAAGTGCCGAACCGCTTCTGGAAGTAGCCCCAGTGGTCGGCGAACTCCTCGATGCCGGCGAGGAAGTCGCGCCGGTCCTGGTCCAGTTCGCGCTCGGTGACCTCGGTGATCAGTGCGGTGACGGTCGTCCCCAGGGCCGCCGCCCGCGCCTTCAGGCGGTCGTGGAACTCCTCGTCCAGGCGGATGGTGACGTGTCTCGACATGCCGTCAACCGTACAGCGGCCGCGCTGTACGGAACACCGGAACGGGCGAGGGGTGGCCCGGGACACACGTCCCGGGCCACCCCTCGCCGTCTCCGTACGACGCCGGACTACCCGGCGGCGTTGGCCGCCTTCAGCAGCGCGTCCTTGGTGACCGCACCGACGTACACCTTGCCGTTGTCCGTCACGAGCGCGTTGACCACGCGGGTCGACAGGATCCGGCCCTCGCCGAACTTCCCGGAGACCTTGTCGCCGATGGAGTCCAGGAAGGTCTGGGCCTGCTTCGGGACGTCCTTCTCACCCTTGACCGCGTTCAGACCCTTGCCGCCCGGCACGCTGATCTCCGCGATCGTGGCCCAGCCCTCGCCGATGACCTTCGTCTCGCCGCCCTCGGCGCCGGCGCCGCCGGCCAGACCCTCCGTCAGACCGCCGAGCCCCGGCAGCGACTCCAGCCGCTTGAGCGCCTCCTCGTGACCGGCCTTGCCGTGCTTGCCGTCCTTGCCGAACTCCTTCTCCGCGTCCTTGCCCTCGGTCACCTGGGCGCCCTTGGGCGGGGTGAAGGAGAAGGTGTCCGCGGCCGGCTTCGAGAAGTCGACCTTGGTGAAGCCCGCGTCGAGGATCGGCTTGCCGCCCTCGCTGGAGAGCACCTGGACGCGCAGCGGGGTGCCGTTCTTCCCGTCCACCGCGATCTTGACCGAGCCGATGGTGGAGCCGCTCTGCTTGGGCGTGAGGACCAGCTGGTACGCGTCCCGGCCGGCGACCTGCGCGGTGTCGCCCACGCTGACCGCGGTGGTCGGACCGGCCGCCTTCAGCGCCTCCTGGGCGATCTCCTTCGGGGTGGCGGGCACGCGGTCGGCCGTCTTGTGGCGCGGGCCGCCCTCGTGCGCCTCCTCGGTGTCGTGGAAGACCTGGTTGGACTTGCTGTCGTAGCCCCAGACGTCCTTGCCGTTGTGGATGAGGCTGTACTCGTCCGGGCCGTCCACGAAGGTGAGCTTCTGGCGGTCCGGGCCGTCGGCCGCGACCTTGAAGGTGTGGGTGCCGGTGACCAGTTCGGCGAGCCGGTCCTCGGGGTTCGCCGAGCCGCCGGCGCCGCCCCCGCCGCCCAGCGCGCCGCCGAGCAGGCCGTCCGCGAAGGACGGGAGCCCGAGGTCCGTGCTGACCTTGGCCGTGCCGGACAGCTGCTGCGTGTCCGAGGCGGCGATCTTCTCGATGAGCTCCTGTGCCGAGATCTTCGGCAGATCGGGGCTGCCGTTGGCCGCGAGCGCCGGGACCAGCCCGATCGTCGCGGCGGCCACGCCCGCCACCGCCACCGGTACGACGTACCGGGCGGCCTTGCGGCGGCCCGCCCGGAGGTCCGCGGCCTCTTCGGCCTGAGCGCCCTCGGGGTTTCCGCTTACGTTCGGTGCCATCTTCGTCCTGCCTCCGTGTCACCCGATGTGGTGGGGATGGTGCATCCATCTGACCAAACGGGAGCCGCCGGAGCGTCAGCCCACGGATTCAACTCCGCGTACTACGCAGGGATGACACGAGGGGGCACGGTCTCCCCCATCCCGTAGGGGACGGGGGAGCCGGAGGTCGCACCCGCGCCGGACTCAGCCCGCGCGGTGGACGACCGCGTCGCACAGCTCTTGGAGCGCGGCCTTGGCGAAGCACTCGGGCAGCGGCGCCAGCGTGGACCGCGCCTCCTCCGCGTACCGGATGGTGTCGCGGCGGGCCTGCTCCAGCGCCGGGTGCACCCGCAGCCGCGCCAGGGCCTCGGCGTGCCGGGCGTCGTCGGTGAGGTCGCCGTCCAGCAGCGCGACGAGGTCCAGGTCCTCCGGCCTGCCGTCGCGGGCGGCCAGCTCGCGCAGCCGGAGCACGGGCAGCGTCGGGATGCCCTCGCGCAGGTCCGTACCCGGGGTCTTGCCGGACTCGTGGGAGTCGGAGGCCACGTCCAGCACGTCGTCGGCCAGCTGGAAGGCGAGGCCGAGGCGCTCGCCGTACTGGGTGAGGATGTCGACGACGCTCTCGTCGGCGCCGGACATCATCGCGCCGAAGCGGCAGGACACGGCGACGAGCGAACCCGTCTTGCCGGCCATGACCTCCAGGTAGTGCTCGACCGGGTCCCGGCCGTCGCGCGGACCCGCGGTCTCCAGGATCTGGCCGGTGACCAGCCGCTCGAAGGCCTCGGCCTGGATGCGGACGGCCTCCGGGCCGAGGTCGGCCAGGATGTGCGAGGCACGGGCGAAGAGGAAGTCACCCGTCAGGACGGCCACCGAGTTGCCCCAGCGGGCGTTCGCGCTGGGCACGCCACGGCGCACGTCCGCCTCGTCCATGACGTCGTCGTGGTACAGCGTGGCCAGGTGCGTGAGCTCCACCACCACGGCGGAGGGCACGATCCGCGGCGTGTGCGGGTCCCCGAACTGCGCGGCGAGCATCACGAGCAGCGGGCGGAAACGCTTGCCACCGGCGCGCACCAGGTGCTGCGCGGCCTCGGTGATGAAGGGGACGTCACTCTTGGTGGCTTCGAGCAGACCCTCCTCGACGGCCGCCAGTCCGGCCTGGACATCGGTCTCAAGAGCCTGGTCCCGCACGCTCAGTCCGAACGGCCCGACGACGGTCACGAGGGGTACTCCTGTCTGCTGACTCACACGGTTTGTCGATGTGTCGCTGCCATCACTCAAGTCAGCGTATCCGGTCCGTTTTCGATCTCGGAGAGCGGCCGTGCTCCAGCCCCCGCGCAGCGCCCGATCAGCACCGGTATGTTCTAGAGCAGCTGATACCACCCGGAGATTCCGTTTTGTCGCACACTGTCACCGATACCGAGCCCAACGAACCGGGCGGCGGGAACCCCGCCGCCGAGCAGCCCCCGCCGGGCGACGACCACGCCTTCCTCGGCCACCCGCGGGGGCTCGCCACGCTGTCCGGACTGGAGGTCTGGGAGCGCTTCTCGTTCCTGGGCATGCAGGCGATCCTCGTCCTGTACTTCGCCGACACCGTCGCGAACGGCGGCCTCGGCATGGACCCGGGCACGGCCGCCTCCGTCTCGGCGGCCTACGGGACCATGGTGTACCTCGTGTCGGTGGCCGGCGGCTGGCTCGCCGACCGGATCCTCGGCTCGTACCGGGCCGTGCTGTGGGGCGGCGTCCTGATCGCCTGCGGCCACTACGCCATGGCCGTCCCCACCACGGCGATGACCTGGGCCGGTCTGGGCCTGATCAGCGCCGGCACGGGCCTGCTGAAGCCGAACGTCGCCAGCATGGTCGGGAAGCTCTACCGGACGGACGACGACCGGCGCGACGCCGGCTTCGCCCTCTACTACACGGGCATCAACATCGGCGCCTTCGCCGGCCCGCTGATCACCGGCTGGCTGGGCGAGCACCAGGGCTGGCACTGGGGCTTCTCGGCCGCCGCCGTCGGCATGACGGCCGGGCTGGTCCAGTACGTCGCCGGCCGCCGCCACCTGGCCGGGGGCAGGCACGCCGCCGGGTTCGCGCTCGCCCCCGACGCGATGCGGCGCGCCGTCCGGCTGATCATCGGCGGGCTCGCCGCCGCCGCGCTGCTGTGCGGGGTGCTGGCGGCCGCGGGGTGGCTGACCATGGACCGGTTCGTGGACCTGCTCACCCTGGTCTCGGTGATCGCCCCGGCCGTCTACTTCGCGGTGATGTTCCGCAGCCCGCGGGTGACCGCCGCGGAGCGCGGCCGGCTCCGCCCGTACGTGGTGCTCTTCCTCGCCTCCGTGGCCTTCAACTTCATCCTCTTCCAGGCGTACTCGACGATGATGCTGCTGGCCTCGACGAACGCCAGGACCACCATCCTCGGCTTCGACTTCCCCGCGAGCTGGTACGCCTCCGCGCTCGGCGCCTTCGAGGTGGCGCTGGCCCCGGTCGTGGCCGCCGTGTGGGCCCGGATGGGCCACCGCCAGCCGCACGCCTCCAACAAGATCGCCATCGGCGTGCTGCTGGGCGGCCTGTCCTTCCTGCTGATGGTCGTGCCGACCTCCGGGCACGAGGGCGACACGTACCGCATGGCGGCCTGGTGGATCGTCGGCTCGTACCTGCTGCTCGGCCTGGGCGACGTACTCCTGGAGACCTCGGGCATGTCCGCCACCACCAAGCTGGCGCCCCGGGCCTTCGCGAGCCAGACCATGGCCCTGTGGTTCCTGTCGCTGGCCCTCGCCAACGGCATCCAGGCCCAGGTGGTCAAGCTCTACGGCACGCTCTCCCACCCCGTGTACTTCGGCCTGAACGGCGCCGTCGCGATCGTCGCCGGCCTGGCCGTGCTCGCCCTCGCGCCGTGGCTGCGGCGCACGATGCACCCCGTCCACTGACGCCGGAGGGACCCTGTGGCCATCCGTACGGAGTTCCCCTACGAGACCACCCGCGAGGACGTCTGGATCCCGCTGCCGGACGGGGTCCGGCTGTACGCGCGGATCTGGCGCCCGGTGACGGACGAGGCCGTGCCGGTGCTGCTGGAGTACCTGCCGTACCGGCTCACCGACTGGACCGCGCCGCGCGACTGGCAGCGCCACCCCTGGTACGCCGGCCACGGCTACGCGTCCGTCCGGGTGGACCTGCGCGGGCACGGCAACAGCGACGGCCGGCCGGGCGACGAGTACGACGCGCGGGAGCTGGCCGACGGGGTCGCGGTGGTGGAGTGGCTGGCGGCCCAGCCGTGGTGCACGGGCGCGGTCGGCATGTTCGGCATCTCCTGGGGCGGCTTCAACAGCCTCCAGATCGCGGCGCTGGCGCCCGGGGCGCTGAAGGCCGTCGTGACGGTCTGCTCCACCGACGACCGCTACGACAACGACGTCCACTACATGGGCGGCTCGGTGCTGGGCGTGGACATGCACGCCTGGGCGGCGACCATGCTGGCCTTCGCCGCCCGGCCGCCGGACCCGCTGTACGCGGGCGGGGGCTGGCGGGAGCGCTGGCTGGACCGGCTGGAGTCCCTGGAGCCGCTCGTCCACACCTGGCTGGCCCACCAGACGCGGGACGCGTACTGGCGGCACGGCAGCGTCTGCGAGGACTACGGGGCGGTGCGGGCCGCCGTGCTGGCGGTGGGCGGCTGGCACGACCCGTACCGCGACACGGTGCTGCGGCTGGTCTCGGCCCTGCCGGCCGACCGGGTGCGCGGGATCATCGGGCCCTGGTCGCACCAGTACCCGGACCGGGGGCTGCCGCCCGGACCGGCGATCGGCTTCCTCCAGGAGACCCTGCGCTGGTGGGACCACTGGCTCAAGGGCGAGGACACCGGGGTGCTCGACGAGCCGCTGCTGCGCTCCTGGATCAGCGACTCGCACCCGCCCGCGACCACGTACGAGCGGCTCGGCGGCCGCTGGGTGGGCGACCCGGCCTGGCCCTCCCCGAACGTCGCGCCGGTGCGGTACGAGCTCCGGGGCGAGCCGGTGCGGGTGGCCTCGCCGCAGCACACGGGGCTGGACGCGGGGCGCTTCTTCCCCTTCGGCAACGACGCGGACCTGCCGCCCGACCAGCGGGAGGAGGACGCGAAGTCGGCCTGCTTCGAGTTCGCGGTGGACGAGGGGCCGGTGGACGTGCTGGGGCGGCCGGTGGTCCGGCTCCGGCTGCGGATGGACGTACCGCACGGGCAGGTCGTCGCCCGGGTCTGCGACGTGGCCCCGGACGGGTCCTCCACCCTGGTGACGCGGGGCGCGCTGAACCTGGGCGCGCGGGAGGGCCGCGACCGGTCCGTGGACTGGCCCAGGGGCTCGGTGCAGTCGGTGGCCTTCGAGCTGAACGGCATCGGCCACAGCTTCCCGCCCGGCCACCGGATCCGGCTCGCGCTGTCGTCGGCGTACTGGCCGTGGATCTGGCCGCGGCCCGGCTCCGAGGCCGGGTGGACGCTGGACCCGGCGGGCAGCTCGCTGGAGCTGCCGGTGCGGGCGCGGACGCCGTCGGAGGGCGTGGCCTTCGAGGAGCCCGAGCAGGCGCCGCCGCTCGGGGTGACCTTCCCGGAGACGCTGGACGAGCCGCGGCCGGAGCGGGTGGTGGTGCGGGACGTGGCCGCGGGCACGTGGCGGCTGGAGGTGGACCCGCGGTACGGAGGGAAGCGGGTGTACCCGGACGGCCTGGAGTTCGAGGAGGACGCGCTGGAGGTGTACGAGGTCCAGGACGACGACCCGCTGTCCGCCCGGGCGCGCTCCGAGTGGCGGATCCGGCTGCACCGGGCGGATGCGGGGTGGGACGTGCGGGTGGCGACGACCTCGTCGACGGAGTGCGACGCGGAGTCGTTCCTCGTCCGGAACGAGATCGTCTGCCGGGAGGGCGAGGAGGTCGCCTTCCACCGCACGTGGGAGCACCGCATCCCGCGCACGGCCGGCTGACCCCGCCGGGTCCCGCACCGAGGGCCACCGCCGGGACCCCGCACCCGGAGGCGCACCGCACCCGGCACGGGCCCGGCACCCGGCACCCGGCACCCGGCACCCGGCACCCGGCACCCGCTACGCGAAGAGGCGCTCCAGGACGACCGCGATGCCGTCCTCCTCGTTCGAGAGGGTGATCTCGTCGGCCACCGCGCGGAGCTCGGGGTGCGCGTTGGACATCGCCACCCCGTGCCCGGCCCAGGCGAACATCGGGATGTCGTTCGGCATGTCGCCGAAGGCGATCGTCGACGAGGCCGGCAGCCCCAGCGCACCGGCGGCCAGCGCCAGCCCGCTCGCCTTCGTCACCCCCGGCGGCTGGAGCTCCACCGTGTGCTCCCCCGCCATCGTCACGTTCACCATGTGCCCGACCACGCCCCGCGCCACCCGGGTCAGTTCGTCGTCGTCCAGCCGCGGGTGCTGGAGCAGCACCTTCGTGATCGGCGAGGCCCACAGGGCCGCCCGCTGCGGGACCCGGACCACGGGGAGGTGCGGGCGGTGCCCCATCCGGTAGCCGGGGGCCATCACCATCTCCGCGTCCACGCCGTCCCGGTCGACCGCCGCGTACACCTCGCCGATCTCCGCCTCGATCTTGCCGAGGGCCACCTCCGCCAGCTCCCGGTCCAGCGTCACGGAGCTGAGCATCCGGCCCACCCCGGCGTCGTACAGCTGTGCGCCCTGCCCGCACACCGCGAGCCCCCCGTAGCCCAGTCCGTCCAGGACGTGCCGCACCTGTGGGACGGGGCGCCCGGTGACCACGATGTGCTGGGCGCCCGCGGCGCGCGCCCGCGCGAGCGCCGCGTACGAGCGGGGTGAGATGGTGTCCCCGGCGCGCAGCAGCGTGCCGTCGAGGTCAGTGGCGATCAGGGCATAGGGGAGAGCCGAAGTCACGGCGTCAAGGATACGGATCAACACCGGGACCCTTATGGACAAGTCATATAAATAGCCCCCGAATCCGGCCTCCCGAACCGCCCGCCCCCCACGTAACGTGTGCTCCGCACTGTGTACGCCGGGACACCCCCGGACCGCGTGAAAGCGAGGCAGCACCCCATGCCCGAGCAGAGCCCCCTGGACCTCCCCGAGGGTGACCCTTTCGGTCCGCACAATCTGCCGTACGGCGTGTTCTCGACCGGTGACGAATCCACCCGGCGCATTGGAGTGCGCATCGGCGCGCACGTCCTCGACGCGGGCGCCGTCGCCGTCGCACTCGGCTCCCCGCACGCCGCCCTGCTCGGCGCCCCCTCCCTCAACCCGCTCCTCGCCGCCGGCCGCGCCACCTGGACCGCCGTGCGCGCCGCGCTCACCGAGTGGGTCACCGACCCGGCGCACCGCGCCGCCGTCGAGCCCCTGCTGGTCCCGCTGGACGCCGTCACGCTGCACCTGCCGTACGAGGTCGCCGACTACGTCGACTTCTACGCGAGCGAGCACCACGCCACCAACGTCGGCCGGATGTTCCGCCCCGACGGCGACGCGCTGACGCCCAACTGGAAGCACCTGCCCATCGGTTACCACGGCCGCTCGGGCACCATCGTGGTCTCCGGCACCGACGTCGTGCGCCCCTCCGGCCAGCGGAAGGCCCCCGCCGACCCGGCGCCCGTCTTCGGCCCGAGCATCAAGCTCGACATCGAGGCCGAGGTCGGCTTCGTCGTCGGCACCCCCTCCACCATGGGCGAGCCGGTCGCGCTGGCGGACTTCCGCGAGCACGTCTTCGGCCTCTTCCTGCTGAACGACTGGTCCGCGCGCGACATCCAGGCGTGGGAGTACGTGCCGCTCGGCCCGTTCCTCGGCAAGTCCTTCGCCACCTCCGTATCGGCCTGGGTGACCCCGCTGGAGGCCCTCGACGCCGCCCGCGTGACGCCCCCGGCGCGCGACTTCCCGCTCCTGCCGTACGTGGACGACGCGGCCGTCGAGCCGGGCGGCTACGACCTGCGCATCACGGTGTCGATCAACGGCCAGGAGGTGGCCCACCCGCCGTTCGCCACCATGTACTGGACGGCCGCCCAGCAGCTCGCCCACATGACGGTCAACGGCGCCTCCCTGCGCACCGGCGACGTCTACGGCTCCGGCACGGTCAGCGGCCCCGAGGTGAACCAGCGCGGCTCGCTGCTGGAGCTGACCTGGAACGGCCGGGACGCGATCGAACTGGCCGAGGGCAAGCGCACCTTCCTGGAGGACGGCGACACCGTCACCCTCACCGCCTGGGCCCCGGGCGCCGACGGCACCCGCATCGGCCTCGGCGAGGTCACCGGCACCATCACCCCGGCCGGACGCTGACGCCTCCCCCTTCCGGCCCGCCGCCCCGCGGGCCGGAAGGTGATTCCCCCGGCCGGGTCAACGCGCATATGCCATTCACACATGCGGGCGGCTTTCCTCCGACCCCCGGCGATACGCTGGTCGGACTCGCGAGACTGCGTCGCATGGGAGCACTACCGATGAGCGTCGATCCCGAGATCCACTGGCCGATCCCGCCGAAGGGTGGCTGGACCGCCGACGACCTGGACCGGCTTCCGAACCTGCCTCCGCACACGGAGCTGATCGACGGGAGCCTGGTCTTCTTGAGTCCGCAGACCCTTTTCCACTCACGGGCCGTGAGCTTCTTCGAATGGCAGCTCTACCACCAGGCCCCGGAAGACCTGGAAGTCATCCGCGAGTTCACCATCGACATCGACCGCCGCAACCGGCCGGAGCCGGACGTGATCGTGGTGGGCGAGACAGGATGCCCGGACCTCAACGAGACCCGCCTGCCCGCGGCATCGGTGCTGCTGGCCATCGAAGTGGTCTCGGAGGATTCCGTCGAACGGGACCGCGAGGTCAAACCGGCGAAGTACGCCCGGGCCGGCATCCCTCACTTCTGGCGCGTCGAGAACGACAACGGCCGGGCCGTCATCTACGTCTTCGAGCGGGAGCCCGCTACGGGCTCCTACACGAGTACCGGCATCTTCCACGACCGTCTCAAGGTCACTCGTCCCTTCCCCATCGATCTGGACCTCACCCAGATCACCGCCAAGCGCCGCGTCGAATAGCGCCCGCGCATGCCGAAGGGCCCGGCTCCCGCAGGAGCCGGGCCCTTCCGCCGTACCGGTCGGCTCAGCGCACGAACACGCTCGCCTGGCTCGCCAGGTCCAGGAAATACTGCGGCGCCAGGCCCAGGACCAGCGTGACCGCCACGCCCACCGCGATCGCCGACATCGTCAGCGGCGACGGCACGGCGACGGTCGGGCCGTCCGCCTTCGGCTCGCTGAAGAACATCAGGACGATCACCCGGATGTAGAAGAACGCCGCGATCGCGGACGAGATCACACCGACCACGACCAGCGCCCCGGCCCCGCCCTCGGCCGCCGCCTTGAAGACGGCGAACTTGCCGGCGAAGCCGGAGGTCAGCGGGATGCCGGCGAAGGCCAGCAGGAACACCGCGAAGACCGCCGCGGCCAGCGGGGAACGGCGGCCCAGACCCGCCCACTTGGACAGGTGGGTGGCCTCGCCCCCCGCGTCGCGCACCAGCGTGACCACGGCGAAGGCGCCGATCGTCACGAAGGAGTACGCGCCCAGGTAGAAGAGGACCGAGGAGATGCCCTCCGGGGTGGTGGCGATGACACCGGCCAGGATGAAGCCCGCGTGCGCGATCGAGGAGTACGCCAGCAGGCGCTTCACGTCGGTCTGGGTGACCGCGATCACCGCACCGGCCAGCATCGTGACGATCGCGACGCCCCACATCACCGGGCGCCAGTCCCAGCGCAGGCCCGGCAGCACCACGTACAGCAGGCGCAGCAGCGCACCGAAGGCGGCGACCTTCGTGGCGGCGGCCATGAAGCCGGTCACCGGGGTCGGGGCGCCCTGGTACACGTCCGGGGTCCACATGTGGAACGGCACCGCGCCGACCTTGAAGAGCAGGCCCGTCAGGATCAGCGCGCCGCCGATCAGCAGCAGCGCGTCGTTGCCCATGGTGTCCGCGAGCGCCGGGTCGATGGTGACCGCGGTGCCGTCGACGACGTCGGCGATCCCGGCGTACGTGACCGTGCCGGCGTAGCCGTACATCAGGGCGATGCCGAACAGCAGGAACGCCGAGGAGAACGCGCCCAGCAGGAAGTACTTCACCGCGGCCTCCTGCGACATCAGCCGCTGGCGGCGGGCGACGGCGCAGAGCAGGTACAGCGGCAGGGAGAAGACCTCCAGGGCCACGAACAGGGTCAGCAGGTCGTTCGCCGAGGGGAAGACCAGCATGCCGGCGATGGCGAAGAGGGCCAGCGGGAACACCTCGGACGTGGTGAACCCGGCCTTGACCGCGGCCTTCTCGCTGTCGCTGCCCGGGACGGACGCCGCCTGGGCGGCGAAGGAGTCCACCTTGTTGCCGTGGGCGCGGGGGTCGAGCCGCCGCTCGGCGAAGGTGAACACGGCCACGATCGAGGCGAGCAGGATCGTGCCCTGGAGGAACAGGGCGGGGCCGTCCACCGCGATGGCGCCCATGGCCGCGATGTGGGCCTTGGTGGTCCCGTACCCGGCGGCGGCCAGACCGACCACGGCCGCGAAGGCCGAGGCCAGGGCGGCGACCGCGAGGAACACCTGGGTGTAGTGGCGGAACCTGCGCGGTACGAAGGCCTCCACCAGGACGCCGACGATCGCGGCGCCGACCACGATCAGGGTCGGCGAGAGCTGTGCGTACTCGATGTGCGGGGCCGGGATCCGCTCGACGGGGTCGGCGGCGAGCGCCGCCAGGGCCATTACGGGTGCGCTCACTTGGCCGCCTCCACCTCGGGCTGGGGGTCCTTCTCGTGCACGTCGGACATGGTGTGCCGGACGGCCGGGTTCACGATCTCGGTGAGCGGCTTCGGGTAGACGCCCAGGAAGATCAGCAGGGCGATCAGCGGGGCCACGACGAGCAGTTCCCGCACGCGCAGGTCCGGCATGGACCGGACCTCCTCCTTGACCGGTCCGGTCATGGTCCGCTGGTAGAGCACCAGCGTGTAGAGGGCGGCGAGCACGATGCCGACCGTGGCGATGACGCCGACCACCGGGTACCGGGCGAAGGTGCCGACCAGTACCAGGAACTCGCTGACGAACGGCGCGAGGCCGGGCAGCGAGAGGGTGGCCAGGCCGCCGATCAGGAAGGTGCCGGCGAGTACCGGCGCCACCTTCTGCACACCGCCGTAGTCGGCGATGAGGCGGGAGCCGCGGCGCGAGATCAGGAAGCCGGCCACCAGCATCAGCGCCGCCGTCGACAGGCCGTGGTTGACCATGTAGAGGGTGGCGCCGGACTGGCCCTGGGAGGTCATCGCGAAGATGCCCAGGATGATGAAGCCGAAGTGCGAGATCGAGGCGTAGGCGACCAGCCGCTTGATGTCCCGCTGGCCCACCGCGAGCAGCGCGCCGTAGACGATGCTGATCAGGGCGAGGACCAGGATCACCGGGGTGGCCCACTTGCTGGCCTCGGGGAAGAGGCCGAGGCAGAAGCGGAGCATCGCGAAGGTGCCGACCTTGTCGACCACCGCGGTGATCAGTACGGCGACCGGGGCGGTCGCCTCGCCCATCGCGTTGGGCAGCCAGGTGTGCAGCGGCCACAGCGGGGCCTTCACCGCGAAGGCGAAGAAGAAGCCGAGGAACAGCAGCCGCTCGGTGTTGGTCGCCATGTCGATCTTGCCCGCGGCGCGCAGGTCGGCGATCTCCGTGAGGGAGAAGGTGCCGGTGACCACGTACAGGCCGATCACCGCGGCCAGCATGATCAGGCCGCCGACCAGGTTGTAGAGCAGGAACTTGACCGCCGCGTACGAGCGCTGGGCGGCCGCGTTCTCGTCGGTGCCGCTGTGGGCCCGGTCCCCGAAGCCGCCGATGAGGAAGTACATCGGGATCAGCATGGCTTCGAAGAAGATGTAGAAGAGGAAGACGTCGGTGGCCTCGAAGGAGATGATCACCATCGCCTCGACCATGAGGATCAGGGCGAAGAAGCCCTGGGTCGGCCGCCACCGGCTCGACGTGGTCTCCAGGGGGTCGGCGTCGTGCCAGCCGGCCGCGATCACGAACGGGACCAGCAGCGCGGTGAGCGCGATCAGCGCCACCCCGATGCCGTCGACGCCCAGTTGGTAGCTCACCCCGAAGTCCGGGATCCACTCGTGGGACTCGGTGAGCTGGTAGCGCGCACCGCCCGGCTCGAAGCGGACCGCGACCAGCGCGGCCAGGACGAGCGTCGCCAGCGAGAAGAGCAGCGCGAGCCACTTGGCGGCGGTCCTGCGGGCGGCCGGTACGGCCGCCGTGAGGATCGCGCCGGCCGCGGGGAGCGCGGCCGTCGCCGTCAGAAGCGGGAAACTCATTTCACACCGCCCTCATCAGCAGGGTCGCGGCGATGAGTACCGCCGTCCCCCCGAACATCGAGACCGCGTAGGAGCGGGCGTAGCCGTTCTGGAGCCTGCGCAGCCGGCCCGAGAGCCCGCCGACCGAGGCGGCCGTGCCGTTCACGACCCCGTCGACCAGGCTGTGGTCGACGTACACCAGCGAGCGGGTGAGGTGCTCGCCGCCGCGGACCAGGACCACGTGGTTGAAGTCGTCCTGGAGCAGGTCGCGGCGGGCGGCGCGGGTCAGCAGGGAGCCGCGCGGGGCGGTCGCCGGGACCGGCTTGCGGCCGTACATGGCCCAGGCGATCGCCACGCCGACGACCAGCATGGCCGTGGCGGCCAGGCTCACCGTCAGGGCGCTGACCGGCGGGTGGCCGTGCTCGTGCCCGGTGACGGGCTCCAGCCAGTTCACGAACCGGTCGCCGACGGCGAAGAAGGCGCCGGCGAAGACGGACCCGAAGGCCAGCACGATCATCGGGATCGTCATGGACCTGGGCGACTCGTGCGGGTGGGGCAGCTCGCCGGCGTGGTGCTCGGCGGCCGGCTCCGCGCTCGGCGCGGCGTCCGCGTCGGGCGCCGGCTGCCAGCGCTTCTCGCCGAAGAAGGTCATCAGCATCACGCGGGTCATGTAGAACGCGGTGATGCCGGCGCCCAGCAGGGCCACCCCGCCGAGGATCCAGCCCTCGGTGCCGCCCTTGGCGAAGGCGGCCTCGATGATCCCGTCCTTGGAGAAGAAGCCGGACAGGCCGGGGAAGCCGATGATCGCGAGGTAGCCGAGGCCGAAGGTGACGAAGGTGACCGGCATGTACTTCCGCAGGGCGCCGTACTTGCGCATGTCGACCTCGTCGTTCATCCCGTGCATCACGGAACCCGCGCCGAGGAAGAGGCCGGCCTTGAAGAAGCCGTGCGTCACCAGGTGCATGATCGCGAAGGCGTAGCCGACCGGGCCGAGGCCCGCGGCCAGCACCATGTAGCCGATCTGCGACATGGTCGAGCCGGCCAGGGCCTTCTTGATGTCGTCCTTCGCGCAACCGACGACCGCACCGAAGAGGAGCGTGACCGCGCCGACCACGGCGGTGACCAGCTGCGCGTCGGGCGCGCCGTTGAAGATCGCGCCCGACCGGACGATGAGGTAGACGCCCGCGGTCACCATGGTCGCGGCGTGGATGAGGGCGGAGACCGGGGTCGGGCCCTCCATCGCGTCGCCGAGCCAGGACTGCAGCGGGACCTGGGCGGACTTGCCGCAGGCCGCCAGCAGCAGCATCAGGCCGATGGCCGTCAGCGTGCCCTCGCCCGTCTCGCCCACCGAGCCGAGCACCGGCTTGAAGGCGAAGGTGCCGAACGTGGTGAACATGATCATGATGGCGATGGACAGGCCCATGTCGCCGACCCGGTTCACCAGGAAGGCCTTCTTGGCGGCGGTCGCCGCGCTGGGCTTGTGCTGCCAGAAGCCGATGAGCAGGTACGAGGCGAGGCCGACGCCCTCCCACCCGACGTACAGCAGCAGGTAGTTGTCGGCGAGCACCAGCAGGAGCATCGCCGCGAGGAAGAGGTTGAGGTAGCCGAAGAAGCGGCGGCGGCGCTCGTCGTGCTCCATGTAGCCGATGGAGTAGACGTGGATGAGCGTGCCGACCCCGCTGATCAGCAGGACGAAGGTCATCGACAGCTGGTCGAGCTGGAAGGCGACGTCCGCCTGGAAGCCCTCCACGGGGATCCATCGGTACAGGAACTGGGTCAGGGTGCGGTCCTCCGCCTCCCGGCCCAGCATGTCCGCGAACAGCACCGCGCCGATGACGAAGGACACGCCCGCCAGCAGGGTGCCCAGCCAGTGGCCGGTCCGGTCGAGGCGCCGGCCGCCGCAGAGCAGCACCGCCGCTCCGAGCAGGGGCGCCGCGACGAGCAGCGCAATCAGGTTCTCCACAGCGACCCCTTACAGCTTCATCAGGCTGGCGTCGTCGACCGAGGCCGAGTGGCGGGTACGGAAGAGCGACACGATGATCGCCAGGCCGACCACGACCTCCGCGGCGGCGACGACCATCGTGAAGAAGGCGATGATCTGGCCGTCGAGGTTGCCGTGCATCCGCGAGAAGGCGACGAACGCGAGGTTGCAGGCGTTGAGCATCAGCTCCACGCACATGAACAGCACGATCGCGTTCCGCCGGATCAGCACCCCGGCCGCGCCGATGGTGAAGAGCAGGGCGGCGAGGTAGAGGTAGTTGACGGGGTTCACTTGGACGCCTCCTCACGGCCCGACCGGGGGGCGGGCGCGATGCCGGACTCCCGGCCCAGCCGGTCGGCGGCCCGCTGCTCCAGCGCCTTCAGGTCCTCCAGGGCCTCCGTGGAGACGTCCCGGATCTGGCCGCGGGCGCGCAGGGTCTGGCTGACGGTCAGTTCGGACGGGGTGCCGTCCGGCAGCAGACCGGCGATGTCCACCGCGTTGTGCCGGGCGTACACGCCGGGCGCCGGCAGCGGCGGGACCTGCGTGCCCTCGCGTACGCGGCGCTCGGCCAGCTCGCGCTGGGTGGCGGCCCGCTCGGTGCGCTCCCGGTGGGTGAGGACCATCGCGCCGACGGCCGCGGTGATCAGCAGCGCGCCGGTGATCTCGAAGGCGAAGACGTACTTGGTGAAGATCAGCTCCGCCAGGGCCTCCACGTGCCCGCCGGAGTTGACCCGCCCCAGACCGTTGAAGGACTTCAGCGAGGCGTTCCCGATGCCCGCGATCAGCAGGATGCCGAAGCCGAGCCCGCAGGCGGCGGCGAGCCAGCGCTGCCCCTTGAGCGTCTCCTTCAGCGAGTCCGCGGCCGTGACGCCGACGAGCATGACCACGAAGAGGAAGAGCATCATGATCGCGCCGGTGTAGACGATGACCTGGACGACGCCCAGGAAGTAGGCGCCGTTGGCGAGGTAGAACACCGCCAGGATGATCATCGTCCCGGCCAGCGACAGCGCGCTGTGCACGGCCTTCTTCATCAGTACGGTGGCCAGCGCGCCGATCACGGCGACGGTGCCCAGCACCCAGAACTGCACGGCCTCGCCGGTCGACGTCATCGACTCGGCGGCCACCGTGAGCCCGGCGGCGGTGGCGCTCATCGCCCGACCACCTTCTCGGAGGCGGGCTCCGACGGCCCGAAGTCGGAGGCGCCCTCCTGCGGGCCCTCCCCCTTCGACACGGCCGGCTGGCGCTCCGTACCCGGAGCCGCGCCCGTGACCAGACCGCGGTAGTAGTCCTGCTCGTCCGTGCCCGGGTACATCGCGTGCGGGGCCTCGACCATGTTCTCGGTCAGCCCGGCGAGCAGCTGCTCCTTGGTGTAGATGAGCGACTCGCGGCTCGCGTCGGCCAGTTCGAACTCGTTCGTCATGGTCAGCGCCCGCGTGGGGCACGCCTCGACGCACAGCCCGCACAGGATGCAGCGGGCGTAGTTGATCTGGTAGACGCGGCCGTACCGCTCACCCGGGGAGTAGCGCTCCTCCTCGGTGTTGTCCGCGCCCTCCACGTAGATCGCGTCGGCGGGACAGGCCCAGGCACACAGCTCGCACCCGATGCACTTCTCCAGACCGTCCGGGTGGCGGTTGAGCTGGTGCCGTCCGTGGAAGCGCGGAGCGGTGGTCTTCTGCTGCTCCGGGTACTGCTCGGTGAGCCGCTTCTTGAACATGGCCTTGAAGGTCACGCCGAAGCCGGCCACCGGGTTCTGCCACTTCTCCTCGGATTCAGGCATTCTCAGCACCCTCCTCTCGGTCACTGTCGGAGTTGGATCCGCCGCTGACGATCAGCTCGCGCTCGTGCCGGGGGCGGCGGCGCGGTACCGGCGGAAGCGTCTGCCCGGGCTTGGGCGGTACGGGGAACCCGCCGGCCATCGCGTCGAAGGGCTCCTCCGCCGCGGCCTTCCCTGCCGCGGCGGCACCGGACTTCGCCTTGCGGTCGCGGAAGAGGTCGGCGACGAAGGACAGCAGGAGGATCGCGACGACCCCGCTGCCGACGTACAGCACGATGTCGCCGAAGTCGTAGTTCTCGTTGCGCAGCGCGCGCACGCTGGCGACCAGCATCAGCCAGACCACCGAGACCGGGATCAGCACCTTCCAGCCGAGCTTCATCAGCTGGTCGTAGCGGACGCGGGGCAGCGTGCCGCGGAGCCAGATGAAGAAGAACAGCAGCAGCTGGACCTTGATCACGAACCAGAGGAGCGGCCACCAGCCGTGGTTGGCGCCCTCCCAGAAGGAGCTGATCGGGTACGGGGCCCGCCAGCCGCCCAGGAAGAGGGTGACCGACACCGCCGAGACGGTGACCATGTTGACGTACTCGGCCAGCATGAACAGGGCGAACTTGATCGAGCTGTACTCGGTGTTGAAGCCGCCGACCAGGTCGCCCTCGGACTCCGGCATGTCGAAGGGGGCGCGGTTCGTCTCGCCGACCATCGTGACGACGTAGATGATGAAGGACACCGGCAGCAGCACGATGTACCAGCGGTCCGCCTGCGCCTCGACGATCGCCGAGGTCGACATCGACCCCGAGTACAGGAAGACCGAGGCGAAGGCCGCGCCCATCGCGATCTCGTACGAGATCATCTGCGCGCACGAGCGGAGCCCGCCGAGCAGCGGGTACGTCGACCCGGAGGACCAGCCGGCCAGCACGATGCCGTAGATGCCGACCGAGGCGACCGCGAGGACGTACAGCATCGCGATCGGCAGGTCGGTCAGCTGCATCGTGGTGCGCTGGCCGAAGATCGACACCTCGTTGCCGGCCGGGCCGAAGGGGATCACCGCGATGGCCATGAAGGCCGGGATCGCCGCGATGATCGGGGCCAGGACGTAGACCACCTTGTCGGCCCGCTTGACGACGACGTCTTCCTTCAGCATCAGCTTGACGCCGTCGGCGAGCGACTGGAGCAGGCCCCAGGGGCCGTGCCGGTTGGGGCCGATGCGCAGCTGCATCCAGGCGACGACCTTGCGCTCCCACACGATGGAGAAGAGCACGGTCACCATCAGGAAGGCGAAGCAGAACACCGCCTTGAGGGCAACCAGCCACCAGGGATCGGTGCCGAAGAGGGAGAGGTCCTCGGCCGCCACTTGTACCGCGTTCACGCTCGCACCTCCGGCGTCGTGTCGCTGACCTCGGCCGCCGGGAGCGACGGGCCGATGCGGACCAGGTCGCCCGGCGCGGCACCGGTGTCCGAGAGGACGCCGCGGCCGGCCGAGTTCAGCGGGAGCCAGACCACGCGGTCCGGCATCTGCGTGACCAGCAGGGGCAGTTCGACGGTCCCGGCCGGGCCGGTGACGGACAGCAGGTCGCCGTCCTTCACCCCGGTCTCGGCCGCCGTGGCCGCCGAGAGGCGGGCGTTCGCCGCGTGCCGGGTGCCGGCCAGCGCCTCGTCGCCCTCCTGGAGCCGGCCGAGGTCGAGCAGCAGCCGGTGGCCCGCCAGGACCGCCTCGCCGGCCGCCGGCCGCGGCAGCGGCCTGGGGTCGGTGGACTGCTCGGCCGCCCGCTCGCCGGCCCAGGTGCCGAGCCGGGTCAGCTCCCGCCGGGCCGCGGTCACGTCGGCCAGCCCGAGCCCGTACCCGGCCTCGTCGGCCAGCATGTGCAGCACCCGGGCGTCACCCGGGGCCAGCCGGCGGGTCATCTGGTCCGGCTTCAGCGCGGCCTCGAACGGCCGCAGCCTGCCCTCCCAGTTGAGGAAGGCGCCCGCCTTCTCGGCCACCGCCGCCACCGGGAAGACCACGTCCGCCCGCTCGGTCACCTCGCTCGGCCGCAGCTCCAGCGAGACGACGAAGGCCTCCGCCAGCGCCTGCCGGGCCCGCGCCGGGTCCGGCAGGTCCGCCACCTCGACGCCCGCGACCAGCAGGGCGCCCAGCTCACCGGTGGCCGCCGCCTCCACCATCTGGCCCGTGTCCCGGCCGTACCGGTGCGGCAGCTCGTCCAGACCCCAGAGCGCCGCAACCTCGTCGCGCGCCCGCGGGTCGGTGGCCGGCCGTGCGCCCGGCAGCAGCGACGGCAGGGCACCGGCCTCGACCGCGCCCCGCTCACCGGCCCGGCGCGGGATCCACACCAGCTCGGCGCCGGTCGCGGCGGCCGCCCGTACCGCGGCGGTCAGCCCGCCCGGCACGGCCGCCAGCCGCTCGCCCACCACGATCACCGAGCCCGCCGCGCGCAGCGCCTCGGCCGCCGCGTGACCGTCCTCCTCCAGGCCGGTACGGGAGGCCAGCGCGGCCAGCCACTCCGGCTCGGTGCCCGGCGCGGCCGGCAGCAGCGTGCCGCCCGCCTTGGCCAGGCCGCGGGTCGCGAACGGCGCCAGCGCGAAGGTCCGCTGCTTCCGCTTGCGCGCGGCCTTGCGCAGCCGCAGGAAGACGCCCGGCGCCTCCTCCTCGGACTCGATGCCCACCAGCAGCACCGCCGGTGCCTGCTCCAGCGCGGTGTACGTGACCCCCGTGCCGGACAGGTCCCGGCCGCGGCCCGCGACGGTGGCGGCCAGGAAGTCCGCCTCCTCCGCCGAGTGCACGCGCGCCCGGAAGTCGATGTCGTTGGTGTCGAGCACGACCCGCGCGAACTTGGCGTACGCGTAGGAGTCCTCGACCGTGAGCCGCCCGCCGGTCAGCACACCGGCCCGGCCCCGCGCGGCCGCCAGCCCGCGCGCGGCGGCCTCCAGCGCCTCGGGCCAGCTCGCCTCGCGCAGCACGCCCGCGTCGTCGCGCACCAGGGGCGTGGTCAGCCGGTCCGGACGCTGCGCGTACCGGAAGCCGAACCGCCCCTTGTCGCACACCCACTCCTCGTTGACCTCCGGGTCCTCGGCGGCCAGCCGGCGCAGGACCTTGCCGCGCCGGTGGTCGGTGCGGGTGGCGCAGCCGCCGGCGCAGTGCTCGCACACGCTCGGCGAGGAGACCAGGTCGAAGGGGCGGGAGCGGAACCGGTAGGCGGCCGAGGTCAGCGCGCCCACCGGGCAGATCTGGATGGTGTTGCCGGAGAAGTACGACTCGAACGGGTCGCCCTCGCCCGTGCCGACCTGCTGGAGCGCACCGCGCTCGACCAGCTCGATCATCGGGTCGCCGGCCACCTGGTTCGAGAACCGGGTGCACCGCGCGCACAGCACGCACCGCTCGCGGTCGAGCAGCACCTGCGTGGAGATCGGCACCGGCTTCTCGTAGGTCCGCTTCCGGCCCTCGAAGCGCGACTCGGCGTTGCCGTGGGACATCGCCTGGTTCTGCAGGGGGCACTCGCCGCCCTTGTCGCAGACCGGGCAGTCAAGCGGGTGGTTGATCAGCAGCAGCTCCATCACGCCGCGCTGCGCCTTGTCGGCGACGGGCGAGGTGAGCTGGGTCTTCACGACCATGCCGTCGGTGCAGGTGATGGTGCAGGAGGCCATCGGCTTGCGCTGGCCCTCCACCTCGACGATGCACTGGCGGCAGGCGCCGGCCGGGTCGAGCAGCGGGTGGTCGCAGAACCGCGGGATCTCGACGCCGATCTGCTCGGCGGCGCGGATCACGAGGGTGCCCTTGGGAACCGACAGCTGGACGCCGTCGATGGTCAGCGACACCAGGTCCTCGGGGGGCACCGCCGGGCCGCCGCCGGCCGGGGCGTTGCTGGTCACGGTCATGCGGTCACCTCCGTGTCGGCCCAGAGGGTCGACTTCGCCGGGTCGAAGGGGCAGCCCTTGCCCGTGATGTGCTGCTCGTACTCCGCACGGAAGTACTTGAGCGAGGAGAAGATGGGGCTGGCGGCGCCGTCGCCCAGCGCGCAGAAGGACTTGCCGTTGATGTTGTCGGCGATGTCGTTCAGCTTGTCGAGGTCGGACATCACGCCCTTGCCGGCCTCGATGTCGCGGAGCAGCTGCACCAGCCAGTAGGTGCCTTCGCGGCAGGGCGTGCACTTGCCGCAGGACTCGTGGGCGTAGAACTCGGTCCACCGGGTGACGGCCCGGACCACGCAGGTGGTCTCGTCGAAGCACTGGAGCGCCTTGGTGCCGAGCATCGAGCCGGCGGCGCCCACGCCCTCGTAGTCGAGCGGGACGTCGAGGTGCTCGTCCGTGAACATCGGGGTGGACGAGCCGCCGGGGGTCCAGAACTTCAGCCGGTGCCCGGGCCGCATGCCGCCGCTCATGTCGAGCAGCTGGCGCAGGGTGATGCCGAGGGGTGCCTCGAACTGGCCCGGGTTGGCCACGTGCCCGCTGAGCGAGTACAGCGTGAAGCCGGGGGACTTCTCGGTGCCCATCGACTTGAACCAGTCCTTGCCGCGGTTCAGGATCGCGGGAACCGAGGCGATGGACTCGACGTTGTTCACCACGGTGGGGCAGGCGTAGAGGCCCTCGACCGCGGGGAAGGGAGGACGCAGCCTGGGCTGGCCGCGGCGCCCTTCGAGCGAGTCGAGCAGCGCGGTCTCCTCGCCGCAGATGTACGCGCCGGCGCCCGCGTGCACCGTGAGTTCGAGGTTCAGCCCGCTGCCGAGGACGTTCTCGCCCAGGTAGCCGGCCTCGTAGGCCTCGCGCACCGCCTCGTGCAGCCGGCGCAGTACGGGGACGACCTCGCCGCGCAGGTAGATGAAGGCGTGCTCGGAGCGGATCGCGTAGCAGGCGATCACGATGCCCTCGATGAGCGAGTGCGGGTTGGCGAAGAGCAGCGGGATGTCCTTGCAGGTGCCCGGCTCGGACTCGTCCGCGTTCACCACGAGGTAGTGCGGCTTGCCGTCGCCCTGCGGGATGAACTGCCACTTCATGCCGGTGGGGAAGCCGGCGCCGCCGCGGCCGCGCAGACCGGAGTCCTTGACGTACGCGATGAGGTCGTCGGGCGACATCGCGAGGGCCTTGCGCAGCCCCTCGTACCCGTCGTGCCGCCGGTAGGTCTCCAGCGTCCAGGAGCGGGGGTCGTCCCAGAAGGCGGAGAGCACCGGGGCGAGCAGCTTGTCCGGGCTGGTCCCGCCCCCGGCCTCCGGCTGGGAGGTGTCGCCCTGGCTTCCCTGGGTGGACACGGTCATCACTCCCCTCCCTCGGTCGTGGTCTCGGCGCGCGGGTGGACGATCGGGGTGTGCGGGGTCTCGCCGCGGGCGATGCGCAGGCCGACCAGGGAGGCGGGGCCGGCGCCGCCGGTCGCCTCGACCGCGCCCTCGCGCGCGTCGGGGAAGCCGGCCAGGATCCGGGCGGTCTCCTTGTACGTGCAGAGCGGCGCGCCCCGGGTCGGCTCGACGGGGCGTCCGGCGCGCAGGTCGTCGACCAGGGCCTTGGCGGACTCGGGGGTCTGGTTGTCGAAGAACTCCCAGTTGACCATCACGACGGGGGCGAAGTCGCAGGCCGCGTTGCACTCGATGTGCTCCAGCGTGACCTTGCCGTCCTCGGTGGTCTCGTTGTTGCCGACGCCGAGGTGGCTCTTGAGCTCGTCGAAGATCGCGTCGCCGCCCATCACCGCGCACAGGGTGTTGGTGCAGACGCCGACCTGGTACTCGCCCGAGGGCTTGCGCCGGTACATCGTGTAGAAGGTGGCGACCGCGGTGACCTCGGCCGTGGTCAGGCCCAGCACCTCGGCGCAGAACCGGATGCCGGTGCGCGTGACGTAGCCCTCCTCCGACTGCACCAGGTGCAGCAGCGGCAGCAGCGCGGAGCGGCTGCCGGGGTAGCGGGCGACGACCTCCCGGGCGTCCGCCTCCAGCCGGGCGCGCACCTCGGCGGGGTAGTCGGGTGCCGGGAGCTGCGGCATGCCGAGCGAAACGTCTGTCATCGGTCGACGCCTCCCATCACGGGGTCGATGGAGGCGACGGCGACGATGACGTCGGCGACCTGGCCGCCCTCGCACATCGCTGCCATGGCCTGCAGGTTGGTGAAGGACGGGTCGCGGAAGTGGACCCGGTAGGGGCGGGTGCCGCCGTCGGACACCACGTGCACGCCGAGCTCGCCCTTGGGGGACTCGACGGCGGCGTAGGCCTGGCCGGGCGGGACCCGGAAGCCCTCGGTCACCAGCTTGAAGTGGTGGATGAGGGCCTCCATGGAGGTGCCCATGATGTTCTTGATGTGGTCGAGCGAGTTGCCGAGGCCGTCGGGGCCCATGGCGAGCTGCGCGGGCCAGGCGATCTTCTTGTCGGCGACCATGACCGGGCCGGGCTCCAGCCGGTCCAGGCACTGCTCGACGATGCGCAGCGACTGGCGCATCTCCTCCAGCCGGACCAGGAACCGCCCGTAGGAGTCGCAGGTCTCGGTGGTCGGCACGTCGAACTCGTAGTTCTCGTAGCCGCAGTAGGGGTCGGTCTTGCGCAGGTCGTGCGGGAGGCCGGCGGAGCGCAGGATCGGGCCGGTGGCGCCGAGCGCCATGCAGCCGGCCAGGTCGAGGTAGCCGACGTCCTGCATGCGGGCCTTGAAGATCGGGTTGCCGGTGGCGAGCTTGTCGTACTCCGGCAGGTTCTTCTTGAAGGTCTTCACGAAGTCGCGGAGCTGGTCGACGGCGCCCGGGGGGAGGTCCTGGGCGAGGCCGCCGGGGCGGATGAACGCGTGGTTCATGCGCAGGCCGGTGATCAGCTCGTAGATGTCGAGGATCAGCTCGCGGTCCCGGAAGCCGTAGATCATGATCGTCGTGGCGCCGAGCTCCATGCCGCCGGTGGCGATGCACACCAGGTGGGAGGAGATCCGGTTGAGCTCCATCAGCAGGACGCGGATGACGGAGGCGCGGTCCGGGACCTGCTCGGTGATGCCGAGGAGCTTCTCGACGCCGAGGCAGTACGCCGTCTCGTTGAAGAACGGCGTCAGGTAGTCCATGCGCGTCACGAAGGTGGTGCCCTGCGTCCAGTTCCGGAATTCGAGGTTCTTCTCGATGCCGGTGTGCAGGTAACCGATTCCGCAGCGGGCCTCGGTGACGGTCTCGCCCTCGATCTCCAGGATCAGGCGGAGCACGCCGTGGGTGGAGGGGTGCTGCGGTCCCATGTTGACGACGATGCGCTCGTCGTCGGCCCTGGCCGCGGACTGGACGATCTCGTCCCAGTCCCCGCCGGTGACCGTGTAGACGGTGCCTTCGGTGGTCTCGCGGGCCGCTGAGTGGTTGGCGGTAGACATCAGCTGTACGACCTCCGCTGGTCCGGAGCCGGGATCTGGGCGCCCTTGTACTCGACGGCGATGCCGCCGAGGGGGTAGTCCTTGCGCTGCGGGAAGCCCTGCCAGTCGTCCGGCATCATGATCCGGGTGAGGGCCGGGTGGCCGTCGAAGACGAGCCCGAAGAAGTCGTAGGCCTCGCGCTCGTGCCAGTCGTTGGTCGGGTAGACCGCGACGAGCGAGGGGACGTGCGGGTCGGCGTCGGGGGCCGAGACCTCCAGCCGGAGCAGCCGGCCGTGGGTGAGCGAGCGCAGGTGGTAGACGGCGTGCAGCTCGCGTCCCTTGTCGTGCGGGTAGTGGACGCCGGAGACGCCCGTACACAGCTCGAAGCGCAGGGCGGGGTCGTCGCGCAGGGTGCGGGCGACCTGCACGAGGTGCTCGCGCGCGATGTGGAAGGTCAGCTCGCCGCGGTCCACGACGGTCTTCTCGATGGCGTTGTCCGGGAGCAGGTCCTGCTCCTCCAGGGCGCCCTCCAGTTCGTCGGCGACCTCGTCGAACCAGCCGCCGTACGGGCGGGTGGCCGGGCCGGGCAGCCGGACGGAGCGCACGAGCCCGCCGTAGCCGGTGGTGTCGCCGCCGTTGCGGGCGCCGAACATCCCGTGCTGGACGCGGATCTCCTCGCCGTGGTCGCCGCGCTGACCGGGCAGGTTCTGCGCGGAGATGTCCTTGTCGGGATTGGGTTCGCGGGTCTCGCTCACCGGAGCAGCCCCTTCATCTCGATGGTGGGGAGCGCCTTGAGGGCCGCCTCCTCCGCCTCGCGGGCCGCTTCCTCGCGGTTCACACCGAGCTTGGAAGTCTGGATCTTCTGGTGGAGCTTGAGGATGGCGTCCATCAGCATCTCGGGCCGGGGCGGGCAGCCGGGCAGGTAGATGTCGACCGGGACGATGTGGTCGACGCCCTGGACGATCGCGTAGTTGTTGAACATGCCGCCGGACGAGGCGCAGACGCCCATGGAGATGACCCACTTCGGGGCCGGCATCTGGTCGTAGACCTGGCGCAGCACCGGAGCCATCTTCTGGCTCACCCGGCCGGCCACGATCATCAGGTCGGCCTGGCGCGGGGAGCCGCGGAAGACCTCCATGCCGAAGCGGGCGAGGTCGTAGCGGCCCGCGCCCGTGGTCATCATCTCGATGGCGCAGCAGGCCAGGCCGAAGGTCGCCGGGAAGACGGAGGCCTTGCGCACCCAGCCGGCGGCCTGCTCGACGGTGGTCAGCAGGAAGCCGCTCGGCAGCTTCTCTTCGAGTCCCATGTGTGTGCCCCTCAGTCCCATTCCAGGCCGCCGCGCCGCCACACGTAGGCGTAGGCGACGAAGACGGTGAGCACGAAGAGCAGCATCTCCACGAGCCCGAAGATCCCCAGGGCGTCGAAGGTGACCGCCCAGGGGTAGAGGAAGACGATCTCGATGTCGAAGACGATGAAGAGCATCGCCGTCAGGTAGTACTTGATGGGGAAGCGGCCACCGCCCGCCGGCGTGGGGGTGGGCTCGATGCCGCACTCGTACGCTTCCAGCTTCGCCCGGTTGTACCGCTTGGGGCCGATTAGCGTGGCCATGACCACGGAGAAGATCGCAAACCCTGCCCCGAGGGCGCCGAGCACGAGGATGGGCGCGTAGGCATTCACGCTCCTCGCTCCTTCCAGTCGTCCTTGACCGTTGGACCGCACGCCGGCCGGAGAGCCCTCCCAGCAGTGCTGGGCGAGCCCGCCTCGCGAAGATCACGTACATGTGAGGCAGTTCACAAGCCGGACTGCCCCGCATCCTATGCCTGCTCCTCTGTGATCTGCGACACGGGGTACGGGACCGAGTTTGTGATCTCCACCACCTGACGAACGATCATGAAGTCGGATGAGCGGTGATCTTCATACGTGAAGCACCGAAGTGATCACCAAAGGTGACATCCGAGGTCGTTACCGCAGGTAGGAAGCGCATCGCACTATCAAATGGTGGCCACTGCAAGCAAATTGGCGAGCCAGGGGGCCGGGTGGTATAGGAATCCGCTTCCCCCGGTCGGGGGACGGCCCGCGTACGCGAGTGGACACGTGCATCCGTTCACGAGCCCCGGGCGTGACGTTCCTGTGACCTGCGCCACGCCCGATTCGCGCCAGCGAAAGGGGGCTTGGCCATCCGTACGGGGTGATGGTAGGCGTCGGGGCAATTCGGGCGTATTGCTGAAAACCCATGATCACAGGCTTGTGAGGGGGCGTCCGATTCGCCCGTTACGGCGTCAATAAGCCGCGCGGCGCGCCCGATTCGCGCGTTTCGCTCTCAACTGTGGCGGAGACCACGTTTCTTGAAGGGAACCGCGAACGGCTGATAGCGGTTGTCTTCATGTCCCTCACCGCTCACATACCCAGCCACCGGAAGCCCCGCCGCAGCGCCTCGAAGCTCGCGGTCCGCGCCGGAGTTGCCGGTGGCGTCCTCAGCACCCTGGCGATGGCCGGATCCGCGAGCGCGGCGTCCCAGGCCGAGCCCGTGACCGAGACCCTGGAAATGCCGGTCCTCAACCTGGACCTGGCCGCCGACGTCTCCTCCGCGGTCACCAAGTCGGCCGACGCCACCCGCGCGGCCGCCCTCGACAGCGAGCTCGACGCCCAGGAGCAGGCTGCCGAGAAGAGCGCCGCCGCCACCGCCAAGAAGGCCAAGGCCGAGGCGCGCGCGGAGGCCGAGGCCGAGAAGAAGGCCGAGCAGGAGGCCGAGCGCCGCGCCGCCGCCGAGCGCGCCTCCCGCACCGCCACGCGCACCACCCTGTCCGGCTCCTCGGACGAGGGCGGCGCGGCCAGGTCCGCCGGCACCGCCAAGCGCTCCACCGCGACCGGTTCGGCCGCCGCGATCGTCAACTTCGCCCTGGCCCAGGTCGGCAAGGCCTACGTCATGGGCGCCACCGGCTCCTCCGCGTACGACTGCTCCGGCCTGGTCCAGGCCGCGTACCGGCAGGCCGGCATCACCCTGCCGCGCACCTCGCAGTCGCAGTCCACGTACGGCACCCAGGTCTCGCTGAGCAACCTCCAGCCCGGCGACATCCTGTACTGGGGCGGCGCGGGCAGCGCGTACCACGTGGCCGTCTACATCGGCGGCGGCAAGTTCGTCGGCGCGCAGAACCCCAGCACGGGCGTCGTCGAGCGGTCGCTCGACTGGGACCGCCCGTCCGGCGCGGTGCGCGTCCTCTGACGCACCCGTCCCCCGCGCCCACGGCACGGCGAAGGGCCGGTACTCCCCCGCTCGGGGGTGGAGTACCGGCCCTTCGTCCTGTCCCGGCGGCCGGGTGCGGGGCCGCGGCTCCGCGTCCGGCCGCCGCCCGGCGGCGGGCCGTCAGGACAGCGTGGCCGCCAGCCTGAAGCGCTCCTCCCGCTGCCGCTTGTAGAGCGCCAGCGTCTCGGCGTGCTCTTCGACCAGCCGCCGCTGGTACGCCGCCTCGGCCGCGGCCCAGACGCCCACCAGGTTCACCTCGCGCTTGCAGGCCACGTCGGCCACCGCGGCGCGCACGGCCCGGGGACCGCCCCGGTCCGCGGCGAGCCCCAGCTCCTGCGTGACCTCGTACGGGCTCCCGATGCCCGGGTAGCCCGCCCGGCCCATGCAGGCCGACCACTTCGCCAGCACCGCCTTCACCCGGGAGTCCTGCTGGGCGCGGGTGTGCGCCTCCGAGGTCAGCCCGAAGGCGTACAGCAGGTCGACGCTGTCCTTGGCGGGGGCGTAGAGCCTGCGGTAGCTCTCCCGCTGGCAGCCGCCCGGCGGCACGCGCTGCCCGCCGACGACGAGACCGCTGTCCGTCCGCTCCGCCTCCTCCTGGGTCCGCGGGTCCGGCCCCGTCTGCCCCCGTGCGCCCGGCCGTTCGCCGTACATCACCGTGTGGGCGCTGTCGCTGAGCCGGGGCGCGCGGGGCTTGGGCGGCTCGGGGCGGCCCGCGTCCTTGTCGTACCCGTGGACCGCCGCGTACCGGGGGTCGGCCAGTCCGAAGAGGTACTGGTGCCGGTCCGCCGCTCCGCCCGCGGTGGGCGCGCGCGTGGCGACGGGCGGCTGGTACGTGAACCCGAACCGGGCCATGCAGCGCACGATGAGCCGGTCCTGGACCGCGTCCATCCGGCGGTTCTCCTCCGCGCTGTCCTGGTACGCGTCCAGGGGGAGGGCGATGGAGGACGTGGCGGGATTGACGGCCACGGTGCCGAGTTCCGGCTCCGGCACGGCTTTTTCCCCGCTGTCGCCGGAATGCGAGCAGCCGGTCAGCGCGACGGCCGCGACGGCGACGAGAGCGGCGGCGAAGAACCGGCTCACGAGAAGGAGTAGTTCGAGGAGCTGATCTTGTTCTTGAAAGTGAGGGACGCGTCGCCGCCGTATCCCTTCGGGATGTAGCCGAGGCTCCCGTCGTAGTAGACGTCCGTCCACACCTGCCAGGTCACGACGTCGCGGTTCCGGTAGGACTCCGTATTGTCGTTGGCGGTCGTGCCGTATCCGTAGCAGCCGGAAGGCCCGCGGAATTTGTTGTCGGTGAAATTGTTGTCCGAGCCGGAGAGGTCGAATACGCAGCCGGTGCCTCCCGTGCTGTAGTACAGGCCGAACTCCTCCACCTCCAGGTAGCCGTCCTTCGCGTACGCCGACGCGGGCGCGGCGGTGGACAGCACCGCGGCGCCCAGGGCCACGGCCGTGACGGAAGCGGAAGCGAGTCTGCGAAGTGTCCGGTTCATCGCGCATTCCTCACCGTTGGGGGTTTTTGGGGCGGCAGCAGAGCACTGCCGACCCGGGATTAAAGGGCGGCGGGACGGCGGGGCACAAGGACACCTTCCGGGTTGGCCGATAGTCATCTGTGTTGGCTCCGGAGCCGCTCATAGGGTGCACGTTCATGCGAAGCACCCCCATGCGGCTGCGGATTGTCGCCCCCTTTCTGCTTATGTCCCTTTCGCTCGCCGCGTGCACCGGTGAAAAGGAGCCGGACGAGAGCGACAGCCCTCCGCCGTCGGCCGAGGAGATCGCATACCACGACTGTCTGAAAGAGCAGGGCGTGAAGATCTGGCACACGGATTACGGTGCTCCGCGCGTGGACAAAACCCAGCCGATGGAGAAGGTCCTCGCGGCCCAGGAGGCCTGCAAGGACAAACTCCCGCCCGATCCGAAGCCGTCGCCGGCCTCGTCCGCGCGGATGGCCGAGGCCCGCGAGGAGACGGCGTGCATGCGCCGCGAGGGCGTCGCCTGGTACCCCGATCCCGACCCGGTCACCGGGGAGTTCGACGACCGCGGACTCACGCGCGACCAGCTGCGCAGCCTGAAGACGGAGCACGCGGAGAAGATGCAGCTCTGTGTGAAGGGGCTCGGGCGGGGATGAGCACGCTCGCGCGGGGGCGGCGCGTGGTCTACGGGGTCGCGGCCGGGGCCGCCCTGATGACGGCCGGCGGGCTGCTGAGCACCGCCTTCGTGAAGTCCCCGGCCCAGCTCGCCGCCGAGACCGGCCCGCCCGCCCAGGGGGTGCTGACCGCGGAGGTCGAACGCCGGGTGCTGGCCGAGACGGTGGTGATGCGCGGCACCGTGGTCGCCGGCCAGAGCGTGGCCGTCGCCCCGCAGGGCGAGGGGCGGCCGGTGGTGACCCGGCTGCCCTTCGCCCCCGGGGCGCCGGTGACCGCCGGGCGGGTGGTGGCCGAGGTCTCGGGACGGCCGGTGGTCGCGCTGCGGGGGGCGCTGCCCGTGTACCGGGACCTGCGGCCCGGCGCCACGGGGGACGACGTGGCGCAGCTCCAGGACGCCCTGCGCGAACTGGGGCACGGCACCGGGCGCGACCCGCGGGGCCGCTTCGGCCCGGGCACGAAGACCGCCCTCACCGCGCTGTACCGCGCCCTGGGCTATCCCCCGCTCCCGGCCGCCCCCGACGCGGCGGACCGCGTCCGCGCCGCCCGCACCGCCCTCCGCGAGGCAATCTGGGCCCTGGAGGACGCGGAAGCGGCGGCGGCGGCCGCGGCGAAGCGGGGTGCCGCGGTACCCACCGGCGGGACGGACGGGGTGGAGGCCCCGTCCCCCACCGCGGCCCGCCCCGGCGCGGTACGGCCCGGCCGGGTCGTGCCGGAGACCGGTGGCCGCGCCGCCGGTGAGCCGTACCCGGGCAGGGCGCTCGCGGGCACGACCCTGAGCCCCGCGACCGCCGCGGCGGTCATCGGGGGCACGGAGGGCGCCGCGTGCCCCGGCACCGGGCGACCGGACGGGCCCGGGCCCTCGGCTCCGGGGGCCCACCCTGCGTCCCGTGGCACCCCGGAGGGGGGAGGGACGCCGGCCGTGGCGCAGGGCGAGCTCGCCGCCGCGCCCACACCGGCGCCCAAGCCGGGGGGCGGCCCGTCCCCCGGCAGCACCCTCCCCGGGAGGGAACTGGCACGGGCGCGGATCGCGCTGGCCGAGGCGCGTGCCGAACTCGCCGCCGCCGAGGCCGCCGACGGGCCGATGCTGCCCGCAGCCGAGGTGGTGTTCCTGCGGGCCTTCCCCGCACGGGTCAGCGGCGTCGGCGCGACCGTCGGCGCCCCCGTCACCGGCACCCTGCTCACCCTCACCGCCGGTGAACTCCTCGTCGAGGCCTACCTCAAGGACGACAAGCACCGGCTGCTGCGCCCCGGCCTGCCCGTACTGGTCTCCTCCGAGCTGACCGGCGCCGAGGTGTCCGGCAAGGTCACGCTGGTCGCCGCCGAACGCTCCACCGGCACGCCCCCGGGCACCCAGCCGCCCCCCGGCGAGGGCCAGCTCCCGGCACCCGCGGTCGACCTCGGGTACCGGATGCTGGTCCGCCCCGACCGCCCGCTGCCCGCCGCCCTCACCGGCCAGGACGTACGGCTGACCGTCGAGGCCGCCACCACCGGCGGCCCGGCGCTCGTGGTCCCCGTCACCGCCGTCTCCTCGGGCGCGGACGGCCGTACGTCGGTCACGACCGTGAACCGCGCCGGCACCCGGCACCGCGTCGAGGTCCGCACGGGCACCACCGGCGACGGGTTCGTGGAGGTCGAGCCCGTCGCCCCGGCCACCCTGCAAGCCGGCGCCCAGGTCATCACCGGCACGGCCGCGCCGGGCACGGGCACGGGCGCGGGCACAGGCGCCGGCGCTGCACCGGGCACCGGCACCGGCACCGACCCGGGAGCCCCGCCCTCGTGACCGCGGCCCCCGATCCCGCCCCGCCGCCCGTCATCGAGTTCCGCGGCGTCGCCCTGACCTACCCCGGGCCACCGCCCGTGGAGGCGCTCAAGGAGTGCGACCTCACCGTGGCCCGCGGCGAGTTCGTCGCCGTCGTCGGCCCCTCCGGCTCAGGGAAGTCCACCTTCCTCAACGTCGCCGGACTGCTCGACACCCCCACCCGCGGCCGCTACCTGCTCGACGGCATCGACACCGGCGCCCTCCCCGACCGCTCCCGCACGGCCCTGCGCGGCCGCCGCATCGGCTTCGTCTTCCAGTCCTTCCACCTGCTCCCGCACCGCACCGCCCTGGAGAACACCGCCCTCGCCATGCTCTACACCTCCGTACCCCGCGCGGAGCGCCTGGCCCGCGCGGCGGAGGCACTCGCGCGCGTCGGCCTCTCGCCCCGCGCCGACGCCACCCCCGGGCACCTCTCCGGCGGCGAACGCCAGCGCGTCGCCATCGCCCGCGCCCTGGCCGGCCGCCCCTCCCTGCTGCTGTGCGACGAGCCGACCGGCAACCTGGACTCGGAGAACGCCGCCTCCGTCCTGGCCCTGCTGGACGAACTCCACGCGGCCGGACTCACCCTGCTGGTCATCACCCACGACCGGGACGTGGCCGCCCGCGCCGGGCGCACCCTCACCATCCGGGACGGCCTGGTCCACACGTGAGCCACGAACCCTGCCCCGGCCCAGACCCCCGCCCAGACCTCCGCCCCACCCCCGTCCCCCGCACCCGCCTCTCGCTCCGCGACACCCTCTCCGAGGCGCTCGCCGGCATCCTGCGCCGCCCCGGCCGGGCCGCACTCACCGCGCTCGGCACCGTCCTCGGCGTCGGCAGCTTCGTCGCCGTGCTCGGCCTGACCGCCACCCTCTCCGCGCGCATCGACGGCCGCTTCAACTCCCTCACCGCGACCGAGGTGACCGTCGAGGACGTCGCCGCCCGCCAGGACGAGTTCGCGGGCCCCGGCTTCCCCGCCGACGCCGAGCGCCGCCTCGCCCGGCTGGCCGGCATCCGCGACGCCGGCGTCTGGTGGCCCGTACGCCTGGACGCCGCCCCCGGCGACGCGCCCGTACTGGCCGTGTCGCCCGGCGCGCTCCGGGCGACCGTCCCCCGGCTGCGCGAGGGGCGCCTGTACGACGAGTTCGCCGAGCGCACCCGGCAGCGCGTGGCCGTCATCGGCCCCGGCGTCGCGGCCCGGCTCGGCATCGGCACCCTCGCGACGCGCCCCGCCATCCGCATCGACGGCGAGCCGTTCGTGGTGGCCGGCATCCTGGCCGACGTACGGCGGCAGCCCGACTCCCTGCTCGCCGTGCAGGTGCCCCGCTCGACCGCGGAGGAGCTGTGGGGGCCGCCCGCACCGGGCGCGGCCCGCATGCTGATCGCCACCGAACTCGGCGCGGCACGGCAGGTCGCGCGGCTGGCCCCGACCGCACTGCGGCCCGACCACCCCGAGCACCTCCGGGCCGTGCCGCCGCCGGACCCCCGGCTGCTGCGGTCGAGCGTGACCTCGGACCTCGGCTCGCTCTTCCTGCTGCTCGCCGGCGTCTGCCTGGTGATCGGCGCGGTCGGCATCGCCAACACCACGCTCGTCGCGGTCCTCGAACGCACCCCCGAGATCGGGCTGCGGCGCGCGCTGGGGGCCAGGGGCCGGCACATCGCCGCCCAGTTCCTCACCGAGTCCGCCGCCCTCGGCGCGCTCGGGGGCCTCGTGGGCACGTCCCTGGGCGTCCTCACGGTGGTCGCCGTCGCCGTCGTACGCGAGTGGACCCCGGTCCTGCACCTCGCCACGGTGGCCGCCGCGCCCCTGGCCGGCCTCGCCACCGGCCTCCTGGCCGGCGTCTACCCCGCCGCCCGGGCCGCCCGCATCACCCCCGCGGAAGCACTCCGCCGCTGACCGCGCCCGAGGACGGGGCGGTCAGCGGCGGAAACGCACGGAAGGAAGACCTGGATCAGGCCTTCGGGGCCACCTTGCTCAGGCCGTTGATGATGCGGTCCATCGCGTCGCCGCCCGTCGGGTCGGTCAGGTTGGCCAGCATCTTCAGCGTGAAGCGCATCAGCATCGGGTGGGTCAGACCGCGCTGCGCGGCGATCTTCATGACCTTCGGGTTGCCGATCAGCTTCACGAAGGCGCGGCCCAGCGAGTAGTAGCCGCCGTAGGTCTCCTTGAGCACCTTCGGGTAGTTGTGCAGCGCCAGCTCCCGCTGGGCCGGGGTGGCCCGCGCGTGCGCCTGCACGATCACGTCGGCCGCGATCTGGCCGGACTCCATGGCGTACGCGATGCCCTCGCCGTTGAACGGGTTGACCAGGCCGCCCGCGTCGCCCACCAGCAGCAGGCCCTTGGTGTAGTGCGGCTGCCGGTTGAAGGCCATCGGCAGCGCCGCGCCCCGGATCGGGTGCGTCATGTTCTCCGGCGTGTAGCCCCAGTCCTCCGGCATCGAGGCGCACCAGGCCTTCAGCACCTCGCGCCAGTCCAGCTCGCGGAAGGCGGAGGAGGAGTTGAGGATGCCGAGGCCGACGTTGGACGTGCCGTCGCCCATGCCGAAGATCCAGCCGTAGCCGGGCAGCAGCCGGTCCTGGGGACCGCGCCGGTCCCACAGCTCCAGCCAGGACTCCAGGTAGTCGTCGTCGTGCCGCGGCGAGGTGAAGTACGTCCGCACGGCCACGCCCATCGGGCGGTCCTCGCGCCGGTGCAGGCCCATCGCCAGGGAGAGGCGCGAGGAGTTGCCGTCCGCGGCCACGACCAGCGGCGCGTGGAAGGTGACTTCCTTCTTCTCCTCGCCGAGCTTGGCGTGCACGCCCGTGATGTGCCCGGTCCGCGCGTCCCGGATCGGCTCGCCCACGTTGCAGCGCTCGTACAGCCGCGCGCCGGCCTTCTGCGCCTGGCGGGCCAGCTGCTCGTCGAAGTCGTCGCGCTTGCGGACGAGGCCGTAGTCGGGGAACGAGGCCAGCTCGGGCCAGTCCAGCTCCAGCCGGACGCCGCCGCCGATGATGCGCAGGCCCTTGTTGCGGAGCCAGCCGGCCTCTTCCGAGATGTCGATGCCCATGGCCACCAGCTGCTTGGTGGCGCGCGGGGTGAGCCCGTCGCCGCAGACCTTCTCGCGCGGGAAGGCCGTCTTCTCCAGCAGCAGGACGTCGAGTCCGGCCTTGGCCAGGTAGTAGGCGGTGGTCGAGCCGGCGGGTCCGGCTCCGACGACGATCACATCAGCGGTGTGCTCGGAGAGGGGCTCGGTCACTGCGTGATCTCCCGGAGGCTCGAAATTTCTGCGTGCCGAAGGCACGGGACATGGGCAGTCTATGCAGCGAACCGCGATCGACACCGAGAAGGGCCGACCATGACCAAGCTGCTCCCCGCCGTCCAGCTGCGCGTGCCGACCGAGGAGGACGCGTACGCCTGGCACCGCGTGTTCGCCGATCCGGAGGTCATGGAGTTCCAGGGCGGTGCCCCGGCCGAGCTGTCGGTGTACGAGGAGCTGACCGCGCGGCAGCGCATGCACGACGCCCAGCTGGGCTTCTGTTTCTGGACCATGCTCGACACGGCGGGCGAGGTCATCGGCTTCACCGGAGCCCAGCCCTGGCCCCGGGACTGGGGCCCGGTCGGCCGGATAGAGATCGGCTGGCGGCTGGCCCGCCCGTACTGGGGCAAGGGCTACGTCACCGCGGCGGCGCTGGAGACCCTCGACCGGGTGCGCGCGGCGGGCGTACCCGAGGTGGTGGCCATGGTGGACGCGGCCAACGCCCGCTCGATCGCGGTGGCGCGCAGACTCGGCATGGAGCTGGCGGAGACCTTCCCGCTGGGCGGCCAGGGCCGCCAGGGCCACCGCTTCACGCTGGCGCTCTGAGGTCCCGTACCCCGACGGCCCCCGGCACTCAGAAGACGGAGAGTCCGGTCAGGGTCGTGAAGCGGTCGAGGGCGGCCACACCGGCGACGGAGTTGCCGCGCTCGTCCAGTCCCGGGCTCCACACGCAGAGCGTGCACTGCCCGGGCACCACGGCGACGATCCCGCCGCCGACCCCGCTCTTGCCGGGCAGCCCCACCCGGTACGCGAATTCGCCGGCCGCGTCGTACGTGCCACAGGTCAGCATCACCGCGTTGACCTGCTTGGCCTCGCTGCGGGTCAGCAGCCGGGAGCCGTCGGCGAGCAGCCCGTGCCGGGCCAGGAAGCGGGCGGCGAGGGCCAGGTCGGCGCAGCTGGTCTCGATCGAGCACTGCCAGAAGTAGTGGTCGAGCAGGGCCGGCACGGGGTTGGCGATGTTGCCGTAGCTGGCCATGAAGTGGGCCAGGGCCGCGTTGCGGTCGCCGTGCTCGGACTCCGACCCGGCGACCTCGGGGTCGAAGGCAAGCTCCGGGTTGCCGCTCTCGCGCCGCAGGAACTCCAGGAGTTCGCTGCTCGCGTCGCCGGTCCAGGTCTGCAGCCGGTCGGTGACGACCAGGGCACCCGCGTTGATGAACGGGTTGCGCGGGATGCCGTTCTCGTACTCCAGCTGCACCAGGGAGTTGAAGGGGTTGCCCGACGGCTCGCGGCCGACGTGCTCCCACACGCTGTCACCGCCGTGCGCGAGGACCAGGGCGAGCGTGAAGACCTTGGTGATGGACTGCGCGGAGAACGGCGTGCGCCAGTCCCCCACCCCGTACACGTTGCCGTCGAGGTCGGCCACGGCCATGCCGAAGCTCGACGGGTCGACGCCGGCGAGCGCCGGGATGTACGCGGCGGGCTCGCCGCTGCCGATCAGCGGGGCGACGTCGCGGGCGATCTCCTCCAGCACGCCCTGGTAGTCCACGGCCACGGACCCGGGGCTATGCGGCGGGCTTGGTGCCGCGGTGCAGGGCCACGATGCCGCCGGTCAGGTTCCGCCAGGCCACGGAGGACCAGCCGGCCTTCTGGAGCAGCTGCGCCAGCGCGGGCTGGTCCGGCCACTCCCGGATGGACTCGGCGAGGTAGACGTACGCGTCGGGGTTGCTGGAGACGGCCCGGGCCACGGGGGGCAGGGCGCGCATCAGGTACTCGGTGTAGACGGTGCGGAAGGGGGCCCAGGTCGGCTGCGAGAACTCGCAGATCACGACCTTGCCGCCGGGCTTGGTCACCCGGTACAGCTCGCGCAGCGCGCCCTCGGTGTCCTGCACGTTGCGCAGCCCGAAGGAGATCGTGACGGTGTCGAAGACCTCGTCCTTGAAGGGGAGCTTCGTCGCGTCGCCCGCGGTGAGGGGCAGGTGGGGGTGGCGCTTCTTGCCCTCGCGGAGCATGCCGAGGGAGAAGTCGCAGGGGACGACGTACGCGCCGGTGGCGGCGAAGGGGAGGGAGGAGGTGGCGGTGCCGGCGGCCAGGTCGAGGACCTTCTGCGCGGGGCGCGCGTCGACGGCCTTGGCGACCTCCTTGCGCCAGAGCCGGGCCTGGCCGAGGGAGAGCACGTCGTTGGTGATGTCGTAGTTCGCCGCGACGCCGTCGAACATGGAGGCGACTTCGTGCGGCTGCTTGTCCAGGGATGCGCGGGTCACTGGCGTTCTGCCTCGCTCGGTTCGGTACGGGTCGGCTTGCGCCGCCCATTCTGGCAGCCGAACGCCGTGCGGCGCGTAGCGGGGCCGCCCCGCCCCGACGCCGGGCACGGCCCCCCGCCGACGCGGCGCGGGTGCGGCGCGGGTGCGGTGCCGGGCGGGTGCCGTGGGGTGCCGGGTGCGGGTGCGTTGCCGGGTGCGGGTGCGTTGCCCTGCGGGGCCAGGTCCCCTACCCGCCCTTCCTCCGTTCCTCCCCCAGCTACCGCTGGGAGGTGCCCCCAGGGCTCCGCCCGGACCCCTTCGGGGGCTCCGCCCCCGGACCCTCCCCCAGCTACCGCTGGGGGGACCCCCAGCTCCTCAAACGCCGGAGGGGCTGGATCTACCCCCGGGGGCACTTCCAGCCTCGCCGGCGTTTGAGGCGCGGGGTCCGGGGCGGAGCCCCGGGGCCTCAGCCCACCCGGCGCTTGGGGGCAGAGGCCCGGGGCCTCAGGCCGGCCAGCGCTTGGGGGGAGCCCGCAGGGGTCCGGGGCGTGCCCCGGTGAACGGGAGAAGGGTGGGGTGGGGTGTTGCCCCGCAGGGAAGGCGGAGCCACCGGCCGCACAACAACGGGCGCCGACGCCCCCGCACCGCCCCGCAGGGAACCGGCTAGCGCCCGCGGTACAGCAGGCGGCCGCCCAGCACCGTGGCCACACACGTACCGGCACCGCGCACCAGCAGCGCCCCCTCGTCCCCGGCGTCGAAGACGGCGAAGTCCGCCGGCCCACCCACCACGAGCGGCCCGGCAACGGCGGAGGCAAGCGAGCCGAGACCCGAAAGGGGGTCGAGGTCCGGCACCGCACCAAGCGCATCCGGCACCGCACCGAACGCGTCCAGCGCGTCCGGCACATCCGGCGCAGCAAGCGCAGCAAGCGCACCAGGCACATCCGGCGCAGCAAGCGCCGCACCGGCATCCGGCGCATCAGCGACAGCACGGGCGGCGGCATCACCCGCAGCCACAACCACCCGCAGCCCCAGCCGCGCCACGGGCGCCCCCAGCAGCGCGTCCCCCGCCGGCACGGCGACCGCGGTGGTCCCGTAGCGGAGCATCTGCTGCAGGCCCCGCCGCACGCTCCCGCCCATCCGGGACGCGTCCGGCGCCAGCCGGGAGGTCTCCGCGGGCGACAGCGGCTCCGTGCCCAGCAGCTCGGCCTCCCGCGGGTCGGGGAAGTAGCAGTGCCGCAGCAGCCACCCGGCCCGCGGCTGCCGCAGACCCGGCGTGATCACGCCGGGCCACTCCCGTATCCGGGCCGTCGGGTACGTCTCGGCCAGCTCGGCCTGCGGCCCGACGGCCACCAGCCGGTCGCCCTCGGCCAGCACCGCCCCGTCGGGCACCGGCGGGGCTCCCACCGGCAGCACCAGCGGTGCCGCGTGCAGCGTACGCACCGCCCGACCGCCTCAGTTCGCGTTCGCGTCGAGGAGCTTCAGCTCCGGGTGGGCCGTGCCGCCCTCGATGGCCGTGGACGAGATGTGGGAGACCACGCGGTGGTCGACCGGGTCGTCCGCCGGGTCGGTGTGGACCACGACGTGCTCGTACGTGGTGGTGCGCTGCGCCGGCACCCGCCCCGCCTTGCGGATCAGGTCGATGATCTCCTGGCGGTTCGAGCGGTGCTTGGCACCGGCCGAGGAGACGACGTTCTCCTCCAGCATGATCGAACCGAGGTCGTCCGCGCCGTAGTGCAGCGCCAGCTGCCCGGCCTCCTTGCCGACGGTCAGCCAGGAGCCCTGGATGTGCGCGATGTTGTCCAGGTACAGCCGCGCGATGGCGATCATCCGCAGGTACTCGAAGACCGTGGCCTGCGTCCGGCCCTTGAGGTGGTTGTTCTCGGGCTGGTACGTGTACGGGATGAAGGCCCGGAAGCCACCGGTCCGGTCCTGCACGTCGCGGATCATGCGCATGTGCTCGATGCGCTCGGCGTTCGTCTCGCCCGTGCCCATCAGCATGGTGGAGGTGGACTCGACGCCCAGGCCGTGGGCGATCTCCATGATCTCCAGCCAGCGCTCGCCGGACTCCTTCAGCGGCGCGATCGCCTTGCGCGGCCGCTCCGGCAGGAGTTCGGCGCCCGCGCCCGCGAAGGAGTCCAGACCCGCGGCGTGGATCCGCTTGATGGCCTCCTCGGCGGAGACCCCGGAGATCCGGGCCATGTGCTCGACCTCGGACGCGCCGAGGGAGTGGATGACCAGCTGCGGGAACTCCTTCTTGATCGCCGAGAAGTGCTCCTCGTAGTACTCCACGCCGTAGTCCGGGTGGTGCCCGCCCTGGAACATGATCTGCGTGCCGCCCAGCTCGACGGTCTCCGCGCAGCGGCGCAGGATGTCGTCGAGGTCGCGGGACCAGCCCTTCTTCGTGTCCTTGGGGGCCGCGTAGAAGGCGCAGAACTTGCAGGCCGTCACACAGACGTTGGTGTAGTTGATGTTCCGCTCGATGATGTACGTCGCGATGTGCTCCGTACCGGCGTAGCGGCGGCGGCGTACGGCGTCGGCCGCCTGGCCCAGCGCGTGCAGCGGGGCGTGCCGGTAGAGGTCCAGCGCCTCCTCGGCGGAGATCCGGCCCCCCTCGGCGGCGCGATCGAGGACAGACTGGAGAGCGGCCTGGTCGGTCACCGGTGCCTCACCTTTCGGCGGTGTCAAGGGGTTCGGACCGATCCAGCCTACGCCAGCCCCCTCATCGCTCTCGGGTCAGGTCGCCCTCCGGCTTCCCGGCGGCGGCGTCGCCCGACGCGTAGTGCAGCGTGCCGTTCGCGTTGAGGGTGAAGCGCTCGTTCGACGAGCCGTCGGCGCAGATCCCGGGGTGGGGGTTGGTGCCGCCCGAGGTGTCGAGGACGAGCGAGCGGTCGGTGGCCTCGGCCAGCTTCCACTCACCGCTGCAGTCGTACTCCGTGCCCAGCAGGTCGAGCACCGACTTGTCCCGGCCGACGACCTGCCCGACCTTGCCCGCGGTGATGGTGATCTGGAAGTCCACGGGCACGCCGAAGTTCTTGGTGGTCACCCTGCCCTTCCAGGTGCCGGTGAGGGCCTCGGGGACGGAGTCGCGGCGTCCGGCGTCCTGGCCGGTCCCCCCGGTCGGCGGGGTCGCGGCGGCCGAGACGCTCGGGCCCGTCCTTCCGCCGCCGGGCTCGTTCGCGCTGTCCTTCCCCTTGGCACTGCCGGGGAACAGGTCGGTCAGGAAGTACCCGCCCACCGTCACCGCCGCCAGTGCGCCCGCGACCGCGAGGGCAACCGTGCAGCTGGCCCGCCGGCCGGCCCGGGCGGTCACCGTGAAGCGGGTGCCTCCCTCCGCCTCGCGCGGGGCGGGGATGCCGGGCAGGGGGCCGCCGCGGCCGCCGGTGCCGGAGGCGTACGGGTTGCCGCCGGTCCCGTACGAGGCGTGGGCGGCGTACGGCTCGCCCTTGCCGTACGAGGGGTCCGGCGGCCCGAAGCCCCCGGCCGCGTACCCGGCCGGCACCGCGCCGGACCCGTACCCGGCCGGCACCGAGCCACTGCCGGCACCGGTGTCCACGACCGCCCCCGCACCGGACCCGGCACCGGACCCGGCGGAAGCCGCGGCGGCACCCGGCACCGCGTCGGCCACCGGTACGGCGTCGGCCGGCACGCCGGAGCCGTCGGCCCCGTGAGCGGAACCGGAACCGGAACCGGCGCCCGTACCCGCGCCCGTACCCGCGCCCGTACCCGCGTCCGTGTCCGCCTCCAGGTCCAGCAGCCGCACGGCCGACCGGGAGATCTCCTCGACCAGCACCCCCGGCAGCCAGCCGGGACCCACCGCGGCGGCCGCCCCCTGCGGCGCCAGCACCGCGGCGACCCGCGCCGGGGCGGGCCGGTCGGAAGGATTCTTCGCCAGGCAGGCCGCGGCCAGCTCGCGCAGCCCGCCCGCCGGCACCCGCTCCAGGTCCGGCTCCTCGTGCACCACCTTGTAGAGGAGCGTGGCCGAGTTGTCCCCGGTGTACGGCGGGTACCCGGACGCCGCGAACGCCAGCACCGCGCCCAGGGAGAACACGTCCGCCGCCGCCGTGGTGCCCTTGCCCACGATCTGCTCGGGCGACATGTAGCCCGGCGAGCCGATCGACACCCCGGTGGAGGTCAGCGAGGCGGTGCCGTCCGTGGCCCGCGCGATCCCGAAGTCGATCAGCCGGGGTCCGTCGAGGGTCAGCATCACGTTGGAGGGCTTCACGTCCCGGTGGACCAGCCCCAGCGCGTGCACCGCCGCCAGCGCCTCCGCGAGGGCCGCGCCCAGCGCCCGTACCGAGGCCTCGGGCAGGGGGCCGTGCGCCGCGACGGCCCGGTCCAGGGAGGGCCCGGCCACGTACCCGGTGGCCACCCACGGCACGGAGGCGTCAGGATCGGCGTCCAGCACCGGGGCGGTCCACTCGCCGCCCACCCGGCGCGCGGCCTCCACCTCGCGCCGGAACCGCGCCCGGAACTCGTCGTCCATGGCGAAGTGCGGGTGGACGCTCTTGATCGCGACCGTCCGGCCGCCCGCGCTGCGGCCGAGGTAGACGCGCCCCATTCCGCCCGCGCCCAGCCTGCCGAGCAGCCGGTACGCACCGATGGTCCGCGGATCCCCCGCGTCGAGCGGATGCATGGGTGCCTCCCTGCCGGTCCCCCGTGAGGTCCGGGCCTCGTGGCCCGGTGTCGCCAGCACCCTAGCCGCGTACGGAAGTTCCCGGGCGGCCGAACCGGTGAACCGGACGGCGGCCGAATTCCCGCGGCCCTTCCCGGCCCGCTTCCCGGGCCGACTTACCGCCCGCGCCGCACCGACTCCGCGACCGATCTCCTCGACCGACTCCGCGACCCATCTCCGCGACCCATCTCCGTGACCGATCTCGGCACCGGATCGCCCACCCGCGGAATTCACCTCGCTCACCGCCCGGGCACCCGAGACCGCCCCGGCGCGGCCCTCCACCGGGAGCGCCAATCACGGCGCGTCCACGACAATCACGAGAAGCGGGCGGACGCCCTTTGAACGGGGGCGCGCGGAATCCCCGGGGCGGATTCTCCGGAAATTCATCAGGAATTACGCCGAGGGCTCCACGAAGAGCCTCCTACGGGACATACCGGACGGTATGCGGAGCGGCCCCGCCGCGCGCGGCCGGCCGCCCCGACCTCAGGGGGCGAGCAGCTCCACGCGGGCGTCGCCGGCCCCCGTACGCCGCGCGAACTCCTTCACGCCGGCGAGCTGCTCGGGGCCGAAGCGGAAGTCGAGGGTGGTGAAGTAGCGCTCCAGCAGCTCGGCGTCGAAGGCCTCCCAGCGGGCGGCCTGCTCGGCCACCTTCGTGACCTCTTCGAGGGAGAGGTCACGGGAGGCGAGGAAGGCCTCGTGGACCTTGCGGACCACCAGCGGCTCGCGCTCCAGGTAGTCCTTGCGGGCGGCCCAGACGGCGAAGACGAAGGGCAGCCCGGTCCAGTCCTTCCACATGAGCCCCAGGTCGTGGACGGTGAGGCCGAGCCGGGGGGCGTCGTGGAGGGAGGCCCGCAGGGCGGCGTCCCCGATCAGCACGGCCGCCTCCGCCTCCTGCATCATCAGCCCCAGGTCGGGCGGGCAGGTGTAGTAGTCGGGGCGTACGCCGTACTGCTCGGCCAGCAGCAACTGCGCCAGCCGCACGGACGTACGGGACGTGGACCCCAGTGCGACGCGGGCGCCGTCCAGGTGCGCCAGGGGGACCTGGGAGACGATCACGCAGGACATCACGGGCCCGTCGCACCCGACGGCGAGGTCGGGGAAGGCCACCAGCCGGTCGGCGTTCTTCAGGAACTCGACGAGGGTGATCGGAGCGATGTCCAGCTCCCCCGCCACCAGACGCTCGCTGAGCTTCTCGGGGGTGTCCTTGGTCAGCTCCAGGTCCAGCAGCGTGCCGGTCCTGGCCAGGCCCCAGTAGAGCGGCAGGCAGTTCAGGAACTGAATGTGGCCGACCCGGGGCCGGCTGCGATTGGCGTCCACATCGCGAGACTAGCCGCCGCCGTCACGTCAGCCTCTTGGAGGGGTGTCAAACGTCCGGGTGACGTGATCTTTCCCTCTACCCCTCTGCACACTCTGCGTGCTAGGCTCGACGCAAGTTGCAGTTTGGTTTCCCTTGCAGTACAGAGCCTGCGGATCATGTAACCCGCGGGCTTTTGTAGTTTTCAGACTTCTTAGCAGGTTCTGGAGCAGGGCAACCCTTTGGCCCAAGGAGGGCTTATGGCTACCGGAACCGTGAAGTGGTTCAACGCTGAAAAGGGCTTCGGCTTCATCGCCCAGGACGGCGGCGGCCCGGATGTCTTCGTCCACTACTCCGCGATCAACGCGACTGGCTTCCGCTCCCTCGAGGAGAACCAGACCGTTAACTTCGACGTCACGCAGGGCCCCAAGGGTCCGCAGGCCGAGAACGTGACCGTGGCCTAAGTTGCCCGGCCCGACCGGATCGCGGTCGGATAGCAGTACCCAAGGGGCCCCGCCCTCGCGCCAGCGAGGACCGGGGCCCCTGCCCTTTGCCCTCCGGGGGTTCGCCTCAGGAGCAGGGCCTGTGGCCAGGCGTCGTGGGGCTGCTCCCGCCAGCCCTCGGGGCGGGCGGGAGCACGGACTCGGTACTGCTCAGCCGCTCCCCACGATTCCGATCGTGACTCCGAAGTGGCGCTTCAGGTCAGCAGCGAATTCTTCGCCACCCGCGCGCGGAACCACGTGGTGCCACCAGGAGAACTTCTCCGGATGGGCGAGTGGGATGGGAACGGTCGCGATCTCACGGAAGCGGGCATCCACAGCCTGCACGGCACGCGAGTACTCCTCGTAGCCTGCCAGCTCCCTCAGGGACGCCTCCGCCAGCCCGCACTCGATGGCATCCCGCACGCTAAGATCCTCGAAGTACTCGGAGATCACGTCGTCGTAGCCTTCGGCACAGGCTTCGACGAAGCCCTTCCACGACGTCAGGTGCCGCAGGGCTGAATCCCCTCCGCCGCGCCCTGCGGCGATCTGCGCCTGGTCGTACCGCCGCAGAAAATCCGCTTCGACAGCCAAGGTCACCACCTCCTGAGGGAAACGCCGCTGCCGATCGGGTCAGTCCACAAAAGAGCCTCCGTACCGTGCATGCTGCTCCTGCATGTAGCCGTTCAGGTCCCCTCCGGGGCGGAAGAACGTCTGGATCGCAGATCGTGGCCACCGAGGACATCACGGGCGACGGCCTGCCGGACATGATGGCCATCGCGGACACCCAGCTGTGGGCTTTTACCGGCTATACGGGCGGCTCGTTCAGCAAGGCCGAGCTGCTCACCGACAGCTCGTACTGGCCGACGCGGGACATCGTCAACGTCCGCGACGTCACCGGCGACGGCGTTGCGGACATGCTGTACCGGGGCCCGGACGCCGATCGTGGTCTGCTCCTGCGTCAGGGGAAGCCCGCCGCGGGCGGCGGCGTGGATCTGAACTCGCTCTCCACCGCCGCCGACTCGGCAACCGGTGCGGACATCGTTTACGGAACGGCCGGCTGGCTGCGCGCGAGCATGCCGATCGTCCTCGGCGGACCCAACGTGAGCGGGTCCTCCACGCCCGACTTCTGGGCGGTCACCAGCGGTGGCGAGCTGCGGTACTACCCCGGCGGCACGACCGCCCACGGGACGCCCTCGGCCGTCGGCTCCGGGTGGACGACCATCAAGGCGCTTGGCTAGGCCTGGCCCGAAACCCGGAACGGCGGGAGCCCCGCACCCCCTCTCGGGGTGCGGGGCTCGCGCCGTTGTGCCGTGTCCTACGGGGTGCCCGGGTCCGGGGTGGTGGATTCCGGCTTCGGGGCGACCTTCAGCTCCAGGACCAGTTCCACGCCCTCGGGCGTGGTCAGGCGGAGGTGGTAGGTGCCCGGCTCGACGCTCTCCGGGAGGTAGATCTCCGGGAGGAGGATGCGGCCGTTCTCGTCCGTCGGGGCCAGCTCCAGGGAGCGGACCCGCTTGACCTCGCCGTCGGCGGCGTCGGTGCTCTTGAAGAACGGGCCCGACTCCGCGGTGACCCACTTGCCGTCCGCGTCCTTCACGACCATGGCGGCCGTCAGCTTCGTACCGGCCAGGGCCTGGTCCTTGGCGGTGGCCTGGATGCTCACGCTCTGCGCGAAGCGCTCCTGGCCGGCCGTGGCGACCAGCGCCTCGTCCGCGTCCTCGCCGACCCGAGTCAGCTTGTCCGCGACCGGCTTCGGCTTCGGGGTGACCGCGCCCTGGAACCGCACCGTGAACTCGCGGGTCCCGTACAGGGTCGCGCGCAGTGTGAAGGCCCCGGCCTTGTCGCCCGCCTTCTCGCCCGCCGTGAGGACGGGGGCGGTGGCGATGCCGTCGGCGTTCGTGCGGACCACCACGTGGGTCCTGCCGCCGGCGAAGACGGTCCCGGAGGTGTCGCCCTCGATCTCGAAGAGCACGACCTCGCGGACCGCCGGCTTGTTGTCGCTGAGCCGCGCCTTGACCTGCGGCGTCACGCTGAACTGCGTACCGGCCTCGGCGGTGATCCGCTCCTCGCCCAGGCGGTCCAGGCCGGCCACCGTCGCCGTGGGCGGCTTCGGCTTCGGGTCCGGCTTGGGCTTCGGGTCCGGCTTCGGCTTCTCCGGCGTGGTCGGGGTGTGCGGGTTCGGCCGCGGGCCCGGGGAGGGGGTGATCGGCGTCGGCGTGGGCGTCGGGGGGACGTTCACGACGGGCGGGTTGGGGACGCCGACCCCGCCCTTCTGGTACTGCCGCATCCAGCTGAGCACGGTGTTCACGTACTCGCGGGAGTTGTTGTAGCTCAGTACGGCCTTGTCGAGGTCCTGCGCACGCGCCAGGTCCCGGTCGCCGGCGCAGAGGTAGAGGCCGGCGCCGAGGGCGGCGTCGTAGATGTTGTTGGGGTCGCGCGTGCCGTCGGCGTTGCCGTCGGCGCCCCACGAGGCCCAGGTCGAGGGGATGAACTGGAGCGGGCCGACGGCGCGGTCGTACTCCGTGTCCCCGTCGAAGAGGCCCTTGTCGGTGTCGGTGATGCGCGCGAAGCCGTTGCCGTCGAGGCGGGGGCCGCGGATCGGCTTGGTGGTCGAGCCGTCCGTCTTCAGGCCGTAGCCCGAGGCGTGTACGGACTCCACCCGACCGATTCCGGCCACGAGTTCCCAGGGGAGGTGGCAGTTCGGCAGCGCCGCGGTCACGGAGGTGGCGGCCCGCCGGTACGCGTCGAGGGCGGTTCCGGGTATGCCGGTGCTGCCCTGCGGCGCGCCGGCGGGCGGCGGCGGGTCGGTGACCAGGTCGGGCAGGTCGAGGCGGGCGTTGCCGCGGTCCTGCGCCTGCGGGCTGTCGGGGGTCGGCGCGGACTCCCCGGCATCGGCAGTCGGCGGGTTTCCCACGACCGCGGCAGTGGTCAGGCTGGCCGCGAGCGCGGCGGTGCACAGCACCTTGCGCGACGTACTGATGACATGACGGCGTAGAGGCTTCACAGTGCGGCTTTCCCCCCAAGGCGTGCGGGCCGATTCAGCCGTGAATATGGACTGTCTATCAGGTCTCGCAGGGCGACTCGCCGTCCCCCCTCACCTTTATGACGCCCTGTTCACCTGTCCGACGCCTGCCCTGAAGGGCAGTCCTTCGGCCTGCATGCGGACTACCCGTGACGGGCTGGACAATTGGGACCAATGGCCGTGCCTGGCATGCCCCAAAGGCCCGGGTATGCGCCGCCGGAGGCTCTTTAGACTCGACTGGGGGTCGACCGACCCTGCCTGCCGAAAGGAACCCCGGATTCATGGCCAAGAAGGACGACCTGCGACGCGAGGCGCGCGAGCGCCTGAAGGCCGAGCGCGAGGCCGAGGTGCGCAGGGCCCGGCTGCGCGGCCGGCTCGTCGTCGGCGGCTCGGTCGTCGCGGTCCTCGCCCTGGCCGTCGGGGTCGGGGTGTACGCCGCCAACGCCCCCGGCAATTCCGGCGAATCGGAAGCGGGTGACAAACCGTTCGTCCGGCCGGCGAACACGTCCGGCAAGGACGGCACGGTCGTCCCGTACGGCCGGGCGGACGCGAAGCACACCCTCACGATGTGGCTGGACCCGCGCTGCCCCTACTGCGCGGGCGCCGAGCAGGGCCTCGGGAAGACCTTCAAGGAGCAGGCGGACGCGGGCACGTACCGGATCGAGTACCGCTTCGCGACCTTCCTGGACGGCGCCCTCGGCGGCAAGGGCTCGAAGCGCGCGCTGAACGCGCTGGGCGCGGCGGTCAACGAGAGCCCCGAGAAGTTCGTGGACTACCTCCAGGTGCTGTACGCGAACCACCCGGCGGAGGAGAAGGACGACAAGTTCGGCTCGACGGCCACCCTGCTGGAACTGGCGGACCAGGTCCCCGGACTGCGCACGCCCGCCTTCAACAAGGCGGTGAAGGAGCTGACGTACATGCCGTGGGTCGACAGGGTCGGCCAGGCCTTCTACGAGAGCGGCGAGAAGGGCACGCCCGCGGTGTACCTGGACGGCAAGAAGGTGGAGGTCTCGTCCGGCGACGGCATCAAGTCGATCTCGGTGGACGCGTGGAAGAAGCTGGTGGCCGACACCCTCAAGTCCTGACGGGGGAACCGGCTTCAGGGCTGCGCCCCTGACGTGGGGTCAGGGGCGGGTCAGGGACGGCTGGGGGGATTCCCGGTGGGCCCGGGGGTGGTCGGGCGGCCAGTCTGGACGGCATGGAGACCACAGCCGAGAAGCGCTCGTCCACCGCCCGTCGTGTGGCCGCGGGAACCGCCGCGGCCGCGCTCACCGCGGCCGCGCTCACCGCGGCCGCCGTCGCCGTGGCGGCCGCACCCGCGACGGCCGCACCCGCGATGGCCGCACCCCCGGCGTCGCCCGTGGCGGCGGCGCCCTCAGCGGCACCCGTGTACGACTTCGGCGACTGCCCGGCGATCCCGGCCGGGGTCGACGCGAGCAGCTGGAAGTGCGAGGTGCTCACGGCGACGGGGGCGCTGGACCTCGGGAGCCGGCGGATACCGGAGCTCGCGCCGATGACCGTCACCCATGCCGAGGGGCCGATGCCGGACGGGAGCAGGGGGCAGGTCTGGGGTGCGCTGCGCGGCGGGCCCACGGAGGTCCCGGGCGGACTCCTGGACCGCACGGGGGAGGCCGGGCACCCGCTGTTCTCGCTGTCCCTCCAGCCGGAGTACGGCGGCCGGTCCGACTTCTACTCCGTCGGCAGCAGCATGGGGCTGTTCACCCTGCGCTTCCGCGTCCAGAGTCCGCTGCTGCCGCGGGACTGCGTGATAGGCGGCGGCGACGAGCCGCTGGAGATACGCCTGCAGCGCGTGGGCGGCTCCCGGTGGCTTTCGAAGAACCCTCCGGTCATCGCCTTCGATGCGAAGGACGACACCTTCACCGCCCCGGCCGCCGAGGGCTGCGGCCCGCTGGGCCGGCTGGTGAACAGGCGCCTGGGCCTGCCCGCGGCGACCGGGAACTCGCTCGCCTTCTCGGCGACCTACACGTTCAAGACGTACGACCGGCTCCCGCCCCGCTGAGGCCCGGCGGCGGTCGCCCGCGGCTCTCCTCCCCCGGAGGTCCCGGGGTACCTTCGGGAGTCGCCACCGGGGAGGACCACGTCATGACGCATCCGCTCGCCTTCGCCGACGCCTTCCGGGACCGGTCCGGCCGGCGGCAGGCGTGGGGGCTCGGGCTGCTGTCCCTCGCGTTCCTGAGCTGGTTCTGGCTCGCGTACCAACTGTTCGTCCCGTACGAGGCGGCCTACGACGGGAAGGACGTCGAGTGCCCCGCGCGCGTCGCCCTGGACCGCTCCGGCCTGGCCCCGTGGCCGGACGAGGCCTGCCGGCTGCGGCGCGACACGACCGAACTCCTGGGCGTCCTGGTCGTCTCGCTCCCCTTCGCCGTCACCGGGACCGTCCTCTACACCTCGGGCGGTACGGCCGTGCGGCTGAGCACGCACCTCATGGAGTTGGAACGGCTCCAGGAGGTGGCGCGCCGGCGGTGACCGGCCGGGCGGGGCGGCCGGGGCCGTCGGCCGGGCACGGGCGGCCGGCGGGCGCAGGCCGGGCACGGGCGCTGGCGGCTCACTCCTCCTCCCCGTACAGGGCGGCGATCTCGGTCGCGTAGCGGGTGGTGATGGCCGCGCGGCGGAGCTTCAGGGTCGGGGTGAGGGTGCCGTCGGCGATCGTGAAGTCGTCCCGCAGGATGTGGAAGGCGCGGATGCGGGAGGGGCGGGAGAGGCCCTCGTTCGCCGCGGCCACCGCCTCCTCGACCAGGGCGCGCACCGCCGGGTGGGCCGACGGGTCCGGACCCGGGTCCACGCCCTCCCGGGCCGCCCAGGCCGCGATCTCCTCCGGGTCCAGGGTGATCAGGGCCACCGGGTACGGGCGGCGGTCGCCGATCATGACCACCCGCGAGACGTAGCGGGAGCGCTGGACCGCGAACTCCGCCTCCGACGGGGTGAGGTTCTTGCCGGCGGAGGTGATGATCAGCTCCTTCTTGCGGCCCGTGATGCGCAGGAAGCCGTCCCCGTCCAGCTCGCCCAGGTCACCCGTCCGCAGCCACCCCCCGGCGTCCAGCGCCTCCGCCGTCGCCGCCGGGTTCGCGTGGTAGCCCGGGAAGACCATCGGGCCCCGTACCAGCACCTCCCCGTCCGTCCCGATCCGCACCTCGCAGCCCGACACCGGGCGCCCCACCGTCCCGTACCGCACCGCTCCGGGATGGTTGAGGGAGATCACGCCCCCCGACTCCGTCATCCCGTACCCCTCGAACACCCTGATCCCGCAGGCCCGCAGGAAGTCCAGCGTGGCCGGGGCGATCGGCGCCCCGCCCGTCAGCGCCCAGCGCAGCCGGCCCCCGAAGGCCGCCCGGACCAGGGAGTAGAGGGACTCGTCGGCGGCCCGCCACGCCTCGCGGGAGGACTCCGGCAGGCGTCCCTCCGCCTCCAGTACGCCCAGCCGCACCGCTTCCTCGAAGCGCTCCCGGCCGCCCTCCCGGGCCTCCGCCAGCCCCAGCACCACCGAGTGCAGCTTCTCGAACAGCCGCGGCACAGAGGGCAGATGGGTCGGCCGGGCCTCCGCCAGCTCGGCCACGACGTCCTCGATCCGCCCGCCGAAGTAGCACAGCTCCCCGCCCTCCAGCAGGGTGGTGAACTGGATCAGCTGCGCGAGGAGATGGGCCAGCGGCAGGTAGAGGTAGGTCGAGTCGCCCGGCCCGCCGGCGACCAGCGGGAGCGTGGCGTCCTGCACCGCGCCCAGGTTCCCGTGGGTGAGCCGGCAGCCCTTGGGCAGGCCGGTCGTGCCGGAGGTGTAGACGATGGCGGCGTCGTCCCCCGGCCGCACCGCCGCCGCCCGCGCCGCCAGTTCGCCGGCGGACGCCCGCGGCAGGCGCTCCCCCATCAGCATCACGTCCCGCAGCCGCGGCAGCTTCGCGCGGAGCGCGGTCACCCGGTCCGCCTGGGCCGCGTCCTCGCAGACCACGGCCACGGCCTCGGAGTCGCCCAGAACCCAGGCCAGTTCCTCCTCACCGGCCGTCGGGTAGACGGGCACCAGCACCGCGCCGGCCGCCAGCACGGCGAAGTGCGTGTACGTCCACTCGGGCCGGGTCTCCGCCAGCACCGCCACCCGCTCCCCCGGAGCCACGCCGAGGCCGGCCAGGCCCCGGCCCAGCTCCCGTACGGTGTCGCGCAGTCCCGCGTACGAGAGCGTCCGCCACTCGCCGTCGCGCCGGTACCGCAGGGCGGTCTCCGTCCCGTACCGCTCCGCCGTCCACTCGGTGAACACCGCCAGCGTCTCCGGCCGGTCAGCAGTCATGGCCCGTCCTCAGTCATGGCCCGTCCTCCCCGTCCGCGCAGCCGAGGACACCGACGCTAGGCAGCCGGAGCACCGGAGCGGCATGACCGGAAGCGTCAGCCCCGCTGACCCCAGCGCTCATTGGGGCTACCGTCGGAGCATGGGGAGGCGGACGATCACCGTGCACCACGTGCGGGCCGTGCTCGCGGGCGCGCGCCGCAGCGGCATCGAGACCGTGCCGCTGCTCCAGGAGGCGCAGATACCGCCGCTGTTGCTCTCGGACGACCGGGCGCGCGTGACGGCCACGCAGTTCGCCCGGCTGTTCCGGGGCCTGTACCGCGAGACGCAGGACGAGTTCCTGGGCCTGGGCGGCACGCCGAGCCGTCCCGGCACCTTCGCGATGATGTGCCACACCTCCCTCGGCTGCCGTGACCTGGGCGCGGCGATCCGGCGCGGGGTCGCCTTCTACGGGCTGTTCCCCGGCGGCCCCGACCTGAGCCTCGACGTCACCGGGGACGAGGCGCGGCTGGCGGTGCGCAACGACTTCGCCTGGGACGGCGAGCGGTTCCTGACGGAGTGCGTGCTGGCGATCTGGCACCGGCTGTGCTGCTTCATGGTGGGCCGGCGCATCCCCCTCGCGTACACGGAGTTCGCGTATCCGCGGCCGCCCCACGGGGACGAGTACGAGGTGCTGTTCGACTGCCCGGTGCGCTTCGGCCGGCCGCGCACGGGCGCGGTCTTCGACCCGCACTGGCTGACCGCGCCGCTGGTGCGCGACGAGGCCGAGCTGGACGCGCTGCTGCGCCGCGCGCCGTTCGACCTGCTGGGCCGGCCGGAGTACGGGACCACGGTCGCGGAGCAGGTGCGCCGGGTACTCACGCAGGAGCTGCGCGGCTCGCCGCGGCTGCCGGCCCTGGGCGAGGTGGCGGGACGGCTGGCGGTGAGCCCGGCGACGCTGCGGCGCCGGCTCCAGGTCGAGGGCACCTCGTTCCAGCAGCTCAAGGACCAGGTGCGGCGGGACGCGGCGATCGCCGGGCTGGTGGAGAGCGGCGAGCCGATCGCGGAGCTGGCGGCCCGGCTGGGCTTCTCCGAGGACACCGCCTTCCACCGCGCCTTCCGCCGCTGGACGGGGACGACGCCGGGCGCCTACCGGATGGCCTCCGGGAGCGGCCCGGCGGCCCCCGCGGGCGGCGCGGCTCACGCGGACGGCGCGGCTCACGCGGACGGCGCGGCTCCCCCGGGCGGCGCGGCCAGCGCGGCCCCCACCGGCGGCGCGGCCCCCGCGGGCAGCGCTACCGCCGCCGCCCCGGTACCGCCGCCAGCAGCAGGCTGACCAGCAGGATCAGCACGGCCAGCGCGGCGAGGCCGACGGCGCCGACGTGCACCCAGGTGAGCCAGGCGGCCGGTTCTCCGTAGGCGCGGCCGAAGAGGGCACGGGCCTCGCCCTTGAAGGTCAGGGCGGAGCCGCTGTCGTCGATCTGGTCGCGGTACGCGTAGAGGGTGCCGGTGCGCTCCCGGCCGCCGGCGGTCCACCTGGTGCCCTTGCAGGCGCTGGTGGTGCGGCCCGAGCCGATGGTCTCCGTCCCGCAGGTGGTGGGGAGTTCGAGGGTCACCGGCTTGCCGAAGGCGTACGCGGCGCCCCAGCCGGCCGGCTGCTGCGAGGCGCTGCCGATGAGGAAGAGGACGGCGGCCGCGATCACCACCAGGACCAGGCTGAGCGTGGCCCGCCCCTTCAGCTTCTCTCCGCGTACCGACACGACGGCCCCCAAGCAGGCGTGGAAGAGCTCGACCGAGAGGCATGAACACGCCAATCGAGTGGCGCGTTTCTACCGCACCCCGCACCCGCCCCACAAGCGCTGCGACCCCCGGCCAGGAAAGCTGAGCTGCCGGGTCAACGCCATCCCGACCGGTCGGTCACTACCGTGCCCACACCTACCCCCACACGGGACCGTTGGGAGAGCCGCCCATGCGCATCCGCAACACCGCCCTCACCGCCGCCGTCGTCCTGGCCCTGTCGGCCGCCGTCCCGGCCGGCACCGCAGCCGCCTCGGACGTCGCCCAGGAGCACGCGGCCGGCACCGCAGCAGAGACCGCGGCGAGCGCCGCGACAGAGACCGCCGGCGCGCCCGGCGACCTGGTCGGAGTCGCCCCCTCCGCCTTCCACCCGCTGCCCGGCCAGTGGACCGACACCAAGGCCTGGAAGATCCACTACCGCTCGACCACCGCCGACGGCGCCCCCAACGTCGTCTCCGGCACCGTCATCGTCCCCCAGGACGGCCGTACGGGCCCCCGCCCCCTGATCACGTACGCCGTCGGCACCGTCGGCATGGGCGACTCCTGCGCACCGAGCAACAACCTCCCCCACGGCACCGCGATGGAGGCCAACCTGATCCAGCAGCTCACCCTGCGCGGCTGGGCCGTGGCCGTCACCGACTACGAGGGGCTCGGCACCCCGGGCGTCCACACGTACACCGTCGGCCCCTCGGCCGGCCACGCCATGCTCGACGCGGCCCGCGCCGCGCAGAAGCTGACCGCGGCGGGCCTCTCCGCGGACGGGCCGGTCGGCATCATGGGCTACTCGCAGGGCGGGCAGGCCGCCTCCTGGGCCGCCGAGCTGCACGGCTCGTACGCGCCCGAGCTCAAGGTGAAGGGCACCGCCACCGGCGGCGTCCCGGCCGACCTGCTCAAGGTCGCGGACTTCAACAACGGCAGCTACGGCTCGGGCCTGATCTTCATGGCGGCGGCCGGACAGGACGCGGCCTTCCCCGAGCTGCGCCTCGACGCCTACCTCAACCCGGCCGGCAGGGCCCTGGTCGGCTTCTTCAAGGAGAACTGCGTCGCGGTCGACTCGGTGGCCGGCTCCTTCAAGCGGATCTCGGACCTCACCACCTCCAACCCCCTCCAGCAGCCCGACTGGCAGGCCCGCCTGAACCAGTCGAAGCTGGGCCGCACCGCCCCCGCCGCGCCCGTGTACCAGTACCACGCGCTGGGCGACGAGCTGATCCCCTACTCCGTGGGCAGGCAGCTGCGCGCCGACTGGTGCGCGAAGGGCGCGAACGTGCACTGGGAGACCATCTGGGTCGGCGAGCACGTCAGCGGCGTGATCACCGAGGCCGTCGAGGCGGGCGACTGGCTGGCCGACCGCTTCGCGGGCCGCACCGCGAGCGCCAACTGCTGACACGGGTACGGGGCTTCCGCCCCCGGTACGGACGTCCGCCCCGCCGGTCACTCACCGGCGGGGCAGGACCGCGTCCCGTGCGGCAGGGAGCCGTCGACCAGGAACGCGTTGATCCGCTCGCGCACGCACGGCGAGGCCCGGTAGGCCACGTGCCCCTCGCCCTTGTGGTCCAGCACCACGGTCCGCCCCAGCCGGGCGGCCGTCTCCTCGGTCCAGCGGTACGGGGTGGCCGGGTCGCCCCGGGTGCCGACGAGCAGCAGCGGCGGGCCGGCCGTGCGGCGCAGTTCGCGGACGAAGTCGGTGCCCGCGGGGCGGCCGTAGCAGGACAGCACGGTGGACAGCTGGCCCGGCCCGAAGACCGGGGAGGCCTTGAGGAACTCCGCCTCCAAAGCCCGCATGTCCGCCAGCATCCGGCCCGCGCCCCCGGCGCCGACCCGGTCGGGGTCGTCGGCGCAGTTCACGGCGATCAGGGCGGCGGCCATGTTGTCCGGCGGTGTCCCGTAGTCGTCGAAGGACCCGCGCGGCGCCCGGCCCCACGGGAAGGCACCGGGCTCGGGCCGCCCCGGCTCGGGCCGCCCCGGCTCCTGACCCGTCCCCGGCGCGGTCTCCTCACCCGGCACCGTCTCCTCGCCCGGCGCGGTCTCCTCACCCGGCACCGTCTCCTCACTCGGTTCCGGATCCGGCTCCGGACCGATGGGGCCGCCCAGCATCAGCAGCCCGGTCGGGTCCCGGTCCGCCTCGGCCATCCGCAGCGCGTCCGCCAGCCGCGGCCAGTCCTCCTTCGAGTACAGCCCGAGCGCGATGGCCCAGGCCGCGTCCTGGCCGGTGACGTACGAGCCGTCGTAGCCGACCAGCGGTTCGGCGTCGAGGCGCCGGACCAGGGCGGGCACCCGCTCCTTGGCGGTGCGCGCGTTCGTCCCGTACACGCAGTGGTTCTGGTGGGTGCACCAGGTCAGGAAGTTGTCCAGCGCCTGCTGCTGGCCCTGGGCGGTGGCCAGGGCCTGTTCGGTGAGGGGTTCGGTGAGCGTGTCGACGCCGTCGAGCACCATCCGGCCCGTGCTGCCGGGGAAGAGCGTCGCGTAGACGGCGCCGATCCGGGTGCCGTACGAGAAGCCGAGGTAGTCGAGCTTCCGCTCGCCCAGCACCTCGCGCAGCACGTCCAGGTCCCGCGCGACGTTGACCGTACCGACGTACGGCAGGACCGGGCCCGAGTTGGCCTGGCACTCCTTCCACACGGTGCGGAGGGACTCCACCCGGGCCACGTCGGTGTCGCCCACCCCCGCCGCGTCCAGCGCGCCGCCGCAGCTGACGGGTTCGCTGCGGCCCACCCCGCGCGGGTCGAAGGCCACCAGGTCGTACGCCTCGCCCAGGTCCGCGAACTCCCGGACGTGTTCGCCGAGCAGGGCCACCCCGGGGGCGCCGGGGCCGCCGAAGTTGAAGACCAGGGTGCCCCGGCGGGCCTTCCCGGTGGCCGGGATGCGGGACACGGCCAGGTCGACGGTGCCCCTGGCGGGGTCGGCGTGGTCGAGCGGAACGGTGAGCGTGCCGCAGCGCATCTCGGCCGGGCCCTGCTCGGGGCACGCGCCCCAGGTGATCTCCTGCGAGCGGAAGCGGTCCGGGCCGCCGTCGTCCGCGGCGGCACCCGGGCCGGGCCCCGCTCCGAGCGCTCCCGCCGCCAGCGCGGCGGCGAGGAGGAGGACCGTTCGAGGCCGGTGCTGCATGGCACCTCCCAGGGTGTGCCCACCCCCGGACCACCATACGGGTGACCCTCGCACCCCGCCCGGCCACGCACGACCCCCGCACCCCGCCCGGCCACGCCCGGGCCCCTCAGCGCCGGTACAGCGCGTCGATCTCCTTCTCGAAGGCCCGCCCGATCGCCGCGCGGCGCAGCTTCAGCGAGGGCGTCAGGCAGCCGTTCTGCTCGGTGAAGTCCACCGGCAGCACGGTGAAGCGGCGGATCGACTCGGCCTGCGAGACCAGCTTGTTCGCCTCGTCCACGGCCCGCTGGAGGTCGGCGCGCAGCTCCTCGTCGTGCACCAGCTCCCCCAGCCGCACGTGCTGCTTCTTCCGCATCTGCCGCCAGTGCTGCAACCCGTCGGGCTCCAGGGTGATGAGGGCGGTGATGTACGGGCGGTTGTCGCCGACCACCATGCACTGGCCGACCAGCGGGTGGGCGCGCAGGAAGTCCTCCAGCGGGGCCGGGGCCACGTTCTTGCCGCCGGAGGTGATCAGGAGGTCCTTCTTGCGGCCGGTGATGCTGAGGTAGCCGTCGGCGTCGAGTTCCCCGATGTCCCCGGTGGGGAACCAGTGCTCCTGGTCGGTGGCCGGTACGACGGTGTGGGTCGCGGAGTCCCAGTAGCCGCCGAAGACGTGCCCGCCCCGCAGCAGCACCTCGCCGTCCGCCGCGATGCGCACGGCGGTGCCGGGCAGCGGCCAGCCGACGGTGCCCAGGCGGGGCCGGAGGGGCGGGGTGACGGTGCTGGCGCCGCAGGTCTCGGTCAGCCCGTACCCCTCGAAGACCTCCACGCCGGCACCGCCGAAGAATGCGGCGAGGCGCGGGCCGAGGGGGGAGCCGCCGCTGATGACGTACCGGACGCGGCCGCCGAGGGCGGCCCGTATCCGCCGGTAGACGAGCGGGTCGTACAGGGCGTGGGCGGCGCGCAGGCCGAGGCCGGGACGGCCGCCTTCGCCGAACCGGCGGGCGATCCGGGCGGCGCGGTCGAAGGACGCGGCGCGGCCCATCTTCTCGGCGGTGGCGCGGCCGGTGTTGTAGACCTTCTCCAGCACGTACGGGATGGCGAGCAGGAAGGTCGGCCGGAACCCGGCGAGGTCGGCCAGGAGATCCTCGGTCTGGATGCTGGGGGCGTGGCCGAGCTTCACGCGGGCGCGCATGCAGCCGATGGCGACCATCCGGCCGAAGACGTGGGACAGGGGCAGGAAGAGCAGGGTCGAGGCGGGGTCCTTGCTGACCGACGTGAAGACGGGGTGCAGCAGCCCGACGGCGTTGTCGACCTCGGCGAAGAAGTTGCCGTGGGTGATCACGCAGCCCTTGGGGGTGCCGGTGGTGCCGGAGGTGTAGATCAGGGTGGCCACGGACTCGGGGGTGGTGTGCGCGCGGCGCGCGAGGACGGCCACGTCGGGTACGGCGCGTCCGGCGCGGACCAGCTGCGCGATGGCGCCGGTGTCGAACTCCCACAGGTGGGCCAGGCCGGGCAGCTGCGAGCGTTCGCCGCTGATCAGCCGGGCCTGGGCGGTGTCCTCGACGACGCAGGCCACGGCGCCGGAGTCCTGGATGATCCAGCGGGCCTGGAGGGCGGAGGAGGTCGGGTAGATCGGCACCGTGATCAGGCCGGCGGCCCAGGCGGCGAAGTCGAGGAGGGTCCACTCGTACGTCGTCCGCGCCATGATCGCGAGGCGGTCGCCCCACTCCAGGCCCTGGGCGATGAGCCCCTTCGCCACGGCGAGCACCTCGGCCGCGAACTCGGCGGCCGGCACGTCCTGCCAGCTGCCGTCCGGCTGCTTGCGCGCGAGTACGGGCGCCTGCGGGTCCTCGGCCGCGTTGAGGAAGGGGATGTCACCGAGGGAGCCGCTCTGCGGCGGGGTGGCCAGCGGCGGCACGTACACCTCCCGGACCACCCGCTCGACCACCGTCTTGACCGGCTCGACCAGCAATTCGGACACGGGTACTCCTCGGCACGTGGGGAGGTGTTACCGCCGGTAATTTACTTCGGGGTACATCCCCTGCCCAGCCCCCGCGCACACCTCCCGCGAACCCTCCCCGGACGCCCGCACCCCCCACCGAACCCCTCCACACCACCTGCACCACCCGCCCCGCTCGTCAAGTCACGCCTTCTCGCGACATGACCCGGACCCCCCGGATCGGGCCCACTGGAGGTGTCCCCCCAACCCCTCCAGGAAGGACACCCCATGACCCCCTCCCACACCGACCGCACCGCCCCCACCAGCCGCACCACCCGCACCCGGCGCAGGTGGGGAATCAGGACCGGCCTGGTCTCGGCGGCCCTCGTCGCCGGCGGCGCACTCCTCCCCACCGCCGCCTTCGCCGCCCCGGCCCCGTCGCAGACCGCCACGGCCGTCGCCCACCACGACGACCACAGCGAGCACCACCACCACAAGAAGCACCATCACCACAAGCACCACCACAAGCACCATCACCACAAGAAGCACCACGAGCCCAAGGTCTGCATCACCATCTACCCGACGCCGCCCGAATGCGCGGCCACCTGGGGTGACTGACGACCGGACCCCCGGCACGCAAAAGCCGCCGCCCCCGCCCGGAAAGGGCGGGGGCGGCGGCGGGCCGTACCGGGCCGGCGCGTCAGGCGGTGGCCGGGACCGGGGTCTTCGGCTCGGCGCCGGCGTCCGCCGGGGCGTCGACCGGGGAGGCCGAGGCCGTGGCGTACGCCTCCTTGTCGAGGATCCCCTCGCGGGCCGCGACGACGACCGGCACCAGCGCCTGACCGGCGACGTTCGTCGCGGTGCGCATCATGTCCAGGATCGGGTCGATGGCCAGCAGCAGGCCGACGCCCTCCAGCGGGAGGCCCAGCGTCGAGAGGGTCAGGGTCAGCATGACCGTGGCGCCGGTCAGGCCGGCGGTGGCGGCGGACCCGACCACCGACACGAAGGCGATCAGCAGGTAGTCGCCGACGTTCAGCGGCACGTCGAAGATCTGCGCGATGAAGATCGCGGCCAGCGCCGGGTAGATGGCGGCGCAGCCGTCCATCTTGGTGGTGGCGCCGAACGGGACGGCGAAGGAGGTGTACTCCTTCGGCACGCCGAGGCGCTCGGTGACCTTCTGGGTGACCGGCATGGTGCCGACCGAGGAGCGCGACACGAAGGCCAGCTGGATGGCGGGCCAGGCGCCCTTGAAGAACTGGAGCGGGTTGACCTTGGCGACGGTCGCGAGCAGCAGCGGGTAGACGCCGAACAGCACGAGCGCGCAGCCGATGTAGACGTCGGCGGTGAAGGTCGCGTACTTGCCGATCAGGTCCCAGCCGTAGTCGGCGATGGCGTAGCCGATGAGGCCGACGGTGCCGAGCGGGGCGAGCCGGATGACCCACCACAGCGCCTTCTGGAGGAGCTCCAGGACGGACTCGGCCAGGGTCAGGATCGGCGCGGCCTTCTCGCCCAGCTGGAGGGCGGCGATGCCGGCGACGGCGGCCATGAAGACGATCTGCAGGACGTTCAGCTCGGTGAACGGGGTGATGACGTCGCTCGGCACGATGCCGGTGAGGAAGTCGATCCAGGAGCCGGTGTGCTTCGGCAGCCCGCCGTCCTTCGGCGTCAGGCCGGTGCCGGCGCCGGGGTTGGTGAGCAGGCCGATGGCGAGGCCGATGGCCACCGCGATCAGCGAGGTGATCATGAACCACAGCAGGGTGCGCGACGCGAGGCGGGCCGCGTTGTTCACCTTCCGCAGGTTGGTGATCGACACCAGGATCGCGAAGAAGACGAGCGGCGCGACGGCCAGCTTCAGCAGCTGGACGAAGATGTCGCCGACCTTCTCCAGGGTCGTGTAGAGCCAGCCGATGTCCTGGCTGCGGGCGAGCCAGCCCAGCAGGACGCCGAGCACCAGACCGGCGACGATCTGGACCCAGAACGGGACTTTCGATGCGGTCTTGGAGATCGCTGACAACGGACACACTCCGACTACTGCTACTGACGGTTTTGGCTCGGTAAAGCTAACACCTGAACTTTGAGATCCTCAAAGGCTCACTTTCAGACAGTTGATGATCGAACAACCTCACATAGGGGCCTTCCCGCCCCAACTCCCCCCGGAGAACGACAAAACCCCGCCGCCGAGGAGGTGACTCCTCGGCGGCGGGGTGCGTCGAGCGTGTGACGTAACTTACGGGCCGTTGACGGGCCCTCGTGAGGGTGCCGCGGGCTACGAGCCGGCGCGGGCGGCGTCGTCGGCCGCGTCCTCCTGGCTGCGGTTGGCGGCGAGCCGGTCCTTCACGCCGTCGACCCGGCCGCTGATCTGGGCGGACATCTCGTCACGCTGCTTGCGCAGCAGCACGAAGGACAGCGGCGCGGAGATCACCAGCGCCAGCAGTACGACCCACATCAGGTTGGAGTCGCCGAGACCGGCGGGCAGCACGCGGAGCCGGACCAGACCCCACACGGCGAAGAAGCACCCGACGAAGATGCCAAGCCGCATCGCGGTGTATCGGGCGGCGGCACTCGGCTTCAGGGCCACGGCGAGCCTTCTCTCTCTGACGTACGGGGGGTCGTGCCCGTCCAGTGAAGCATGCCGCGTCTACGGACAAGTCCGGCGGGGGTCCCCGGCCGGAACCAGCCGCAGCGCGGCCAGGGGCACCTTCAGCGCCGCCTTCCGCTGCCGGTCCCACAGCACCGCGGTCCCGCCGGCATCCCCGACCAGCAGATACGCCCGCCGGGGGTCCAGCACCCCGCCCTCGACCGGCACCTGCGCGACCGGCCGCACCGTACCGGCACACACCCACTCCGGCTCGACCCCGTAGTACGGCGCCACCTGGCGCCCCTCCGCAGCGTCGGCGACGGCGGCCCGTCCCGCCTCCAGGGCGGGGCCGAACGCCAGCGTCCAGGCGCCGATCAGCAGGGAGAAGGCCGACAGGGCGGCGAACGCCGCGTACCCGCCCCAGCGTCCCCGGATCATCAGGTGCAGGTGCTTGAGGAATCCGAGGAAGGCCGGCGCGACCAGCCACACACCCATGCACACGAGCACCTTCAGCGCCGCCTGGAGCTGCTGCACGGACGCCACCTCGACGTCTTCGAGATCGAGCCCGAAGGCCCGCAGGTAGAGCGCGGGCAGGGACACCCCGAGGCCGGGCAGCAGCCCCGGGACGAGGGGGAGCGCGGCCGGCACGAGCCAGGGAAGCAGCACCCGCCAGCTGGCCTGCCGGGTCAGCAGCCACAGCCCGACGACGACCCCGGTGCCGGGAGCGACGAACGAGAGCACCGGACCGGGCGCCAGGGCATCCGGCAGCGAGACGCACAGCACCGCCGCCACCAGGGCGGCCGCCACCAACGGCGCCGTCACGACGGCCCGCGCCCTGCCCAGGGTCCAGTCGGGTCGGCTGCGGACGGCGAGCAGCGCGGCGCACGCCACGGCCGCGCCGACGAGCACGAGCCCGGACGCCAGCGTGACGGGACTCGGGTCGAGGCGGCCGTCCTCCGTGGCGCCCACCCCCGCGATGACGGCGAGCGACAGCGGCACCCACTGCCGCCGGTACACCGGTGCGCGGCGGCCGGCCAGGTCGTCCTCGCCCGGTTCGAGACGGCGTACGGCGTCGCCCGGGCCGGTGCCCGGCGCGCCCGGCAGCGGCCTGGCGGCCAGCGCCCGGGCGGCCGTCTCCGAGCCGGCGCGCAGCTGCCTCACGTTCGCACCCCAGGCCAGGACGGCACGCGTCCAGCTCCGGTGCGAGGTGCCGCCGCCCGCCGGGGCCGGAACCCACCCCGGGCGTACCTCCGACGGCCGCGCGACGCGGTCCACGGCCTCCACCACGAGGGCCAGCCGGAGTTCCTCGGCCAGCACCTCCAGGCGCTGACGGGCACCGACCACCGACCGGAACTCCGACCCCGGGAAGCGCACCTCGACGACGTACCAGGCCACGCCCTCCGTCACCGCCGTGACCTCGCGCCCCCGGCGTTCGAGCACCGGCCAGCCCCGGGCCGCCACGGCCTCCTCGAAGAGCTGCCGGTCCGTCAGCGTGCCGCGCAGCTCCACCAGCGCGACGGCCCGCTGGTCCCAGCGCACGGTCGGTCCGCCCACCACGAGATCCCCCCTCCACGGCCCGGTCGTGGGCCCCGGTGGACTCTAGGCGAGCGGCAGCGGAAGCAGCATCGTGATGTCGTCCCGGTCGTCGCCCGGGGCCACCCGGATCGCGGAGGGGACGCGGCCGACCTCCTTGTAGCCGCAGGCGGCGTAGAAGCGCTCCAGGTCCATGCCCCCGCGGCAGGTGAGCCGGATCGCCTCGATGCCCCCGACCCTGCGGGCCGCGTCGGCGGCGGCCGCCAGCAGGTCCCGGCCGTGGCCCCGGCCCTGGTGGCGGGGGTGGACCATCACCGTGTAGAGCCACAGCCAGTGCGTCATCAGCCGGTGGCTGTTCAGGGTCAGGAAGGCGGTGGCGGCCACCCGGCCGTCCTCGTCGTGGCCGACCAGCAGCCGGGCGCTGCCGTCCGCGAGCTGGGCCAGCTGCCGCACGAGCTGCGGGCGGATGTCGTCCGGTGCGACCGGGGGGACGAAGCCGACGGCGCCGCCCGCGTTGGTGACGTCCGTCCACAGGTCGAGGATGCCCTGGTGGAGCGTGGGGTCGACCTTCGGGTCCAGCGTGAACGTAAGGGTCATACCCGGAGCGTATCCATTACCACCGACGGCGCGCGAACGGCGGAGGGCCCCGTCCCGGATCGCGGAACGGGGCCCTTCCCCAAAGCCGGGCGGCGGCGTCAGACGCGCATCGGCTGCGGCGACTCCCGCAGCGAGGCGTCCGGACCCGGGTACTCGCGGATGATCTCGTACCGGGTGTTGCGCTCGACCGGGCGGAAGCCGGCCTCGCGGATCAGGTCCAGCAGGTCGTCACGCGTCAGCTTGTTCGGCGTGCCGTAGTTGTCGGCGTCGTGCGTGATCTTGTACTCGACCACCGAGCCGTCCATGTCGTCCGCGCCGTGCTGGAGCGCCAGCTGGGCGGTCTGCACGCCGTGCATCACCCAGAAGACCTTCACGTGCGGCACGTTGTCGAACAGCAGGCGCGAGACCGCGAAGGTCTTCAGCGCCTCCGCGCCCGTGGCCATCGTCGTCCGCGCCTGGAGCGTGTTGCGGACCTTGCCGTCCTTCATGTCCACGAAGTCGTGCTGGTACCGCAGCGGGATGAAGACCTGGAAGCCGCCGGTCTCGTCCTGGAGCTCGCGCAGCCGCAGCACGTGGTCCACGCGGTGGCGCGGCTCCTCGATGTGCCCGTAGAGCATCGTGCACGGGGTCTTCAGACCCTTCTCGTGCGCGAGGCGGTGGATGCGCGACCAGTCCTCCCAGTGGGTCCGGTGGTCGACGATGTGCTGGCGGACCTCCCAGTCGAAGATCTCCGCGCCGCCGCCGGTCAGCGACTCCAGGCCCGCGTCGATCAGCTCGTCGAGGATCTCGCTCGCGCTCAGCCCCGAGATCGTCTCGAAGTGGTGGATCTCGGTGGCGGTGAAGGCCTTCAGCGAGACGTTCGGCAGCGCCTCCTTCAGGGCCTTCAGCGAGCGCGGGTAGTAGCGCCACGGCAGGTTCGGGTGCAGGCCGTTGACCACGTGCAGCTCGGTGAGGTGGTCGTTCTCCATGGCCTTGGCCAGGCGGACGGCCTCCTCGATGCGCATGGTGTACGCGTCCTTCTCGCCCGGCTTGCGCTGGAACGAGCAGTACGCGCACGAGGCCGTGCACACGTTGGTCATGTTGAGGTGGCGGTTGACGTTGAAGTGCACGACGTCGCCGTTCTTGCGCGTGCGCACCTCGTGGGCGAGCCCGCCGAGCCAGGCCAGGTCGTCCGACTCGTAGAGGGCGATGCCGTCCTCACGCGTCAGCCGCTCGCCGGAGCGGACCTTCTCCTCCAGCTCGCGCTTGAGCCCAGCATCCATGCTGCGGTCGCCTCCTCTATGTGTCCTGCAACCCTGCCCCACCGTACTCTCAGCCCTCCTCGGGCAGGTCGCCGACCCGGTTCTCCCACTTCGTCGAGAGCACGATGGTGGTGCGGGTGCGGGAGACGCCCTTGGTGCCGGACAGCTTCCGGATGATCCTCTCCAGGCCGTCGACGTCGCTCGCGCGGACCTTGAGCATGAACGAGTCGTCGCCGGCGATGAACCAGCAGTCCTCGATCTCCGCGAGGTCGCGCAGCCGCCGCGCCACGTCCTCGTGGTCGGCCGCGTCCGAGAGCGAGATGCCGATCAGCGCCGTCACGCCCAGCCCGAGCGAGGCCGCGTTGACCGTCGCGCGGTAGCCCGTGATCACACCGGCCGACTCCAGGCGGTTGATCCGGTCGGTGACGCTGGGGCCGGAGAGGCCGACGAGGCGGCCGAGCTCGGCGTACGAGGCCCGACCGTTCTCCCTGAGTGCCTGGATGAGCTGCCTATCCACCGCGTCCATGTACCTGGACCCTTCTATTGTTCAGCGATCCCGCGAGTTTACGTATAGAATCTAAGGCACACAGGGCCGACACCCTGTGAATCTTTCAACAGATCAAAGACGATCTTTCAGGAGTGGTTACCCGTGTACACGATCGAGATGGCCTACGCTCACATGCGACAGCTGCAGGAGCTGGCCAACCGCTCGCGTGCCCACCAGCCGGCTGCCGCGCACCGCGCGGACAAGACCCGCGCGCCCCGCGCCGCCAAGAAGCGCTAGCCCACCACGACCGGAGACCGCTACGGCCGGGGGGATCCCCGGCCCAGCTCTCCCTCCCAGCGGCGGTACAGCCGGTGCGGCACCCCTGCCGCGTCCAGCACCCGCCCCGCGACGAAGTCCACCAGATCCTGGATGTGCGTCGCACCCGCGTAGAACGCCGGAGAGGCGGGCAGCACCACGGCGCCCGCCTCGTCCAGCGTCACCAGATGCCGCAGCGTCTGCCCGTTCAGCGGGGTCTCCCGCACCGCGACCACCAGCCGGCGCCGCTCCTTGAGCGTCACGCTCGCCGTCCGCTGCAGCAGGTCCTTCGAGAGCCCCAGCGCCACCCCGGCCACGCAGGCCGTGGACGCCGGCACGATCAGCATCCCCTTCACCGGGTACGAGCCCGAGGACGGCCCCGCGGCCAGATCGCCCGCCGACCAGTGCCGTACGTCGTCCAGCGCGTCCCGCACGTCGAAGGTGTCCGGCTTGCCGTCGGCGCCCCGCGCCAGCCACTGCCCCAGGTCCTCGCGCCAGTGCGCGTCCCGGAAGGCGATGCCGGTCTCGTCCAGAAGGGTGAGCCGGGAGGCCCTGCTCACCACGAGGTCCACACTCTCCCCCGCGGCCAGCAGGCCGCGCAGCACCGAAGCCGCGTACGGCGTGCCGGACGCCCCGGAGACCCCGACCACCCACGGGGTGCGCTTGCCGTCTGTCATGACTCCGAGCCTAGAGCGTCAGCCCTCGGACCAGCAGGTCCGCGAGCGCGCACACGAAGAGCGCGATCCCGATGAAACCGTTCACCGTGAAGAAGGCCCGGTTCAGCCGCGACAGGTCCCGCGGGGTCACGATCGAGTGCTCGTACCCGAAGGCCGCGGCCACGATGATCAGGCCCGCCCAGAACCACGCGCCCGCGTCCGTGGCCAGCGCGTACCAGACGAACAGCCCCATCGTCACGACGTGACAGGCCCGCGCGCCCCACAGCGCGGCGGGGATGCCGAAGCGGGCCGGCACCGACCGCACGCCCTCGGCGCGGTCCGCCTGCACGTCCTGGCAGGCGAAGATCAGGTCGAAGCCGCCGATCCACACGCCCACCGCGAGACCCAGGATCACCGCGTCCCAGGACCACTCGCCGGTCACCGCCAGCCAGGCGCCGACCGGCCCGATGGCCTGGGCCAGGCCCAGGATGGCGTGCGGGAAGTTCGTGAACCGCTTGCCGTACGGGTAGACCACCATCGGCACCACGGCCAGCGGCGCCAGCGCCAGGCACAGCGGGTTCAGCAGCGCGGCCGCCCCCAGGAAGACCACCAGCGCGATGCCGGCGCCCGTCCACGCCGACCGCACGCTCACCGCGCCGGTCACCAGCTCACGGTTGGCCGTACGCGGGTTCCGGGCGTCGATCTCGCGGTCGATGATCCGGTTGGCGGCCATCGCGAAGGTCCGCAGGCCGACCATGCAGACCGTCACCAGCAGCAGCTCGGCCCAGTGGACGGTGCGGTCCGCCCGGAACATCGCGGTGAGCGAGGCGATGTAGGCGAAGGGCAGGGCGAAGACCGAGTGCTCGATCATCACCAGCCGCAGGAACGCCCTGGTACGTCCCGGCTGCGCCGGGACCGCGGCCGTGGTCACAGGCCGTACTCCTTCCAGCGGCGGTCCACGAGGGCCGCCGTGGCCGGGTCGGACTCCACCATGTCCGGCCAGCCGCCGTCCCGGGTGTAGCCCTCCTCCGGCAGCTTCTTCGTGGCGTCGATGCCCGCCTTGCCTCCCCAGAACTGCTGGTAGGAGGCGTGGTCCAGGTGGTCCACGGGTCCCTCGACCACGGTCAGGTCGCGGGAGTAGTCGGTGTTGCCCAGCGCGCGCCAGGAGACCTCGTGCAGGTCGTGCACGTCGCAGTCGGCGTCCACCACGACGATCAGCTTGGTCAGCGACATCATGTGGGCGCCCCAGATGGCGTGCATGACCTTCTGCGCGTGCTTCGGGTACTTCTTGTCGATCGAGACGATCGCGCAGTTGTGGAAGCCGCCCGACTCCGGCAGGTGGTAGTCCACGATGTCCGGGACGATGATCTTGAGGAGTGGCAGGAAGAACCGCTCGGTGGCCCGGCCCAGCGGCCCGTCCTCGGTCGGCGGGCGGCCGACCACGATGGACTGCAGCAGCGGGCGCTTGCGCATGGTGATGCAGTCGATCTTCAGCGCGGGGAAGGGCTCCTGCGGCGTGTAGAAGCCGGTGTGGTCGCCGAAGGGCCCCTCCGGGAGCATCTCGCCCGGCTCCAGCCAGCCCTCGATGACGACCTCGGCGTTGGCCGGCACCTGGAGCGGCACGGTCTTGCAGTCGACCATCTCGATCCGCTTGCCGGCGACGAAGCCGGCGAAGAGGTACTCGTCGATGTCGCCGGGCAGCGGCGCGGTCGAGGCGTACGTGACGGCCGGCGGGCAGCCGAAGGCGATCGCGACCGGCAGCCGCTCGCCGCGCCTGGCGGCGACCGCGTAGTGGTTGCGGCTGTCCTTGTGGATCTGCCAGTGCATGCCGATGGTGCGCTTGTCGTGGCGCTGGAGGCGGTAGAGGCCCAGGTTCCGCACGCCCGTCTCGGGGTGCTTGGTGTGGGTCAGGCCGAGGTTGAAGAAGGACCCGCCGTCCTTGGGCCAGGTGAACAGCGCCGGCAGCCGGTCCAGGTCGACGTCGTCGCCGGTGAGGACGACCTCCTGGACGGGCGCGGAGTCGCCCTTCACCTTCTTCGGGGGCACGTGCACCATCGAGCCGAGCTTGCCGAAGGCCTCGCGGACGCCGATGAAGCCCTGCGGCAGCTCGGGCTTGAGCAGCCCGCCGATCTTGTCGCTGATCTCGCCGTACGACTTCAGGCCGAGGGCCTTGAGCAGCCGCCGGTCGGTGCCGAAGACGTTCATCGCCAGGGGCATGTCGGAGCCCTTGACGTTCTCGAAGAGCAGGGCCGGACCGCCGGCCTTGTTCACTCTGTCGACGATCTCCCCGACCTCCAGGTACGGGTCGACTTCGGCCTTGATGCGCTTGAGGTCGCCCTCCCGCTCCAGGGCCCGGAGCAGCGAGCGGAGATCGTCGTAAGCCATGCAGGCCAGTATCCGCCACGCACTACCCTGGAAGCGTCACCGGGGCCCGTCCGCGGGCCCGACGCCGTCTCCGGGGATCGGACCACACCGTGCTGCGCTACCTGCCGTTCCTGCTGGTCCTCGCGCTGACCATCTACACCTTCATCGACTGCCTCAACACCCCCGAGGACGAGGTCAAACACCTGCCCAAGGTGGTGTGGGTGATCATCATCCTGCTCTTCTCGATCGTCGGCCCCGTGGTGTGGCTGGTGGCGGGCAAGAAGCGGGTGGCCTCCGGCGGCCTCGGCGGGGGCGGCGGCCGGCAGCGGTGGGTGGCGCCGGACGACAACCCGGACTTCCTCAAGTCGCTGGACGAGGAGAAGAAGCGGCGCAACGAGGACGAGGTCTAGGCGGGGCATCGGCCGTACGAGGTCTAGCCGGGCATCGGCCCTACGGGGGCCTGGCCGGGGGCAGGCACCGGCCGTACGGGTTCTAGTCGGCCGCGTAGTGCGCGCGCAGTTCGCGCCGGCGGTCCGGGGTCCAGGTCATCCAGTCCACGGGGTGGCCGTCGAGGGCCTCCGCGAGGCGTTCGAAGTGCTCGTGCCAGGCGGCCAGGGCGTCCAGCCGGTCCGCGTCGCCGCCGCGTCGTTCGTTGGTGAAGCGCAGCAGGGTGGCCTCGGGGCCGGCGCTCTCCAGGTGGAGGCGGATCCGCCCGTATCCGGTCACGGTGTACTCCGCCACGCGCTCCACGTCCCAGGCGGTGACGCGTCCGTGGACGGTGGGGCCGCCGCCGGGCCAGGTCAGGGTGACCGCCCCGCCCAGCCGGCGCTCCAGGACGTCCGCCCGCGCGAGCCAGCCGCGCAGTCCGGCCGCGGTCGACACGGCCGCCCACACCTGCTCGTACCCGTGGGCCAGGCGCACCTCGAACTGGATCAGGAACCCCCCGTCGCGGGAGGTGCTGGTGCGGTGTCCGATCACGGACGTCGATGTGGCCATGGCACCAGCGTTACTCCGGACGGGTGAGGGCGCACCCCGGGGCGGCGCCCCGGGGTGCGGTGGCTCAGACGCCGGCGTAGGAGTGCTTGCCGCTGAGCAGGATGTTCACGCCGTAGTAGTTCCAGATCCAGCAGGCGAAGGCGAAGAGCGCCAGGTAGGCGGCCTTGCGGCCCTTCCAGCCGGCGGTCGCGCGGGCGTGCAGGTAGCAGGCGTACGCGACCCAGGTGACGAAGGACCAGACCTCCTTGGGGTCCCAGCCCCAGTAGCGGCCCCAGGCGTCCCCGGCCCAGATCGCGCCCGCGATGATCGTGAAGGTCCACAGCGGGAAGACGGCCGCGTTGATGCGGTACGAGAACTTGTCGAGCGAGCCGGACGAGGGCAGCCGCTCCAGCACCGAGGTGGCGAACTTCCCGGGCTTGCCGCCCTGCTCCAGCTTGGCCTCGTACGCGTCGCGGAACAGGTAGAGCACGGTGCCGACGGCGCCGATGTAGAAGACCGCGCCGCAGATGATCGCGGTGGAGACGTGGATGTACAGCCAGTACGAGTGCAGGGCCGGGACGAGCTGGTCGCTGTCGGTGTAGAGCCAGGTGGTGGCGATGCCGAGGTCGAGCAGCACGGTGGTGACGAGCATCAGGCCCATCCACCGGACGTTCTTCTTCAGCGCGAGGAGCACCAGGTACGCGCCGACGGCCACCGTGGAGAAGGTGATCGAGAACTCGTACATGTTGCCCCAGGGGGCCCGCTGCACAGACAGCGCGCGGGCGACCACGCCGGCGGCCTCGACGAGGAAGCCGAGGGTGGTCAGGGAGACGGCGATCCGCCCGTACAGGTCGCCCTGCTCGGTGCCGCCGGCCGCGCCGGGGCCGTCGGGCACGTCGCGGGAGCCGGAGGCGGCCCGGGTGACGACCTGGGGCTGCTCCAGGACGGCGGTGCCACCGCCCTTGGTCGTGACCTGCACCGCGGGGGCCGGGCCCCGCGCGGCGGTGCGCGCGGCGCCGCCGGTGAGGGCGGCCGCGGTGCGGCCGACCTTGCTGCGGCTGCCGAAGGTCCACTCGGCGATGTGGGCGAAGAAGGCGAGCGTGTAGACCGCCATCGACGAATAGATCAGCACGTTGCTGATGTGCGCCAGGTTCTCGTTGGCGGCGACTGCGAGCTGCGTCATCCGCGCTCTCCTTCGACGGGTGCTTCGGCAGGTTCTTCGGAAGGTGCTTCGGGGACTTCCGGGGCCTCGGGCGCGGTGGGCGCCAGGCCGTTCAGCGTGAGGGCCAGCTCGCCCAGCTCCTCGGGGAGCTTCGCGGACTCGCTGCGGCCGAGGCCCGCCATCTCGACGACGGTGACGCCGTCGGGTCCGGCGACGGCCCGGACCCAGATCCGGCGCCGCTGGATGAAGAGGGAGCCGGCCAGGCCCAGGATCGCGGCGACGGCGCCCGCGAGGGCGAGGCCGCTGCCGGGCTGGTGGGTGACGGAGAAGGTGGCCCAGCGGCCGATGCCCTCGAACTTCACGGTGCCCGCGCCGTCCGGCAGGGTCATGGACTCGCCGGGCAGCATGCGGACGGCGAAGGGGTTGCCGTCCTTGTCCTTGAACTGCTTCATCTTGGACGTGTTCAGCTGGTAGACGTTCTGCGGCAGGCCGGAGTCCACGCCGAGGCTGCCGTGGAAGCCGGTGAGCGCCAGGGCCGGGTAGTCCAGGCCCGGGTACTGGGAGAACATCGTGCCCTTGCCGGCGCCCGCGAAGGTGGGGACGAACACGCCGGAGAAGCCGAGCTGCTCCTTCTTGCCGTCCTTGTCGCGGTAGCCGTCGGTGACCTTGACGGCTCCGGTGGAGGTGAGGTTGCCGTCCTGGGGCAGCATCGGGACGGCGTCCTTGAAGACGACCTTGCCGCGGGCGTCGGTCACGGAGATGACCGGCGCGTACCCGTGGCCGAGCAGGTAGATCTTCGAGCCGTCGATCTCCAGCGGCTTGTTGACCTGGATCTCGGCCTTCTTGGGGGCGCCGTCGGAGCCCTCGCTGTAGGTGACGTACGCCTTGAAGTCGCGCGGCGTCCCCTTCTGGGGGCCGGTGCGCTCGTACGTCGCGTCGAACTCGTCCAGGACGAAGCTGAACGGCGGCAGGCTGTCGGAGTCGAAGAGGCTGCCGGACTTGAAGTCGTCGTACTGGGTGAGCGTGTTCGAGAAGCCGCCGCCCTTGAGGACGAGCTTGCCGCCCTCGGAGAAGAACAGCCGTCCCCAGGCGAAGGCGACCAGCATCACGATCAGCGCGATGTGGAAGGCGAGGTTGCCGGCCTCGCGCAGGTAGCCCTTCTCGGCGGCGACGGCGGTGCCGAGGGTGTGGGCGCGGAAGCGGCGCTGCTTGAGGACGGTGCCGGCCGCGTCGAGCACCTCCTCGGGGGAGGCCTCGGTGCGCCAGGTGGTGTAGGCGGGCAGCCGGTTCAGGCGCTTGGGGGCGCCCGGCGGGCGGCCGCGGAGCTGGCCGACGAACTGCCAGGTGCGCGGGACGATGCAGCCGATCAGGGAGACGAACAGCAGGATGTAGATCGCGGAGAACCACACCGAGCTGTAGACGTCGAAGAGCTGGAGCTTCTCGTAGACCGGCGTCAGCTTGGGGTGCTCGTCCTTCCAGGCGGCGACCTTCAGCAGGTCGACGCTGTTCTGGGGGACGAGGGAGCCCGGGATGGCGCCCAGCGAGAGCATGAAGAGCAGGATCAGGGCGACCCGCATGGAGGTCAGCTGCCGCCAGAACCAGCGGGCCCAGCCGATGACGCCGATGCCCGCGGGTGCGCTGGGGGCGTCCTCCAGGGGGGCGGTGGAGAGCTGGGACGCGGCGGCGCCGAGGCCGGCGTCGTCGGTGGCCGGGGCGGCGGCGCCGGCGCCGGCCGTCTTGTCGGTCGCACTCATGTCACTTCTCCGCGAGCACGGGGTCGATCATCTTGCGGAGCTGCTCCTCGTTGACCGCGAGGAGGGAGCGGGCCGCGATCTTCCCGTCCTTGTCCAGGACGATCGTGGAGGGGATCGACTGCGGGTTGAGCGTGCCCTTGGGGAAGCGCAGGATCAGCTTACCGATCGGGTCGTACAGGCTGGGGTAGGTGATGCCGAAGTTCTTCTCGAACTCGACGGCGGGCTGCTTGGAGGAGTCGCGGGTGTTGAGCCCGACGAATTCCACGCCCTTGTCCTTGAGCTCCTTGGAGACCTTGGCGAAGTGCGGCGCCTCGGCGCGGCAGGGCGGGCACCAGGAGCCCCAGACGTTCAGCACGACGACCTTGCCCTTGAGGGAGGAGACGTCGAGCCGGTCCCCGGCGACGGTCTCGCCGTCGAGCTTGGGGGCGGGCTGGCGCTCGGCCCTGGCCACGGTCTGGATGCCGCCGCTGCCCTGCACGTAGTTGGTGCCGCCGGAACCGGAGGAGCCGCCGCTCCCGTCGCCGCAGGCCGTCAGGGTCAGGCCGCCGGCGAGGGTCACCGCGGTCAGCAGGAGTGCGCGGCCGCTGGTCGAGCGGCGTCGGGGGGCGCGGCTAAGGCTCATGTGAAAAGTTTCGCATGGGCGTTTTGTGGATCTTCCGCGCCCCCCGAGGGGCCGGGAGCGCCGAGGGGGCGTCAGGCGGTGCCCGTGTACCCCGCCCAGCCGCCGGCAGGCGCCTGACCAGGGCCGAGGCCCTGGAGCTTGGCGAGGACGGCCGGAGTCTGGACGTCGAGCCAGTCGGTGAACTGCCGGAAGGACACGAGGCGTACGTCCTTTTTGTCCGCCATTGCCTTCAATGCCTCTTCCACGGCATCCATGTAGATGCCGCCGTTCCACTGCTCGAAGTGGTTGCCGATGAAGAGGGGTGCGCGGTTCGTCTCGTACGCCCGCTTGAAGCCGTTGACGTACGTGCCGGTGGCCTGGGTACGCCAGCCCGGGTAGTTGGCCGGGACGCCGCGGGTGGTGTTCTTCGACTGGTTGGCCAGGATGTTGTAGTCCATGGACAGCACCTCGAAGGAGTGCCCGGGGAACGGCAGGGCCTGGAGCGGCAGGTCCCATATGCCGCCCTTCTTCTTCGGCCAGACCTGGGTGCCGCCGGGCGAGGAGGCGTCGTAGCGCCAGCCCAGCTTCTCCGCCGTGGGCAGCAGGTTCTCCTGGCCCAGCAGGCAGGGGGTGCGGGCGCCGACCAGTTCCTTGCGGTAGTCGAAGGGCAGCGGCTCCAGGTCGGTGAATCCGGTGTTGGTCCGCCAGTTGGTGACGAAGGACACGGCCTGGTCTATTTCGCTCTGCCAGTCGGCGCCGGTCCAGCGGCCGACGGAGCCGGATCCCCCGCAGAAATGCCCGTTGAAGTGCGTGCCTATCTCGTGGCCGTCGAGCCAGGCCTGGCGCACGTTCTTGATGGTCTCGCGGACGTGGTCGTCGGTGAGGTATCCGATGTCCGAGGCGCCGACCGGATTGTTCGGCGGCTTGTAGAGGCTCTTCTTGGATTCGGGCAGGAGATAGATGCCGGAGAGGAAGAACGTCATGGCCGCGCCGTGGTCCTTGGCGACCTTCAGGAACCGCGGGAACAGACCGTTGCCGACCTCGCCCGCACCGTCCCAGCTGAACACCACGAACTGCGGCGGCGTCTCGCCCGGCTGCAGCGGCACCGGCTTCGGCGGCTGGTGGGGCTGGGGGCCGGTGTCCGCGGTCGAGCCGTCGCCTATCGGCTTCGCGGCCGGCCCGCTCGGCTCCGGCGACCGGTCCTTCAACGGCCCGAGGTTGCCGGGGCTGGCCTTTCCCCCGGAACTGCATCCCGCGACACCCATCGCGGCAGCGGCCCCAAGTCCCAGCCCCAGCGCACCCCGTCGACTGAATTCGCGCACGACACCGACCCCGTCCCTCAGCAAGCCCACAGCCAGTCCATATAAACGGACAATCAGCAAGAGCGGATGCCTCGACACGGCGGTTCCCGTGCGGCCCGTATTTATTTCGCCAAATCCGTGACGAACGGGCCCGCGGCCGTCAGGCGCCGAACGCCTTCGACTTCCCCTTCACCGGCTTGGCGCCGGCCAGCAGGTGCGCCGGCACCAGGTCCCGGGCCGGCTCGCTGTACCCGACCGAGACCAGCGTGTCGCCCCGGTACGTGAAGGACGTCAGCGACGCCAGCGTGCACTGACGGCGCCTCGGGTCGTGCCACAGCCGCCGCTTCTCCGCGAAGCTGCGCACGATCCAGATCGGCAGCTGGTGGCTGACCGCCACCGCCTCGTGCCCCCGCGCGGCGTCACGCGCCGCCTCCAGGGCGCCCGTCATCCGTACGACCTGCTCGATGTACGGCTCGCCCCAGGACGGCTTGAACGGGTTCGTCAGGTGCTTCCAGTTGCCCGGCTTCTTCAGCGCGCCGTCGCCCACGCCGAAGGTCTTGCCCTCGAAGACGTTGCCCGCCTCGATCAGCCGCGCGTCCGTCGCCAGGTCCAGCCCGTGGCTCTTCGCGATCGGCGCGGCCGTCTCCTGGGCCCGCTCCAGCGGGGAGGCGACCACGTACGTGACGTCGCGGCCCTCCAGGTGCTCCGCCACCCGGTCCGCCATCCGGCGGCCCAGCTCCGACAGGTGGTAGCCGGCGCGGCGGCCGTACAGCACGCCGTCCGGGTTGTGCACCTCGCCGTGGCGCATCAGGTGGACGACGGTGATCTCGTCACTGCTCATCGGTGGCCTCCGCGGCGGCACGGGCGGCGGCCGGCAGGGCCGCGGCGATCCGCTCCACGGCGCGCTCGTCGTGCGCCGTCGAGACGAACCAGGACTCGAAGGCGGACGGCGGCAGGTAGACGCCCTGCGCCAGCATCGAGTGGAAGAAGGCGGTGAAGCGGAAGGACTCCTGGCGCTTGGCCTCGTCGTAGTTCCGCACCTCGTCCGCGGTGAAGAACACCGAGAACATGTTGGAGGCGGTCTGCAGCCGGTGCGCCACGCCCTCCTTGGCCAGCGCGCCCGTCACCAGGTCCTGGATCTCCCGGGAGACCGCGTCCACCTTCGCGTACGCCGCCTCGTCGAGCAGCCGCAGCTGCGCCAGGCCCGCGGCCGTCGCGACCGGGTTTCCGGAGAGCGTGCCCGCCTGGTAGACGGGGCCCGCCGGGGCCAGGAACGCCATGACGTCGGCGCGGCCGCCGAAGGCCGCCGCCGGGAAGCCGCCGCCCATGACCTTGCCGAAGGTCATCAGGTCCGGACGGACGCCGTCCACCCCGTACCAGCCGGCCCGCGAGGTGCGGAAACCGGTCATGACCTCGTCGGAGATGTACAGCGCGCCGTTCTCGCGGCAGAGGTCCGCCAGGCCCTGGTTGAAGCCCGCGGCCGGGGTCACGACGCCCATGTTGCCGGGCGCGGCCTCGGTGATCACACAGGCGATCTCGCCGGGGTGGGCCGCGAAGGCCGCCCGCACGGCGTCCAGGTCGTTGTACGGCAGGACGATGGTGTCGCCCGCCTGCGCGCCGGTCACGCCCGGGGTGTCCGGCAGCGCGAAGGTGGCCAGGCCCGAGCCGGCCGCGGCCAGCAGGGCGTCCACGTGCCCGTGGTAGCAGCCGGCGAACTTCACGACCTTGGCGCGGCCGGTGAACCCGCGGGCCAGCCGGATCGCGGACATGGTCGCCTCGGTGCCGGAGGACACCAGGCGGACCTGCTCGACCGGCTCGATCCGGGCGACGATCTCCTCGGCCAGGGCGACCTCGCCCTCACCCGGCGTGCCGAAGGAGGTGCCGCGCGCGACGGCCTCCTGCACGGCCGCGACGACCTCCGGGTGGGCGTGCCCGAGGATCATGGGACCCCAGGAGCACACGAGGTCGACGTACTCGCGCCCGTCGGCGTCGGTGAGGTACGGACCGGTACCGGACACCATGAACCGGGGCGTACCGCCCACCGCCTTGAAGGCACGGACGGGAGAGTTCACGCCGCCGGGGGTCACGACTGCCGCCCGGTCGAAAAGAGTCTGCGAAACTGGGGCCTGGTATGGGTAGCTCACATCAGCCATGGTGTCAGAGCCCCGGACCGTCTTGCGGACAGGTGTTTGCGCTTCGTGTTTCACCGTCGTGCCGTGGGGGAGGTCACTGCCATGATGATCAGGCTGCACGGTGGGGTCCGGGCGGCCGGTAGAGCAGTCGGGTGGAGATATGCAACGCGGTGGTGGACCGGGCGAGGGTACGGACGGCCTGGACCCCAAGCGCGCCCGTGAAGCCCGCGAGGCGCGCCGCCGGGGCAGACACCGACGCCACACCGCCGAGCAGGCCGACACCCCCGAGGTGGCGCTGCCGGGCCGGGAGGGCCCCGATTCGGGCACCACGATCGGGGGCCGCGGCATGGGCGTGACCTACAAGTACTTCGGCGCACCGGACGGGGCCACGGCCGCGCGCGTCCCCATGACCATGCGGCCCGAGGAGCTCGGCGGGGACGAGCTGGGCATGGGCGGCATGTTCACCAAGATCAAGCCGGAGACCGTCGCCGCGATGGTCCTCACCGGCATCGAGGGCATACCCCTGCACAAGGTGCCTCCGCTGGAGCTGGTCGTGCTCCACCCCGACTACGCCGTGGTCAAGCTCCCGATGACCGTCGTCGACCCCCTGCGGGACATCGGCGAGGAGTCGGTGGGCGCCGCCGCCTTCATCTGGTCCACCGTCCCGGACCGCGGCGGCCCGAGCGACGCCTTCAACGTCTACCAGCTGCTCCACGAGTGGCAGGACTTCTCCCACCGCCTGCACGAGGCCGGCCACCAGCCGTACTGCCTGGTCTGGCCGTAGGCCCCCACGCTCCGCGACGAGCGGGGGCCGGAGCGCGCCACCGTACGCGAGTCGCCCGCCGCGCCGGGGTCTCCCCCCGTGAAGCCCGCGGCGGCCCCGGGGGAATGTCGGTGCCCGCCCCTACGCTGGCGCCATGGCCGACGACATCATCCTGCGCGAGGTCCGCGACAGCGACCTGCCGCCGCTCCACACCGACTACCTCGACCCGGAGTCGAACCGCATGGCGGCCTTCACGCGCGCCGAGCCGGCCGACTGGGAGACCTTCCGGGCCCGCGCGGAGCGCCACCGGGCCGACCCCGAGGTCCTGATGTTCACGATCACCGACGCGGACGGCACGCTGCTCGGGCAGGCCGGGGTCTTCGGGCCGCCCGAGGAGCGTTCGGTGACCTACCGCGTGCTGCGCGAGCACTGGGGCAGGGGCGTGGCCACGGCGGCGCTGCGGCGGCTGCTGGAGCTGGTGCCGGAGCGGCCGCTGCACGCGCGGGCCGCGTGCGACAACACCGGGTCGGTACGGGTCCTGGAGAAGTGCGGGTTCGTGGTGACCGGCACCGAGCGGAACTGGGCGCACGCGCGGGGCGCGGAGACGGACGAGTTCCTGCTGGTGCTGGAGGCGTAGGCCGGCGCCGGGGCTCAGGCCCAGTGGGGGTCGCGGCCGGTGGCGGCGAGCAGCTTCTCGAAGCGGGTGTCGTCCGGTCCCGGCCGGACCGGCTCGTCGAACATCCCGGCGTCGCGGGCGGCCGGCGCCATGTCGGCGATCACCCCGGCGAGTTCGTCCACGGCGTCCGGGTCCGGGGTGAACTCCTGGCCGGTGGCGCGGGCGAGGTCCCAGGCGTGCACCGTCAGGTCGAGCAGCACCATGCGGCCGACCACGCGGGCCGGCTGGTCCGCGTGACCGGTGGTGCCCTCCTCGGCGCCGGGCGCGGACCAGGCGGCGACCAGCCGGTCGGCCTCGTCGGCGAAGCGTTCGCGCCAGTCCCCGGTGCCGAGGTAGTCGGGCTTCTCGGCGAAGGCGCTGGGCCGCTTGTGAGCCAGCTCGGTGAAGTTGACGACCACGTCGAAGAAGTGGTTCAGCAGCTCGCCCACGTCGTACCCGGAGCAGGGCGTGGCCCCGCCGAGCTGCCGCTCGTCCACGCCCCGTACGACGGGCACGGCCCGCGCGGCCGCCGCCCCGAGCAGGGATCCGATGCTGTGCCGGTTGTCGCTCATACCGGAACCGTAGGCTCCGGCGCGGGGCGGCTCAGCCCCGCGCGGCGCGGCGGCGGCGCGTCCGGCGGACGGCCAGGACGGACAGGACGGTCAGGACGCCGAGGACCTGGGTGACGGCGGCGGCCATTTCCCAGGCGTCCCGGGCGGCGGTGCTCGCGCCGAGCGCCCGGGGCAGGTGCTTCGCCAGTTCGGTGCCGAACACCAGCACACCGGCGGCGGCCGCCAGCCGCTCCTTGACGTTCCGAGGGCGTACGAAGAACACGAGGGCCCCCACGAGCGCCGCCCCGCTCACCCCGGCCAGCACCCACTGGTACATCCGCCGCACCTCCTGTCCCGACAGTCGGCCGAGCGTAGCCCGGGGCCGCACGCCTGTCAGTGACTGACCTTACGGTGGCCGGATGGACACACCGCTGCGACTGGAGCCCTGGGCCGAAGGCGACTTCTGGCTGCTGGAGCGGAAGAACGAACCGGCCATGACCGAGCACCTGGGCGGCCCGGAGACGGCGGCCAAGCTCGCCGACCGGCACCGCAGGTACCTCGCGATGAGCGCCGCCGCCCCGGCGGCCGGCCGGATGTTCACCGTGCGGGCCGCGGGGACGGGCGGCGTGGCCGGGACGGGCGGCGTGGCCGGGACGGGCGGCGTGGTCGGCTCGATCGGCTTCTGGCCGCGCGAGTGGCAGGGCGAGGAGGTGTACGAGACCGGCTGGGGCATCCTGCCCGAGCACCAGGGCCGGGGCCTCGCCGTGGCCGCCGCCCGGGCGCTGATCGCCCACGCCCGGGCCCACGGCGACCGCCGCCACCTGCACGCCTTCCCGGGCGCCGGCCACCCGGCCTCCAACGGCGTCTGCCGCAGGGCCGGTTTCACGCTGATGGGCACCACGGACTTCGAGTACCCGCCGGGCCACTGGCACCCGAGCAACGACTGGCGGTACGACCTGCGGGCGGGCTAGGCCGGGCGCCCCCGGCCCGGCCCCGCCGGCCCCTTACGGGACCAGCACCAGCCGCCCCCGCACCCCGCCCTTGGACTGCTCGGCGTGCGCCTCGGCGGCCGCGTCGAGCGGGTACGTACGGGCCACCCGCAGGTCCAGCACCCCCGCGTCGACCAGTCCGGCCAGCTCCGCCAGGTGGGCGCCGTCCGCGGCGACCTCCTGCTCCTCCACCCTGATCCCGCGCACCGCAGCCGGCGCGGCCCCGGGGTGGACGCCCACGTACACGCCCCCGTCCTTCACGTACCCGAGCGCCCGCTCCCCCAGCACCGCCGTGTCCAGCACCCCGTCCACCGGGTCCGGCTCGCCGTCCCGCGGCACGAAGTGCGCGGCGCCCAGCGACCGTACGAGCTCCTCGTCCCCGGCACCGGCCAGCGCCGTCACCACCAGACCGGCCCGCGCGGCCAGTTGCACCGCCAGCCCGCCGACCACCCCGGCCGCCCCGGTGACCAGCACCGAGGACCCGGCCGGCAGCCCCAGCTGCGCCACCGCCCGCGCCGCCGTCAGCCCGCTCAGCGGCAGCACCGAGGCCCGTACGTCGTCCACGCTCGCCGGGGCGGCCGCCGCCGCGGCGGCGTCCAGCACCACGTACTCGGCGTGCGCGCCCAGCGGCTTCACGGCCCCGTAGTGCAGGCCGACCACGCGGTCCCCGGCGGCGAAGCCGGTCACCTCCGCGCCGACCGCGTCGACCTCGCCCGCCACGTCCCAGCCGAAACCGACCGGCTGCCCAGCGCCGCCGAAGATCCCGGCGCGCACGGCGGTGTCGACCGGGTTCACGGCCGTGGCCGTCACCCGCACCCGCAGCTGGCCCGCCGCCGGCTCCGGCACCGCGGTCTCCACGACCTCCAGGACCTCGGGACCGCCGAAACCGTTCACGATGACCGCTCGCATGACTCTCCCTCTTCCTTCACGCTGGTTCGCGTTGCGTTTCGCTCTTTCCGCTGCGCACTAACGTATGGAGAGGTACTCTCTTTTGGTAAGTACGCACTTCAAGGTGCGTACCCGACCCGGAGGTAGGAGCCATGGCCACGCAGACCGCCACCGCCCGCCGCGAGGCGGCCCGCCACGCCTACGACGCCTTCCTCAAGGAGTGCCCGACCAGCCAGCTCCTGGCCCGCATCAGCGACAAGTGGGTCAGCCTCATCGTCAGCGCCCTCGCCGCCACCGGCCCCATGCGCTACAGCGACCTCGGCCGCACCATCCCCGGCGTCAGCCAGAAGATGCTCACCCAGACCCTCCGCTCCCTGGAGCGCGACGGCCTCGTCTCCCGCACCGTCACCGCCTCCGTACCGGTGCGCGTGGACTACGAGTTGACCCCGCTCGGCGGCAACCTGGCCTGCCTGCTCAGCGCCGTGAAGGACTGGGCGGAGAACCACATCGAGGAGGTCCTCAGCTCCCGCGAGACCTACGACGCCGCCGCGCAGGCCGCCGGGACCGCGTAAATCCCTCGGCCGCCCACCGCCCCCGGTGGCATGCTGGCACCGTGAACGGTCCGGAGATCCACCTCACCCTCGCCCCCGAGCTGCACCTCTTCACCGCGCCCGAACGCCGCGCCGCCCGCGCCAGGACCGTCACCGACGGCTCCTCCAGCCTGGGCCACGTCGTCGAGTCCACCGGCGTCCCACTCACCGAGGTCGGCCGCCTCCTCGTCGACGGCCACGAGGTCCCCGCCTCCCACGTGCCCCGCGCCGGGGAGTCCGTCGAGGTCCAGGGCGTCACCCGCCCCCAGCAGGTGCCCGGCGCCCCGCTCCGCTTCCTCCTCGACGTCCATCTCGGCACGCTGGCCCGCCGGTTGAGGCTGCTCGGCGTCGACGCCGCGTACGAGAACGAGGACATCGGCGACCCCGCGCTCGCCGCCCGCTCCGCCGCCGAACGCCGCGTCCTGCTCTCCCGCGACCGCGGCCTGCTGCGCCGCCGCGAGATCTGGGCCGGCGCGTACGTCTACAGCGACCGCCCCGAAGAACAACTCCGCGACGTCCTCGGCCGGTTCGCCCCCGCCCTCGCGCCGTGGACCCGCTGCACCGCCTGCAACGGCCCGCTGCACGAGGCCGACAAGGACTCCGTCGGCGACCGCCTCGAACACGGCACGCACCGCACCTACGACGTCTTCGCCCAGTGCTCCGACTGCGAACGCGTCTACTGGCGCGGAGCCCACCACGCCCGGCTGGAACGCATCGTCACCGACGCCCTCGACGAATTCGGGGACCGGGCCGCCTGAACCACCCGTGGCTGGGCAGGGATCCCCGGGTACGCACGCGACCAGACGGCACATCGACCCGGGGAGGCCCACGTCCCATGCCCACCGCACCCACCGACACCGACGTCCTGGTCGTCGGCGCCGGCCCCACCGGCCTCCTGCTGGCCGGCGACCTCGCCGCCGCCGGACTGCGCGTCACCCTCGCCGAGCGCCGCCCGCACCACGACGGCAACCTCACCCGGGCCTTCGGCGTGCACGCCCGCACCCTCGAACTCCTCGACGCCCGCGACCTCGCCGACGAACTCGTCAAGACCGGGCGACAGGTCCGCCGCCTGGGCCTCTTCGGCCGCACCCCGCTCGAACTGAGCGGACTGCGCAGCCGCTTCCCGTACCTCCTCATCACCCCGCAGTACGAGGTCGAGCACCTGCTCCACCGCCGCGCGCTGTCCACAGGTGTGGATTTCCGCGAGGGCACCGCCCTGCTCCGCCTCCGCCAGCGCCCCGACGCCGTCAGCGCCGACCTCCAGGGCCCCGACGGCACCCGCACCACCCTCACCGCCCGCTACCTGGTCGGCACCGACGGCGTGCGCAGCACCGTACGCCGCGAGCTGGGCCTCCCCTTCCCCGGCGACTCCGTGATCCGGTCCATGGTCCTGGCCGACGTCCGCCTCGCCGAGGAACCCGCCTCCACCGTCACCGTCAACGGCACCGGCGACGCCTTCGCCTTCATCGCCCCCTTCGGCGACGGCTGGTACCGCGTCATGGGCTGGCTGCGGGAACACCAGGTCGCCGACACCGAGCCCGTCGGCCTCGACGAGGTCAAGGAGATCGCCCGCGCCGCCCTCGGCACCGACTTCGGCATGCACGACGCGCGCTGGCTCTCCCGCTTCCACAGCGACGAACGCCAGGTCCCCGCCTACCGCCAGGACCGCGTCTTCCTCGCCGGCGACGCCGCCCACGTCCACTCCCCCGCCGGCGGCCAGGGCATGAACACCGGCCTCCAGGACGCCGCCAACCTCTCCTGGAAGCTCGCCGCCGCCCTGCTCGGCACCACCCCCGACCCCGAGGCACTGCTCGACACCTACCACTCCGAACGCCACCCCGTCGGCCGCACCGTCCTGCGCAGCAGCGGCGCCATGATCCGCCTGGCCATGGCCCGCGGCCGGGTCCGCAAGGCCGCCCGCGACCTCGGCGCCGCCGCCGTCAGCACCCTCCGGCCCGCCGTGGACCGGGCCACCGGCATGATCAGCGGCATCGGCATCGCGTACCCGCCGGCCCCCGGCGAGCACCGCCCCTCGGGCCGCCGCGCGCCCGACCTCGTACTGGCCGAAGGCCGCCTGTACGAACTGCTGCGCGACGGCGGCTTCGTCCTCGTCACCCCGCCCGGCACCACCCTCGGCCCCGGCACCCCCGCCGTCCGGCACGCGCACTGGTCCGACACCCGGCGCGCCTGCGCCCTGATCAGGCCCGACGGCTACGTCGCCTGGGCCGCCCGCGAGCCGGACCCGGCGACCGTCCGCACGGCCCTCGGCCGCTGGCTGCGCTGACGGGGGCCCGGCGGACGGGCGCGGGGCCCGGCACACCCACCGGACCCCGCGCCCCGACCCGCCGGCCGCGAACCGCGAACCGCGAACCGCCATCCGCCTCAGAAGACGTACGAGTCCCCCGTGTCCAGCGCCAGCACCGCGTGCTCGTTGTTCTTGAGGTCGGCGTCGACCGCACCCCCGTTCCACCAGGTGTCGATCCGCACCACCGCCTCCGCCGGACGGTCCTTCAGCACCAGCGCCACCTCGATCTGCCGGCCCTTCCCGCTCACCGGCAGCGCCCCCGTCTCGCACACCAGCACCCGGTCGCCCGCCCGCGCGCACCCCGCCGCCAGCTGCTGCGCGTCCGCCAGCGGCACCGACAGCCGCAGCCGCACGGTCGCGTTGACCAGCCCCGCCGGCCCGTGGTTCTCCGGCATCAGCGAGATCCCCAGCAGCCCCGCCGCCAGGGACACCTGCCCGTGGTACGCGACGTCCGCCTCCGCCGGGGCCGCGGCCACCGGCACCGCCCACGCCGGGCCGGCCACCGCCCCGAGCACCACCACCGCGGCCGCGACCCGCGCGCCGCCCACTGCCACCATTCGCCCTGTGCGCATGCACCGCACCGTAGGAAAGCGGAAGATCGGCTCATCGGATCACCACCCGATCGTGGTCGCGCCGCTCCCCCATCCAGGCGCGCCTATGCTGGCCCCGACCGGCAGGAAATCGACCACCTGCGCGATCCGCCCGCACCACCCCTGGAACGAGGAGCGTCCATGAGCACCCGCACGGCCGTCATCACCGGAGCCAGCAGCGGAATCGGCGCCGCCACCGCCCGGCAGCTCGCCGCCGCCGGGTACCACGTGGTCCTCACCGCCCGCCGCGCCGACCGCATCGAGGCCCTCGCCAAGGAACTCACCGCCGCCGGCGGACAGGCCACCGCGCACGCCCTCGACGTCACCGACCGCGCCGCCGTGGACGCCTTCGCCGCCTCCCTCCAGCGCTGCGACGTGCTGGTCAACAACGCGGGCGGAGCGCTCGGCGCCGACCCCGTCGCCACCGGCGACCCGGCCGACTGGCGCACGATGTACGAGGTCAACGTCATCGGCACCCTCCACGTGACCCAGGCCCTGCTGCCCGCCCTCGTCGCGAGCGGCGACGGCACGGTCGTGGTCCTCTCCTCCACCGCCGGCCACGCCACCTACGAGGGCGGCGCCGGCTACGTCGCGGCCAAGAACGGCGCCCGCGTCCTCGCCGAAACGCTCCGCCTGGAGATCGTCGGCCAGCCCGTCCGCGTCATCGAGATCGCCCCCGGCATGGTCAAGACCGACGAGTTCGCGACCACCCGCTTCCGCGGCGACACCGAGAAGGCCGCCAAGGTCTACGCGGGAGTGGCGGAGCCGCTCACGGCCGACGACGTCGCCGACACGATCACCTGGGCCGTCACCCGCCCCTCCCACGTCAACATCGACCTCCTGGTGGTCCGCCCCCGCGCCCAGGCCTCGAACACCAAGGTCCACCGGGAGCTCTGACCGCCCCCACCGGAACCGGGGAGATCAGGGCACCAGCCCGGCGTCCTTCAGCGCCGGCATGAGGGCCGCGGGCTTCAGCCCCGCGGCCCTCGCCGCGTCCAGGGCCCGCTGCAGGTCCGCCGCCAGCGTCGGCGTGAAGTGCAGCAGCACGATGTCCCCGGCCTTCAGCGCGGGCACCGGCGGCGGCACGTCGCCCCAGGTCGTGAAGTCGTGCGTCCACGTCACCAGGGCCTTCACCCCGCAGGCCTTCGCGGCCAGCCGTACGTCGTCGTCGTACGCCCCGTACGGCGGCCGCAGCAGCTTCGGCTCCCGCCCGAACACCGCCTCCAGCTGCTCCCCGGCGCCGCACACCTCGGCGTCCTTGCCGGCCGCGTCGAGCGTGGTCAGGTCCGGGTGGTTCACGGTGTGGTTCTCCACCTTCACCCGCCCCTGCGCGACGAGCCCGGTGAAGTACGCGGTGTCGTACGACGTCGCCCCCGGCAGCAGGAACAGCGAGGCCGGCACCCGCTTCTCGACCAGCGCCTGCGCCACCGCCGGATCGTGGTACCAGCCGTCGTCGACGGTGATGAACACGACCTTCTCGGCCGTCGGCACCCGGGACACCACGGGCGGCAGCCCGGTCCCCGCGACCGCGGAACCCCCCACGCCCACGGCCATCACACCGGCCGCCAACAACCCCACCAGACCACGAGTTCTCCACATGCCCCCCACCCTGGTCTAGACCAACCATCCGGTCAACCCCCGGACCGACAAAGGGCATTGACCGCCCGCAAGGAACGACGGATTCCGCCACCCGTTCGAGCGAAGCGCACACGAACGACCCGAAAAGCCCCCCGGCCCGGCCTAACTTCAGCCTCAGCAAAACGGCCCCCGACCAGGACTGCCATCCCGGCCGAGGGCCTCACCGACAAAGGAAGAGGAGCTTCCTCATGGCTGAACAGGACCCTAGCGCCACCCCGCGCTTCATGGACCTCCAAGACCCGCGCTACGCCTACATGTTCGGTTTCATCCAGGCCGACGGACACCTGGCGCAGGGCGCCGGACGGAAGGGTCGCCTCACCGTTGAGATCAACGCGCGGGACATCCACATCCTCCGCGAGTTCCAAGCCCTGACCCCGTATTACAGCTCGGTCACCGAACGCGTCCGCGCCACCAACTTCGCAGCCACACACCACTCGGCAACATGGGCCGTGAGCGCGCTCGAAGCCCGGACCGTCATCAACGAACTGGGCGTCCCGTACGGGAGGAAGTCTCTGAGCGTCCGGCCGCCCCACGTGGAGTTCTCCGGCCGGGACTACTTGCGCGGCCTCATCGATGCCGATGGATCGGTGGGCTGGACCGCCCAGGGCTTCCCCTTCCTCGCGTTCACTTCGGCCAGCACGGCCGTCGTCACGTACCTGTGCCGCTACGCCGAGAACGTCACCGGGAAGGGGCGCACCATCGCCCGGAACAAACGTGACCAGATCTATAACATCGTCTACTTCAAGGAGCAGGCCCAGCAATTGGCCGCACACCTCTACTATCCCGGCTGTCTGGGCCTTGAGCACAAGAAGGCGAACGCCGCGGCAATCCAAGGCTGGGTTCGCCCGGCAGACATGAGGATCGCGCCGCCTCGCCGGCGCTGGAACGTGGCCGAGGACCACGTACTGCTCCGCCTGAACGACCCGGCAGCGGCCGGGCGCGCCTTGGAGCGCACCGAGCAGAGCTGCGCCATGCGGCTGTGGCGTATCCGAACCGGACAACTTCCCGCCCCGGCGGAATAGCACCCCGAGAACGACGAGATGGGGGGCAGCGCCAGCGCTGCCCCCCATCTGCATGCTCAGCCCTTCACACAGATGACCTGCTTGATCTTGGCCACGACTTCGACCAGGTCCTGCTGCTGCTCCATGACCTGCTCGATCGGCTTGTAGGCTCCCGGGATCTCATCGAGAACGCCGGAATCCTTGCGGCATTCGACTCCCCGCGTCTGCTCGGCCAGATCCTGCACCGTGAACCGGCGCTTCGCAGCCGCCCGGCTCATCCGCCGCCCGGCACCGTGCGACGCCGAATTGAAGGCGGCCTCATTGCCCAGCCCCTTCACGATGTACGAGCTTGTGCCCATTGAGCCAGGGATGATCCCGTACTCGCCGCGTCCGGCGCGGATCGCGCCCTTGCGCGTGACCAGCAGATCCATCCCGTCGTACCGCTCCTCCGACACGTAGTTGTGGTGGCAGCTGATCTCCTGCTCGAAGGAGACCTTCGCCTTCCGGAACTCCCGGCGGACGACCTCCTTGAGGAGGCTCATCATGATCGCGCGGTTGTACTTCGCGTACTCCTGGGCCCAGTACAGGTCGCTCCGGTACGCCTCCATCTGCGGCGTCGCAGCGATGAAGACAGCGAGGTCGCGGTCGACCAGGTTCTGGTTGTGCGGCAGTGACCGGGCCACACCGATGTGGTGGTCCGCGAGCTCCTTGCCGATGTTCCGGGACCCGGAGTGGAGCATGAGCCAGACCGATCCCGCCTCATCGAGACAGACTTCGACCAGATGATTTCCGGCTCCGAGCGTTCCTAGTTGCCTTCCAGCACGCTCTCGCCTGAATTTGACCGAATCCGCAACGTAGTCGAAGCGCTGCCACAGGTCGTCCAGCCCCGCCGACCCCCCGAACCCGTACAGCCGGTCCGGGTCCACCGGGTCGCGGTGCATGCCCGCGCCCACCGGGATGGCCTGCTCGATCTTCGAGCGGAGGCGGGAGAGGTCCCCCGGGAGGTCGTTGGCGGTCAGCGAGGTCTTGACCGCCGACATGCCGCAGCCGATGTCCACGCCCACCGCCGCCGGGCAGACGGCGTCCTTCATCGCGATCACCGAGCCGACGGTCGCACCCTTGCCGAAGTGCACGTCCGGCATCACGGCCAGGCCCTTGATCCACGGCAGGGTCGCGGTGTTCTGGAGCTGACGCATCGCGACGTCCTCGACCGTCGACGGATCCGTCCACATGCGGATGGGGACCTTCGCCCCCGGAACCTCTACGTACGACATAACGTCTTCATTCCCCCGGAATGCTTCAAAAGTCTGGAAAACGCAAAAGCCTCGCTCTTGGGGCCGAATGAGACATCGGACCGGCGTCGGCAGCGGTGCGTGCGATAGACATTGTGTCCGCCTGCCGCCATCGCGCGGCAACCGTTTTTACTGCCGAAGGGAGCCCCCGACGTGCGACGCCACGTGCGACGACGGACGGCCCTCGCCCCCGTCGTGGCGGTGCTGACCGCGCTCGTCGCGGGCTGCAGCGCCGGCTCAGGGACCGACGGATCGGGTACGGACCCCAAGCCGGGCGAGTCGAACGTGGCCGCCGAGCCGGGGAGGTACCGCAGCCTCCCGGAGCCCTGTTCCTCCGTCGAGGGACGGCGCCTGAAGGCGATGCTGCCGGCCGACGCCTCCCTCACCTCGGAGCAGCGCGACCAGCTGTACGCGGGCCGGGCCGACGTCTCGTACGACGGCGACCGGCGCGTCGGCTGCCGCTGGAAGGCCGCGTCCGGCGACGCGACCCGGCTGCTCTTCGTCGGGTACGAGCGGGTGGTCTCGTACGACCCCGCCACCAGCGACGACGACAAGGCACGGCAGGTGTACGACCGCCTGCTCGCCGCGGCCCACCTGCCGGTGCCGGCCGCGACGGCGAGCGCGAGCCCGTCTGCCGGGACGCCGTCGGGCACGCCGTCGGGCACGCCGTCGTCCGGGGCCCCCTCGGCCGGCGCGCCGTCCCCCGGCACGGCCGGTTCCGGCGCCCCGTCGGCCGGTACGTCCGGCGGCCCCGCGGGCTCCGGGAGTCCGGCGGCGTCCGGCGGCGCGCCCTCCGGTACGCCCTCCGGCGGCCCCGCCCTCGGCTCCCGCGCGCTGGACGACCTCGGGGAGGACGCGTTCCTGGAGGACCGGCTCACGCCGGCCGGGCCGACCGCGCAGGCCCGCACGGTCCATCTGGTGTTCCGGTCGTCCAATGTGATCGTCACCGTGGACTACACGGTGCAGCCGACGGCTCCGTCGGACACCCCGGACGCCGAGGAAACCCAGGACACGGCACGGGAGTTGGCGGCGGGACTGGCCGACGCGCTGAGTGAGTGACGGAGCCGGCGTGACGCCACGCACAGCAGCCCGCCACCCGATCGGGCTACCGTTGCCGGGTCCCGCAAGCCATTGAGTGAAGGAACCATGCACCGATCAGCCTCGCGCTTCACCCGCGTTCTCGCCTGCGCTGCCGTCCCGGTGGTCCTCGCCGTCTCCGGCTGCTCCTCGGACTCCGGCTCCGGTTCCGGTTCCGACGGTGACGGCGGCAGGAAGTCCGGCGCGTCCTCGGCCTCGTCGCCGAGCGCCAAGCCCACGCCGACCCTGGAGAAGGTGGCCTTCGCCAAGCTGCCCGAGCCGTGCAAGGCGATCGTGCAGAAGACGGTCGACACGCTCGTGCCGGAGGCCAAGGACAAGGACGGCACCTCGGCCAAGTCCAACGACCTCACCAGCCGTGCCACCTGCTCCTGGAACGGTCTCGACGAGAACGGCCTGAAGGGCTCGGAGTACCGCTGGCTGGCGATCTCCATGGCGCGCTACGACTCGCACGAGACGCTGGGCAGCGGCAACAAGCGGGCCGCCGAGCAGTACGCCAAGCAGGTCGAGGCGGCGAAGACCGCGGAGGGTGCGACGGGCGTGAAGGCCGCCGACGCCGCCGGTATCGGCGACGAGGCGACCACGGTCACCTCCTCGGCGAAGAAGCAGGTGGACTTCTTCAACCAGACGGTGGTGGCGCGCACGGAGAACGTCGTGATCACGCTCGACTACAACGGCGCGTCCTACGAGGGCATGAAGGCCCCGGACCCGGCGAAGCTCCTCCAGGGCGCGGTGGCCGCGGCCAAGGAGGCCGTCGCGTCCGTGGCGGCCGCCAACAAGTAGCACCGGCGGGGTGCGGGGACGGGGCCGGACGGGCCCCGTCCGGTTCCATGCAGTTCCGGGCCGGTTACGGGCAGTCCCGAGCCGGCCCCAAGTGGTCCCCGAGAGGCGCCCGGACGGCGCGCATGTGCCAGGCTGTGCGCGCCAGGCTCGACAAGGGAGGGGTCGCGGGTGGCCGCGATGCAGCTGACTCGAACGCACCGGATACTCATCGGCGTCGTGATCGCGGGCGCCGTGATCATCGCGGGTATCGGTTTCGCGGGGTCGTACGCCGCCGTGCGCGCGCTCGCGCTGAAGAAGGGGTTCGGGGACTTCTCGCTGGTCTTCCCGATAGGCATCGACGCGGGCATCTGCGTGCTGCTGGCCCTGGACCTGCTGCTGACCTGGATCCGCATCCCGTTCCCGCTGCTGCGGCAGACGGCGTGGCTGCTGACCGCGGCGACGATCGCGTTCAACGGCGCGGCCGCCTGGCCGGATCCGCTGGGTGTGGGCATGCACGCGGTCATCCCGGTGCTGTTCGTCGTGACGGTCGAGGCGGCGCGGCACGCGGTGGGCCGGATCGCGGACATCACGGCCGACCGGCACATGGAGGGCGTGCGGATCACGCGCTGGCTGCTGTCGCCGCTGCCGACGTTCAAGCTGTGGCGCCGGATGAAGCTGTGGGAGCTGCGCTCGTACGAGCAGGCGGTCGGCATGGAGCAGGACCGGCTGATCTACCAGGCGCGGCTGCAGGCGCGGTACGGGCGGGCCTGGCGGCGGAAGGCTCCGGTGGAGGCGCTGATGCCGCTGCGGCTGGCGCGGATCGGTGTGCCGTTGGCGCAGACGGCGCCGGAGGGTCTGGCGGCGGCGGGCATCGATCCGGTGCTGCTGCCTCCGGTGCCGCAGCCGGCGCTGGCCGCGGCGGCTTCGCCGGTGCTGGCGCGGGAAGTGGCGGCTCCGGTGGAGGCGGCGGAGCTGCCGTCGGGCGGGCAGCCGGGTGCCGGGGTTCCGGTACGGGCGGCCGCCGGGCCTGAGGGCGCGGCGCAGGGCGTACGGGTGCCGGGTGACGGGCCCCAGGGGCTGCCGCATCCGGAGCCGGTGGCCCAGGAGGCCGCGGTGCAGGGTCCCGGCGCGGGCCGGGTCCCGGCCGCGGGCGGCCCGCAGGTGCCGGGCGGCCCGCAGGGTGCCGGCCCGGTGCAGGGGCCGCAGGGCCCGCACGTTCGGCAGGGGCAGCAGGGCCAGCAGGGCCCGCACGTTCCGCAGGGCCAGCACGGCCCGCAGCAGCCCGTCCGGGCCGCCGACACGGGCGCGGGCGTCTTCCCGTACCCCCAGCAGGGCGCGGACGCCCGGCAGGCCGCCCAGGGGCAGCTCCCCGGGATCCCGCAGCAGGGCCTCCCGCAGCAGCCGTACCCGGACCAGGGCATGGCGCCGGGCATGACCCCGTACGCCCCCACGCCCGAGCCGCTCGTGCCGGTGGACCCGACGCAGATGCCGGCCGCGCACAACAGCTCGTGGTTCGCGGCCCCGGTGGCCCCGCAGGCGACGTACGAGGGCGCGTACAACCCGCAGTTCGTGGAGGGCCTGGCGCCCCACCCGGTCGCGCCCCCGGCGGGCCCGGACCCGGCGGCCGACCAGGAGCAGCCCGAGCTCCCGGTGCCGGCCCCGCGTGCGGAGGACGCCGCGGCGCAGGCCCAGGCCGGTCCGGCCGCCGAGGGCCCGGAGGCCGCCGGCCGCGAGCGGGCCGGGGCGGCCGAGGCCGCCGCGCAGCCCGAGCAGCCCGGTGACGCGGAGTTCAAGGAGCTGGCGTACAAGGCGTTCCGTGCCTTCGTCGACGAGCACAACAACTTCCCGTCGCCCGAGGCGCTCGACATACACCTCGCGGACATCCACGGCGTCACGCACCCGCGGAGCCTGCCGCTGATCCGGCGCATGCAGCCGTACCTGAAGCAGCGCTACCAGACCGAGCTGGAGAACGAGCACATCGCGTAGCCCGCACCCTCGGCACAACGGAAAGGGCCGGTCCCCCGCACCAGCGGGGAACCGGCCCTTCCGCGTTGCGCGGGCGGAGTACGACGGCTACGCGGCCAGCAGCTTGCGCACCCGGTCCGCCCCGACGGCGAGCAGCAGGGTGGGCAGGCGCGGACCGGTCTCGCGGGTGACGAGCAGGCGGTACAGGAGGGCGAAGAACTGCCGCTGGGCGACCTTCAGCTCCGGCGTCGGCTTCGCCTCGGGGTCGAGGCCGGCCATCACCTTCGGCACGCCGTAGACCAGGGTGGTCAGCCCGTCGAGCGACCAGTGGCTGTCGAGGCCCTCCAGCAGCAGCTCCAGGGAGCGGCGGCCCTCGTCGTCGAGGGAGGCGAGCAGCTCGGTGTCCGGCTCGTCGCGCACGAGGGTGCGCTGGTCGGCCGGGACCTGGGTGGTGATCCAGTTCTCGGCGCGGTCCAGGCGCGGGCGCACCTCGTCGAGCGAGGTCAGCGGCTTCTCCGGCTCCAGGTCGGAGAGGATGCGCAGGGTCTGCTCGTCGTGGCCCGCGGTGATGTCGACGACGGACGCGAGGGTCCGGTACGGCATCGGGCGCGGGGTGCGCGGCAGTTCGTGGGAGGCGACGCGGACGGCCCGGGAGTGGGCGGCGGCGTCGGCGGGCAGGACGGTGCCGTCGGCGACCTTGGCCTCCAGCTTGTCCCACTCGTCGTACAGCCGCTGGATCTCCTGGTCGAAGGCGATCTTGAAGGACTGGTTGGGCCTGCGGCGGGCGTACAGCCAGCGCAGCAGCTGCGGCTCCATGATCTGCAGGGCGTCGGCCGGGGTGGGGACGCCGCCCTTCGAGGAGGACATCTTGGCCATGCCGCTGATGCCGACGAACGCGTACATCGGGCCGATCGGCTGCTCGCCGCCGAAGATGTGCACGATCTGGCCGCCGACCTGGAACGACGAGCCGGGCGAGGAGTGGTCGACGCCGGAGGGCTCGAAGACGACGCCCTCGAAGGCCCAGCGCATGGGCCAGTCGACCTTCCAGACCAGCTTGCCGCGGTTGAACTCGGAGAGCTTGACCGTCTCGGTGAACTGGTCCTCGGTGCAGACGTAGGTCAGCTCGGTGCTGTCGTCGTCGTAGGACAGCACCTTGGTGAAGTCCTTGTTGCACTCGCCGCAGTAGGGCTTGTACGGGAAGTACTCGGAGCCCTCGGTGCTGCCGTCGTCCTCGCCCGCGGCGCCGGAGCCCTCGGCGGCCTCCAGCTCGGCCTCGTCGACCGGCTTCTGGGACTTCTTGGCGGCCTTGGGCTTGGTGCGGTACTGGGCGAGCACGGCGTCGATGTCGCCGCGGTGCTTCATCGCGAACAGCACCTGCTCGCGGTAGACGCCGGTGGTGTACTGCTCGGTCTGGCTGATCGGGTCGTACTCGACGCCCAGCTCGGCCAGCGAGTCGACCATGGCGGCCTTGAAGTGCTCGGCCCAGTTCGGGTACTCGGAGCCCTCGGGCGCCGGCACGGCGGTCAGCGGGCGGCCGATGTGCTGCCCGTGGGACTCCTCGGTGACGCCGGGGATGCCCTTGGGGACCTTGCGGTAGCGGTCGTAGTCGTCCCACGAGAGGACGTGGCGGACCTCGTGGCCGCGGCGGCGGATCTCGTCCGCGACCAGGTGCGGGGTCATGACCTCGCGGAGGTTGCCCAGGTGGATCGGGCCGGAGGGGGACAGGCCGGACGCGACGACGACAGGTTTGCCCGGCGCACGCCGCTCCGCCTCGGCGATGACCTCGTCCGCGAAACGGGAGACCCAGTCGGTCTCGGTGCTGCTTGGGGCGCTCTGAGCCACGACACGTCCTTCTATCTGGCTATCTGGTTCTGAACTGGCTGGGAACATTCTCCCAGACGGAAGCCCGCTCCCCGGGGTTGCTTTTTATCCCGGGAGGTGGGTCGCGGGCCCGTGGGATACTCGTGTCGCTGGGCGTATACGTACGCACCACGCGCAGTCCCGTACTCACTGACAGGAACGGCAGCCCATGGCCTCGGTCCCTTCCCTCGCTTCGAACGTCAACCAGCGCGTCGCGGACGCACTCGTCTCCGCCCTGCCGGAGGCCGGTGCCGCCGACCCGCTGCTGCGACGAAGCGACCGGGCCGACTTCCAGGCCAACGGCATCCTGGCGCTCGCGAAGAAGGCGAAGGCCAACCCGCGCGAGCTGGCGACCACGGTCGTCGAGGGCCTGGACAAGGGTGACGTGCTGGCCGAGGTCGAGGTCTCGGGCCCCGGCTTCCTCAACATCACGGTCTCCGACAAGGCGATCGTCGAGACGCTGGCGGCGCGGTACGCGGACGCGCGGCTCGGCGTGCCGCTGAACCCGGACGCCGGCACCACGGTGATCGACTACGCGCAGCCGAACGTGGCGAAGGAGATGCACGTCGGCCACCTGCGGTCCGCGGTGATCGGTGCCGCGATGGTCGAGATCCTGGAGTTCACCGGTGAGACGGTGGTCCGGCGGCACCACATCGGCGACTGGGGCACGCAGTTCGGCATGCTCATCCAGTACCTGATCGAGCACCCGCACGAGCTGGACCACAAGGCCGCCGGGTCGGACGCCGAGGCGTCCGGCGAGGAGGCCATGTCGAACCTCAACCGCCTGTACAAGGCGTCGCGGGCGCTGTTCGACGCGGACGAGGAGTTCAAGACCCGGGCGCGGGCGCGGGTGGTGGACCTCCAGGCGGGCGACGAGCAGACGCTCGCGCTGTGGCAGCGGTTCGTGGACGAGTCGAAGATCTATTTCTACTCGGTCTTCAACAAGCTGGACATGGACATCCAGGACGAGGACATCGTCGGCGAGTCCGGCTACAACGACATGCTGGTGGAGACGTGCCGGCTGCTGGAGGAGTCGGGCGTCGCGGTCCGCTCGAACGGCGCGCTGTGCGTGTTCTTCGACGAGTACAAGGGCCCGGACGGCAACCCGACCCCGCTGATCGTCCAGAAGTCGGACGGCGGCTTCGGCTACGCGGCGACCGACCTGTCGGCGATCCGCGACCGGGTGACGAACCTGAAGGCGAACAGCCTGGTGTACGTGGTCGACGCCCGCCAGTCGCTGCACTTCAAGATGGTCTTCGAGACCGCCCGCCGGGCCGGCTGGCTGAACGAGGACGTGCACGCCTACCAGCTGGCGTTCGGCACGGTCCTGGGCGCCGACGGCAAGCCGTTCAAGACCCGTGAGGGCGAGACGGTACGGCTGGTGGACCTGCTGGACGAGGCGGTCGACCGGGCTTCGGCCGTCGTCCGGGAGAAGGCCCAGGACCTCACCGAGGAAGAGATCGCCGAGCGGGGCGCCCAGGTCGGCATCGGCGCGGTGAAGTACGCGGACCTGTCCACGTCGGCCGCCCGCGACTACAAGTTCGACCTGGACCAGATGGTCTCGCTGAACGGCGACACCTCGGTCTACCTCCAGTACGCGTACGCCCGTATCCAGTCGATCCTCCGCAAGGCGGGCGACCACAAGCCGGCCGCTCACCCGGAGCTTGCACTGGCGCCGACGGAGCGGGCCCTGGGCCTGCACCTGGACGGCTTCGGCGAGCTGCTCGCGGAGGCGGCGGCCGAGTACGCTCCGCACAAGGTGGCCGCGTACCTCTACCAGCTGGCCTCCCTGTACACGTCGTTCTACGCGGAGTGCCCGGTGCTGAAGGCAGACACCGCGGAGCAGGTCGAGAACCGCCTCTTCCTCTGCGACCTCACCGCCCGCACCCTCCACCAGGGCATGGCCCTCCTGGGCATCCGCACCCCCGAGCGCCTCTGACGCTCCACGGCCCGCACGTGGCGACCCCCGGTGCTCCGGCACCGGGGGTCGCCGCGTTCCCCGGCCCCGGAGCGGGCGCCGGCCGCCTTCGACTCCTCGTGGCGGTGTGGGCCGGCCGGGGGCGAGGCCCGAACGGTCAGGCCGGGTCGGGCTGCTGCGGCGCCTCCTTCGTCCTGATCACCGCGAACACCGCGCCCTGCGGGTCGGCGAGGACCGCCATCCGGCCCACCGGCATGTCGAAGGCCGGCGCCAGCACGGTGCCGCCGGCCCGGACCGCCGCGTCCTGCACGGAGTCCGTGTCGTCCACGTGGAAGTACGTCAGCCAGTGCGGCGGGGTGCCCTCGGGGTGCTGCTCCAGGCTCATGATCCCGCCCACCGAACGGTCGTTGACCTTCAGCTCGGTGTAGCCCTCGCCGCCGGGAATCCGGGACGGGGCCGTGTCCACGGGCAGGATCGCCCGGTAGTAGGCCGCGGCCGCCGCGGGATCGGTGGTCGCCAGCTCGGACCAGACCACCGCGCCGTCCTCGTTGACGATCCCCGCGCCCGGGAACTCCTTCGGCTGCCAGATCCCGAAGACGGCGCCGGTCGGGTCGGCCAGCACGGCCATCCGCCCGAGGTCCATGACGTCCATCGCGTCCACGATCACCGACCCGCCCGCCCCGTTGCTCGCGGCCACCGTGGCGGCCGCGTCGGGGGAGGCGAGGTACGTGGTCCAGGCGGCCGGCGGCGCCGGGTCGGGCACCGTGCCGTCCGGGTTCATCGCCTTCATGATCCCGGCGACCGGCGCGCCCCTGAGGTGGCAGACCGAGTACCCGCCGGTCTCCGGCGGCCCGACCTCGCCCTGCCAGCCGAACAGGTCACGGTAGAAGTCGAGGGCGGCCTGCTGGTCGGGAACCATCAGGTCGGTCCAGCAGGGTGTGCCGGGCCGGTACGGGCCGGACATGACGGCCACGGGTGCCTCCAGGGAGAGCGGGAACAGGACGCGCCCACCCCTACCCACCCAAACTCCCCGGAACCGACCCGTTCGGGTGGTCCCCCCGCCCGGGCCTCGCTCACTCGCGGGGCTCGGCGATCCGCACGCCCGGGGGCGGGCCCGCGCCCATGCCCGGTGCCCGCCACGGCCGGTGAGCGCCGCCGTCCCCGTACGCCCGCGGGCGGGGCCATGGCCGTCACCCCCGCGGCCGTTGCACCGCTACGCCGCCGGGGCGCAAAGGCTCTCCGACTGCCCCGACCGCCGCAGCGCGTCCGCGACGAAGCCGGACGCCTTCAGCTCCTCCACGAAGGCCCGCAGCCACGCCACCGTCTCGGGCCGCCGGTCCACGGTCGTCCCGACGGCCTGCCTGATCTGCATGAACGCCTCGTCCAGCAAACGGACTTCGGGGTGCGCGGCCGCGTACGCGGTCATCGGCTGCCGGATGCCGGCCCCGGCCTCCAGCCCCTGCTCCCGGAAGACGTCCACGCCCTCGGCCCCGCGCACGACGGTCGCCCGCTCCAGGGCCCGGGACAGGTACAGGTCGTACGCCGAGCCCTCCTTGACGCCGATCCGCACCCCGTCGGCGTCCACCTCGGCGGCGGTGGTCAGCGCGGAGCCGGCCGGCACCGCGTACACGCCCTCGATCAGCACGTACGGGGCGGTGAACGCCACCTCCGCCTCCCGCGCCGGGTCGACGGCGAGGAAGCACAGGTCGGCCCGCCCCTCGGCCATCGCCGCGAAGGACTTGCGGGCCGCGTCGAAGCAGAGCAGCTCCAGCGGCAGGCCGAGCCGGGCGGCCAGCTCGCGCGCGATGTCCACGGTGATCCCGGCGGGCTCGTCCGGCGTGCCCTGGGCGAGCACCGGGTTCCCGAGGTTGACCGAGGCCCGCAGCACGCCCTTGGGCGCGAGGTCCTCGATCACGGCAGCAGTCAGATTCCCCATGGTCCGGAGTCTAGGCCGCGGCCCGGGACCGGTCCCGGACACCGGCGGCGGTGGCATCGGCGCCCTCGGCGCTGCACTTCCGCCACGGTGGTCACGCGACGAGCCACCCCGGACCCTCACATTCCGGCTCTCCGGGGCTCCTCGGGCGACCGGGCGGAAACCCCGGCAGGGCGCGTGAAACTCCGCAAGTCCGCGTTTCCGGACGTATCCGTACCGGGCCGAATTCCTCCTGCCGCGCGGCCGGTTCCGCTGCGAGTCTTCCGGCGTCCATCCGGATCACACTGCAGGGAGCCCGCATGAACCGAACCCGCCGCAGACTGGCGGTCCTGGCCGCCTCCGTCGTCCTCGCCCTGGTCCCGGCCGGGCTGGGTGCCGCCACCGCCCACGCGGCCGGAGCGCCGGCCCGTACGGCGGCCACGGCCACCGCAAACGGCACCGAGACGGTCATCCAGGGCAACAGCGTGCTGAACCGCGGCCAGTCCTGGTCCTCGCCCGACGGGAACACGGTCCTGGCCCAGCAGACCGACGGCCACGTGGTCCTGTACCACCACGGCACCGCGATCTGGACGGCCCGCGGCACGTACGGCATCGGCACGTACTTCGCCATGCAGGGCGACGGCAACCTCGTCGCGTACGACGCCGCGTGGCGCCCGCTGTGGAACAGCGGCACCGCGGGCCGCCCGGGCGCGTACCTGGCCGTCTCGAACGAGGGCAACCTCATCGTCTACTCGTCCGCCAACACCCCTCTGTGGTGGTCCAACTTCCGTCCCGGCGGCCCGGTCGACCCGCCGGACGACTGCTACCCCAAGCCGGGCCGCCTCTGCCCGTAGCGGCTGCCGCGGCTGCCGCGGCTGCGCGTCGAACTCGCACCACACGGTCTTCCCAGGCGACCTCGGCACCGCGCCCCAGCGGTCCGAGGTCGCCGCCACGAGGACGAGGCCCATCCCGGCCCCGACCCGCGTCCGGGACAGCCCGGGCCCGCTGTCGTGGACCTCCAGCCGGACGCCGCCGTCGTACCCGAGCAGCCGTACGCGGTATCCGCGGCCGGGAGGCACGCCGTGGCGCAGGGCGTTGGTGGCCAGCTCGCTGAGGCAGAGCAGCATGTCGTACCGGCGCGCGTGGACGCCCCACGCATCGAGCGTCTCCGCTGCGAAGTGCCGTGCGGCGCGGACGGTCTGCCGGGAGCGCGGAAAGAACCGCTCCTTCATCAGGGCGGGTTGAATGTCGATGTTCACGGGGCGATCGTCGCGCCGCGTGACTACTGTGCGGCAGTGAGCCAACCCGTACACATTGATTGGTACGGGTTGGTACGGGCATGGCACGGGCGCAGGTGGGGAGTTCGCACGTATGCCGCCGAGGAAACGCGTACCCAGGAACGGCACCGCCCTGAAGATGGTCGGGGCACAGGTGGCCGTTCTCCGCCGGGCGAAGAACATGACGCAACGTGAGCTGGCCATCCAGCTCGCCGTCGACGAGGAGACGATCGCCTCGATCGAACAGGGCAGACGAGCCCTGATGCCGGACATGGCCGAGCGGATGGACATCACCCTCACCTCCGGCGGAATCCTGACGGCCGCCGTGGCGCATCTACCCGCCGTGGACCAAGTGCCGATCTGGGCAGAGGCATTCATCGATCTGGAACGGGAGGCCCTCAGCCTGTCGTCGTACCAGAACCAGGTGATCCCAGGCCTGCTCCAGACCGAGGCCTACGCCCACGCCGTCTTCACCAACGAGCTCCCCGCTCTCAGCCAGCAGAAGATCGCCGAGCGCATGGCCGTTCGGATGGGACGCCAGCGAATCCTCGAACGGCCGGACCCTCCGAACCTCAGCTACGTCGTCTCCGAAGCAGCCCTCCGCGACCAACTGGGCGGGCCGGATGTGTACCGCGGAGCGATGCAACACTTGCGCGCCTGCGCCGACCTACCCGGCGTCACTATCCAGGTGATGCCCCTCGGGCGGCGGGCGCACGCCGGCCTCTCCGGCCCCTTCATCCTCATCGTGACACCGGACCTCCAGCACCTTGCGTACGCGGAGACACAGCGCGGCAGCCTGCTTGTCTCCGACCCCAAGGAGGTCAACATCCTGTCCTGCAAGTATGCGATGCTGCGCTCTCAGGCCCTCAACCCGGATGAGACGAAGGGCCTGTTGGACGGGTTGCTAGGAGAGCAATGAGCAACGCACTCAAGTGGTTCAAGTCCAGCTACAGCACTGAGCAGGGCGGCGACTGCGTCGAGGTCGCCATCGCTTGGCACAAGTCCAGCTACAGCACACCGGACGGCGACTCCTGCGTCGAGGTCGCCGCGTGCCCCACGGCCATCCACGTGCGGGACTCCAAGATCATCGGCGGTCCCGAGCTGCGGCTCGCGCCCCACGCCTGGGCGGCACTGACCGGCTGGGTCACCCGCTAGCACCCCCCGCACCCCGCAGGGGACCGGCAGGGGACCGGTACTGGGCCGTTCGGACGCGCTCCGCGCGACGCTCCGCGCACCCGGCGTGATGGTGAGTAGCGAACCATCGGCCGCGTGTGGAGGTCCCATGCATCCCTTCCGCTCCCGGGGCCTGAGACGGCTCGCCGTCCTCGCCCTGGCCCCCTTCCTCGCCCTGTCCACGACGACCGCCTCGGCGCAGGGCGTGTGGGTGTCCGTTCCCCCCATGCCGACGGCGCGGGCCCATCTGGCCGGGGCGGCGGCGAAGTGCCCACAGGGGTTCACGAGCACGTGCGTGTACGCCGTCGGCGGCACCGAGGCGTTCGACGTCCTGGAGGCGTACAGCCCCGCCTCCAACACCTGGATCTCGCTTCCCGCGATGCCGACCGCCCGCGAGGGCATCACGGCGACCACCGCCCCCTGCCCGAACGGGGTGCAGGGCGACTGCCTGTACACCGCGGGCGGGGTGGTGCCCAACACCGATGCCGCGACCACGACCGTGGAGGCGTACAGCACCGCCACCAACACGTGGATCACTCTGCCGGGCCTGAAGACGCCCCGTACCCTGGCCGCCTCGGCGACCGGTCCCTGCCCCGAAGGCCTGGGGCTGAGCGGCTCCTGCGTGTACGTGTTCGGCGGCCAGGACGTCAACCTCAAGAATTACCTGACCTCGGTGGAGGCCTTCAGTCCGAAGACGGGTGTCTGGGTCACGCTCGCGCCGCTCACCACGGCCCGGGCCGCGCACGCCGGGGCCACCGCACCGTGTCCCGCCAAGTCAAAGCACCACGGCACCTGCGTGTACGCCATCGGCGGCCGCAACGACTCGGGGAAGCTGAAGTCCGTCGAGGTCTACAGCCCCACCGGCAACGCCTGGTCCCACGTACCTGACATGCCCACGGCCCGCGACGAACTGGCCGCCTCGGCAGCCCCCTGCCCCGACGGCATGAAGAACACGTGCGTCTACGCCATGGGCGGCGGCGACGCCGCCAACTCGCTGCGGACCTTCGAGGCGTACAGCCCGGCCACCAACGCCTGGTCCACCCTCCCCCAGCTGCCCACTCCGCACCGCGGCTTCGCCGGGGCCACCGCGCCCTGCCCGAAGAACACCAAGAGCCCGTGCGTGTACGCGGCGGGCGGGGCACTAGTGGGAGCGGCCTCCCCCACCGGCGCCACCGAGGCCTTCGCCATCGAATGGCAGAGCAACGGCACCGGCGGCAACGGCAACGGCAACGGCAACGGCAAGCACGACAACAACGGCAACGGATCCGGCGGCAACGGCGGAAACGGCGGCCACCACGACGAGGACGCGGCCACCGTCGCAGTCCTGCCCCCGGTCACCGAACCCCCGGCGGACGCCCGCCCCTGACGGCACCGGCACGCGGAACGGCCCGGGCGCACGCGCCCGGGCCGTTCCGGTTTCCCTCACCCACCAGGGGGCGTCAGCGGTTGATCGGGGAGGAGTGCCTGCCCGTCATCTCGTCGATCTCCCCATGGGCCTTCTCCAGCAGCTTCGACGCGAGGTCCATCAGCGCCCGCGCGCCCGCGATCTCCTCCCCGACCCTCAGCTGCTCCGGGTCGGAGGGGTGGCGCAGGGAGTACCCGCGCGCCCTCAACTCCGTACCGTCGGCGAGTCTGAGGAGGCAGGCCGCGCTGGTGCGGTGGCCCTCGTCCTCGAACTCCGTCTCGACGTGCCATCCGATGTGCCGGTGCTCCGACATGACGGACTCGCCTCCACCCTTGTCCGTCGCCACGGCGGTCCGACGCGCGTCAGCGGGTGATCGGGTAGGAGGTCCGGCCCGATGCCTCGTCGATCTCGTCGTGCGCCTTGGTGAGCAGTTGTTCCTTCAGGTCGTTGAGGGCGCGGGCAGCCGCGACTTCCTCTCCCACCCTGGGCTGGTTGCCGTCACTGGGGTGACGGCTCGCGTAGCCGCGCGAGCGCAGCTCGCTCCCGTCCGGCAGGCGGACGAGGGCAGCCGCGCGGGTGCGTTTGCTGTCCTCCTGGAACTCCAGGTCGACGTGCCATCCGACAGCGTCCTTCATGGCGATCACCTCCGGGGCCGCTGATACCAGCGTGCACCCGTGCGGCCGCCCCCGCACGCTCCGGGCGGCCCGCCCGTACCCCGGGGCTACTGGTGGCGCAGCCAGCCCGCCACCTCGGTGGCCCAGTAGGTGAGGATCGTGTCGGCGCCGGCGCGCTTGATGCCGGTGAGGGTCTCCAGGATGGCCCGGTCGCGCTCGACCCAGCCCTTCTCGGCGGCGGCCTCGATCATCGCGTACTCGCCGCTGATCTGGTACGCGGAGACGGGGACGTCCACGGCCTCCGCGACGCGGTACAGGATGTCGAGGTAGGGGCCGGCGGGCTTGACCATGACCATGTCGGCGCCCTCTTCGAGGTCGAGCGCCAGCTCGCGCAGGGACTCGCGGGCGTTCGCCGGGTCCTGCTGGTACGTCTTGCGGTCGCCCTGGAGCGAGGAGGCGACGGCCTCGCGGAAGGGGCCGTAGAAGGCGGAGCTGTACTTCGCCGTGTAGGCCAGGATCGAGACGTCCTCGTGGCCGGTCTCGTCCAGTGCGTCGCGGATGACGCCCACCTGGCCGTCCATCATGCCGCTCGGGCCCACGACGTGGACGCCCGCGTCGGCCTGGACCTGCGCCATCTCGGCGTACCGCTCCAGGGTGGCGTCGTTGTCGACCCGGCCGTCCGCGTCCAGCACGCCGCAGTGGCCGTGGTCGGTGTACTCGTCGAGACAGAGGTCGGACATGATCACCAGGTCGTCGCCGACCTCGGCCTTCACGTCGCGGATGGCGACCTGGAGGATGCCGTCGGGCTCGGTGCCGGCCGTGCCGAGGGCGTCCTTGTTCTCGTCCGCCGGCACGCCGAAGAGCATGATCCCGGCGACGCCCGCCTCGACCGCCTCGACGGCGGCCTTCCGCAGCGTGTCACGGGTGTGCTGGACCACGCCCGGCATCGCGGAGATGGCGATGGGCTCGCTGATGCCCTCGCGCACGAAGGCGGGGAGGATCAGGTCGGCCGGGTGGAGCCGGGTCTCGGCCACCATCCTGCGCATGGCGGGGGTGGTGCGCAGGCGGCGGGGCCGCGAGCCGGGGAAGGATCCGTACACGCTCATGTTCGCCTCTGGGTGGGTATGGAGCAGGTCGCCCCCAGCGTAGGCGCCACCCCGCGGGAACGTTCCCCTACCCGCCCTTCTCCGGTTCACCGGGGCGAACCCCGGACCCCGCGCGGGCACATCCCGCCCCTCCGGCGTTCGGCAATCCCGCCCCTCCGGCGCTCGGCAATCCAGCCCCTCCGGCGTTTGAGGAGCGGGGGTCCGGGGGCGGAGCCCCCGAAAGGGTCCGGGCGGAGCCCTGGGGGCACCTCCCAGCGGTAGCTGGGGGAGGAACGGAGGAAGGGCGGGTAGGGGACCAGCCCCGCAGGGCAACGACCCGCACCGGCAGACGGCCCGCACCGCACCCGGCACGGGACCCGCACCCGGACCGGGCGGAGCCCGGAGGGGACACGGCGGGGCGGGAGCCCGGGAGGGCCCCCGCCCCGACGCGTCAGGTCGTACGGCGGCGCCGCGCCCCCGGCCGACGCTCGCTCGGACGGGCAACGGCCTCCCCGGCGGCCTTCGCCGCCTCCCGCCGCGCGATCCCGTACTCCGCCAGTGCCTCGGCCAGCTTCGAGACCGACGGCTCCGGCGAGAGGACGTCCACCCGCAGCCCGTGCTCCTCGGCGGTCTTCGCCGTGGCCGGACCGATACAGGCGATCACCGTCACGTTGTGCGGCTTCCCGGCGATGCCCACCAGGTTCCGCACCGTCGACGACGACGTGAACAGCACCGCGTCGAAGCCGCCGCCCTTGATCGCCTCGCGGGTCTCGGCCGGCGGCGGCGACGCCCGCACGGTGCGGTACGCCGTGACGTCGTCGACCTCCCAGCCCAGCTCGATCAGCCCGGCCACCAGCGTCTCGGTGGCGATGTCGGCACGCGGCAGGAAGACGCGGTCGATCGGGTCGAAGACCGGGTCGTACGGCGGCCAGTCCTCCAGCAGCCCGGCGGCCGACTGCTCGCCGCTCGGCACCAGGTCCGGCTTCACGCCGAACTCGACCAGCGCGGCGGCGGTCTGCTCGCCCACCGCGGCGACCTTGATGCCCGCGAAGGCGCGCGCGTCGAGCCCGTACTCCTCGAACTTCTCGCGCACCGCCTTGACCGCGTTGACCGAGGTGAAGGCGATCCACTCGTACCGGCCGGTGACCAGGCCCTTGACCGCCCGCTCCATCTGCTGCGGGGTGCGCGGCGGCTCGACGGCGATGGTCGGCACCTCGTGCGGCACCGCGCCGTAGCTGCGCAGCTGGTCGGAGAGCGAGGCCGCCTGCTCCTTCGTACGCGGGACCAGGACGCGCCAGCCGAACAGCGGCTTCGACTCGAACCAGGCCAGCTCGTCGCGGCGGGCGGCCGTGCTGTGCTCACCGACCACGGCTATCACCGGGCGGTGGCCCTCCGGGGAGGGGAGCACCTTGCCCTGCTTGAAGACCTGGGCGATGGAGCCCAGCGTCGCCGTCCAGGTGCGCTGGCGGGTGGTCGTGCCGGCGACCGTGACGGTCAGCGGGGTGTCGGGCTTGCGGCCCGCCGTGACCAGCTCGGCCGCGGCGGCGGCCACCGTCTCCAGGGTCGCGGACACCACGAGCGTGCCGTCGCTCGTACCGGCCTCGGTCCAGCAGCGCGCGTTGGCGGTGCCGGCGTCCACGAAGCGGACGTCCGTGCCGGCCGTGTCGCGCAGCGGGACACCGGCGTACGCGGGCACGCCGACGGCCGTGGCGACGCCCGGGACCACCTCGAAGGGGATGCCCTCCGTGGCGCACGCGAGCATCTCCTCGGCGGCGTTGCCGTCGAGGCCGGGGTCGCCGGTGACCGCACGGACGACCCGCTTGCCGGAGCGCGCGGCCTCCATGACAAGATTGGCGGCGTCCCGGATCACCGGCACACCGGCGGCTGCTGACGCCTCGTCAGCGACCGTCAGCTGCGGCGTGTCGACATTTGCCCGCGCATGCGTGCGTACGACGTCGAGCACCTCGGGCTCCGCGATCAGTACGTCCGCCGCGCCGAGCGCCTCGACGGCGCGCAGCGTGAGCAGTCCCGGGTCACCGGGGCCGGCACCGAGGAAGGTGACGTGCCCCTGGACGGCGACGGCCGGAAGCGCGGAGGTGGTGGAACTTGTGGGGCTCAAAGTGCTCGCTCCCCCATCAGACCGGCCGCGCCCTTGGCCAGCATCTCGTCCGCGAGTTCGCGGCCGAGCGCCAGCGCCTCGTCGTACGACTGGGGCACGGAACCGGTGGTGGACAGCTGCACCAGCGTCGAGCCGTCGGTGGTGCCGACGACGCCGCGCAGGCGCATTTCGTTGACAACCTGGCCGTCGGCCAGCAGATCGGCGAGTGCACCGACAGGTGCGCTGCAACCGGCCTCCAGGGCGGCGAGCAGGGAACGCTCGGCGGTCACGGCGGCCCGGGTGTGCGGGTCGTCGAGCTCGCCGAGCACGGCGATGAGGTCCGCGTTGTCCGCGGTGCACTCGATGGCCAGGGCACCCTGGCCGGGGGCGGGCAGCACGTTGTCGACCGACAGGAAGTCGGTGACCTCCGCGCTCATCCCGACGCGGTTGAGGCCCGCGGCGGCCAGGACCACCGCGTCGAGCTCGCCGCTGCGCACGAAGCCGATGCGGGTGTCCACGTTGCCGCGGATGGCGACGGTCTCGATGCTCTTGCCGAGCTGCCGGGCGTAGTGGTTGAGCTGGGCCATGCGGCGCGGCGAACCGGTGCCGACCCGGGCGCCGTCGGGCAGCTGCTCGAAGGTCATCCCGTCGCGGGCCACCAGGACGTCACGCGGGTCCTCGCGGCGCGGGATGGCCGCCAGCGCCAGCTCGGCGGGCTGCGCGGTGGGCAGGTCCTTGAGGGAGTGCACCGCGAAGTCGACCTCGCCGCGCAGCAGGGCGTCGCGCAGGGCGGTCACGAAGACGCCGGTGCCGCCGATCTGCGCGAGGTTCTCGCGGGAGACGTCCCCGTACGTCGTGATCTCCACGAGCTCGACGGGCCGGCCGGTCAGGGCGCGCACCGCGTCGGCGACGTGCCCGGACTGGGCCATGGCCAGCTTGCTGCGCCGCGTCCCGAGCTTGAGGGGCCTCTGGTCAGGGGCTGAGTTCGCTGAGTTCATGATGCCGGTCCTGTGTTCTTTACGCGGCTGACGGCGGCCACCGTCTCCGGGTCGAGGTCGAAGAGTTCCCGCAGTGCTTCGGCGTACCCGGCGCCACCGGGCTCGCTGGCGAGCTGCTTGACCCGCACGGTGGGCGCGTGCAGGAGCTTGTCGACGACGCGGCGGACGGTCTGGGTGACCTCCGCACGCTGGCGCTCGTCGAGATCGGGCAGCCGGCCGTCGAGTCGGGCCACCTCGCTCGCCACGACCTCGGCGGCCATGGCGCGCAGGGCGACGACGGTCGGGGTGATGTGCGCGGCGCGCTGGGCCGCGCCGAAGGCCGCCACCTCGTCGGCGACGATCTCCTTGACGAGCTCCACGTCCGTGGCCATGGGGGCGTCCGCGGACGCCTCGGCGAGCGACTCGATGTCGACGAGCCGTACGCCGGGGATGCGGTGCACGGCGGCGTCGATGTCCCGGGGCATGGCGAGGTCGAGCAGCGCGAGCCGTACGGCGCCGCCGGCCTGCGCGGGCACGGCGGCCCGCCGCACCGGCTGCCGTCCGGCGGCCTCGGCCCGGTCGGCCCACGCGCCGTGCAGCTCCAGCGAGGTGGCGTCGACCCCGGCGATGGCGGCCCGCCCGCTCGCTCCCGCGGGGGCGAGGTCGACGGGACACGCGTCGGCGTCGGCGGCGTCGGCCTCGGCGAGCGCGAGGGCGCCCTCACCGGCGGCGGCCCGGGCGGCCTCGGCCGCGGTGAGCGTGCGTGCGGCACCCGCGTCGGTCAGCCTGCCGAGCCGCGCGGCGGCCTCGGCCAGCCTCGCGACGAGGGCGGCGTCGGCGGGGGCCTGCGGCGCGGGTCCGTCACCCGCTCCTCTCCGTTCCCGGGGCTCCGTGGGGGTCGGGGCGCCCAGGGCGTCCCGGGAGGCACCGGCGACCGCCGGAACGGCGCCGGCCTGCCCGGCAGGGGTCCGGGCGGTGCCGGGCACGGCCGCGGAGCGGTCGTCGGCGGACTCGCCCGCGCCGAAGGGGCCGGTGCCGACGGCGGCGAGGACGTCCTCCTCGGCCAGCACCAGACCGGTGGCTCCGGTGCAGGACACCACCACGTCGACTCGTGTCAGCTCACGCCCGACGGAGTCCATGGCGACGGCGCGCGCCGCGACCTTCTCGCCCAGGATCTCGACGAGCCGCTCGGCCCGCTCCAGGGTCCGGTTGGCCACCACGACCTCGGCCACGCCCACCCGCGCGAGCGTCGCCGCGGCCAGCGAGGACATCGAGCCGGCACCGATCACCAGCGCCCGCTTGCCCGCGGCCCACGTCTCCACCGGCACGTCCACGGCCAGCTGCTCCAGGCCGAAAGTCACCAGCGACTGCCCGGCCCGGTCGATGCCGGTCTCGGAGTGCGCCCGCTTGCCGACCCGCAGCGCCTGCTGGAAGAGGTCGTTGATCAGGCGGCCCGCGGTGTGGAGCTCCTGCCCCAGCGCGAGCGCGTCCTTGATCTGGCCCAGGATCTGGCCCTCGCCGACGACCATCGAGTCCAGCCCGCACGCCACCGAGAAGAGGTGGTGGACGGCCCGGTCCTCGTAGTGCACGTAGAGGTACGGGGTCAGCTCCTCCAGAGCCACCCCGCTGTGCTGCGCCAGCAGCGTCGACAGCTCGGCGACACCGGCGTGGAACTTGTCCACGTCCGCGTACAGCTCGATCCGGTTGCACGTGGCGAGCACCGCCGCCTCCGTGGCCGGCTCCGCCGCCAGCGTGTCGTGCAGCAGCTTCACCTTGGCGTCGGCGGTCAGCGCGGCCCGCTCCAGCACGCTGACCGGCGCGCTGCGGTGGCTCAGCCCAACGACGAGCAGACTCATGCCGGCATCACCGCCGGTACGTCGCCCTCCGGGCCGGAACCGCCCTTGCGCCCGGCACCGGTCGTGGCGCCGCCGCCCGCGGCGGGGCGCGGCGCACCGGACGCGGGAGCGGCGGGGGCCGGAGCGGAGGAAGAGGAGGCGGCGGGGGCCGGGGCAGTAGCCGAAGGCGCGGCGGCACCGCCCGCGGGCTCCTCGCCCGCCTTCCGCTGCTCGTGGAAGGCCAGGATCTGCAGCTCGATGGAGAGGTCGACCTTCCGCACGTCGACGCCCTCGGGGACGGACAGCACGGTCGGCGCGAAGTTCAGGATGGAGGTGACGCCGGCGGCGACCAGCCGGTCGCACACCTGCTGGGCGGCGCCCGCCGGGGTCGCGATGACGCCGATCGAGACGCCGTTCTCGTCGATGATCTTCTCGAGTTCGTCGGTGTGCTGCACCGGCATTCCGGCCACCGGCTTGCCGGCCATCGCCGGGTCGGCGTCGATCAGCGCGGCCACGCGGAAACCACGGGACGCGAACCCGCCGTAATTGGCCAGGGCGGCGCCGAGGTTGCCGATGCCGACGATGACGACGGGCCAGTCCTGCGTGAGGCCCAGCTCACGGGAGATCTGGTAGACGAGGTACTCGACGTCGTAGCCGACACCGCGGGTGCCGTAGGAGCCGAGGTACGAGAAGTCCTTGCGGAGCTTGGCGGAGTTGACCCCCGCGGCCGCGGCGAGCTCCTCCGAGGAGACCGTGGGCACCGAGCGCTCGGACAGCGCGGTCAGGGCCCGCAGGTACAGCGGAAGCCGGGCGACGGTGGCCTCGGGAATGCCTCGGCTGCGGGTCGCCGGTCGGTGATTTCGGCCAGTTGCCACGATGCTCCTGCGGGATGAGCGGGGCTGCAGGCGGTCCTTTGTCCCATGACCGCCCCGTCGACAGCAGGCTATGTCTTTGTGAACGCGTGCACAAAGATTGTGTCCAATTTGTCCGACCAAAGTGATGGGGGTCACGCGTTCCGGCCACGAGCTGCGGGAACTACCGGCCGACGCCGCGCGTCCTCGTCCCGACGGGGGCAAAGCGGAACACACTCCTCTTCCATACGCCCCCGATACCGCTCAAATCGCCCTGAATGGTAACCGCACGGCGTGCCCGGCCCCCACCAGCGGAACCTCAGCCGGACAGCGCCTTGCGCAGCCGCTCCGGATTCACCCGCCAGAAGGTGTGCTGCTCACCGTCCACGAGGACAACCGGAATCTGCTCCCAGTGCCTGCGGTAGAGCTCCTCGTCCTGGGTGATGTCCTTCTTCTCCCACGAGGCGCCCGTCTCCGCGCACACCTTCTCGACGACTTCCTGGGCCACGTCACACAGGTGGCAGCCGGGCTTCCCGATGAGCGTGACCATCCGCTCCCCGGGAGCCTTCTTTTCCTTACGGCGCAGCAGAGGACTCATACGGCCATTCTCGCGCGGCTCCCGCGGTGCGGACCGGACCGGCCGGTGCCGCCAGTGTTCACACAGTCGTTTCCGCACGGTTCGGGAACACCCGAACACAATGGCTATCCTCACCCTATGGCCGCTCCCGGATGGCTCACCCGCCGTAACCGCCCCGCGACCGCGCGGAGCGTGCTCGCGGGCGAGGCGTCCGCCGAGGCCGCGCGCAAGACCTCCGCCCAGTACGCGGAATCCGCCGCGCCCGAGGCCCCCGAGGCGGCACCGGAGGAACCCGAGTTCCCCGTCGCCGGCGACGAGCGCGCCGCCGCCTTCTTCGACCTCGACAACACCGTCATGCAGGGCGCCGCGATCTTCCACTTCGGCCGGGGCCTCTACAAGCGCGAGTTCTTCCAGCGCCGCGAACTCGCCCGCTTCGCCTGGCAGCAGGCCTGGTTCCGGATCGCCGGGGTCGAGGACCCCGAGCACATGCAGGACGCCCGCGACAGCGCCCTCTCCATCGTCAAGGGCCACCGCGTCTCCGAGCTGATGGCCATCGGCGAGGAGATCTACGACGAGTACATGGCGGAGCGGATCTGGCCGGGCACCCGGGCCCTGGCCCAGGCCCACCTCGACGCCGGCCAGAAGGTCTGGCTCGTGACGGCCGCCCCCGTCGAGACGGCCACGATCATCGCCCGGCGGCTCGGCCTGACCGGCGCCCTCGGCACGGTGGCGGAGTCCGTCGAGGGCGTCTACACCGGCAGGCTCGTCGGCGAGCCGCTGCACGGACCGGCGAAGGCCGAAGCGGTGCGCGCGCTCGCCGCGGCCGAGGGCCTGGACCTGGCGCGCTGCGCCGCGTACAGCGATTCGCACAACGACATCCCCATGCTGTCGTTGGTCGGACATCCGTACGCGATCAATCCCGACACAAAACTGCGCAGGCATGCCCGGGCGAACGAGTGGCGGCTGCGCGACTATCGGACCGGCCGCAAGGCGGCCAGGGTCGGCATCCCCGCGGCGGCCGGAGTGGGCGCCCTGGCGGGCGGTACGGCGGCCGCGGTCGCCCTGCACCGGCGCCGCAAGTAGCGGCCGCGCGGACTCCCGCGGCCACCGCCCGCACGACGGGCATTCCCCCGGTTCTGCCCGCAGGACACGCGGGGCACACGGGTGCTTTCGAGTCGGCCACAACACGCCCTGGAAGCAGGCATTCCGCGTACAGAAGTGATCACCAGCCGATCACTACCAGCGATCGAATTTGCCCTCGACACGCAACAGAAGCGTCGGAATCGATGATTTGAGCAACTGGGTGTAGCGCTGCCTGTACGAAGCGTTATTCTCCTCAAACGCATACGGGCCCCCTCTCCGTCGCCCCACCACTGGTCGGCGAGTCCACGGTCCGCACTGCACGTGATGGAAGCTCTGCCTCTGGGAGTCCCGTGTACCCACCTGTCGGGGTTGACGCCTCGGGCCTGGCTACGCTCCGCGCAACGGTCCTCGGCCACTTGCGCGGCTTCGTCCCCACCGCGTACGCCCTACCCGCCTTCGCCGCCGCGGTCCCCGCCGGAATCGGCCCTGCCGGTCCCTGCTACGCCCTGGCCGACGGCGGAGCGACCGTGGGCAGACGAGGCCGGGGCAGCACCGGTACGAGCACGTCGACCGCCCGCCGCCCCACCGCGGACAGCGACAGCGCCCGCATGATGGACCTGGTCGAACGCGCCCAGAACGGCGAGGCCGAGGCCTTCGGCCGGCTGTACGACCAGTACAGCGACACGGTCTACCGCTACATCTACTACCGCGTCGGCGGCAAGGCGACGGCGGAGGATCTCACCAGCGAGACCTTCCTGCGCGCGCTGCGCCGCATCTCCACCTTCACCTGGCAGGGCCGGGACTTCGGTGCCTGGCTCGTGACGATCGCGCGCAACCTGGTCGCCGACCACTTCAAGTCCAGCCGCTTCCGGCTGGAGGTGACCACCGGCGAGATGCTCGACGCCAACGAGGTCGAGCGCAGCCCCGAAGACTCCGTCCTGGAGTCCCTGTCCAACGCGGCCCTGCTGGAGGCCGTACGGAAACTCAATCCTCAGCAGCAGGAGTGCGTGACACTGCGCTTCCTGCAGGGCCTCTCGGTGGCCGAGACGGCCAGGGTGATGGGCAAGAACGAGGGTGCCATCAAGACCCTCCAGTACCGGGCCGTCCGCACGCTGGCCCGACTGCTGCCGGACGACGCCCGCTGATTCCGACTCACATCCGGTGACCCCTGTATGACGCTGTGGTCCGATCATCCTTCGTCCGTAACCCAAGTGCCGCGCCGCTCGTTGTGCGGAATGCAGACTCCCTGTGGACACGCCCTGCCTGCGGTCGCTCACTCGAAAGAGTGGATGTGCTCAAGCCGGGCAACCATCCGGACACACAGGGGAGTCGATCGTCATGACGAGAGGAGGTGCCGCCAGTGATCGCGAACGTTTCGGCGCACCGGCGGGCGAACGCCTTCGCCCAGGCCCTGGAGGATCGGACGCTCTCCGATCCCGCGGAGACGGCGGCCGAGCAGCCCGACGCGCCTGCCGACCCGGCTGAACCGGCTGATTACGACCGGATGTTGGCCCTGGCGAACGTGCTCGACGCGCTACCGCGCCCGGAGTTGGACCCCGAGGTCAAGGTGGTGCAGCGAGCGCAGCTCGTGGCCGCCATGGAGACCATGGTGATGGAGGGAACCTTCGGAGCGGGTGCTTCGACGGACCCTCAGGTGCCCGAACAGCGGACCGGCCGTGGCGCCCACCGGGCGACCTCGCTCCGGAAGTTGCGGCCCCGCTCCCGCTGGTCGAAGGGCATCGCTGCGGGCGGCCTCACCGTCGGTGTGGCCGCGGGGGCCTTCAGCGGAGTGGCCGCTGCCAGTACCGACGCACTGCCGGGTGACTCGCTCTACCCCGTCAAGCGCGGGATGGAAGACCTCAAACTCGGTATGGCCGAAGACGATTCGGACCGGGGCGAGCTCTATCTCGACCAGGCCTCGACCAGGCTCCACGAGGCCCGGCGCCTCATGGAGCGCGGCAGGTCCGGGGCGCTCGACCACGAATCGCTGGGCGAGATCAGGCGCGCGCTGTCCGGGATGAAGCACGACGCCGAGGAAGGCCACCGCCTGCTCCACGCCGAGTACGAGCGGGACGGCTCCCTGGGCGCGATCCAGGCACTGTCCTCGTTCTCGCGCTCGCACCGCGAGGCCTGGGGACAGCTGCGCCAGCGGCTGCCCGCCCAGCTCACCGACGTCGGTGACGAGGTGAACTCGGTCTTCGACGCCATAGACGACGAGGTCGCGCCGCTGCAGTCGCTGCTGCCCAAGACTCCCGAGCAGCACCGCGAGGCCAAGTCGGCCGGCGGCGCCGGCGCGGACCAGGGCACCGGCCGGGCCGAGCCCGGCGGCCGGCACGCCGCTCCGTCGGCGTCTCCGGACCCCCAGGGGCGTACGCCTGAGCGCCCGGGACCCAGCGAGTCGGGCGACGACGACTCCGAAGGCCTGCTCGGCGGCGGTACGGGCGACCTGCTCGACCCGCCCAAGGAGTCGAAGACCACGCCGCCGGCCACGTCCTCGTCCTCCCCGAAGCCGGACATCACCCTGCCGCCCATCCTGCCGGGGATCCTCCCGGGCCTGGGTCTGGGCGCGGAGGACGCGGAGTAGGACACGCACGAGGGGTGGGGCACCGGAGAACCGGCGCCCCACCCCTCGCCATGCGTGCAGGGCGGCCCGCGCTGCGTGCAGCGCGGCGCGCGCTCAGAAGAAGACCGACCTCCGCTGCACCAGCAGCTTGTACAGCGTGTGCTGGATCTGCTCCCGCACCTGATCGGTCAGGTTGAACATCAGCATCGGGTCCTCCGCCGCCTCCGGCGGGTACCCGTCCGTCGGGATCGGCTCCCCGAACTGGATCGTCCACTTCGTCGGCAGCGGCACCGCCCCCAGCGGCCCCAGCCACGGGAAGGTCGGCGTCACCGGGAAGTACGGCAGCCCGAACAGCCGCGCCAGCGTCTTCGCGTTCCCGATCATGGGGTAGATCTCCTCCGCCCCCACGATCGAGCAGGGCACGATCGGCGTGCCCGCCCGCAGCGCCGTCGAGACGAACCCGCCCCGCCCGAACCGCTGGAGCTTGTACCGCTCGCCGAACGGCTTCCCTATCCCCTTGAAGCCCTCGGGCATCACGCCCACCAGCTCTCCGGCCTCCAGCAGCCGCTGCGCGTCCTCCGCGCACGCCAGCGTGTGCCCGGCCTTGCGCGCCAGCTCGTTGACGACCGGCAGCATGAACACCAGGTCCGCGGCCAGCAGCCGCAGGTGCCGCTGCGCCGGGTGCCTGTCGTGCACGGCGACCTGGAGCATCAGCCCGTCCAGCGGCAGCGTCCCGGAATGGTTGGCGACGATCAGCGCCCCGCCCTCCGCGGGGATGTTCTCGACGCCCTTCACCTCGACCCGGAAGTACCCCTCGTACAGGGGCCGCAGCAGCGACATGAGCACCTGGTCGGTGAGCTCCTTGTCGTAGCCGAACTCGTCGACCTCGTACTCGCCCGTCAGACGGCGCCGCAGGAAGGCCAGTCCGCTCGCGATCCGCCGGTCCCAGCCCTCGGCCGTCCCCCCGCCACCGGCGGCCGCGCGCTCCCCGGGGCCCGGGGGCTCCTCCTCGGGAACCTCCGGCACGACCACCGGGACCGGCGCCTCGCGCCCCTCCCGCCGCCCGCCGCCGGCCCGGCGCCGCGGCGCCCTGCGCGGCCGCTCACGGTCCTCGTCGAACGGGATGACCTTGGCATCCGCCATCACAACAGCGCCCCTCTCAGGCGGTCGACGGTACGTCCCAGCGCCTCCGGCGGCAGCAGCCCCGGCCCCCGGCTCCGCGCGAAGTCCGCGAAGGTCTCGGCGGTCGTGTACGAAGGCTCGAAGCCCAGCACCTCGCGCATCTGCGTGGTCTGCACGACCCTCCCGTGCGTGAGCAGCCGGATCTGCTCCGGCGAGAAGTCCGCGAAGCCCACCGTGCGCAGCGCCTGGCCCACCCACGTGACCGCGGGCAGCAGCAGCGGCACCGTCGGCCGCCCCAGCCGCCGCGAACACTGCGAGAGCAGCAGCACGCCGTCACCGGCGATGTTGAACGTACCGCTGTTGAGCGTGCCGCGCCGGGGCTCGCCCGAGGCCAGCTCCAGCACGTCCACCACGTCGTCCTCGTGGACGAACTGGAGCCGCGGGTCGTAGCCCAGCACCGTGGGCATCACCGGCATCGAGAAGAACTCGGCCAGCGCCGAGTCGGCGCGGGGGCCCAGGATGTTCGCGAAGCGCAGCACGCAGACCGCCACGTCGGGCCTGCGTCGCGCGAAGCCGCGCACGTACCCCTCGACCTCGACCGCGTCCTTGGCGAAGCCGCCGCCGGGCAGCGCCTTCGGCTGGGTGGTCTCGGTGAACACCGCGGGATCGCGGGGCGCGGCCCCGTACACGCTCGTGGTCGACTTCACGACCAGCCGGCGCACCGTCGGGGACTTCTGGCAGGCACCGAGCAGCTGCATGGTCCCGATGACGTTGGCCTCCTTCACGGAGGTCCGGCCGCCGCCGCCCAGCGGGGGGCTGCCGGTGACCGCGAGGTGGACGACGGTGTCCACGGCGTGCTCGGCGAGGATCCGCGCGATCGACGGCTGTCTGATGTCGGCCTGGAGGAAGACGGCCGAGCCGAGCCGCCGGACGGGCTCCTCGGTGTCCACCGCGACGACCCGCTCCACGTCCGGGTCCCGCTGGATCCGCCGCACGAAGCGGCTGCCCAGCTGCCGGGCGGCCCCGGTGACCAGCACGACCTTGCCCACGATCAGCGCCTCCCCTTCGATGCCGGACGCGCGGCCGCGAACGGCCCGCGCGGGCATGAGTTCCCTGGGCCCTTATACACCGCGGCCCCTCCACCAAAGGATGGTGGAGGGGCCGCGGAGAACACGTACAGACGCCGTTTACTTCTTGTTACGGCGCTGGACGCGCGTGCGCTTGAGCAGCTTGCGGTGCTTCTTCTTGGCCATCCGCTTGCGCCGCTTCTTGATAACAGAGCCCACGACTACCCTCGCTCACTTCTCTTCACTGGTGCGGGGCGTCTGGGCCCACACGACCTACGTCGGCCTAGCCTACCCGCCCGAGCTCCGAGCCTGTTAACCGAGGGGAGGCGTCAGGCCGTCTCCACCCCCACGTAGGACTCCCGGAGGTACTCGTGGACCGCGTTCTCGGGGACCCGGAAGGACCGGCCCACTCGGATCGCGGGCAGATGGCCATTGTGCACCAGGCGGTACACGGTCATCTTCGACACTCGCATCACCGAGGCGACCTCCGCCACGGTCAGGAACTGCACCTCACTGAGAGGCCTCTCGCCAGCAGCCATGACACACCTTGACCTTCCGCACCTGACGGGCACCGGCTTCCCCTCCGGTTACTCCTCGTCGTTGCGCGCTCACTCCCAGAGTAGGGGCGGGTGGTACGAGTGGGGAAGAGGAGCTGCGCCCACCGGCTCAGGCCGCGAGGCTCGCCCGGTCGAGTAAGTAGCGCGTGAGCGGACGGTAGTAGTCCGAACGCACGGCGTCATCAAGCGGAACGGCCACCGACACCCGCCCCTCGGCCTCGCCGACGAACAGCGCCGGGTCGTCCGTGTCGGCCAGCCCGATGGCCTCGAACCCCAGCTGACCTGCGCCGCAGACCCATCCGTGATCGCCGACGACCAGGGCCGGCAGCGGCCCGCCGGAGTCGGCCAGGGCCCCCAGGGCGACCCGAACCGGGAGCGGCGAGTGCGTATGTGCGCCGGTCGCACTGCCGGGCGGGCGCGCTCCGGGTTCCCGCACGAGGGCGACACCCCGTACGTAATCGAGGGTGTACGGACGTACGCCGAACCGGCTCGCCATGTCGACACCACACCCCTGCGCCGGCGTGAGGACTTCACATCCCGCCGCCGACAGCGCCTCCGCCAAACTGACGTAGAACCCCAGGAGACGGTGCGGATGACCGGTGCCGAACAGCACGGGTGCCCGCGCCGCCGCCACCTGCCGTAACCGGCCCGCGAACGCGTCGAGCGCCGCCAGGGTCCGCTCCGGATCGATGACGTCCGGGCCGCTCACGTGACGGGGGTCGTCCGACACACCGCACTTGTCGGCCATCAGCGCCAGCAGGTCGCCCTCGCCCCAGCCCCACTCCGGGTCCAGCCCGAGCAGCGCCCGCGGATCGCGCGCCGCGAACAGGCGGTAGCTGCGCAGGCTCTCCTCCCGGGAGGTCGCCACGGGCCCGGCCAACCGGGCGGCCAGCAGATGCGCGCGCAGCGCGGCGGTGCTCAACACCGTTCGATGCTCCCGCACCGGCCGGGTGTCAGCACCGAAACGCCGGATACGGCCCACACTTGGCCTAACTCTTTCCGGCCCGGAGGCGGCCGGGCAATGGCACGGCCCCCGGCCGGATCCGGCCGGTCGGCGACCGCGTCAGGCCAGTAGCCCCCGCAGCGGGAAGACCGCCCGCCGGGTCGCGAGGATCGCCTGGTCGACCCGGTCCGCCGGGTCGTAACCCGCCTCCCAGTCCGCCCAGCTGACGGACCGTCCGTCCGTCATCCGCCCCGGCGCCAGCTGCCGCGTCCGCGCGTAGGCCGCCTCCCGCCAGGAGGCCGGCACGGCGGTCTCCGGGTCCACGGGCCGGTGCGCGGCGATGCCGACCAGGTGCGTCCACGACCTCGGTACGACGTCCACGATCGCGTACCCGCCTCCGCCGAGCGCGAGCCAGCGCCCGTCGGCGTGCTCGTGGGCCAGCGCGTGACAGGACTCCTGCACGGCCCGCTGGGCGTCCAGCGACACCGCCAGGTGCGCGAGGGGGTCCTCGAAGTGGGTGTCGGCGCCGTGCTGGGTCACCAGCACCTGCGGCCGGAACTCCGCCAGCACCTCGGGCACCACCGCGTGGAACGCCCGCAGCCAGCCCGCGTCCCCGGTGCCGGCCGGCAGCGCCACGTTCACCGCCGAGCCCTCCGCCCCGCCGGTCTCCTCCGGCCAGCCGGTCTGCGGGAAGAGCGTCCGGGGGTGCTCGTGCAGGGAGACCGTCAGCACCCGGGGGTCGTCCCAGAAGGCCGCCTGGACCCCGTCCCCGTGGTGCACGTCGACGTCCACGTACGCCACCCGCTCGGCACCCAGTTCCAGGAGCCGCGCGATGGCCAGCGCCGCGTCGTTGTACACGCAGAACCCGGCCGCGCCGCCCGGCATCGCGTGGTGCAGCCCGCCCGCGAAGTTCACGGCGTGTTCGGCCTCGCCGCGCCACACCGCCTCGGCGGCCGCCACGGACTGCCCGGCGATCAGCGCGGAGGCCTCGTGGATGCCGTGGAACGCCGGGTCGTCGACCGTCCCGAGCCCGTACGAGCCGTCGGCGACACCGGGGTCGGCCGACACCTCCCGCACGGCGGCCACGTAGTCCTCGCGGTGCACCAGCCGCAGCGTGGAGTCACCGGCCGCCTTGGCCGCCCGTACCTCGACCTCCCGGTCGAGCCCGAAGGCCCGTACCAGGCCCATGGTCAGCGCCAGGCGCGCCGGGTCCATCGGATGGCTCGGCCCGAAGTCATACCCCGTGACCGCCTCGTCCCACATCAACAGCGCGCGCCCGCTCATGCCCGCCACCGTATCGGGCGGTCTCGGCGCCGAACGAGCGGGCGTACCCGAGTGTGACAAGTACGAGGGCCATCGGTACGAGCATGGCGCCCCGGTAGCTCCACGCGTCGCCCAGGGCACCGACGAGCGGGGAACCGACCAGGAAGCCGACGTAGTTGAAGATGTTCAGCCGCGCGATGGCGGCGTCGGAGGATCCGGGGAAGAGGCGTCCCGCGGCCGCGAAGGTCTGCGGCACGATCACGCACAGCCCGAAGCCCAGCAGCGTGAACCCGGCCATCCCGGCCCAGGGCCCGGGCGCGACCGCCACGACGGCGAAGCCGGCGGCGGCGAGCAGCGTCCCGCCGCGCACCACGGCCACGGCCCCGAGGCGGCGCACGCCGAGGTCGCCGACGGCCCGGCCGAGCAGCGTGGTCACCATGTAGACGTTGTAGGGGACGGTGGCCAGTTGCTCGGAGCTGCCCAGCACGTCCTGGAGGTACTTGGCGCTCCAGTTGGCGACGGTCGAGTCGCCGATGTACGCGCAGGCCATCACCAGGCAGAGCGGCAGCAGCAGCTTGAACGCGACGCCGGAGGACCCGGCCGCAGGGGTGCCCTCGCCGGCCTCCTCGGGCCGGCGCTGGTCGACGTACCAGCGCGACCCCACGAGTGCGGCGGGCAGCAGGAGCAGGACGGCCGGCAGGTAGGAGACGAACAGCGACAGGTGCCAGTGGGCGCCGGCCCAGGCCGCGGAGGCGCCGGCGATGCCGCCGAGGCTGTACGCGGCGTGGAAGCCCAGCATGATGCTGCGGCCGTAGTCGCGCTGGAGGCTGACGCCCAGCATGTTCATGGACGCGTCCAGGGCGCCGACCGCGAGGCCGAAGGCGCCGAGCGCGACGGCCACGTGCCACATCTGCGACCCGGCGCCCACCCCGAGGAGCGCGAGCAGCACGAGCGGCTGGCTCCACCGCAGCACGACGCTGGGCGGGACGCTGCGCACGAGCTTCTCCGTGGCCACGCTCGACACCCCGGCCAGGATCGGCACGGCGGCCAGGAAGGCCGGGAGCAGGGCGTCGGATATCCCGTACCGGTCCTGGATGGCGGGGATCCGCGTCACCAGGAGGGCGAACGTGACCCCCTGGACGAAGAAGCTGACCGCCAGGGAAGCCCGGCCGCGGCGCAGGCGCACGTCTGTCATGGCCGCACAGCGTAGGGCTCGCCACTACCGGTGGGTAGATGGATCACATGGCCAGTTTCAGCAGCCCGGGGAGCTCGGCCATGGAACCGAAGAGTCCGTTCGCCCCGGCGAGGCGGCCGGCGGGGGTCATGGCGGTGAACCCGTAGACGTCCATGCCGGCGGCCACCGCGGCCTGCACGCCGAGCGGGCTGTCCTCGACGACCACGCACCGCTCGGGCGCGACGCCCATCTTCGCGGCGGCGTGGAGGAAGAGGTCGGGGGCGGGCTTGCCCTTCCCGACGTCCTCGGCGCTGAAGATGCGGGCGTCGTCGAAGTACCCGGTCAGCCCGGCGCTCCGGTGGCCGACCCGGATCCGCTCGTGGCTCCCGGAGGAGGCGAGGCAGTACGCCGTCCCGCTCGCCCGGAGCCCGTCGAGCATCTCCCGCACGCCGGGCACGGGCTCCAGCTCGCGCGCGAAGGCGGCGAAGACGCGCGCGTGGAACGTCTCGTCGAACCCGTCGGGCAGCCGCCGGCCGGTGCGCTCCAGGACGAGCTCGTGGACCCGGTGCATGGCGGCGCCCATGTGGTCGCGCAGAGAGTCCTCGTAGCTGGTGGGGTGCCCCAGCTCGGTCAGGTAGGCGGCCAGGAGGGTGTTGGAAATCCGCTCGCTGTCCACCAGCACGCCGTCGTTGTCGAAGATGACGAGTTCATAGCCCATGCCCCGACCCTAAACGTCCCGGACTTCTCCGGAAACGCAGAAAAGCCCCGCACCAGGATTCTTACGAATCGGTGCGGGGCTTCCCCACAATGATTGTTCGGCGGCGTCCTACTCTCCCACAGGGTCCCCCCTGCAGTACCATCGGCGCTGAAAGGCTTAGCTTCCGGGTTCGGAATGT
>NZ_JBIVYX010000006.1:0-469435 GCF_044759225.1 Streptomyces sp. NPDC101132
TTTCCGGGCCCTCCGGGCGCTTCCTTCGTTTCCGACTCTATCAGATCTTTCCGACCCGATTTCCTCGGTGCTTTCCGGTTCCAGCGGCGTTTCCGGCGCTTTTCCCTTTCGGCGTTTCCGACTCTATCAGACTCTTTCGGGCCTGACTCCCAGTCAGCGGGTTTCGCCTTGGGGGCCGTTGGGCCCTTGAGGCGAGTGAGACAGTAGCGGATTCCCGGCCCCCGACCTAATCGGGGGCCGTGTCCTTCGGACACGGATTCCTCATTCGCAAATACGCATGAAAACGAGACGACAAAGTGCGTCGTTCGTTCGAATGGGTGCTTGCGGAATGGCTGCCCGGGGACCGACCGGAGTCGGCGCTCACGTCGGACAACTCGGAGAACACTACGGACCGGGGAGGGGCGTGTCAACCTTCGACAGCCCTTCACCCGGTCCGCGTACAGCCTGGTGGCGCGGGCCCGTCAGCCGTTGCCGGAGGCCAGCTCGCGGCTGCGGTCGCGGGCCGCTTCGAGGGCGGCGATCAGGGCCGCGCGGACGCCGTGGTTCTCCAGCTCCCGGATCGCGTTGATGGTCGTACCGGCCGGGGAGGTCACCGCCTCGCGCAGCTTGACCGGGTGCTCTCCGCTGTCGCGGAGCATCACCGCGGCGCCGATCGCGGCCTGCACGATCAGGTCGTGCGCCTGCGCGCGCGGGAGGCCGAGGAGGATGCCGGCGTCGGTCATCGCCTCGACGAGGAAGTAGAAGTACGCCGGCCCGGACCCGGAGAGGGCGGTGGCGGCGTCCTGCTGGGACTCGGGGACGCGGAGGGTCTTGCCGACCCCGCCGAAGATCTCCTCCGCGTGGGCGAGGTGCTCGGCGGTGGCGTGGCTGCCCGCGGAGATGACGGACATGGCCTCGTCGACCAGGGCGGGCGTGTTGGTCATGACGCGGACGACCGGGGTGCCGGGGGCCAGGCGCTCCTCGAAGAAGGAGGTCGGGATGCCGGCGGCGCCGCTGATGACCAGGCGGTCGGCCGGGATGTGCGGGGCCAGCTCGGTCAGGAGCGTCCCCATGTCCTGCGGCTTGACGGTGAGGATGAGGGTGTCGGCCCGCTTGGCGGCCTCGGCGTTGGAGACCGCCTCCACTCCGTAGCGGGTGCGCAGCTCTTCCGCGCGCTCGGCGCGGCGTGCGGTGACCAGGAGGTGCGAGGCGGGCCAGCCGCCTCGGATCATGCCGCTGAGCAGGGCCTCGCCGATCTTGCCGGTGCCGAGGACTGCGACTGTCTGGGTCATGCGGGCTCACCTCGCCGAACAGGTACTGCACGTGCGCCGTCTGTGCGCTGTGGATGTTGCTCATCCTCGCACCCGGACGCGGGCGTGCGGGGTGGTGTCCGGTGGGTGGGCAGGGCGCGCGGGCCGCGGCGGCGCGGGTCGGTGCCGGGGCGTCAGGGCGTACGCCGGCGCAGGGTCGCGGCGCCCAGCGCGAGGACGAGGAGTGCGCAGCCGGCGACGATCAGGGCGTCCCGTACGAAGTCGGTGGTGACGTCGGTGTGGTGGAGCACCTGGTTCATGCCGTCGACGGCGTACGACATCGGCAGGACGTCGGAGATGGCCTCCAGTACGGGGTGCATGGTGTCGCGGGCGGCGAAGAGTCCGCAGAGGAGCAACTGGGGGAAGATCACCGCCGGCATGAACTGGACCGCCTGGAACTCGGAGGAGGCGAAGGCGGAGACGAACAGGCCGAGGGCGGTGCCGAGGAGCGCGTCGAGCAGGGCGACGAGGAGCAGCAGCCAGGGGGAGCCGACGACGTCGAGGCCGAGGGTCCAGAGGGCGGTGCCGGTGGCGAGGAGGGACTGGGCGATCGCGACGGCGCCGAAGGCGAGGGCGTAGCCGGCGATGAGGTCGCCCTTGGCCAGGGGCATGGCGAGGAGGCGTTCGAGGGTGCCGGAGGTGCGCTCGCGGAGGGTGGCGATCGAGGTCACGAGGAACATCGTGATCAGCGGGAAGATGCCGAGGAGCGAGGCGCCGATGCCGTTGAAGGTGCCGGGGTTGCCGTCGAAGACGTAGCGGAGCAGGACCAGCATCAGGACCGGCACGAGCAGCATCAGGGCGATGGAGCGCGGGTCGTGGCGCAGCTGGCGCAGGACGCGGGCGGCGGTGGCGGTCGTACGGGCGAGGTTCATCGGGTTTCTCCTGCGGCGGCCGCGGCGGCGTCGACGAGGGTGAGGAAGCCTTCTTCGACGGTGTCGGTCTGGGTGCGGGCGCGGAGGGCGTCCGGGGTGTCCTGAGCGAGGATCCGGCCCCCGCGCATGAGGAGCAGGCTGTGGCAGCGCTCGGCCTCGTCCATGACGTGGGAAGAGACGAGGAGGGTGGCGCCGCGCTCGGCGGCGATGCGGTGGAAGAGGCTCCACAGGTCGCGGCGGAGTACGGGGTCCAGGCCGACGGTGGGCTCGTCGAGGACCAGCAGCTCCGGGGTGCCTAGGAGGGCGACGGCGAGCGAGACGCGGCTGCGCTGGCCGCCGGAGAGGTTGCCGGCGAGGGCGTGGGCGTGGCCGGCGAGGTCGACGTCGTGGAGGGCGCGGTCGACGGTGGCGGCGCGGCGGGCGGCGGCTGCGCGGCCGGGGTCGAGGACGGCGGCGAAGTAGTCGAGGTTCTGGCGGACGGTGAGGTCGTCGTAGACGGAGGGCGCCTGGGTGACGTAGCCGATGCGGGAGCGGAGCGCGGGGGCGCCTGCGTCGTCGCCGAGGACCTTGAGGGAGCCGGTGACCTTGTCCTGGGTGCCGACGATCGCCCGCATGAGGGTGGTCTTGCCGCAGCCGGAGGGGCCGAGGAGGCCGGTGATGCGGCCGCGGGGCACGTCGAAGTCGATGCCGTGGAGGACCTCGCGGGTGCCGCGCGTGCAGCGGAGCTGCCGGGCCTGGATGGCGGGGGCCGGGTCACCCTCGGGAGGATTATTCATCATGCGATGAATAATCCTCCCGAGGGTGTGCGGCGTCAAGGAGTGGAGCGGGGTGGCTGGCGGCGCGGGGGGCGCGCAGGCGGCGGGGGCGGGCCCGACAGGCGGCGGGTGGCACCGGCCGGGGAGGTGCCGCGGGGTGGGCCGGACCGGCGGAGATGCCGAGGGGTGGGCTGGGCGCCGCGGGGTGGGCCGGGCCCGCAGAGGTGGCGGGGGCGGTGGCACGACCGCGCAGGCGGCGGGGGGCGGCCTCAGGCGGCGGGCGGCACCGGCCGCGGAGGCGCCGCGGGGTCGGCCGGGTGATCAGCGGGGGCGGAGGGAGCGGTGGGGTGCGCACGGGCTGGTGATCAGTGGCCCCGTGGCAGCCGGCAGGCCAGCGGAGTAGGGGGGAGAGCGGGTTCGGCGGGCCAGGGGAGTCGGCAGGGCGCGGGCGGGCCGGGGTGGCCGGAGCGACCACCGGGCGTGGACGAGCCCCGGTGACCGGAGCGACCACCGGGCGCGGGCAGGCCGGGGTGGCCGGAGCGGCCACGGAGCGCGGACGAACCCCGGTGACCGGAGCAACCACAAGGCGCGGGCAGGCCGGAGTGGCCGGAGCGACCACGGGGCGCGCGGACGAGCCCCGGTGACCGGAGCGACCGCCGGGCGCGGGCGGGCCGGGGTGGCCGGAGCGACCACCGGGCGTGGGCGGGCCCGCCGGGCCGGCCCCGGTGCCGGGGGACGCGGGGAGGGGGGGCGACGGTTCGGCGGCGCGACTTGTGGGCGGCCGGCGGGGTGGTCGTCCGGTCATCCGGCGGGCTGACCGAGGTGCTCGACGGGCGCGCCTGCTGGGCGCGGGGCCGCGCGCGGCGGGTTCATGGCTTCGCCGGCCTGAGGCCCGTCCCCCTCCAGGGGTTCGTTCAGCGGCGCGGGGCGGTGGTGGGGGTCAGGGGGTCGACGGCGCCGTGCCAGGTGCGGGCGTAACCCTCGCGGAGGGGGCCGCCGGTCAGGGCGAGGACCTGGTACGCGGCTTCGAGGAGAGCCTCCGGGTCGCCGTGCTCGCAGAGCAGGCGGTGACCGTTCAGGAGGGCGGCGCCCCGCTCCGGGTCCGCCTCCAGCAGCCGCCGGGGCAGCCACTTGCCGCCACCCGTCCAGGCGCGGTGGTGGTCGAGGAGGAGGTCGGCCGCGGTACCGAGGACGGTGCCGGCCACGGCCAGGCGTTCCACCGGGTCCGTGACGTCGGCGAGGTCGTCCAGGGCGTCGGTGAGCACGTACCGCCGGGTCTCGACGGTCGCCGCGTCGAGGGCGGCCGGGCCCTGGTGGAGTTCGGCCCGCGCGAAGGCCTTGGCCCGGGCGGCCGCACCCGTGCGGTCGGACAGGACCAGGCCCTCGGCGTACATGCGCTGCATGACGCCGCGCCGGGAGGCGAGGTCGGCGGCGAAGATCTCCGCGAGGCCGCCGCGGGTGTGGACGAACAGCTCGACGAGCCGTCCCTCGAAGCGGAGGGTCTCGCGGCGGGTGTCGCCGCCGTCCTCGACGAGGACGGCGAGGTCGAGATCGCTGGTGGGGGTGGCCCGGCCGGCCGCGGTGGACCCGGCCAGGACCACGCCCAGGGCGTCGGGGAACCGTTCGGCGACGAGGCGGCGGGCCTGGTCGACGGCGTGGTGGACGGCGTGGTGGACGGCGGGGTCGACGGGCTGGTGGGCGCTGTCGGCGGCGTGCGGGCTCATGATCGCCAAGCTGCCACGGGTGCCCGTCGCGCCGCGAGTCGTTTCCCGCCCGGGCCGGGGCCGCCACGAAGCATCGGCCCGTGCCGGCCGTGCACCGGTCCGGCGGGAGGTCCGCCGGGGCAAGCGCAGGACCGGCCGGTCCGCGCGGGGGGCCCGGCAGGTGTGCGCGCCCCGGGGCGTGGGGTGGGGCGCGGCCCGGTCCGGCAGGGACCGGGCGCGCGGGCCGCGGGCCCGGCCCGCGGCAGGGGCCGTTACTTCTTGCGCTTCGGCTTGCGGGCGGCCGGGTTGCCCGTGCGGGTGGCCCGGCGGCGGGTGTACTCCGCCTGGGCGCGGTCGTACTCGGTGCGGGCCAGCTTCTCGCCGGGGGCTTCCCCCAGCGAGCGGAGGAAGTACGCGATCAGCGAGCCGATGAAGCCGATCGCCATCAGGCCCTTGAGGGAGCCGTCCTGCGAGCCCGGGACCGCACGGCGGGTGAAGGACTCCCAGGTCTTGCCGAAGGCGATCGCGCTGCACACCGCGAACATCACCACGACGGTCCACGAGACGAACGAGCCCACGTTGCCCAGCTCCAGGCCCTCGTAGGCGAAGCGCAGCAGGAACGCGCCCGCGAAGGCGGCCGTCAGCGAGCCGACGGCGGCACCGACGCGGCGCAGCGCGTAGCCGCCGTCGTGGTTCACCCAGGTGGTGCCGAAGAAGCGGATCCGCTCCGGCTGCGGGCCGGTGGGGGTCGGCTTCTGCGGGGTGTCGTCTCGTTCGTCGCTCACGTCTGCGATTATCCCCCGGCCCCCGTCGGCCCCGCCTGAGCCGAAGGTCACGAGTCAGCCGCAGCGCGGCGCGACGAAGCCGTCGCTGCCGGTCTTCACGTACGCGTCGGAGATGAACTCGCCGTTGGCGATGTTGTCCCAGATGTTGGTGGTGCCGTACGGCCCGGACACGTTGGTGCCGGTGCACTGGCAGTAGATCGACACGGAGGCGCCGTACGCGAGGACGCGGACGATGCTGTAGTTCGTGCCGGGTCCGCTCCGGACGTTGACGCGGTAGCCCGGCGCCACCGGATAGCGCGCCGCAACAGCCTCACCGGACATTCGTGTCTCCCCCATTGCTTCACGGTGCGTGACTCGCGCAGGTTAGCAAGGCTCGACTAGGCTCCACGGCGCGTCGGCGTACGAGCACACGGGGGGTGGGCATGCCGCGCTCGGCCCAACAACCGCAACCAGCTCATCCGGAACCCGAGTTCGCCGGCCAGTACCGGCTGGAGTCGGTCCTGGGCTCGGGCGGCATGGGCGTCGTGCACCTCGCTTCCTCCGCTTCCGGGCTGCGCCTGGCGGTGAAGGTCGTGCACGCGGAGTTCGCGGCGGACCCCGAGTTCAGGGCGCGTTTCCGCCAGGAGGTCACCGCGGCCAGGCGCGTCAGCGGCGCCTTCACCGCGGCCGTGGTGGACGCCGACCCGGAGGCCGAACGGCCCTGGATGGCCACGCTGTTCGTGGACGGTCCCACCCTGGCGGAGCGGGTCAAGCGGAGCCCGCTGACGGCCCCCGAGCTGTGCCGGCTGGGCGCGGGGCTCGCGGAGGCGCTGCGGGACATCCACCGGGCGGGTCTGGTGCACCGGGACCTCAAGCCCAGCAACGTGCTGATGGCGCCCGACGGCCCGAAGGTGATCGACTTCGGCATCTCGCGCCCCTACGACTACGCGAGTGACCTGCGCACCGAGACCGGGAAGCTGATCGGCACCCCGCCCTTCATGGCACCGGAGCAGTTCCAGCGGCCGCGCGAGGTGGGCCCGGCGGCGGACGTGTTCGCGATGGGGGCGGTGCTGGTCCACGCGGCGACCGGGCGGGGGCCGTTCGACTCCGACAGCCCGTACCTGGTGGCGTACCAGGTGGTGCACCACGAGCCGGACCTCGCGGGGGTACCGGAGGAACTGGTTCCGCTGATTTCCGCCTGTCTGGAGAAGGACCCGGCGGAGCGGCCCGCGCTGGACGCGCTGATCGCGCAGCTCCGGTCGGCCGCCTACCCGACCTCCGAGGTGACCCGGGCGTTCATACCGGAACCGCGGCGGCCGGGCGGGGCGCGGGCGGTCGTGGGTCCGGGTCCGGGTCCGCACGTCGGCCGGAGGCCGGGATCCGGCGCCGGCGCGGCGTTCGGTTCCGGTTCCGGTTCCGGTGACGACCCCACGCACTTGCGGAAGCCGGCGGCCGCCCCCCGGCGGGGCCGGCTCGGGCTGCCGCACGGCCGGCGGCGCCGTACCGCGCTCGCCGCGGGGGCGGTGCTCACCGCCGCCGCGGTCGGCCTGGGCGGGTACGCCTGGACGGACGCGATGTCCGGGTCCGCGCCCGGCGCCGGCTCGCCCGGGCGGACCGCCGCCGCGGCCGCCGTCCGCGCCTGGACCGTGACGCCGGCCGGCGGCTCCGGCACCGACACCGGCACGCCGGTCTGCGCGTACGCCGCCCCGCTCGGAGCCCTGCTCTGCAAGGGACCCGGCACGACCGCGGCCCGGCTGGACCCCGCGGACGGCCGGACGCGCTGGTCGGTACCGGCGGCCGGCGGGGTCCTGCGGGCGGAGCTCGACCGGGCGCCGGTCTTCGCGGGCGGCCTGGTGCACACCGTCGCCCCGGGCGGCGGCAGGCTGCAGGCACTGGACCCGGCCACGGGCACCGAGCGCTGGTCCGTGCCGCTGGACGGTCGGACGGTGGTGCACACCGGGGGCTCGCCCGGCACCGTGCTGCTGGCCTCCCCCGAGGGCCGGGTGACCGCGCTGGACCCGGCGACCGGCGGGCGGCGCTGGTCGAAGCGGCTGGGCGGGGTCGGTTCCGCCTGGGCCGCCGGCGAGGGTGCCGGCCCCGCCTTCGTGGTCACGCCGTCCGGCGACGGTACGTCGACCCAGGTACGGGCGGTGGACCCGGCGACCGGCGCGGTGCTGTGGCAGCAGCGCGCGCCGGGGCAGCTGCGGGTCGCCGGGAGCGCGGCCGGGGCGCTGTTCCTGCTGGCCAACGACCTGGCCGACGTCACCGTGGCGGTCGTACGGATCGACGGGCGCACCCGCGAGGTGCGGCGCGTGGCGCTCGCGGCGCGGGTCGACCAGGGCCAGGCCTCGGTGGGCGCGGACGGCACCGTGTACGTGGTGGGCCTCTCGGGCGGGCTCACCGCCGTACGCGTGGAGGCCGGCCGGCGGGGCGAGCTGTGGCGGTACGAGTCGCTGGCCAGCCGGGTCTCTCGGGCGACCGCCGCCGGGGACCGGGTCTACCTCTCGGCGGCGGACGGCCGGCTGATCGCGCTGGACGCGCGGCGCGGCACGCCGGTGGGCCAGACCGGGCCCCGGCTGGGGAAGGGCGCGAACCCCCTGAAGCCGACGCTGGCCGCGCCCGCCGTCACGGGCGACCGGGTCGTGGGCACGGCCCCGGACGGCTCGGTCTTCGCGGTGCCCGCGGCGGATCCCGCGGGCTGGTAGGCCCGGCCCCGCAGCCGAGGGCCGCACGACGGAGCGGGCGGGACCGGCCTCCGGTCCCGCCCGCTCGCGTCATGCCGTGGTGCCGGCCCCCAGCAGGTTCAGCCCAGCTTCGACACGTCCCGGACCGCGCCCTTGTCGGCGCTGGTGGCCATGGCGGCGTACGCGCGCAGGGCCGCCGAGACCGTGCGCTCGCGGTTCTTCGGGGCGTACACGCCGCCCAGCGCCTCGCGGCGGGCGGCCAGCGTGGCCTCGTCGACCAGCAGCTCGATCGAGCGGGTGGGGATGTCGATGCGGATCCGGTCGCCGTCCTCGACCAGGGCGATCGTGCCGCCCGAGGCGGCCTCCGGGGAGGCGTGGCCGATGGACAGGCCCGAGGTGCCGCCGGAGAACCGGCCGTCCGTCACCAGGGCGCAGACCTTGCCGAGGCCGCGGCCCTTGAGGAAGGAGGTCGGGTAGAGCATCTCCTGCATGCCGGGGCCGCCGCGCGGGCCCTCGTAGCGGATGACGACCACGTCACCGGCCTTGACCTGCTTGGTCAGGATCTTCTCGACGGCCTCGTCCTGGGACTCGCAGACCACGGCCGGGCCCTCGAAGGTCCAGATGGACTCGTCGACGCCGGCGGTCTTCACGACGCAGCCGTCCTCGGCGATGTTGCCCTTGAGGACCGCGAGGCCGCCGTCCTTGGAGTACGCGTGCTCGACGGAGCGGATGCAGCCGCCCTCGGCGTCGAGGTCGAGGGACTCCCAGCGCTCGGACTGCGAGAAGGCCGTGGCGGAGCGCTTGCAGCCGGGGGCCGCGTGCCACAGTTCCATCGCCTCGTCGGTCGCGGTGCCGGAGCGGGCGTCCCACTTCGCCAGCCAGTCCTCCAGGCCCTCGGAGTGGACCGTGTTGACGTCCTTGTTGAGCAGGCCGCCGCGGTGCAGTTCGCCGAGGATCGCGGGGATGCCGCCGGCGCGGTGCACGTCCTCCATGTAGTACGTGCCGCCGGGCGCGACGTTCGGGGCGACCTTGGCCAGGCAGGGGACGCGGCGCGAGACGGCGTCGATGTCCTTGAGGTCGTAGTCCAGGCCCGCCTCCTGGGCGGCGGCCAGCAGGTGGAGGATCGTGTTGGTCGAGCCGCCCATCGCGATGTCGAGCGCCATGGCGTTCTCGAAGGCCTCGCGGGTGGCGATGTTGCGGGGCAGGACCGAGTGGTCGTCCTGCTCGTAGTGGCGCTTGGTGATCTCGACGATCGTGCGGCCGGCCTCCTCGTACAGCGCCCGGCGGGCGGTGTGGGTGGCGAGGACGGAGCCGTTGCCGGGCAGGGCCAGGCCGATGGCCTCGGCGAGGCAGTTCATCGAGTTGGCGGTGAACATGCCCGAACAGGAGCCACAGGTCGGACAGGCGTTCTCCTCGATGCGGAGGATGTCCTCGTCGGAGACGTTCTCGTTCGACGCGTCGACCATGGCGTCGATCAGGTCCAGCTTGCGCACGGTGCCGTCGACGAGGGTGGCCTGTCCGGCCTCCATCGGGCCGCCGGAGACGAAGACCACCGGGATGTTGAGGCGCATGGCGGCCATCAGCATGCCGGGGGTGATCTTGTCGCAGTTGGAGATGCAGATCAGGGCGTCGGCGCAGTGCGCCTCGACCATGTACTCGACGCTGTCGGCGATCAGGTCGCGGGACGGCAGCGAGTAGAGCATGCCGGCGTGGCCCATGGCGATGCCGTCGTCGACCGCGATGGTGTTGAACTCGCGCGGGACGGCGCCGGCCGCGCGGATGGCGTCCGAGACGATGCGGCCGACCGGCGCGAGGTGGGTGTGCCCGGGCACGAACTCGGTGAAGGAGTTGGCCACGGCGATGATCGGCTTGCCGATGTCTTCGCTCGCTACGCCCGACGCGCGCATCAGGGCGCGCGCGCCCGCCATGTTGCGGCCGTGGGTGACGGTGCGGGACCTCAGCTCGGGCATCGGGTTCACTCCCCAGTAGCGGCGCAGTCGGAACTGCGGATACGACTGTTACGAGCCTACGCCCCGACTCCAGGATCCGGACAGGGCGTCCGGATGCCGGGATGCCGGGATCACTCCTCGGTCGGCCGCCCCGTCAGGCTTCCGTCAGGTACCGCTGGAGCGTCGGGGCCACCAGGGCGACGATCTGCTCCGGATCGGCGGAGGCGAGGGGCTCGACCTGGACGACGTACCGCAGCATCGCGATGCCGATCATGTGGGAGGCGGCCAGCTCCGCGCGGAAGGTGGGGTCGGGGACCTTCAGGTCGGCGGCCACCCGCTCCAGCAGCTTGCGCAGCACGAGGTTGCGCAGCACCTTGGCCGCCGCCTCGTGCGTGAGGGCCGACCGGATCACGGCCAGCATCGGGGCGCGGGTGACGGGGTTCTCCCAGACGCCGAGGAAGTAGCGGGCCAGCCGCTCGCCGACGCCGTCGGGGCCCTGGCCGAGGATGGCGGGCACGAGCAGGGCGGGCTCGATGCTGGTCTCGACGGCCGCGGCGAACAGCTCGTCCTTGGAGCCGAAGTAGTGGTGGACCAGGGCCGGGTCCACACCCGCGGCCTTGGCGACGCCGCGTACCGAGGTCTTGTCGTACCCGCGCTCGGCGAACTCCTCGCGGGCGGCGAGGCGGATCCGCTCCTGGGTGCCGGGCCCGCTGTCGGCCTCGGCCCGGGAGGGGCGGCCGCGGCGGCGGGGCCGGTCGGGGCCGGTGGTGTCCGAGCCGGTGGTCATGTCCGGGGCACCCGCAGGGCGGAGGCCAGGTGCAGCCGCGTGAAGGCGAGGGCCTCGGCGAGGTCGGCCTCGCGCTCGGCCGCCGACATGGCGCGGCGGGTGTTGACCTCGATGACGACGTGGCCGTCGAAGCCGCCCAGGGCGAGTCGTTCCAGCAGCTCGGCGCAGGGCTGGGTACCGCGGCCGGGGACCAGGTGCTCGTCCTTGGCCGAGCCGTTGCCGTCGGCGAGGTGGACGTGCGCGAGGCGGTCGCCCATCCGGTCGACCATGGCGGTGGCGTCGGAGCGGGCGGTCGCGGTGTGGGAGAGGTCGACGGTGTAGTGGCGGTAGTCGTCCTTGGTGACGTCCCACTCCGGGGCGTACGCGAGCATCTCGCGGTCGCGGTAGCGCCAGGGGTACATGTTCTCGACGGCGAAGCGGACGTCGGTCTCGTCGGCCATGCGCCAGATGCCCTGGACGAAGTCGCGGGCGTACTGGCGCTGCCAGCGGAAGGGCGGGTGGACGACGACCGTGGACGCGCCGAGCTTCTCCGCGGCGGACCGGGCGCGCTGGAGCTTGGTCCAGGGGTCGGTGGACCAGACGCGCTGGGTGATGAGCAGGCAGGGCGCGTGGATCGCGAGGACCGGGATCCGGTGGTAGTCGCTCAGCCGGCGCAGGGCCTCGATGTCCTGGCTGACGGGGTCGGTCCACACCATGACCTCGACGCCGTCGTACCCCAGGCGTGCGGCGACCTCGAAGGCGGTCGCCGTCGACTCCGGGTAGACCGAGGCCGTGGACAGCGCGACCTTCGCGTCCGGGATGCGCACGACTGGTTCTGCCACGGGGACAGGGTACGGGGCCCCGCCGCGCACCGTCGGGGCCACCGCCCGCTTCCGGCCGGACGGTGGCCCGTACGCCCTCACTCGGCCACCCGCGCCCCGCGCCCCACGCCCCGGCGCCGACCCCACGCCCGAGCCCCGAGCCCCGAGCCCCGACGCCCTACGGCAGGTGGTCCAGGCGGCGCAGGATGACGCCCTCCCGCAGGGCCCAGGGACAGATCTCCAGCTCGTCCACGCCGAAGAGGTCCATGGCGCCCTCGGCGACCAGGGCCCCGGCCAGCAGCTGCCCCGCGCGGCCCTCGGAGACGCCCGGGAGCCCGGCGCGCTCGGCGGCGCTCATGGCGGCCAGCCGCGGCACCCACTCCTCCAGGGACTTCCGGGTGAGCTCGCGCTGGACGTACAGGCCCTCGGCCGAGCGGGCGGCTCCGGCGATGCGGGCCAGCTGCTTGAAGGTCTTGGAGGTGGCGACCACGTGGTCCGGGGCGCCGAAGCGGCTGAACTCGCCGACGCTGCGGGCGATCTGGGCCCGTACGTGCCGACGCAGCGCGCGTACGTCCGCCGGGTCCGGCGGGTCGCCCGGCAGCCAGCCGGCGGTGAGGCGCCCGGCGCCCAGCGGGAGGGAGACGGCGCAGTCGGGCTCCTCGTCGATGCCGTACGCGATCTCCAGCGAGCCGCCGCCGATGTCGAGGACCAGCAGCTTCCCCGCGGACCAGCCGAACCAGCGGCGCACGGCCAGGAAGGTGAGGCGGGCCTCGTCGGCGCCGCTGAGCACCTGGAGGTCGATGCCGGTCTCCTCGCGGACCCGGGCCAGCACCTCGTCGGCGTTGGTGGCCTCGCGCACGGCGGAGGTCGCGAAGGGCAGCACGTCCTCGCAGCCCTTGTCCTCGGCCGCCTGGACGGCTCCGGCGATCACGCCGGTCAGCTTGTCGATGCCCTCGGGGCCGATCGCTCCCTCGGGGTCGAGCAGCTCCGCCAGGCGGAGTTCCACCTTGTGCGAGTGCGCGGGCAGCGGGCGCGCGCCGGGGTGCGCGTCCACCACCAGCAGATGGATCGTGTTCGAACCCACATCAAGGACACCGAGTCTCATGGAAGGAACGCTACTGCGATTCGGCCATATGGCCCGCCACCCCGCTTACGCTGGGGTTGTGCCAAATACGAAGAAGGCCAAGAAGCAGGCAAAAGACCCCAAGTCCCAGCAGAAGAAGCGGGACGAGGTCGCTCTGGACTTCCCGCGGGCCTGGGTCGAGTTCCCGGACCCCGCCGACGACGAGCAGGTCTTCCGGTGTGACCTGACCTGGCTGACCTCCCGCTGGACCTGCATCTTCGGCAGCGGCTGCCAGGGCATCCAGGCCGGCCGCGCGGACGACGGCTGCTGCACGCTGGGCGCGCACTTCTCGGACGAGGAGGACGAGCAGCGGGTGGCCGGGCACGTGGCGAGGCTCACTCCCGAACTGTGGCAGTTCCACGACGAGGGAACCCGTACGGGCTGGACCCAGCTCGACGAGGACGGCGACCGGCAGACCCGCCGCTGGGAGGGCTCCTGCATCTTCCAGAACCGCCCCGGCTTCCCCGGCGGCGCGGGCTGCTCGCTGCACATCCTGGCGCTCAGGGAGGGCCGGGAACCGCTGGAGACCAAGCCGGACGTGTGCTGGCAGCTGCCGATCCGGCGGACGTACGACTGGATCGACCGGCCCGACGACACCCGGGTGCTCCAGGTGTCGATCGGCGAGTACGACCGGCGCGGCTGGGGGCCGGGCGGCCACGACCTGCACTGGTGGTGCACCTCGGCGACCTCCGCGCACGGCGCGGGCGAACCGGTGTACGTCACCTACAAGCCCGAGCTGACCGAGCTGATGGGCAAGGAGGGGTACGAGGTGCTGGCCGGGCTGTGCGAGCAGCGGCTGGCCAGTCTCCTGCCGATGGCGCCGCACCCCGCGGACCCGGGCCCGGTCGCCTGACCCGGCCGCCGGGTCCAGGCCCTGCCTTTCGGATCACGGCCTAGTTCCCGCTCGGCTCGCCCGTCGGACCCGGGTCCGAGGGGGAAACCGTTCCTTCTGACGCCGAGGGCGTCGGGGTCGGGGTCGGCGTCGGGGTGTCCGAGGGGGTCGGCGTCGGGCTCGGCGTGGGGCTCGCCGTCGTCGGCGTCGGGGTCGGCGTCGGCGTGGACGGCTTGGGCGCGCCCCGGCCCTCGATCGTGAGGACCGCGCCCGAGGGGTCGACGCCGAGGCGGGAGATCCACTCCCCGGCCGGCTCCAGCGCGTGGTCCACGGTGATCCGTACGGTGAACGTTTCGCCCGGCTCCAGGACGCCCTGGCTCTGGCTGACGCCGAGCCACGGCGAGTCCCACCAGAGCCGCCAGTGGACGGGTGCCCCGCCCGAGGCGCTGAGGATGACCAGGGTGGTGCCGCCCGAGGAGACCGCGTCGACCGAGAGCCGCCCGGGCCCGCGGGTGCCGGGGGCGGTCGGCGGGGCGGTGTCGCCCGGGGTGATGACCTCGACCGACACGTCCGGGGTGCGGGCCCCCGAGGTGAAGCCGGGCGCGGGTCCGCTCCCGGCGTTCCCCGCGTTCTCGTACGTGGAGTAGGCGCCGCCCGCGGTCCGCGTGTGCCCCTCGGCCTCGGCCGCGGAGATGGCGGTGACCCCGGCGGTGCCCTCCCCGGTCAGCGGGGCTCCCCGGTACGCGGCCCAGAGGGCCAGCACCGGCGCGGCGACCACGGTGGCCACCACCGTGGTGGTGACGGCACGGGCGCGCAGCCGGTCCCGGCGGGCGGCCCGGTCCTTGGGGTCCACCGGATATCCCGCGCGGTCGAAGCGCGGGACCGCCGCGCGCCCCCGCGGCACGGTGCGCGAGGCCAGCAGTACGGCCTCCCGGGGTGCGGGCACCAGTGGCAGCGCGGCCGGGCCGAGGGCGGAGCCGGGCCAGGGCCCGCCGGCGCCGACCCGCTCGGCGACGCGGCGGCAGGTGGGGCAGTCGTCGACGTGCCGGACCAGCTCGCTGCGCAGGGCGGTGGAGAGCAGCACCTGGCTGTCGCCGGTGAGCCGGGCGACGCTGGGACAGCTGCCGGTCTCGACCACGGCGAGGGCGGCGCGGGTGCGCTCGACCTCGCAGGCGGCGCCGGCCAGGAGCTCGCGGGCGGCGGCCGGGGCCATGCCGGTCACGGCGGCCACCTCGGAGACGGCGAGGCCGTGGCGGACGGACAGTTCGAGCGCCTCGCGCTGCTCCGGGGTGGTGCCCGCCGCCTCCGGCCAGGCGAGCCGGGCCAGCTCGGCGTGGCGCTGGTCGGCCGGGTCGGGGGCGGGCGGGGGCGTGGCGCCGGCGGGCGGGGGCGTGCTGCCGGGCGCATGGGCGGAGCCTCCGGCCGTGCCGTGCGCCTGTGTGCGCTCCGGCGCACGCCGGGCGCTGTGCGCCCCGGGCCGGACCCGCCGCTGCACCGAGAGCCTCCGCAGGCAGGCCCAGCGGGCCAGCGCGTAGAGCCAGGCGCGGCGCGCGGCCTCGCCCTCGGGACAGCGGCTCGCCTGCCGTTCGGCCACGGCGAGTACGTCGCCCAGCACGGTGGTGGCCGCGTCGTGGTCGCAGAGCACCGAGAGGCAGTAGGTGAACAGGCCGTCGAGGTGCGCCTCGTGGCCGGAGGTGGGCTGCTGCTCCGGCGTGCGGGGCGCGCGCCCGTGCGCCCGGTGTGCGCCGGTGCTCTGGATGGGCTGTGCCTGACTGCTGCTTGTCACCCGGCGACCGTAGAAGCCACGCCGTGGGCGCCCTGGAAGCCTTCAGCAGTTTTAATCCTTACGGGTGAACAGATCCCTCATAAGGGGAGAGACCCCGTGACGTACGGGCCCCGGAGCCCGTTCGGGGGCTGTGGCCGGGGCTTGTCGGAGGGTGCCGATACCGTTGCGGCATGGCTGCCCGTACATCCCGTTCATCCGCCAAGGACCGGCCGTCCTACCGCTGCACCGAGTGCGGCTGGACCACCGCCAAGTGGCTCGGCCGCTGCCCCGAGTGCCAGGCGTGGGGCACGGTCGAGGAGACCGGCGCCCCCGCGGTCCGGACGACGGCGGCGGGCCGGGTCTCGACGGCGGCGGTGCCGATCGGCCAGGTCGACGGCCGGCAGGCGACGGCGCGTACGACGGGCGTGGACGAGCTGGACCGCGTGCTCGGCGGGGGCCTGGTGCCCGGTGCCGTGGTGCTGCTGGCGGGCGAGCCCGGCGTGGGCAAGTCCACGCTGCTGCTGGACGTGGCGGCCAAGGCGGCGAGCGACGCGCACCGCACGCTGTACGTCACGGGCGAGGAGTCGGCGAGCCAGGTGCGGCTGCGCGCCGACCGGATCCACGCCCTGAGCGACCACCTCTACCTGGCGGCGGAGACGGACCTGTCCGCGGTGCTGGGGCACCTGGACGCGGTGAAGCCGTCGCTGCTGATCCTGGACTCGGTGCAGACGGTGGCCTCCCCGGAGATCGACGGCGCGCCGGGCGGCATGGCGCAGGTCCGGGAGGTGGCCGGGGCGCTGATCAGGGCTTCCAAGGAGCGGGGCATGTCCACGCTGCTGGTGGGCCACGTGACGAAGGACGGCGCGATCGCGGGCCCCCGGCTGCTGGAGCACCTGGTGGACGTGGTGCTGCACTTCGAGGGCGACCGGCACGCGCGCCTCCGGCTCGTGCGGGGCGTGAAGAACCGGTACGGCGCGACGGACGAGGTCGGCTGCTTCGAGCTGCACGACGAGGGGATCACCGGCCTGGCCGACCCCAGCGGCCTGTTCCTGACCCGGCGCGACGAGCCGGTCCCCGGCACCTGCCTGACCGTGACGCTGGAGGGCCGCCGGCCGCTGGTGGCCGAGGTGCAGGCGCTCACCGTCGACTCGCAGATCCCGTCGCCCCGGCGGACCACCTCCGGCCTGGAGACCTCCCGGGTGTCGATGATGCTGGCGGTGCTGGAGCAGCGCGGGCGGATCAGCGCCCTGGGCAAGCGGGACATCTACTCGGCCACGGTGGGCGGCGTGAAGCTCTCGGAGCCGGCCGCCGACCTGGCCATCGCGCTGGCCCTGGCCTCGGCGGCGAGCGACACCCCGCTGCCGAAGAACCTGGTGGCCATCGGCGAGGTGGGGCTCGCGGGCGAGGTGCGGCGGGTGACCGGCGTACAGCGGCGGCTGGCGGAGGCGCACCGGCTGGGCTTCACGCACGCGCTGGTGCCGGGCGATCCCGGCAAGGTCCCGCCCGGCATGCGGGTGACGGAGGTGGCGGACATGGGGGACGCGCTGCGGGTGCTGCCCCGCTCGCGGGCGGCCTCTCGGCGGGCGCCCGCCGAGTAGCCGCGGGCTTGAATCGGGTCCCCTCCGGGCAAGGCTCGGGAGGGGCGCGGGACGCGCCGGTAGACTTTGGGCTGGTCCGCCCGGCCATGGCCGGGCGGCGGAACCCGCGACCGGAGGAGTGCAGTGGCAGCCAAGGACGGGGCAGCGGCACCCGGGAAGTCCGGCGCGAGCTCCAAGCACGAAGCGCTCATGCGCGCCTCGCTGAGCGCCGTCGCGCCTGGTCAGCAGCTGCGTGACGGCCTGGAGCGGATCGTCCGCGGCAACACCGGCGGCCTGATCGTCCTCGGTATGGACAAGGCCGTCGAGTCCATGTGCACCGGCGGTTTCGTCCTGGACGTGGAGTTCACGGCGACGCGGCTGCGCGAGCTGTGCAAGCTCGACGGCGCGCTGATCCTCGACAAGGACATCACCAAGATCCTCCGCGCCGGCGTGCAGCTGGTGCCGGACGCGTCGATCCCGACGGAGGAGACCGGCACCCGGCACCGCACCGCGGACCGCGTCTCGAAGCAGTGCGGCTTCCCGGTGGTCTCCGTCTCGCAGTCGATGCGGCTGATCGCCCTGTACGTCGACGGGGAGCGCCGGGTCCTGGAGGAGTCGGGCGCGATCCTGTCCCGGGCGAACCAGGCGCTGGCCACCCTGGAGCGGTACAAGCTCCGGCTGGACGAGGTCGCGGGCACGCTGTCCGCCCTGGAGATCGAGGACCTGGTCACGGTCCGCGACGTCACCGCGGTCGCCCAGCGGCTGGAAATGGTCCGCCGGATCGCGACCGAGATCGCCGAGTACGTGGTGGAGCTGGGCACCGACGGCCGCCTCCTCTCGCTCCAGCTGGACGAGCTGACGGTCGGTGTCGAGCCCGAGCGGGAGCTGGTGATCCGCGACTACGTCCCCGAGCCGACGGCGAAGCGTTCCCGCACGGTGGAGGAGGCGCTGGCCGAGCTGGACTCGCTCACCCACGCGGAGCTGCTGGAACTTCCCATCGTGGCCAAGGCCCTGGGGTACAGCGGCTCCCCCGAGACGCTGGACTCGGCCGTCTCGCCGCGCGGTTACCGGCTGCTGGCCAAGGTGCCGCGGCTGCCGGGCGCGATCATCGAGCGGCTGGTCGAGCACTTCGGCGGGCTGCAGAAGCTGCTGGCGGCGTCCGTGGACGACCTCCAGACCGTCGACGGCGTCGGCGAGGCCCGGGCGCGCAGCGTCCGCGAGGGCCTGTCGCGCCTGGCGGAGTCCTCGATCCTGGAGCGCTACGTCTAGGCCCTGTCTTTCGGATCACGCCGGGCTCGCGGGCCCTGGCACGCACGCTCGCCGCGTTGTCGTCGGTCGCCAACGCTCCGCGTTGACTTCCTCCTCCGCCTTGCGATCGCACGCACCAGACCCCGCTCCCTGATCCGACCTGATCCGAAAGACAGGGCCTAGGCCCCCCGAAGACGACCGCGCGGCCGGCCCCGGACGGGGCCGGCCGCGTTGCGTTCGCTCCCCCGGCGGTCCGGGGTGCCGTCCGGTCCCGTCAGTCCTTCTCCAGGACGAACGAGGTCTGGATGACCGGCAGGCCCGGGGCCTTGACCTCGACCAGGTAGGTGCCGGCCTCGGCCGCGCCCTGCGGCGGTGACGCGCAGGCGGCGGCGTCGCTGCCCTTGCGGTCCCATTCCACCGCGTGCGTGATGCCGGCCTTCGCGGGCACCCGGAAGTAGGCGTTCCCCGCCCCGCTGGGGCAGTCCGCGGAGGACCAGAGGGCCTTGTCGTCGCCGGCCTTCGTGATGGTGAGGACCGCGTGCTTCGGGCCGAGGTCGACCTTGCAGGTGGTGCCCGAGGTGTTGTCGGCGACCAGCTCGAACCGCGGGCGCTCGGTGGGCTCGTACGCGTTCTTCACGCTGCGCACGCTCCACCGGACGGCGCCGGGGGCGCAGTTGGGGAGCGGGGAGGCGGCCGGGACCTGGACCGCGCCGCCGCCGGGGCCGCCGACTCCCGGGTCGCCGTTCTTGCCGGCGCCCTCGTCGGTGCCGGTGCCCGGGTCCGTACCGGGGTCCGATCCGGTCTGGTCGCTCCCGGTGTCGCCGGAGCCGCTGCCGCCCGACTCGCCGCGGCCGCCCGGGTACTGACTGATCGCCGAACCGGACGGGTTCGGCCCCGGGGTGATCGGGTCGTTGGTACGGGTGCCGTTGGGGCCCTTCGCGTCCGTACTCGCCTTGTGGGAACCGGAGCTGACGGCCCATGTGGCGATGATGGCGAGGAGCGCGACGACGGACGCCAGAACGGCCCTCCGTCGCCAGTAGATGGAGGAGGGGAGCGGCCCGACCGGATTGCGCAGAGATCCCACGGAGCGAACTTTACGAGAGATCCGGTCCCGATCCGCGTCCCACCCGCCGCACGCACACGGTGTTTTGGCGATCATCATCCTGCGGTCGGAAAGCGGAACGTAAAAAACCGGTCAACGGTCGGATGCGGGCGTCCATCGGATTTGCGTACTGTCGGTGACCATGGACACCTCCGACCTCTACCGCGACGTCACGGACTTCGCGCGTTCAACCCCCGGCTGGGTGCAGTCGGTCGCCGAGCTGTGGACCGAGGCCGGCATCGTCCTCTTCGGGCTGCTCTTCGTCGCCCTGTGGTGGCGCGCCCGGCCGCTGGACCACCGCGCGCAGGCGCTCGCCGTGCTCGCACCGCTGGCGACGGCGGCCGCGTACGTGGTCTCGGAACTGCTCAAGTCGGTGGTCCAGGAGGAACGTCCCTGCCGGGCGGTGGCGGGGGCGGGGAGCCCTCTCATCAGCTGCCCGCCGTACGGCGACTGGTCCTTTCCCAGCAACCACTCCGCGATAGCCGGCGCCGCCGCGATCGCCCTGGCGGTGGTCGTCCCGCGGCTGGCCCTGCTGACCGTCCCGATGGCACTCCTGATGGCCTTCTCCCGGGTGTTCGTCGGCGTCCACTACCCGCACGACGTGGCCATGGGCCTGCTCTTCGGCGGCTCCGCGGCGGCCCTGCTGATGGCCGTGGCGGCCGTCCCGATGACCCGGGTGGTGGCCTCCGTACGCTCCTCCGGACGCCCGGCGGCTGTCTGGATCACTGGCGCGGGCCCGGCGGGACGCCCCTGAAACGTGCCAGGATGCGGAATGCCATGACTGCCATCACCGCCTCCTCCCCCGGTTCCGTTCCCGTGCCCCCGGCGGCCGGCGGCTCCGCCGCCGCGGACCTGCCCTTCGCACCGGACACCCTGCACGCCCCCGTCATCGACTGGTTCGAGGACAACGCCCGCGACCTGCCCTGGCGGCATCCCGAGGCCGGTCCCTGGGGCGTGATGGTCAGCGAGTTCATGCTCCAGCAGACCCCCGTGGCCCGGGTCCTCCCGGTGTACGAGCAGTGGCTGGCCCGCTGGCCCCGCCCGGCCGACCTGGCCGCCGAGGCTCCCGGCGAGGCCGTCCGCGCCTGGGGACGGCTCGGCTACCCGCGCCGCGCGCTGCGCCTGCACGGTGCGGCCGTCGCCATAACGGAGCGGCACGGGGGCGACGTACCGCGCGACCACGCCCAGCTGCTCGCCCTGCCCGGCATCGGCGAGTACACCGCGGCCGCCGTGGCCTCCTTCGCGTACGGGCAGCGCCACCCGGTGCTCGACACCAACGTCCGGCGGGTCTTCGCCCGGGCCGTGACGGGCACCGAGTACCCGCCCAACGCCACGACGGCCGCCGAACGCCGGCTCGCCCGCGCCCTGCTGCCCGGGGACGAGCCCACGGCCGCGGCCTGGGCGGCGGCCTCCATGGAGCTCGGCGCGCTGGTGTGCACCGCGAAGAGCCCGGCCTGCCCGCGCTGCCCGATCGCGGCGAGCTGCGCCTGGCGGCTGGCCGGCAAGCCCGAGCACCAGGGACCGCCGCGGCGCGGCCAGACGTACGCCGGGACCGACCGGCAGGTGCGCGGCAAGCTCCTCGCGGTGCTGCGCGAGGCGGTCGGGCCGGTGCCGCAGGCCGCGCTCGACGCGGTCTGGGACGAACCCGTGCAACGGGCCCGCGCGCTCGACGGACTGGTCGCCGACGGGCTCGTGGAGCCGCTGGACGGCGGCGCGTACCGGCTGCCGCTGACCTGACCTGCGGGAAGCCGAACCGGAAGGAAATCCTCCGCCCATCCGGGGAAAGCCCAGCTCAGAGGGCTGTTACACAACCTATGGCTTTCCGTGCGCCCACCGAGGTCTGGACCGCACAGCCTCGTGACAACCCGTCCGTAACTTCGAATCCGTAAGCACGGGGAGACGGACGGAACGGAACGGAGGCGGTCTGAGATGGCGCACGGCGAGGTACTCGAGTTCGAAGAGTACGTACGTACCCGCCAGGACGCGCTGCTGCGGAGCGCGCGCCGCCTGGTTCCGGACCCGACCGACGCGCAGGACCTGCTGCAGACCGCGCTGGTCCGCACGTACGGGCGCTGGGACGGGATCGCGGACAAGTCCCTGGCGGACGCGTACCTGCGCCGCGTCATGATCAACACCCGGACCGAGTGGTGGCGGGCGCGCAAGCTCGAAGAGGTCCCGACCGAGCAGCTGCCCGACGCGAGCGTGGAGGACGGCGCCGAGCAGCGCGCGGACCGCGCCCTGCTGATGGACGTCCTCAAGGTGCTCGCGCCCAAGCAGCGCAGTGTCGTGGTGCTGCGACACTGGGAGCAGATGAGCACCGAGGAGACGGCCGCGGCGCTCGGGATGTCTGCGGGAACCGTGAAGAGCACACTGCACCGGGCGCTGGCGCGGCTCCGCCAGGAGCTGGAGAGCCGCAACCTCGACATGCGCGCCCTGGAACGCGGTGACCACTACGTGCGGAGCGAGGGGCGGGAGCGTTGCGCGGCCTGAGTGGCAGAAGCCTCGAACGACGGGGCTCCTTCGCGCTGATGTCGGCGGGGACGATCGTCCTCGCCGGCTCAGTGCTGTTCGTGGTCGGCTGCACCTCGGGGGGCACCGGCCTGAAGGACGAGGGTCCGGCCAGTACGGAGTCGGTGGCGAAGGCCGCTCCGACGCCGCGCTCGTCCGGCGGGTCGCCGCCGGTGAAGAAGGTCGACGCGGTCGCGCTGCTGAAGGCGGACCCGAAGGTGAGCGCGCAGCTCAAGCAGGACCTGAAGCCGTGCGTGGGCAAGCAGTTCCCGGTGGACGTCACCTACGGCAAGGTCACCGGGAACACCTCGGACGACGTGATCGTCAACGTGCTGTCCTGCGCCGACGCGGTGGGGGTGGGCTCCTTCGTGTACCGCCTGGAGGGCGACAAGTACCAGAATGTCTTCGCCGACGAGATGCCTCCGGTCTACGCCGAGATCGACCGGGGAGACCTCGTGCTGACCCGCGAGGTCTACGGCAAGGGCGACTCCATCGCCTACCCGTCCGGGCAGGACGTGCTCACGTACCGCTGGATGGGCGACAAGTTCACCGTGCACGACCGGGTGCACACGGATTTCAGCAACACGGCCGACGGCGGCGGACAGCCCGCCCCGGCCGTCACGTCGAAGGGCTGAGTGCAGCGGATGGCCGAGACCCATGTGCTTTTCGTGGAGGACGACGACGTCATCCGCGAGGCCACGACCCTCGCGCTGGAGCGCGACGGCTTCGTCGTGACCGCCCAGCCCGACGGCCTGGCGGGCCTGGAGTCGTTCCGGGAGAAGCGCCCCGACATCGCGCTCCTCGACGTGATGGTCCCCGGCATGGACGGCGTGAGCCTGTGCCGCCGGATCCGTGACGAGTCCACCGTGCCCGTGATCATGCTGTCGGCGCGCGCCGACTCCATCGACGTGGTGCTGGGCCTCGAAGCGGGCGCGGACGACTACGTCACCAAGCCCTTCGACGGCGCGGTGCTGGTCGCGCGGATCCGCGCGGTGCTGCGCCGCTTCGGGCACGCCGGCGGCGTCGGCGGCGCGGCCGAGGAGGAGCCGGCCGGCGAGCGCGGCGTCCTGTCCTTCGGCGACCTGGAGGTCGACACGGAGGGCATGGAGGTCCACCGCGGCGGCGAGCCCGTGGCCCTGACCCCCACCGAGATGCGGCTCCTGCTGGAGTTCTCCACCGCGCCCGGCACCGTGCTCTCCCGCGACCGGCTGCTGGAGCGGGTCTGGGACTACGACTGGGGCGGCGACACCCGCGTGGTGGACGTCCACGTCCAGCGGCTGCGCACGAAGATCGGCCAGGACCGGATCGAGACGGTCCGGGGATTCGGATACAAGCTGAAGGCATGAGGGGGCACACAGAGCTCGCGTCCTGCCAGGCGCCCCTTCCCGCGTCCTGCCCGGAGCTCACAGGATGAAGCGGTTCACGCTGCGCACGGGAATCCGCTGGAAGATCAGCTTCGCCATCGCCGCCGTGGGCGCGCTGATCGCGATAGCGCTCAGCCTGGTGGTGCACAACGCCGCCCGCGTCTCGATGCTGCAGAGCGCCCGCGAGGTCCAGATGGAGCGGGTGCAGTTCATCGCGAAGAACGCGGAGGTCGTGAAGAAGACCCCGCTCGGCGCCAAGATCGACGACCCGGACCTGCCGCGCGAGCTGCGCGACAAGGTGCGCTCCGGGCGGCGCGGCTCGTACGTGCAGGAGCACGGTGGCGGGGCCGCCCCGGAGGTGTGGGCCGCGGTGCCGCTCGGCAACGGGCAGGTGCTGTCGCTGCACAACTCCTTCCAGGAGAACGCCAACCTGCTGCGGGCCCTCGACGAGGCCCTGGTGGTCGGCTCGGTCGCCGTGGTGGTGGCCGGGTCGGCGCTCGGCGTGCTCATCGGCGGGCAGATCTCGCGCCGGCTGCGCAAGGCCGCGGCCGCCGCGGGCAAGGTCGCCCAGGGGCAGCCCGGCGTACGGGTGCGCGACGCGGTGGGCGGTGTCGTACGGGACGAGACCGACGACCTCGCGCGGGCGGTGGACGCCATGGCCGACGCCCTCCAGCAGCGGCTGGAGGCCGAGCGCCGGGTCACCGCCGACATCGCGCACGAGCTGCGCACCCCGGTCACGGGGCTGCTGACGGCGGCCGAACTGCTGCCGCCCGGCCGTCCGACGGAGCTGGTCCGCGACCGGGCCCAGGCGATGCGGGTGCTGGTCGAGGACGTGCTGGAGGTGGCCCGGCTGGACAGCGCCTCCGAGCGGGCGGAGCTCCAGGACGTGGCGCTGGGCGAGTTCGTGCGGCGGCGGGTCTCGGTGGTCATGCCGGACGCGCGGGTGCGGGTCGTGGCCGACGAGATAGTGGCCACCGATCCGCGGCGCCTGGAGCGGATCCTGGGAAACCTGCTGGCCAACGCGACGCGGTACGGCAAGCCTCCGGTGGAGGTCGACGTGGAGGGCCGGGTGATCCGGGTCCGGGACCACGGGCCCGGCTTCCCGGAGGCGCTGCTCAAGGAGGGCCCGAGCCGGTTCCGTACCGGCTCCTCCGACCGTGCGGGCGTGGGGCACGGGCTGGGGCTGACCATCGCCGCGGGGCAGGCGCGGGTGCTGGGCGCCCGGCTGACGTTCCGGAACGTGGCGGCGCCGGGCGGGATCGAGCGGGAGGGCGCGAGCGCCGGCGCGGTGGCGGTGCTGTGGCTCCCGGAGCACGCGCCGACCTCCACCGGCAGTTTTCCGGTGGTCCGGCTGCCGGAGTAGCGGCGGCGGGGCGACCGGCTGGTCTCCCCCGTACGTACCGGGGTGGGCCCGGTACGTACGGGGGGCGGGCCGGGTGCGCACGGGGGGGGCCGGGTACGGCGGGCCGCCCGCCGGGGCGTACGACGTGAACGGCCCCCGGTGCCCGAGGAAGGGCACCGGGGGCCGTCTCACCAGGGGAGGTGAACCGGGGAGCCGGTCGGTCGGCTCAGTGCGCGACCGGCTGCTTCGCCAGGTCGGCGGCCTCGGCGGGGGCGGCCTTGTCCGGGCCGGCACCGCGGAGCGGGACCTCCTTGACGAACCAGGCGGTGACGAAGCCGATCACCGCGATGGCCGCGCCGAGCAGGAACGCGGAGTGCGTACCCGCGGCGACCGCGTGCTGGTAGGCCTCGCGGACCGCGTCCGGCAGCTTGGCCAGGCTGGCGGCGTCGAGCTGCGCGGAGCCGCCCGTCGCACCCGCACCGGCGGCACCCAGGCGCTCGGTCATGGTGTCCTGGACACGGGTGGTGAACAGCGAGCCCATCAGCGCGACGCCGAAGGAACCGCCCAGCGTGCGGAAGAGGGTGGCGGACGACGAGGCCACGCCCATGTCCTTCATCTCGACGCTGTTCTGGGCGACGAGCATGGTGATCTGCATCAGGAAGCCGAGCCCGGCGCCGAGCACCGCCATGTAGACGCCCGAGACGAGGCGGGAGGTGCCGGTGTCCATCTGCGCGAGCAGGAACAGGCCCACGACCATCAGCGCGCCGCCGGCGATCGGGAAGACCTTGTACTTGCCGCTGTTGGTGGTGACGCGGCCCGCGATCAGCGAGACCACCATCATCGACAGCAGCATCGGCAGGAGCAGCAGGCCCGAGTTGGTGGCGGAGGCGCCCTGCACGGACTGCTGGAACAGCGGCAGGTAGAGGACGCCGCCGAACATCGCGAAGCCGGTCAGGAAGCCGATCACGGACATCAGCGTGAAGTTGCGGCTGCGGAAGATGTGCAGCGGCATGACCGGCTCGGCCGCACGGGTCTGCGAGTACAGGAAGGCCGCGGTGGACACGACGCCGACGGCGATCAGGCCGAGGACCTCGGCGGAGCCCCAGGCGTACTCGGTGCCGCCCCAGGTGGTGACGAGCACGGTCGAGGTGATGGCGACGGTCAGCAGCGCCGCGCCCAGGTAGTCGATCTTGCTCTTGACGGTCTGCTTCGGCAGGTGCAGCACCGCCGTCACCATGGCGAGCGCCACGGCGCCCAGCGGCAGGTTGATGTAGAAGGACCAGCGCCAGCCCATGTGGTCGGTGATGGTGCCGCCGACCAGCGGGCCGCCGATCATGGCGAGTGCCATGACGCCGGCCATCATGCCCTGGTACTTGCCGCGCTCCCGCGGGGGGATGAGGTCGCCGATGATCGCCATGACACCGACCATCAGACCGCCGGCGCCCAGACCCTGGATGGCGCGGAAGCCGATGAGCTGGCCCATGTCCTGGGCCATGCCGCTGAGCACCGAGCCCACCAGGAAGATCACGATCGAGGCGAGGAAGGAGCCCTTGCGGCCGTACATGTCGCCGAGCTTGCCCCAGATGGGGGTGGAGGCGGCGGTGGCCAGCGTGTACGCGGTGACGACCCAGGAGAGGTGCTCCAGGCCGCCGAGCTCACCGACGATGGTCGGCATCGCGGTGCCGATGATCATGTTGTCGAGCATCGCGAGCAGCATCGCGATCATCAGGGCCATCAGGACCACGCGCACGCTGCGTGGCTTGGGAGCGTCTTCCACGGCCGTCGCCGCCGCCCCCGACTCGGTTTTCACTGGAACATCGCTCATGGCCACTCCCCTGGTACTTACTTGCCGACCGGCAAGTTCACTACACTGGGGAAAAGTAGACCCCTAACTAGCCGGGCGTCAAGTAAGTATCGGGAGAGACATGTCCAGCACTCCGCAGCAGCGCCGCGGCAACACGCGCCAGCGCATCCAGGACGTCGCGCTGGAGCTCTTCGCCGAGCAGGGCTACGAGAAGACGTCGCTCCGGGAGATCGCGGAGCGGCTGGAGGTCACGAAGGCGGCGCTCTACTACCACTTCAAGACCAAGGAAGAGATCCTGATCAGCATCTTCGAGGACCTGACCAGGCCCATCGACGAGCTGATCGCCTGGGCCGGCGAGCAGCCGCGCACCCTGGAGACCAAGCGGGAGCTGCTGCGCCGCTACAGCGACGCGCTCTGCACCGGGTCCCAGCTGTACCGCTTCATGCAGGAGAACCAGGCCTCGCTGCGGGAGCTGAGCATCGGCGAGACCGTGAAGCGGCGGATGTTCGAGATGGTCGAGCTGCTGCGCCAGCCCGACGCCCCGACCGTGGACCAGGTGCGCTGCGTCAGTGCGCTGTTCACCCTGCACGCCGGGATGATGTTCATGCAGCACATCGAGAAGGGCGACTCCGAGGAGACCCGCCGGGCCGCCCTCGAAGTCGCCGTCGATCTGATCACCCAGGCCCACCACCAGGCCTGAGGGAGCAGCTCGGTCAGATCTTCACGCCCGCCTTGGCGAGGAAGGTGACCGGGTTGATCGCGGAACCGTAGTTCGGCGTGGTGCGGATCTCGAAGTGCAGGTGCGGGCCGCTGGAGTTGCCCGTGTTGCCGGAGAGGCCGATCCGCTGGTCGGTGGAGACGGTCTGGCCGACGCGGACCTGGACCTTCGAGAGGTGCGCGTACTGGGAGTACGTGTTGTTCGCGTGCTTGATCACGATCGCGTTGCCGTAGGCGGGGCCGTCACCGGCGCCGTTGGGGCCGGCCTTGACGACGACGCCCTTGTGCACGGCCTTGACCGGGGTGCCGGTCGGGACGGCGAAGTCCTGGCCGGAGTGCTTGCGGGCCCACATCGAGCCGCCCTTGCCGTAGGTGGCGGACACGACGTAGTTCTCGACGGGGTTGGTCCAGCCGGCGGCCTTCTTCGCGGCGGCGGCCTTCGCGGCGGCCTTGGCCTGCGCGGCGGTCTTCGAGGCCTGCTGCGCGGCCTTCGCCTGGGCGGCGGCCTGCTCGGAGACCAGCTGGGCCGGGGCGGACAGGGCGGTGGAGACGTCCGTGGTTCCGGCGGCGAAGGCGGCGTGCCCGGCCCCGAACACCATCAGCGCTCCCAGGCCCGCGGCGACGACCGTGCTGCGGGTGCGGAAGGCGGACTGACGGACGCGGTGGGTGGCGGCGCTCTTCGACATACGGGCGGACCTCCGGGGTCTGGGAACTGCTCGGGCACGAAGCAACCCGGCGCATCGGCCGGGCTGGCTCATCCTTGGTAACAAGACCCCGACAGTTCACTCAAACCCCCCATTTACTACCGAACCTCGTACTCGGCCCGCGGGAATTCGGACCCGTTGACGGCCCCTGTCCTGGGCTTAAACCTTTTCGGAATGGGCGATTTGATCTACTAGAGCATCTAGTACGCCTTTGATCCCCTGTGCGGCTTGTCACCGTTCAGGGACCATCGGATGTCCGTTTCGGGACCAAAGACCTGCAACGCGCCACTACGCTCTCGCGTCGTGGACCCTCTCGCCCAGGCAGGCATGCGCCTCGCATCCGGTGTCATCGGCCCGATCGTCGGCAGGTTCTTCCGCATCTCGGAGGGACCCGGAGCCGCCCTCGCGAACCAGCCGGTCCGCGTCTCGGCGTACTTCTCCTTCAAGGAGAAACGCAGGCTCACCCCTCAGGACTTCGACCGGATCGCCCGCGAGCTGGTCGAGGCGGGCTTACGGGCCCCCGGCGAACGCCCCCTCCCGCCCGGCGAGGAGGCCGGCGTGGCCGCGGCCCTGGCCGCCACCCTCAGCGGCCTGCCCGGCCTGGAGCTCACGGACGCGCAGGCCGTCGAGCTCGGCCACGAGGAGCTCGCCCGCCGGCTGCGCGACCGGGCCCCGTACCTCGGCCTCTCCGAACAGGCCGGGTACTTCTACACCCGGCTGCTGGACCTCACCTGTCTGCACGTCCTGCACTTCTTCACCCAGCGCTCCCACTTCATCGCCGCCGCCCTGGTGCAGCAGAGCCGCCGCCAGAGCGAGCTGATCGCGAAGGTGGACGAGCTGGTGGCCCGCATCCCCCGCCAGGACGCGGGCGACGAGGCCTTCGAGCGGCGGTACCTGGAGTACGTCGTCCGCAAGCACAGCACCCTGACGATCTTCGGCATCGACCTCACCCGCACCCCGGGGAAGTGGCCGCTGGACGCGGCGTACATGAGCCTGGAGGCGACGGCCGGCCCGGCGGACGCGGATCCCGCGGACCAGTGGCGGTTGAACGTCCATACCGGTGAATACGAGCTGCGCGTTGCGCTCTCCGGCCCCCTCCCCGCCGACCAGGCCCTGGCCGACCGCGAGCGGGTACTGCTGCGCGGCGAGGCCGGCTCCGGCAAGACCACCCTCATCCAGTGGCTCGCCGTCTCCGCCGCCCGGCCGGTGCCCGACGAGCGCATGATGTACGTGCGGGACCGCATCCCCTTCGTACTCCCCCTGCGCACCCTGGCCCGCCACACCAGCCTGCCCTCGCCGCGCAGGTTCCTGGCATCGGTCGGCGCACCGATGGCCGGGGAACAGCCCGCGGGCTGGGAGGACCGGGTCCTGTCGCAGCGGCGCGGACTGGTCCTGGTCGACGGCATCGACGAGATCCCCGAGGCCGACCGGGTGCGGGCCCACGAATGGCTCGCCGACCTCGTCGGCCAGTACCCGGGCAACCGCTGGCTGGTCACCTCACGGCCCTCGGCCGTCCGCGACGAGTGGCTCCGCGACCAGTCCTTCAGCGAGCTGACGCTGGCCCCCATGAGCCCCTCCGACGTGGCCGCCTTCATCCAGCGCTGGCATGCGGCCGCCAGGACCGGGGAGCCGGAGGACGACACCGAGCTCGCCGGGTACGAGAGCCAGCTGCTGGCCTCCGTACGGGCCAACGGCGACCTCGGCCGGCTGGCCACCAACCCGCTCATGTGCGGGCTGATCTGCGCCCTGCACCGCGACCGGCGGGGCTTCCTGCCCTTCGGGCGCAAGGACCTCTACGCGGCCGCCCTGTCCATGCTGCTCAGCCGCCGGGACCGGGAGCGGCAGCTGAAGGTGCCCGAGATCAGGGAGGAGGCCCAGCTCCAGCTGCTCCAGCGGCTGGCGTACTGGCTGATCCGCAATGGCGCCGCGGAGATGGACCGGGCCCAGGCCGAGAAGCTGATCGAGGACGCCCTGCCCTCCCTGCCGGAGGTCGCGGCCCTGGGCGACGGCCGGAAGGTCTTCCAGCACTTCCTGCTCCGCAGCGGCCTGCTGCGGACCCCGGCCCCGGGCCGGGTGGACTTCATCCACCGCACCTTCCAGGACTTCCTGGGCGCCCGGGCGGCCCTGGACGAAGGCGGCTTCGGCGAACTGGCGCGGCACGCGGACGACGACCAGTGGAACGACGTGATCCGCATGGCGGTGGCCCAAGGCCGCCCACGCGAGCGCACCGAGATCTTCCAGGCCCTGCTGGAGCACGGCACCCCCCGGGCCACCCTGCTCGCCCTGGCCAGCCTTCCCCAGGCGGCGGAGCTCGACCCCCGCATCAGGGACGCGGTCCAGGAACGGGCGGCCACGCTCCTGCCGCCCAGGACCGCGGCGATGGCGAAGGAACTGGGCTCGGTGGGACCGATCCTGCTGGAGCTGCTCCCCGATCCCGACGAGACGGACCCCGATACCGCCCACCTCCTCGTGGACGCAGCGGCTGCCACGGGGCGGGTGGAGGCCATCGACTACCTGGAGCGGTTCTGCAATCACGCGTCGGCCCAGGTGCGCAACCACCTCGTCGAGGCCTGGCCGTGGTTCGACGCCGAGGAGTACGCCCAGAGGGTGATCAGCCAACTGCCCAGCGGCCCGGTGACCTACCAGGTGTCTTCGGACGAGCAACTCGACGCCCTCGGGCGACACGCCCCCCAGACCCAGCTCACGGTGACCGGGCAGGTGTCGTCCGCAGGTCTCGCCCGGTACGGGAGGCGGGTCCGGCTGGAGTCGCTGAATCTGCGCAACGCGGGCCTCCGTGACCTCGGCTTCCTGGCACGGCAGAGAAACCTCAAGCACCTCACCTGCCTCAGCTGTCCTGCCTTGGGCCAGCTCGACGCCTTGCAGGACGCCGCCCTCGAAAGCCTCTACATCAACACGCCCAGCCCGGAATGGCGGCGGGTGCTGGGCAGCCTGGCCCAGCTGAGGCGGCTGTCGTTCTCCGGAAGTCCCGCCGACTGGGACCTGAAGAACCTGGTGCACCCGGCAGCGCCCCTGGACGAACTCTGGCTGTATCTCAACGTGGGACTGTCCCAGGGGCTGCGGGGTCTGTCCTGGTTCCAGCAGATCCGGGTGCTGAGCCTCTACGAGGCAGCCGCTCCGGCCTCGGAAGAGGACTGGCGGGAGATCGAAGCGCTGCCCCAGGTGTACCTCCTCAGGCTCTCCCCCTCCGCCCTGCTCAAGGCACCGCGTACGACCTCCGTTCCCACGGTCACCACGCTCGCGTTCAACGACAGCGCTTCGATCACCAGGTCTGCGGTCAAGAGGATCCCTGCCCTCTTCCCCAGCCTCACCACCCTGCACCTGTCCACACCCGTGGCCGCCTTCCCCCACGCCAAGCTGCTGCCCAAGGGGATCAGGCTCACCCACAACGGCGCCTGAACCGAAAAACGGGGCGGCCCCGGAACCAGTCGGTTCCGGGGCCGCCCCGTTGTCTCACACGCGTGCGTTACGCGCCCTTGCTCAGGTCCGGGCCGCCGCCCGAGCCCGTGGCCTCGATCGGGGGCACGTCCGGCAGGGAGGACTTCTCCTCACCGCGGAAGGTGAACTTGGCTTCCTCGCCCTCACCCTCCGTGCCGACGACCACGATGTGGCCGGGACGCAGCTCGCCGAAGAGGATCTTCTCCGACAGGATGTCCTCGATCTCGCGCTGGATCGTCCGGCGCAGCGGGCGGGCGCCCAGGATCGGGTCGTAGCCGCGCTTGGCCAGGAGGATCTTGGCCTCGCCGCTGAGCTCGATGCCCATGTCGCGGTCCTTGAGGCGCTCGTCCACCTTCGCGATCATCAGGTCGACGATCTGGATGATGTCTTCCTGGCTGAGCTGGTGGAAGACCACCGTGTCGTCGACACGGTTCAGGAACTCGGGGCGGAAGTGCTGCTTCAGCTCCTCGTTGACCTTGGCCTTCATGCGCTCGTATCCCGTCTTGACGTCGCCCTGGGCCGCGAAGCCCAGGTTGAAGCCCTTCGAGATGTCCCGCGTACCCAGGTTGGTCGTCATGATGATGACCGTGTTCTTGAAGTCCACCACGCGGCCCTGGGAGTCGGTCAGACGGCCGTCTTCCAGGATCTGGAGCAGGGAATTGAAGATATCCGGGTGCGCCTTCTCGACCTCGTCGAAGAGGACGACGGAGAACGGCTTCCGGCGCACCTTCTCGGTGAGCTGGCCGCCCTCCTCGTAGCCCACGTAACCGGGGGGCGAACCGAAGAGACGGGAAACCGTGTGCTTCTCGCTGAACTCCGACATGTCGAGGGAGATCAGCGCGTCCTCGTCGCCGAAGAGGAATTCGGCGAGCGTCTTGGAGAGCTCGGTCTTACCGACACCGGACGGGCCGGCGAAGATGAACGAGCCACCCGGGCGCTTGGGGTCCTTCAGACCGGCGCGGGTACGGCGGATCGCCTGGGAGAGCGCCTTGATGGCGTCCTTCTGGCCGATGACGCGCTTGTGGAGCTCGTCCTCCATGCGGAGCAGACGCGAGGACTCCTCCTCGGTCAGCTTGAAGACCGGAATGCCGGTGGCGGTCGCGAGGACCTCGGCGATCAGCTCGCCGTCGACCTCGGCGACGACGTCCATGTCGCCGGCCTTCCACTCCTTCTCCCGCTTGGCCTTCGCCGCGAGGAGCTGCTTCTCCTTGTCGCGGAGCGAAGCGGCCTTCTCGAAGTCCTGCGAGTCGATCGCGGACTCCTTGTCCCGGCGGACGCCGGCGATCTTCTCGTCGAACTCGCGGAGGTCCGGCGGCGCGGTCATCCGGCGGATGCGCATCCGGGAGCCGGCCTCGTCGATCAGGTCGATCGCCTTGTCCGGGAGGAAGCGGTCCGAGATGTACCGGTCGGCCAGCGTCGCCGCCTGGACGAGGGCCTCGTCCGTGATGGAGACGCGGTGGTGGGCCTCGTAGCGGTCCCGCAGACCCTTGAGGATCTCGATGGTGTGGGGCAGCGACGGCTCCGCGACCTGGATGGGCTGGAAGCGGCGCTCCAGCGCGGCGTCCTTCTCCAGGTGCTTGCGGTACTCGTCGAGCGTGGTCGCGCCGATGGTCTGGAGCTCACCGCGGGCCAGCATCGGCTTGAGGATGCTGGCGGCGTCGATCGCGCCCTCGGCGGCACCCGCACCCACGAGGGTGTGGAGCTCGTCGATGAACAGGATGATGTCGCCGCGGGTGCGGATCTCCTTGAGGACCTTCTTCAGGCGCTCCTCGAAGTCACCGCGGTAGCGGGAGCCGGCGACCAGCGCGCCCAGGTCGAGGGTGTAGAGGTGCTTGTCCTTGAGGGTCTCGGGCACCTCGCCCTTGACGATGGCCTGCGCCAGGCCCTCGACGACGGCGGTCTTGCCGACGCCGGGCTCGCCGATGAGGACCGGGTTGTTCTTCGTACGGCGGGACAGCACCTGCATGACCCGCTCGATCTCCTTCTCGCGCCCGATGACCGGGTCGAGCTTGGATTCGCGGGCCGCCTGGGTGAGGTTGCGGCCGAACTGGTCCAGGACGAGCGAGGTCGAGGGCGTGCCCTCGGCCGGGCCGCCGGCGGTGGCGGTCTCCTTGCCCTGGTAGCCGGAGAGCAGCTGGATGACCTGCTGCCGGACCCGGTTCAGATCGGCGCCCAGCTTCACGAGGACCTGGGCGGCGACGCCCTCGCCCTCGCGGATCAGGCCGAGCAGGATGTGCTCGGTGCCGATGTAGTTGTGGCCGAGCTGGAGGGCCTCGCGGAGCGACAGCTCCAGGACCTTCTTCGCCCGCGGGGTGAAGGGGATGTGACCGGACGGCGCCTGCTGGCCCTGCCCGATGATCTCCTCGACCTGCTGGCGAACAGCCTCGAGCGAAATCCCGAGGCTCTCCAGGGCCTTAGCGGCGACACCCTCACCCTCGTGGATCAGACCCAGGAGGATGTGCTCGGTGCCGATGTAGTTGTGGTTGAGCATCCGGGCTTCTTCCTGAGCCAGGACGACAACCCGCCGCGCGCGGTCGGTGAACCTCTCGAACATCGTTATTCGCTCCTCAGAGCGGTCGGGCAGTTCGGGGTCGGTCCCCGCCCTGTCCTTCCGCATGCTAGTCCCGCGGGGCGGGACAGCTCATTCCAACTGCCGACATCCGTCCACGGCTCACCCCACTCGGTGGGGAAAACCAGCCTCACTCAGCCGACAACTGCTCCAACTCGATGGTGGGAGACGATGTTCCCGCAGGCCAGGCAGATACCCGTCTCTTGAGTACGCCGATGGCGAACGGGGGCCGGGTAAATCAGCGTGTCGCCCCGATCCACTAGGAATGTCTTACCCGCAGGGGCTGACACTCCATGCCCTCCACACCGGTTCCCTCCGCTACGGGCGAACACACTTGCGCACCCTCCCGATGGTTTCCCACCCGGTGGCGTTTACGGTGTGCACCGGTTCGTGCGCGGTGCGTAACCCGGAGCCGTTTCGGCAGTTGCTCGGTACATGGCCCTCACCGTCCCCTCGCCCAGGGCGCCGCTCGCGCCGGAGTCCGCGGCCGATCCGGTCGTCCACTGGTACGAGCGGGTGCTCGGGTGGCCGGTGGCCGGCGGGAATCCCGCCCAGCTGCTCACCGGGGTGCGGTTCGACGTACTGGAGCTGCCCGCGGACGCGGGGTACGCGCTGCTGGGGCGCGGGGTCCCGACGGGGCCCGTGGCCCTCTTGGGGCGCAGGATGCGGCTGCTGGTGGCCGCGGGGAGCGCCGACGAGCTGGACGGCCTGCTCGACTGGCTGGAGTGGGGCGGGGTCGCCCTGGACCTGACCGCCCTGGGTGCGGGCGGCCGGATCACCGCCCCCCGGCCCCCCGGCCGGGCGGGGGGCGACTCTGCGGGGGCCGCCGTGTGGCTGCGGCCCCCGGAGCCGGGGTGTGAGGCGGCACTGCCGGTCCTGTCAGCCCTGGGGCGGACGACCGGCCGGGGAGCTCCTCAGGGGGCTCCCGACCTCGTACGGCTGGTCGGCGCGGCGGCGACGGAATGCCACCGGGCGCGGCTGGCGCGTACGGGGGACCGGACCCGTTCGGGTCAGGCCTTGGCCTTGTTCTCGTAGGCCTCGCGGATCTCGGCGGGGACGCGGCCACGGTCGTTCACGTTGTAGCCGTTGGCCTTGGCCCACGCACGGATCTCGGCGGTGTCGGAGCTGCCGGAGGCGGCGACGGCGCGACCCTTGGTGCGGCCGGTCGCGGCACGGCCGCCGGTGCGGCGTCCGCTCTTGGTGTAGGGCTCGAGCAGGCTCCGGAGCTTGTCCGCGTTGGCGGTGGTGAGGTCGATCTCGTAGGACTTGCCGTCCAGCGCGAACGTCACGGTCTCGTCCGCCTCGCCACCGTCGAGGTCGTCGACAAGAAGGACCTGAACCTTCTGTGCCACCGGATTTCCTTTCATCGAAAATGCAGTACGCGGAAAGGAAACCGCTTTTGCCTGGAAAACACAAACCCCAGGCAGAGGTTCAGGAGGTCAACACGACGGGAAACGTGCGCGATTCGGACATAGGCCACAGGCGGGCCCCGGGCGGTAATAGGCGGCCCGATCGAGCCCTTGATCGTTCAGAGGTGCAGAAGCATCCGGCTGTTGCCCAAGGTGTTCGGCTTCACTCGTTCGAGACCGAGGAACTCCGCTACACCCTCGTCATAGGAACGGAGGAGCTCACTGTAGACATCGTGGGTGACCGGTGTCTCGCCGATCTCGACGAAGCCGTGCTTCGCGAAGAAGTCGACTTCGAAGGTGAGGCAGAATACCCGGCGGACGCCGAGCCACCGCGCGGTCTGGAGCAACTTGTCGAGCAGCTGATGGCCGACTCCGCCGCCCTTCAGTTCGCGGTCGACGGCGAGTGTGCGGACTTCCGCGAGGTCTTCCCACATCACGTGGAGAGCGCCGCAACCCACCACGAGGCCGTCCTGCTCGCGTTCCGCGACCCAGAACTCCTGGATGTCCTCGTAAAGCGTCACGGGCGCTTTGTCGAGGAGGATGCGCTGGTCCACGTACTGGTCGAGGAGTCGCCGCACGTCGGCGACATCACTGGTACGGGCCCGGCGGATCGTTACGGCTTTTGCATTCGCACCGGGAAAGTCCTGCGGAAGCGAATCGCCTTGCTGAGCGTCCATGGAGGGACGCTATCGCCCCGGCTGCGGGGGGTGTGCGCCGGCTTCCCCTTCCGGGGGACCCCCGCCCTCCTGCGCGTCGGGCTCGGCTCCGGGCTCGACGATGCGCATGGCGTCGCGCAGGGCCTCGCGCTGCTCGGGCGACATCATGCCGAAGAAGGCGACGAGGGCGGCCGCCGGGTTGTCGCTCGTCTGCCACGCCTCGTTCATGAGTGCGGCCGAGTAGGCGGCGCGGGTGGAGACCGCGGTATATCGATAGGCGCGCCCTTCGGCTTCCCGGCGCACCCAGCCCTTCTGATGGAGATTGTCCATAACGGTCATCACCGTGGTGTAGGCGATGGACCGTTCCTTCTGGAGATCCTCCAGCACTTCCCGGACGGTGACCGGGCGGTTCCACTGCCACACCCGGGTCATGACGGCGTCTTCGAGTTCTCCCAAGGGGCGAGGCACACCAGCACAATAGTGTGAGATGTCGGGAATGGCCCGGCTATTCGCGCAACGAAATGGGCGTACGCCTCGAAAGGAGTCGTACGCCCTGGTGGACCGGGGTCCGCCGACGGCCGGCGGGCCGGCCGCCGGTCTACTTGCCGGTCTGCCGGGTGGCCTCGGCGCGGGCGATCACGGCGTCGACCGCCGCGTCCTCCTTGGCCTTGTTGGCGCCACCCTGGCTCTTCACGATCGTCACGATGAGGCCGATGAAGAACGCGGCCATCACGAACGGGGGCACGAGCGCGGAAACGTAGTCCATGCCCTCAGCCTAGCTACCCCGCCGCCCGGCCTTCGGCCGGGGGCGCGGGCTTGCGGCGCGGCGGGAAGACCTCGCCCGGGGTCGGGATGGGCCGGTCCGGCCGCGGCGGCTTCGGCGCGGGCGCGGGGCGGGGCTTCTCGTCGCCGCCGCCCGGCAGCGCCATCAGCCGCACCCGGGGGGCGGGCGGCGCGGCGGCCGGCGCGAGGCCGAGCCTGGCCCGTACGGAGCGCTCGGCCAGCACCCGGCAGCGCTCCAGCAGCGCGGCGGCCACCCGGTTGCCGCGCAGCGCCCGCAGCGCCGCGAGGTCGTCCGGCACGGGCTGGTACCCGGCGGCGAGCGCGTCCTGGAGGAGTTCGAGGTACCCGGAGAGGCTGCCGGGCAGGGCCCCTCTGTACCGCCCGAGGTCCGCGAGGAGGAAGGCTCTGAGCCGCTCCGCCTCCGCGAGGGCCTCGTCGACCGAGCGCGCGAGCCGCAGGCAGTCCTGCACCTCGGAGCCGGTCAGGGCCCGGTCGGCACCGGAGTCGAGAGCGTGGGCGAGGGAGCGCCGAAGCACAGCCAGCTCAGCAGCGCTGAAGGCCATGCCGCCGCGGGAACCGTAGGGCGTGGGCATGGGCCGACGATACGCGCTAATCGGACAAAATCCCCTTACCCGGGCCACCCCGGGCGCGGCGCGGCAGGGGCCCGCCCGCGCCCGTCGGCCGCGGCCGGCGCTACGAGAAGTTCGCGACGTTGCGCTCGTAGACCAGGCGGAGGCCGATCAGGGTGAGCCAGGGCTCGTGGTCGTCGATGACGGTGGCCTCGCCCAGGACCATGGGGGCCAGGCCGCCGGTGGCGATGACGCGGACGTCGGAGGGGTCGCCGTCGGGGCCCACCAGCTCGCGGGTCATGCGGGTGACCACGCCGTCGACCTGGCCCGCGAAGCCGTAGACGATGCCGGACTGCATGCACTCGACGGTGTTCTTGCCGATCACCTTGCGCGGCCGGGCCATCTCGATCTTGCGGAGCTGCGCGCCGCGCACCCCGAGGGCCTCGACCGAGATCTCGATGCCGGGGGCGATCACCCCGCCGATGAACTCGCCCTTGGCCGAGACCGCGTCGAAGGAGGTGGCGGTGCCGAAGTCCACGACGATCGCCGGGCCGCCGTACAGCTCGACGGCGGCCAGCGCGTTGACGATGCGGTCGGCGCCGACCTCCTTCGGCTGGTCGGTCAGGATCGGGACGCCGGTCTTGACGCCCGGCTCGACGAGGACCGCCGGCACGTCGCCGTAGTACCGGCGGGTGACCTCGCGCAGCTCGTGCAGCACCGACGGCACCGTCGAGCAGATCGCGATGCCGTGGATGCCGTCGCCCAGTTCGCTGCCGAGCATCGGGTGCATGCCCATCAGGCCCTGCATGAGCACCGCCAGCTCGTCGGCGGTGCGCCGCGGGTCGGTGGACACCCGCCAGTGCTCGACGATCTCCTCGCCGTCGAACAGGCCCATGACCGTCTGGCTGTTGCCGACGTCGATCGTGAGCAGCATCAGCGGGCCTCTCGCAGGTCCAGGCCGATGTCGAGGATCGGGGAGGAGTGGGTCAGGCCGCCCACCGCCAGGTAGTCCACGCCGGTCTCGGCGTACGCGCGGGCGTTGGCCAGCGTGAGGCGGCCCGAGGACTCCAGGACCGCGCGGCCGTGGTTGTGCTCGCGGTTGAGGATCACGGCCTCCTCGGTCTCCATCGGGGTGAAGTTGTCGAGCAGGATCAGGTCCGCGCCGGCGTCCATGACCTCGCGGGCCTGGTGCAGCGTGTCGACCTCGACCTCGATCGGCAGCTCGGGGTACGCCTCGCGGACGGCCTTGAAGGCCTGCGCGACGCCGCCCGCGGCCACCACGTGGTTGTCCTTGACCAGGGCCGCGTCCGAGAGGGACATCCGGTGGTTCACGCCGCCGCCGCAGCGCACCGCGTACTTCTCCAGCGCGCGCAGGCCCGGGGTGGTCTTGCGGGTGTCGCGGACCCGGGCCTTGGTGCCCTCCAGGGTGTCGGCCCAGGCACGGGTGGCGGTGGCGATGCCGGAGAGGCGGCAGAGGAGGTTCAGCGCGCTCCGCTCACCGGTGAGCAGGTCGCGGGTACGGGCGGTCACCGACAGCAGGACCTGGCCGGCCTCCACGCGGTCGCCGTCCTCGGCGTGCCGTTCGACCTCGAAGGTCTCCTCGCAGACCATCGAGAACACGGCCTCGGCGATCCGCAGGCCCGCGACCGTGCCGGCCTCGCGGGCGGTGAAGTCCGCGGTGGCGACGGCGTCCGCGGGGACGGTCGCGACGGTGGTCACGTCCTCGCCGCCGTCGAGGTCCTCGGCGAGGGCCATGTGGGCGATGTCCTCGACCTCGACGGGGTCGAGGCCGGCCTGGGCCAGCAGCTCCGCCAGCGCCGGGTCGAGGCCGCTCTCGGCGGGACCGCAGGCGCAGTCGTCGCCGCAGCCGTCTTCGTTCTGCACGAGGGGGAGTTCGGGGGTGCTCACGGTCACTGCTCCAGGCTCAGAGGGCTTCAGAGGGCTTCGGAAGGCTCGACCGGCGGGAGGTCCGCCGTCTCGGTGGTCGTCACGACGAGCGCCCGGCGCGTCGTGGCGGAAAGGCGTACCACGAGGTGCCGCCGCCAGGCGGCGTCGTCGCGGTCGGGGTGGTCCTCGCGCCAGTGGCAGCCGCGGGTCTCCTCGCGCCGCTGCGCGGCCGCGACCAGCACCCGGGCGACGCACAGCAGGTTGGTCGCCTCCCAGGTGTCGGTGCCGGGCTCGGCCGTCTTGCCGTGCGTCTCCAGCTCGTTGAGCGCCCGGCAGTACAGGGACTCCAGTGCGTCCGCGGCGTCCCTCAGGCTCTCCGCGGAGCGCAGCACGCCCGCGCCCTCCGTCATGATCCGCTGGACCTCGAAGCGCGCGTCGCCGGGCAGCAGGGGGCCGGTCGACGGCACCGGTACGCCGGGGCCCGCCGAGGTGGGGGCGGAGGAGGCGATGTCCTCGGCGATCCGCTCGGCGAACACCAGGCCCTCCAGCAGGGAGTTGGAGGCCAGCCGGTTCGCGCCGTGCACGCCGGTGCAGGCCACCTCGCCGCACGCGTAGAGCCCCGGGACGGTGGTGCGGCCGCGCAGGTCCGTCCGTACGCCGCCGGAGGCGTAGTGCGCGGCGGGGGCGACCGGGATCGGCTGGGTGACCGGGTCGATGCCGTGGGAGCGGCAGGCGGCCAGGATGGTGGGGAAGCGCTGCTCCCACATCTCGGCGCCGAAGTGCCGGGCGTCCAGGTACATGTGCCGGGCGCCCTGCTCCTGCATGCGCCGCATGATGCCCTTGGCGACGATGTCGCGCGGGGCCAGCTCGGCCAGCTCGTGCTGGCCCACCATGAAGCGGACGCCGTCGGCGTCGACCAGGTGGGCGCCCTCGCCGCGCACCGCCTCCGAGACCAGCGGCTGCTGGCCCTCGGCGTCCGGGCCGAGGAACAGCACGGTCGGGTGGAACTGGACGAATTCGAGGTCGGAGACCTCGGCACCGGCGCGCAGCGCGAGCGCGACGCCGTCCCCGGTGGACACCGAGGGGTTGGTGGTGGCCGAGAAGACCTGGCCCATGCCGCCGGTCGCGAGGATCACGGCGGGGGCGTGGACGGCGCCGACGCCGTCGTGCTGGCCTTCGCCCATCACGTGCAGGGTGACGCCGGCGGTGCGGCCGGCCGCGTCCTGGAGCAGGTCGAGGACGAGGGCGTTCTCGACGGTCTCGATGCCGGAGGCGTGCACGGCCTCCACGAGCGCCCGGGAGATCTCGGCGCCGGTCGCGTCGCCGCCCGCGTGCGCGATGCGCCGGCGGTGGTGGCCGCCCTCGCGGGTCAGCTCGATCTCCCCGGTCTCCTCCGAGGTGTCGAAGACGGCGCCGGTGGCGATCAGCCGCCGTACGGCGTCGGGTCCTTCGGTGACCAGGACGCGTACCGCCTCCTCGTCGCACAGCCCGGCGCCGGCGACCAGCGTGTCGTCCAGGTGCTGCTCGGGGGTGTCGCCCTCGCCGAGCGCGGCGGCGATGCCGCCCTGCGCCCAGCGGGTCGAGCCGTCGTCCAGCCGGGCCTTGGTGACCACGACGGTACGGCGGCCCGCGGCCGCGCAGCGCAGCGCGGCCGTCAGGCCCGCCACGCCGGAGCCGACGACCACGACGTCGGCCTCGATCGCCCAGCCGGGGGCGGGGGCGTGCAGTCGTATGCCGGTGGTGGTCACGTGTGCGCTCCGAACTCCACGGGGATGTTGTCGATCAGCCGGGTCGTGCCGACCTTGGCGGCGACGGCCAGCACGGCCGGTCCGCGGTGGTCGTCGCCGACCTCGGTGAAGTCCGCGGGGTCGACCAGGGCGAGGTAGTCGAGGACGAGCGGCGGCTCGGCCGTGGCCGCCTCGTTCAGCACGGCGAGCGCGGCGGACCGCACCGCCGAGGGCAGCCCGGCCGCGGCCACGGACACGGCGTGCGCGTCGGCCGAGGCGCGGGCCTCGCCCATCTTCGCGAGGGCGGCGGCGCGCTCGTCCGTCGCGGGCGCGGAGGAGGCGCGGGCGGCCAGCGCGGCCTGGGCGGCGAGCCGGTCGCGGCCGGCGAACAGGGCGCGGGAGAGCGCGAGCGCGGTCTCGCGCTCGGTGCCGGAGAGGTAGCGGTTGCGGCTGGACAGGGCCAGGCCGTCGCTCTCGCGGACCGTCGGCACGCCGACGACCTCCACGGGGAAGTTCAGGTCCCGGACCATCCGGCGGATCAGCGCGAGCTGCTGGGCGTCCTTCTGGCCGAAGAGCGCGGTGTCCGGGCGGGTGAGGTGGAGGAGCTTGGCGACGACCGTGAGCATGCCGTCGAAGTGGCCGGGGCGGGTGGCGCCTTCGAGCCGCTCGCCCATGGGTCCCGCGGTGATGCGGACCTGGGGCTCGCCGCCGGGGTAGACCTCGTCGACGCCGGGGGCGAAGACCGCGTCGGCGCCGGCCGCCGCGGCGACCTCGACGTCGGCGTCGAGGGTGCGGGGGTAGCGGTCGAGGTCCTCGTTGGCGCCGAACTGGAGCGGGTTGACGAAGACGGTCACCACGACCTGGCCCTCGTCGCCCGCGAGTTCGCGCGCGGTGCGGACCAGCGTGGCGTGCCCCTCGTGCAGGGCGCCCATGGTCATGACGACCGCGCGGCGGCCCTTGAAGGGGAGGCCGTGGAGCTCGTCGGCCGTGCGGAGCACCGGCGGGAGCTGGCGGTTCATCGGTCCCCTCCCTGGGATCCGTGGGGGTCTTCGGGTCCCGGGCCTTCGGGGCCCGGTCCGCCGGAGGCCGGTCCGTCGGAGGCCGGTCCGCCGGAGGCCGGTCCGCCGGAGGCCGGTCCGTCAGGGTCCTGACCGCCGGGGGCGAGTCCGCCCGCGGCGGCCGCGTCGCCGCTCTCCGCGAGCACGCCGAGCAGGTCCTCGGCCAGCTCGGGCTTGAGCAGCCCGTGCGCGAGGGCGCGGTCGGCGGTCGTACGGGCCATCGCCAGGTATCCGGCGACCGTGCCCGGCGCGTGCTTGCGCAGCTCGGCGACGTGCGCGGCGACCGTACCGGCGTCGCCGCGGGCCACCGGTCCGGTCAGGGCGGCGTCGCCGGAGCGGAGGGCGTTGTCCAGGGCGGCGCCGAGGAGCGGTCCCAGCATCCGGTCGGGGTGCTCGACACCGGCCGTGCGGAGCAGTTCCATGGCCTGGGCCACCAGGGTGACGAGGTGGTTGGCGCCCAGCGCGAGGGCCGCGTGGTAGAGCGGACGGGCCTCCTCGGCGATCCACTCGGGCTCGCCGCCCATCTCGATGACCAGCGCCTCGGCCGCGAGCCGCAGCTCCTCGGGGGCGGTCACGCCGAAGGAGCAGCCGGCCAGCCGCTGGACGTCCACGGCCGTGCCGGTGAACGTCATGGCCGGGTGCAGGGCGAGCGGCAGGGCGCCGGCCCGCCGCGCGGGGTCCAGCACGGCGGTCCCGTACCGGCCGGAGGTGTGCACGAGCAGCTGTCCCGGGCGTACGGCGCCGGTCGCGGCCAGCCCTTCGACCAGGCCCGGCAGGGCGTCGTCGGGGACGGTGAGCAGCACCAGGTCGGCCAGCGCCAGCACCTGGGCCGGCGGTACGAGGGGCACGTCGGGCAGCAGGGCCGCGGCGCGGCGCCGGGACGCGTCGGAGACGCCGGAGACGGCGACCGGACGGTGGCCGGCGAGCTGGAGCGCGGCGGCGAGTGCGGGGCCGACGCGGCCCGCGCCGACGACTCCGACAGTGAGCCGGGCGGGGCGGGGCTGCTGTGTTGCGTTCACGCGGGGCGGGCCTTCCGTTCCAGTCCGCGGGGGGTACCGGACGATACGTCGCCATGCTATCCGCTGGGCCGGACGCCGGATTTTCCGTGGCCGGGGCCGCCCGGGCGGGAGATCATCGCCCCTATGACCGATCGTGTGGACGACGCTTCCGGGCCCGTGGCGGCGGAGGACTCCCCCGGGGTCCCCGGTGACGAGGAGTGGTGGCGGCGCCGGATCGCCGCCTGGCGGGCCTCCGAACGGGTGCTGACGCGGGGTGCCGTACGCCCCACCGTCGGCGAGGAGCTGGCGGCGCTGGCCGCGCACGCGGGCGAGGTCTACGACCTGGACCTGACCGTGGACACCTACGGCGACGGGGTGGTCGCCGAGCTGGAGCGGCGGGTGGCGGAGCTGCTGGGCAAGGAGGCGGCGGCCTTCTTCCCCTCCGGGACGATGGCGCAGCAGGTGGCGCTGCGCTGCTGGGCGGGCCGTACGGGCAACCCGGTGGTGGCCCTGCACCCGATGGCGCACCCCGAGGTGTGGGAGGGCGAGGCGCTGTCGGTGGTGTCGGGGCTGCGGGTGGCGCACCCGACGACCGAGGCGCGCCAGCCGACCGCGGAGGAGGTGCGGGGCATGTCGGAGCCGTTCGGGACGCTGATGGTGGAGCTGCCGCTGCGCGACCCTGGCTTCCTGCTGCCCTCGTGGGAGGAGCTGACGGAGCTGGTGGAGGCGGCCCGCGAGCGGGAGGCGGTCGTCCACTTCGACGGGGCGCGGCTGTGGGAGTGCACCACGCACTTCGGGCGGCCCCTCGCGGAGATCGCCGACCTGGCGGACAGCGTGTACGTCTCCTTCTACAAGTCGGTGGGCGGCCACTCGGGTGCCGCGCTGGCGGGCCCGGCCGCGCTGGTGGAGGAGGCCCGGGTGTGGCGGCACCGGTACGGGGGCCAGCTCTTCCGGCAGTTCCCGCAGGCGCTGGCGGCGCTGGTGGGCCTGGAGCGGGAGCTGCCGAAGCTGCCGTCGTACGTGGCGCACGCCAAGGTGGTGGCCGAGGCGCTGCGGGAGGGCTTCGCCGAGGCGGGGGTGCCGTGGTTCCGGCTGGTGCCGGAGGTGCCGGCCACGCACCAGTTCCACGTCTGGCTGCCGTACGAAGCGGAGCGGCTGTCGGAGGCCGCGGTGCGGCAGGCGGAGGAGACCCGGACGACCCTGTTCGCCCGGTTCTTCCCGGGTGGTCCGGTGCCGGGTGTGTCGCTCACCGAGGTGACCGTCGCGGAGGAGGCCCTGGCGTGGTCACCGGCCGAGGTGCGGGCGGCCGTGGGGGAGTTCGTACGCCGGATCGGCTGACGTTTGCGCCCGAACTGTCCAGTACCGGGTGCGCTCTTGTCACTCCCGTAACAGTGTCGACGTACCGCTATCTGGAATTCATAAACCGGAATCAGTGAAAACTCTGGCCAGAGTGGCGGGTTGATGTCTAACGTGCGTCCACCACTCCCCCCACACAGTGCGCGCTTCCTCCTGCCTGTCGTGAAAGGACCTCCATGCCCTCACGCCGTATAGCCGCAGCAACCGCCGCCCTGGCAGCCGCGGCCCTCGTCTCCCCGCTGCTCCTCGCGGGTCCCGCCGGCGCCACGCCGGGTGCGGACAGCCCGAGCTGGGCCAACAAGGGGGACGCGCTGGCCAGGAAGCTGGTCAAGGACGCCACGGCGAAGGACGCCTTCAAGCACCTGAAGGTCTTCCAGTCGCTCGCCGACTACAACAACGGCACCCGCGTGGCCGGTTCGAAGGGCCACGAGCAGTCCGCCAAATACATCGAGGCCGTGCTGAAGGCCGCCGGCTACAAGCTCTCCCGCCACGAGTTCGACTTCGTCTACACGGAGACCCTGGCCGAGACCCTCAAGGTGGTCTCCCCCGCCGAACGCGACGTGGCCATCAAGCTGATGACGTACACCGCGAGCGGCCCCGAGGGCGGCGTCACCGCCGGCCTCGCCGTGGCGCCCGTGGACGCCGACAACACCAACGGCTGCGAGCCCGGCGACTTCGCCGCCGGCTCCTTCACCGGCAAGATCGCCCTCATCAAGCGCGGCGGCTGCACCTTCGCCACCAAGCAGGCCAACGCCGCCGCCGCGGGCGCGGTCGGCGCGATCATCTACAACAACACCGCGGGCGGCCTCAACGGCACCATCGGCGACCCGACCCTCGGCAAGATCCCCACCGGCGGCATCACCCAGGCGGACGGCGAGGCGCTGGCCGCCGAGGCCTCCGCGGGACCGGTGACCGTCACCCTCGACGTCCGCGAGCTGCGCGAGAACCGCAAGACGTTCAACGTCGTCGCGGAGACCCCGGGCGGCGACGCCGACAACACCGTCTTCCTCGGCGCCCACCTCGACTCCGTCGCGGCCGGCCCCGGCATCAACGACAACGGCTCCGGCTCGGCGGGCATCCTCCAGGTGGCCCTGAACCTGGCCAAGTCCAAGGAGAAGGTGAAGAACAAGGTCAAGTTCGCCTGGTGGTCCGCGGAGGAGTTCGGCCTCCTGGGCTCCGAGGCGTACGTGGCCTCGCTCTCCGAGGAGCAGAAGAAGCAGATCAAGCTCTACCTGAACTTCGACATGATCGCCTCGCCGAACGCCGCGTACTTCGTCTACGACGGTGACGACTCGGACGCCACCGGCGCGGGCCCCGGCCCCGAGGGCTCGGCCCAGCTGGAGAAGGGGATCAACGACTTCCTCGACTCCAAGAACATCCCGCACGAGGGCACCGACTTCACCGGCCGCTCCGACTACGGGCCGTTCATCGAGGTCGGCATCCCCTCCGGCGGCACCTTCACCGGCGCCGAGGGCATCAAGACCGAGGCCCAGGCCGCGAAGTTCGGCGGCCAGGCGGGCGTCGCCTACGACGTGAACTACCACGCCCCCGGCGACGACATCAACAACATCAACCTCAAGGCGTTCGACGTCAACATCGACGTCATCGCCGACGCGGTCGGCCACTACGCCTACGACCTGGCCCCGCTCAGCAAGCCGGTCGTCTCCGTCCCGACGGACGGCGACGCGGGCAGCGGCGGCGGCCTGCACGACGGGCACGACCACGGCGTGACCGAGTAGGACCTGTGGAGGGGCCGGTGCCACGCGGTGGCGCCGGCCCCTCCGTCATGCGCCCGGTACGTCCCCGCCCGCGCCCAGCACGTGTCCGATGCCCCGGGCCTCCAGCAGCCACCCGAAGTCCCCCAGGCCCCCGCGGGCCGTCAGCTCCGCCGCCTCGCCGGCCGCCGCGAGCGCCCGTACGTACCCCGCCGGATCCGTGCCGGCCAGGGACAGCGGCGGCCGCGCGCCCGACACCCCCAGCTCCGCCAGCGCCTCACGCTGGGTCAGCAGCAGCGCCCCGGGCCCGGCACAGGCGTCCAGCGCCACGTGGGCGGTGATGTCGCAGCTGCCGTCCGGCACCGGGCGCACCTCGCGGCCCTCCCGGAAGCCGGTGAGCGTGCCGTACGGCGGGCGGGCCTCCCGCGCGTGGGCGTAGTCCACGGCCACCGCCAGCCCCCGCTCCAGCGTGCCCGCGGCCGCAGCCCAGGCCTCGTCCCGGGACCGGCCGACCTCGGCGCGCTCTCCCTCCGGCCACCACCGCTCCAGCCACTCCAGGTCCGCGCCGGCCACCGGGTCGCCCGGGGTCTCCGTGCCGTCCGGGGCGACGAGGACGTACCGGCCGCCCTCCACCACGTCGAGCGGCACGTTGTCGAGCCACTCGTTGGCGAAGAGCAGTCCGGTGGTGCCGGCCGGCGGCTCGGCCAGCCAGGTCACGCGCGGGTCCAGCCCCGCGGGCCGCGGGGCGCGCTCGACGGCGTACGGGCGCACGCGCGCCGCCCGCTCCGGGCCCAGCGCGGCCAGCACCCCGGCCAGCAGCTCGCCCCGCCCGGCGGCCATGTCGACGAGGTCCAGCGCCTCCGGGTGCCCGAGGGCCTCGTCCACCCGCAGCAGCAGGGCGGCGACGGCCCGCGCGTACAGCGGGGAGGCGTGCACGGAGGTGCGGAAGTGGCCCGCGGGGCCCGGGCCACCGGGACGCACGTAGAAGCCGCCGGGGCCGTACAGCGCCTCGTCCATCGCCCGCCGCCAGCTCCGCACGGGTCCTCCTCCTCGCTCGGTGATCACCCCACAAAGGCTAGGTGTGCTCTCCACCTTCGGGAGTACGCGTCCGCGGGGTGGATCGCTCCTCCGGTTGACTCCGGCACCCATCCCCCTTCCCTACTCTGGGTTACGTGCAGCGCTTCTACGACTTCCTCCGCAGACACCCGACGGGCGTCGACAGCTTCTGGGCTGTGGTGCTCTTCGGGATCTCCACCCTGGAGGTCGCCTCGCTGAGCGGCAGCACGGCCCACCGCCTGCTGGCGATGGTCCCCGTGGCCGCCCTGAGCACCGTCGTGGCGCTGCGCCGCAAGCACACCGCGGCGATGCTGTGGCTGACCATCGGCGCCGGCGCCTTCCAGCTGGCCGTGGGCGTCGAGCCGCTGCTCGCGAACCTCGCCATGCTGGTCATCCTCTACACCGTCGCCGCGGCCGCCGAACTGCCGCGCTGGGTGTCGCGCACGGCCCTCGGCTTCGGGGTACTCGCCTCGCCGCTGGCCGCCGTCCGCTGGGGCTTCAACAAGTCCGATCCGGCGAACGACATCTTCCTGACGGTGATGATGATGGTGCCGTTCGCGCTGGCCTGGGTGCTCGGCGACTCGGTGCGGACCCGGCGCGCGTACTTCGCGCAGCTTGAGGAGCGGAACCGGCGGCTGGAGAAGGAGCGCGAGGCGCAGGCGAAGGTGGCGGTGGCCGCCGAGCGGGCGCGGATCGCGCGGGAGCTGCACGACGTCGTGGCGCACAACGTCTCGGTGATGGTGGTGCAGGCCGACGGGGCGGCGTACGTCATGGACGTGGCCCCCGAGCAGGCCAAGGAGGCCCTCCAGACCATCTCCGGCACCGGCCGCCAGGCGCTGGCCGAGATGCGCAGGCTGCTGGGCGTGCTGCGCACCGGCGAGCCGCAGGAGTCCGAGGACTACGTGCCGCAGCCGGACGTCGAGCAGATCGAGGTGCTGATCGAGCAGGTCCGGCAGGCCGGGCTGACGGTCGACTTCCAGGTGGAGGGCACCCCCCGGCCGCTGCCGAGCGGCGTGGAGCTGACGGCGTACCGGATCGTGCAGGAGGCGCTCACCAACACGCGCAAGCACGGCGGGCCGGAGGCGGAGGCGAGCGTCCGGCTGGTCTACTTCGACGACGGCCTCGGCCTGCTGGTGGAGGACGACGGGCGGGGCGCGGCGCACGAGCTGTACGAGGACGGCGGCGCCGACGGCGCCGGGCACGGCCTGATCGGCATGCGGGAGCGTGTCGGCATGGTGGGCGGGACGCTCGACGCGGGTCCGCGGCCGGGCGGAGGCTTCCGGATCAGCGCGCTGCTGCCGCTGAAGGGGAAAGGAAACTAGGAGATGTCCATCCGCGTGATGCTGGTCGACGACCAGGTCCTGCTGCGTACGGGCTTCCGGATGGTGCTCGCCGCCCAGCCGGACATGGAGGTCGTGGCCGAGGCGGGCGACGGCCTGGAGGCGCTGGAGGTGCTGCGGGCGACCAAGGTCGACGTGGTGCTGATGGACGTCCGCATGCCGCGGCTCGACGGCGTCGAGGCCACCCGGCGGATCTGCGAGCCGGAGACCCACCCGAAGGTCATCATCCTGACCACCTTCGACCTGGACGAGTACGCGTTCTCCGGGCTGAAGGCGGGGGCCAGCGGCTTCATGCTGAAGGACGTCCCGCCGGGCGAGCTGCTGGCGGCGATCCGCTCCGTGCACAGCGGCGACGCGGTCGTGGCGCCCTCCACGACCCGGCGGCTGCTGGACCGGTTCGCGCCGATGCTGCCGACCACCACCGCCGAGCCGCAGCACAAGGAGCTGGAGCGGCTGACCGAGCGCGAGCGCGAGGTCATGCTGCTGGTGGCGCAGGGTCTGTCGAACGGCGAGATCGCGGCGCGGCTGGTGCTGTCGGAGGCCACGGTCAAGACGCACGTGGGGCGCATCCTGACGAAGCTGGGCCTGCGCGACCGGGTGCAGGTCGTCGTCCTCGCGTACGAGACCGGGCTGGTGAAGGCCGGGAGCGGCGGGGCGGGGCAGTAACCGGGCCGGCCTCGGGCCGTCCGCACGGGTGCCCCCGGACCGGCCCGGTCCGGGGGCACCCGTGCGCCCGGGGTCAGAAGCGCTGGACGAACTCGCAGCCCGGGACCACGGTGTCGAGGCTCGCGTTGTCGGCGATGGCGATGTCGAAGCCCGAGCCGCACTCGACGCGGTCGTAGCCGAGGTTGCGGGAGATCAGGGTGTCGTTGCCGGCCCGGCCGTTGAAGGTGGTCGGGGTGGGGCCGGCGTCCCAGCCGTCGGTGTCGGTGAGCCGGTCGGTGCCGTTGCCGCCGAGCAGGATGTCCTGGCCCGACCCTCCGTCGAGGTCGCTGGCGATGGCGGTCTGGTTGTCGGCGCGGTCGTCCTCGTCGCCGAGGGTGGCGCGGATCCGGGTCACGGTGGCCGCCGTGCCGCAGCGGGCGCTGTTGGCGTTGATCCGTACGCACCCGGGGCCTGGGGTGAGGGGGCTCGCGGCGTCCGTGACGACCAGCTGGCCGGACACGGTGCTGAAGGTGACGTCGTTCGCCTCGCCCGGCAGGGCGGAGTACCGGATCTCGCTGCCGCTGCGGGTGACCAGCGACGGGCTCGCGCTGGCCGGGCCCGCCACGGCGAGGGTGAGGGCGAGAGCGGCGGCGGCCGGGGCGGCCACGCGGAGGGCGGTGGTGAGGCGGGAAGAGCGCAGGTTCATGGTTCGGTCCCTTGGTTGCCGGTGCGGATCGGGTCGTGGATCCGCCGGGACTGGCGCTACCCGGAGTGACGGTTTCGCTCATCAGATCAACACACGGTTACCACGAGTGCCGCAGAGGACCCCTCGTCCGGCCCGCCGCCGACCGGACCAGCCGCGCCCGCCCGGGGCCCTCAGGTCATCCAGCGCTCCGGACCCGCCGTCAGGCGGCCCGTACGGGAGCGGGCGGCCTGCGCGGCCAGCACCCCGGCGGCCTCGGCGGACCCACGGAGCCGGGCGGTGACCGTGCCGTTCGCGCCGTGGTCGACGTGGACGTCCGCCACGTCCCGGGCCCGCTCCCAGGGGCCCTGGGTCAGCCGTACGCTCTGCACCTTCGCGTGCGGCACCAGCTCCGTACGACGGCACAGCCGCCCGTGCCGCACCGCGAACACCTCGGGCGAGACGGCCAGCCCGTACCCCTTCCACCACACCGGCACCACCCAGCGCGCCCGGCGCCCGGGCGGGGCGGTGAAGGCCAGCGCAGCCAGGTCCACGCCGGGCAGCACCCGCGCCACCACGGCCTCGGCGGCCTCCCGGGGGGCGACCGGCACCAGCAGGCCGTTCTTCGACCCCGCCACCGCGAGTTCGACCCGCACCCAGCCGCGCCGGCGCCACAGCAGCGGCTCGACCAGCCGCACCATCTGCACCCGCCCGGGGGGCACCGTCTCGTGCGCCCGGTCCAGCAGCCCGTGGTCGAGGCGCAGCCCGTCCGGCGACTCGGCCACCGTCCAGTCGTACTCGGCCAGGAAGCGGCCGGCGCTGGCCGCCCACGCGGCTCCCAGGACCGGCAGCAGCACCACCAGCGCGGTCCAGACGCTGCTGGTGAGCCGCCACACCACGAACGGCGCGACCACCCCGGCCACCACCGACGCCACGACCGACAGGCTCAGCACCAGCGAGAGGGCGAGCTGCCCCGGCTGGACGCGCAGCAGCTCGCGCACCGGCGCCTCGCCGACCTGCGCCGCCTCCGCGGGCGCGAACCCGGCGGCCCGGGCCAGCAGTTCGGCGCGCAGCGCCCGGGCCTCGCGCTCGCCCAGGAAGGCCAGCTCGTCCTTGTCCTCCGTGCCGACCACGTCCAGCTTCAGCTTCGCCACGCCCGCCACCCGGGCCAGCAGCGGCTGGGTGACGTCCACGGCCTGGAGCCGGTCGAGCCGGATGTGCGCGGTGCGCCGGAACAGCAGCCCGGTCCTGATCCGCAGCTCCGTGTCGGTCACCGCGAAGTGGGTGAACCACCAGCTCAGGAACCCGTACAGGGCCGCGGCCGGCACCGCGGCGGCCACGATCAGCGCGCCCCTGCCCGACGAGAGGCCCGCGCCCCACTCCTGGACCCGCTCTGGGTTCTGCATGGCGAGGCCCGCCACCAGCGCCACCGGCGCCCAGGCCCGCCGGAAGGGGGTGACGGGGTGCAGCCGGCGATCCCCGGCCCCGGCCGGCCGGGGATCGGCCGGACCCGTCCGGGTCCCTTCCCCGGAGCCCGCAGCCGTCGGCGCGCCTCCCCCGGACCCCGCAGCCGTCGGCGTCCCTTCCCCGGACCCCGCACCCGTCCCCGTCCCCGTCTCCTGCTCGGGCCCCGTCACAGCCCCGCCGACCGCGCCTCGCCCAGCTCCGTGAGCCGGTCCCGCAGCCGCTCGGCCTCCGCGGGGTCCAGCCCCGGGATCCGCGCGTCGGAGGCCGCGGCGGCCGTGTGCAGCTGTACCGAGGCGAGCCCGAACCGCCGCTCCAGCGGGCCCGAGGTGACCTCCACCAGCTGCATCCGCCCGTACGGGACCACTGTCTCCTCCCGCCACAGCACGCCCCGGCTGATCAGCAGGTCGTCGGCCCGCTCCGCGTACCGCCAGGACTTCCAGTTCCGCCCCAGCACCACCCAGCCCCACACCAGCAGCCCCAGAGGCAGCAGCGCGAACAGCGCCCAGCCGGCCCCGGCCAGCACCCCCGGCAGCACCGCCACGGCCACCGTCAGCGCGCCCAGCCGCACCACGAGCAGCAGCCTCCGCAGCGTGAGCAGCCCGCCGGGCAGCCCCACCCATTCCGGCCCCGCGTCCCCCGGACGGCCCGCAGGCCCCGACCCCGTCGTCCCCGTCTCCATCCACCCAGCGTAGGGCTGCGGCAACCCGTACCGCGGGTACTGAGACACTGTCCCCATGACGGAGACCACGGTCGGCATCGGCGGCGCGGCGGAGAGCACCGACATGGTGCTCAACATCGGGCCTCAGCACCCTTCGACGCACGGCGTGCTGCGCCTCCGGCTCGTCCTGGACGGCGAGCGGATCAGCAGCGCGGAGCCCGTGGTCGGCTACATGCACCGCGGCGCCGAGAAGCTCTTCGAGGCGCGCGACTACCGCCAGATCGTCATGCTGGCCAACCGCCACGACTGGCTGTCCGCCTTCTCCAACGAGCTGGGCGTGGTCATGGCCGTCGAGCGGATGCTCGGCATGGAGGTCCCCGAGCGGGCCGTCTGGATGCGCACCCTGCTCGCCGAGCTGAACCGGGTGCTCAACCACCTGATGTTCCTCGGCTCGTACCCGCTGGAGCTGGGCGGCATCACCCCGATCTTCCACGCGTTCCGCGAGCGCGAGGAGCTCCAGGCGGTCATGGAGGAGATCTCCGGCGGCCGCATGCACTACATGTTCAACCGGGTCGGCGGTCTCAAGGAGGACCTGCCGCTCGGCTGGCTGGGCCGCGCCCGCGCCGCCATCGCCGACGTCCAGAGCCGGATGGACGTGTACGACGACCTGGTCCGCGGCAACGAGATCTTCCGCGGCCGGACCCGCGGGGTCGGCGTCCTGCGGGCCGAGACGGTCCACGCGTACGGGGTGAGCGGGCCGATCGCCCGCGCCTCGGGCGTCGACTTCGACCTGCGCCGCGACGAGCCGTACCTGGCGTACGGCGAGCTCCAGGACACCCTCAAGGTGGTCACCAGGACCGAGGGCGACTGCCTGGCCCGCTTCGAGGTGCTGCTCGACCAGACGCACAACGCGCTGGACCTCGCCGTGGCCTGCCTCGACCGCATGGAGCAGCTGCCGCCCGGACCGGTCAACCAGCGGCTGCCGAAGGTCCTCAAGGCGCCCGAGGGCCACACGTACGCGTGGACCGAGAACCCGCTCGGCCTCAACGGCTACTACCTCGTCTCGAAGGGCGAGAAGACGCCGTACCGCCTGAAGCTGCGCTCCGCGTCCTACAACAACATCCAGGCCCTGGTGGAGCTGCTGCCCGGCACCCTGGTCGCGGACATGGTCGCGATCCTCGGCTCGCTCTTCTTCGTCGTGGGCGACATCGACAAGTAGCCGGGCCCCGAGGGGCCGGGCCGCCCGGCCCGGCCCCTCGGGCCGTCAGGCGGTCAGGCCGCCGCGGGCGCCCGCAGCACCCGTACCAGGTGGGTGCTGCTGTCGGAGCCGTGACCGGCGGCGACGCCGCGCCGGAACAGCTCGGCGTGGGCCGCGAGGACCGAGGTGTCGTTCCCCGAGTCGGCCACGGTGTGCAGTACGTGCTCGATGCTGGCCAGGCACATCGTCAGCCGGTCCACCGCGCCGCCGTGGTCGCCCGCGTCGACGCGGGGCGCGTAGAACTCCAGGAACCCGCGCATGCTGTCGGCGGTGTACGTGGCGTACGGCAGGAAGTCGGCGGCCGTCAGGCCGTTGGCCTCCGCCAGCGCCACCGCCTGGAGCCAGCCGGTCATCGAGCTCCAGAACACCACCATGTTGAGCTGGTAGTAGAGCGCCGCCAGGCCGGGCTCCTCGCCCCGGAAGTCGGGGGTGGTCAGCACTTCCAGATCGGCGCGCAGGGCCTCGTACAGCTCGCGCGGACCGCTGTAGAAGGCGGAGGACTCGGGCTTGCCCATGCCCGAGGGCGGGATGTTCATGGCGCCCACCAGGTACGAGGCGCCCCGCCCGGCCGCCCACCGCGCGGCCGCCCGCACCTTCTCCGGGCTGTCGGACGACAGGTTGACCAGCACCCGGCCCGAGAGGTCGGCCTCGCCGAGCGTCGGGTACATCGCGTCGGTGTCGATCAGGCTCAGCAGCACCGGTCCCCCGGCCGCCAGCGCCTCCCCCACCGAGCCGGCCACCGTGGCACCGCGCGCGGCCAGGGGCTCCGCCTTGGCGCGGGTGCGGTTCCAGACGGTCACCTCGTAGCCGGCGGCCAGGTAGGCCTCGGCCATGGCCTGACCCATCGGGCCCAGACCGATCACGCTCACAGCTCGCTTGCCCATGACTCTCCCCTTGAGACACTCGTGAAGCACCACTAGAACGAACGCTCTATCCAGAGCATGGGGCAGACCGTAGCACAGGCTCTAGAGCGAACGCTCTATTTAGTGAATGGGGTACGCTGCGCCCATGACACTGGGGACACGGGACCGCCTGGTCAGGACCGCATCACGGCTGATGCAGCACCAGGGGTACGAGAACGCGCCGATCAAGCAGATCGTGCGCGAGGCGGAGGCCACCCTCGGCTCGCTCTACCACTTCTTCCCCGGTGGCAAGCAGGAACTGGCGGTGGCCGCCGTCCAGTTCGGCAACGAGGAGTTCGCGGCGCTGCTCCGCGAGGGTCTGGAGTCGGAGACGGAACCGGCCGAGGCGGTACGGGCCGTCGCCACGCGGCTCGCGCGGGCCCTGCACTCCTCGCAGTGGGCGGACGGCTGCCCGGTGACGGCCACCGCGCTGGAGACCCTGGACCGGCTCCCGGACATCCAGGAGGCCTGCGCCCGCGCCTTCCGCGACTGGCAGGCCATCGTGGCGGAGCGGCTGGTCGCCGGCGGGATCGCCGAGGCCGACGCCCGGCAGCTGGCCGTGACCGTCATCAACACCCTCGAAGGCGCCGAGGTGACCGCCCAGGTCACCCGGGACGAGGCGCCGCTGCACACGGCGGGCGAGCACCTGGCCCGGCTGATCGGGACCTACACGGGCTAAGGCGGGTCCGGCCCGCCGGGGCGGCGGGCGACGGGGACGCCCGAGAGGGTGCGGCGGCCGAACTCCAGCGCCCGGCCCCGCGCTTCGGGCGGGGGCCTAGGAGATCGCCGTGCGCAGGGCGCCGACGTCGATGGCCTCGGTCTCGTCGTGCGCGGTCAGGTCGATGACCTGGCCGACGGCCCGGTGCCCGGCCTCGCGCGGCTTGAACTCCGGGTCGGCCGACTCCGCCTTGTGGACCGCGAGGGCCTCGGCGCCGACCACGTCGGCCAGGTCCTCGTTCTGCACGGCCTCGATGGCGGCCTTGGCCTGGGCCGCGGTCTTGGTGCCGAAGAAGTCGAAGCCGCCCTCCACGCGGGAGGCCGTACGGGAGCCCGCGTACGGGGCGACCACGGCCTGCCGGCGGCGTTCGGGCAGCGTCGGGGCGCCGGGGCGGGCGTGCTCGCCCTCGGGTGCGGCCGGGGCGTCGGAGCCGGAGCCGGCCCCGTCTCCCGCGGTGGCCGCGGTGCCGGGCCGGGTGCCGTTGCCGCCGCCGGGCCGCGGAGCGGGCAGCGCCGCCGGGATCCTGCCCGGGCCCACCGCCCTGGTCTGCTTCTTCGCCTGCGCCTCGGCCTTGCGGGCCAGCGCGGCCATCGCCGCGTGCGCGCGGGCGTAGCCCACCGGGGTCGGGGCCCCGGCTGCCGTGCGCTCCTCGGAGGGGGCCGGCAGTTCCTTGGCGCCCGCCGGGGCCGAGACCTCGATGGCGAGCAGGCGGCGCCCCTCCAGGGCGCTGGCCCGCTCGGTCTCCGCGGTGGCGTAGCGGCGCAGCAGGGCCGCGTGCTCCCCGCGCAGGCCCGCCAGTTCGACCCGCTTGGCCCGCAGCTTGGCGTCCAGCCGGGCCCGTACCGCGCGGGACTCCTCCAGCTCGGACTCCAGCTCCGCGATGCGGTCCTCGCTGCGCCACTCGTCGCGCACCCGCTCACGGGTCAGCTCGGCGACGCGGCGGCCCGCGGCCCGGTCCCAGTTCCGCATCACGACGGCGCCGGTCACGCCGGCGGCCGAGGTGAGGGCGACCAGGAGGCGGAGGGCCACCGGTTCCGCCAGCAGCCAGGCGACGGCGGCGCTCGTGAGCGACACACCGGCGACTGTCGTGGGGGTCAGCAGCCTGTGCAGGGGCGGCGAATGGCGGTGGCGTCCACGTGGCATGGCCTGAAATTTACAGTGCGTGGGCATGCCGTGGGGTAACCGCCCGGCAATCTGTTCCCAGGCGGTTACCCCTCAGCGGAAGGGCTACTTCGCAATCAGCCCCTTCTCCGTCAGGTACGCCTCGGCGACATCGGCCGGTTTCGCCCGCTCCGCGTCGACCTTGCGGTTGAGTTCCACGAGATCCGCCGTGGTCAGGACCTTGGTCAACTTCCCGAGGGCGGCGGCGATCTCGGGACTTCCGGCATCCTTCGCATTCACCACCGGAAGGACGTTGTCGGCATTCTGCAGCTTCTTGTCGTCCTCCAGCAGGACCAGCCCGAAGGAGTCCAGCGTCGCGTCGGTGGTCGTGGTGAGAACCAGCTGGTCAACGCCGTCCTTGACGGCCTGCTTGGCCTGCGGGGTACCGACTCCCTTGGGGTCGATACCGGAAACATCGATTCCGTATGTGGCCTTCAGACCCACGGCGCAGAAGGGCCGTACCGCGCATTCGTCACCGGCCGCGATCTTCACCTTCAGCTTCGACCTGCCGAGGTCCGAAAGGGTCTTCAGGTTGTTCTTCCGGGCGAATTCCCCGCTCACCGCGAAGGCGTTCTGGTCGACCGCCCCGCCGGCCGGAAGGGCCTTCAGCCCCAGCGGGCCCGCGAGCTTCTCCAGGGCGGCCACCGTGGCCGCCACGTCACTCGACGCGACCGGCTTCTCCTCGGGTGCCTTCGGGCCGTTCACCTTGGCATTCAGGAACTCGGCGAGCGTGGCCGCGTATTCCGGCACGACGTCGATCTCGCCCTTCTCCAGGGCCGGCTCGTAGAGCTCGCGGTTGCTCACCGTCTTGATCGAGGTGCCGTACCCGGCGTCCTCCAGCACCCGGGCGTAGAGCTCGGCCAGCACGTTGGACTCGGTGAACCCGGCCGCGCCGATGACCAGCGAGCCCTTCCCGCCCGAGCCGGCCGGGGCCGAGGAGCCGCCCGCCTTGCTCTTCTCCAGGCTCTCGCCGCCGCACGCGGCGAGCGAACCGGTCAGGGCCAGCACCCCGAGTGCGGCGCCGAGCAGGCGCGTGGTCTTGGACATGAGGACTCCGATCACAGCAGGGGAACGAACAGCGGAAGGCCGGGGGCGGCGGGGTCCGCGGAGGCGCGGGAACACGGGTCTGGGGACAAGGGCCACGGGGTACGGGCCACGGGCGCGAGTCAGCGGCGGCGGTCCGGCCACAGCAGCCGGTCGCCCAGCACCAGCACCCCCTCGACGACCAGGGCCAGCAGGGCCACGAGCAGCGCGCCCGCCACGACCTGCGGGGTGTCGTACGTGGTGAAGCCGGCGGTGATGATCCGGCCGAGACCGCCCTGGCCGACCATGGCCGCGATGGTGGCCGTGGCCACCACCTGCACGGCGGCGGACCGCAGCCCCGTCATCACCAGCGGCCTGGCCAGCGGCAGTTCGACCCGCCGGAACACCTGCCCGCCGGACATGCCCATGCCCCGGGCGGCCTCGACCACGCTCCGGTCCACCTCCCGCACGCCCACGTACGCGTTCGTCAGCAGGGGCGGCACCGCGAACAGCACCAGCGCCGTGATCGTCGGGAGGTACCCGGCGTTCCGCAGCGGGGAGACCATGAACAGCGCCAGCACCGCGAACACCGGCACCGCGCGGCCCACGTTGGACACCTGCGCGGCCAGCGAACCGCCCCGGCCCACGTGGCCGAGCCACAGGCCGACGGGCAGCGCGACCGCGCAGGCCACCGCGAGGGCGACCCCGCTGACGTACACGTGCTCCGCCAGCCGGTGCCACACGCCCGAGTCCCCCGACCAGTGGCCGGGGTCACTCAGCCACCGCCAGGTCCCGGCGGGTACGGACATCGCTCAGGCCCCCTTCGCCGCACGGGTCCACGGCGTCACCAGCCGCTGCACGCCGAGCAGCAGCAGATCGGCGGCCAGCGCCAGCAGCACGCACAGCACCGAGGCGGTCAGCACCTGCGCCTTGAACGAGCTCTGCACGGCCGGCGCGATGAGGTTGCCGAGACCGCCCTGGCCGACGATGGAGCCCACCGTGGTCAGCGCCACCGTCGAGACGGTCGCGATGCGCACTCCGGCCAGCAGGGCGGGCAGCGCCAGCGGGAGTTCCACCTGCCACAGCAGCCGCCCCGGCCCGTACCCCATCCCGCGGGCGGCCTCCCGGACCTCCTCCGGCACGGCCTCCAGCCCCGCCAGCACGTTCCGCACCAGGATCGTCAGGGAGTACAGCACCAGGCCGGTCACCACGAGCGCCGCCGACAGCCCGAAGACCGGCAGCAGCAGCGAGAACATCGCCAGCGACGGCACCGTGTAGAGCAGGGTGGTCACGGTCAGCACCGGCGCCGCCCACCGCCTCCCGCGCCGCGCGAGGAGCGCGAGGGGCACGGACACGGCCACCCCGATCAGCACCGAGACCAGCGTGATCCACACGTGCTGCAACGTGGCGTCGGTCAGCTCCTGGCTGCGCGACCGGACGTACTCCCAGCAGATCCAGTCGTTCGCGACCAGGCAGTTCGGCGCTGCCATCCCTTCACCCCCCGTCTGTCTCCCGACCATAACCCCGGTCACCGACAACACCCGCGATCCTTCGCACGCGGGCAACACTCCCTTCACACGAGGCCGTCCGGGATGCGCGAGGATGGCACGCGTGATCCGATTCGAGCAGGTGAGCAAGCGGTACGACGACGGCACCACCGCCGTCGACGACCTCTCCTTCGAGGTGGCGGAAGGCGAACTCGTCACCCTCGTCGGCCCGTCGGGCTGCGGGAAGACCACCACGATGAAGATGGTCAACCGGCTCATCGAGCCCAGCTCGGGCCGGATCCTCCTCGACGGCCACGACATCGCCGACGCCGACCCGGTCGAACTGCGCCGCCGCATCGGCTACGTCATCCAGCAGGTCGGCCTCTTCCCGCACAAGACCGTGCTGGAGAACACCGCCACCGTCCCGCACCTGCTGGGCGTGAAGAAGGACCGGGCCCGCGCCCGCGCCGCCGAGCTCCTCGAACTCGTCGGCCTCGACCCCGCGGTGCACGGCCCCCGCTACCCCGAGCAGCTCTCCGGCGGCCAGCGCCAGCGCGTCGGCGTGGCCCGCGCCCTCGCCGCCGACCCCCCGGTGCTGCTCATGGACGAGCCCTTCGGGGCGGTGGACCCGGTGGTCCGCGAGCGCCTCCAGAACGAGTTCCTCGCCCTCCAGCGCACGGTCCGCAAGACGATCCTGCTCGTCACCCACGACCTGGAGGAGGCCGTCCGGCTCGGCGACCGGATCGCCGTCTACGGGCAGGGCACCATCGAGCAGTTCGCCGCCCCCGCCGAGGTGCTGGGCTCCCCCGCCACCCCGTACGTGGCCTCCTTCGTCGGCGCCGACCGCGGCCTGAAGCGGCTGGCGGTCACCCCGGTCGGGCGCGCCGACCTGGAGCCCGCGGACCCGGGCGACGGCGTTCCGGGCGTACGGATCCCCCTGGGCGCCTCGCTGCGGGAGGCGCTCGCCCTGCTGCTCCAGGAGGACTCCGGGCGGGTGGGGGTCACGGATCCCGGCTCGGGCGCGCTGGTCGGCGTACTCACCCCGCTGTCGGTGCACCGCGCGCTGCGCCGGGCCTCGGCGGACGCCTGAAGCCCGGACACCGGGGCCGGGGCCCGGGCCCCGGCCCTGGATGCGGGCCTCAGGCCTGGATGCGGCCGCTCATCCACACCAGCATCGGCGGTATCTCGCGGCGCCAGGTGTTGAAGTTGTGGCCGCCGCTGTCGAGGATGATCGACGAGACGCGGTCGGGGGACTTCACGTCCGCGATGAACTTCTTCGTGTCGCCCAGGTTCCCCTCGCCCGTCTCCGAACTGGTCACCAGGAACGAGGTCTTCGCGGGCTGCTTCGCCTTCAGGCTGGTCAGCAGGTTCGCCCGGGCCCGCAGGGCCTTGTCGCCGTGGAAGAGGTCACCGGTCGTCGGGTCCTCGGCGGCCTTGTAGTACGCGGACAGGCCCGCGGCGGCACCGAAGGTCTCCGGGTGGTGGATGCCCATCTTCAGGGCGCAGTAGCCGCCGGTCGAATTGCCGATGAAGCCCATGTTCCGGGCCTCCTTGCCCACCCGGTACGTCTCGGTGACGGCCTTGGGCAGGTCCTTGGCGAAGAAGGTCTCGGTCTGCGGGCCACCGGGTATGTCCACGCACTCGGTGTCCCGCGGCGGCGCCACCGTCGGCCGCAGCATCACCAGGATCATCGGCTGCATCTTCCCCGCCTTGGCCTGCTTGTAGGCCGTCATCGGGTAGTTCAGCCCTTTGATCAGGTTCTCCGCGGTGCCCGGGTAGCCGGTCAGCACGATCGACGCGGGGAAGTTCTTCCCCGCGTACTGCGGCTGGAAGTACTCGGGGGGCAGGTAGACGTACGCCGGGCTGGTGATCTTCGACTTCTCCCCGGCGACGACCACCTTCTGTATCTGGCCGCCGACCGCCGGCCGGGCACCGCCCGGCACGTCCAGCTTCTGCGTACCGACGACCTTGATGTCCTTGCTGCCGGCCGAGTGGTCGACGACCACCCCCGGCTCCGTCTCCTGACCGAGCAGATCGGCCCACGAGCCGTAGAACAGGAAGGACTTGTTCGCCGCGAGCCCCACAGCGGAGAACAGCGCCAGCTGCGTCGCGAGCAGCAGCGCCACCCGGCCGAGCACCGCACGCCACGTGCGGCCCGACAACCGCGGCCAGAACCAGACGGTCGCCGCGAACAGCAGCACTCCCGCGGCGACGGCCAGCGCCAGAACCGTATTGCTGGTGAGACCCATGATGCAGTCAGCGACTTTCTGAAGGCGGGACGAGTTTTTTCTTCTTGCGTCAGTGAACCCGCTCCCGCTCTGTGCCGTCCTAGTGGTCGCACATGTCCGGAAGCCGCCGTGGCCTTCGGTCACAGGATCTCTCGCGGAGCTGCAGGAAGCGATGTCTAGCAGGATAGATGGCGATAAGTCGGGACAGGTTCCGAGCAAGGTGCGCCGCTTCCTCCGCGGCCCACGTCCCGAGTCCGTACCCCGTCTCGTCGGCGCGGCCTGCACCCTCGTGGGTCTGCTCGACATCGCCGCGGGCGTCTTCCCGCGGTTCCGGCACAGCCGCGTCCACGCCGTCGCCGAGGTGCTCCCCGGCGCCCTCGGCCCCTTCGCCGCGGCCCTCGCGATCAGCGCCGGCGTGCTGCTGCTGCTCCTCGCCCACGGGCTCAAGCGGCGCAAGCGCCGCGCCTGGCGGGCCGCCGTCGTGCTGCTGCCGGCCGGCGCCGTGGCGCAGTTCACGTACCGGCACTCCGTCATCGGCGTCCTGATCGCCGCCGCGCTCCTCGCGCTGCTGCTGCGGCACCGGAGTGAATTCGACGCCCTGCCCGACCCCCGCAGCCGCTGGAAGGCACTGGCCAACTTCGTGCTGATGAGCGCCGGGTCCATCGGCCTCGGCCTGGTCATCGTCAACTCGCACCCGCGCCGCGTGATCGGCGACCCCGGCATCGCCGAGCAGCTCGCCCACGTCGTCTACGGCCTCTTCGGCATCGAAGGCCCCGTCGCCTACGCCGGACGGGTGAGCTGGACCGTCGGCTACTCCCTCGGCGCCCTCGGCATGCTGACCGCCCTCACCACCATCTACCTCGCCTTCCGCCCCGAGCACCCGGCCGCCCGCCTCACCGAGGACGACGAGTCCCGGCTGCGCGAGCTGCTCGCCCGGCACGGCGGCCGCGACTCCCTCGGCCACTTCGCCCTCCGCCGCGACAAGGCCGTCGTCTTCTCCCCCAGCGGCAAGGCCGCCGTCACCTACCGCGTCGTCTCCGGCGTGATGCTCGCCTCCGGCGACCCCATCGGCGACGTCGAGGCCTGGCCCGGCGCCATCGAGCGCTTCATGGAGGAGGCCCGCGCCCACTCCTGGACCCCCGCCGTCATGGGCTGCAGCGAGACCGGCGGCGAGGTCTGGACCCGCGAGACCGGCCTGGACGCCCTGGAGCTCGGCGACGAGGCCATCGTCGACGTCAAGGACTTCTCCCTCGGCGGCCGCGCCATGCGCAACGTCCGCCAGATGGTCAAGCGCATCGAACGCAACGGCTACACGACCAAAGTGCGCCGGGTCGCCGAACTGACCGAGGACGAGCTGACCGCCGTCCGCGGCGCCGCCGAGGCCTGGCGCGGCACCGACACCGAGCGCGGCTTCTCCATGGCACTGGGCCGGGTCGGCGACCCCGGTGACGGCGACTGCGTCATCGTCACCGCCCACCGCACCGAAGAGGGCGACACCAGCCCCTACGGCGACCTCAAGGCCATCCAGCACTTCGTCCCCTGGGGCCAGGACGGCATGTCGCTCGAGCTGATGCGCCGCGACCGCTCCGCCGACCCCGGCATGAACGAGCTGCTGATCGTCGCCGCCCTCGCCGCGGCGCCCCAGCTCGGCATCGAGCGGGTCTCGCTGAACTTCGCGATGTTCCGCTCCGCGCTCGCCCGCGGCGAGAAGATCGGCGCCGGCCCGGTGCTGCGCATGTGGCGCGGCCTGCTGGTGTTCCTCTCCCGCTGGTTCCAGATCGAGTCGCTGTACAAGTTCAACGCGAAGTTCCGCCCCCGCTGGGAGCCCCGCTTCGTCGTCTTCCGCACCACCCGCGACCTGCCCCGCATCGGTTTCGCCGCCATGCAGGCCGAGGGCTTCGTCACCCTCGCCCTGCCCCGGCTCTTCCCCCGCCGCCGCCCCGCGCGTCAGCCGCGGCCCTGCCAGCACCTGACCGCCGCCCCGGCACCGGCCGCCGGAAACCCCGTGCCGGCCAGGACGGCCCGTACCCGGACCGCCGAGGAGTGCGAGGTCCAGGCTGCGTGAACGGGACGCGCGTACGGCGCCGGCGCGAGGTCCGGGCTGCGTGGGGCCACCCCGACGGCCCTACCCTTGATGCCATGAACACGTTGCCGGGAGCGGACGCCAGGGGCCGGGTCACCGGCCTGCCCGAGTGGGACCGCTGTGCGGTCATGGGGGTCGTCAACGTCACCCCCGACTCCTTCTCCGACGGCGGCCGCTGGTTCGACACCACCGCCGCCGTCAAGCGCGGCCTCGACCTCGTCGCCCAGGGCGCCGACCTCGTCGACGTCGGCGGCGAATCCACCCGGCCCGGCGCCACCCGCGTCGACGCCGACGAAGAGCTGCGCCGGGTCGTGCCCGTGGTCCGCGGCCTCGCCTCCGAAGGCGTCACCGTCTCCGTCGACACCATGCGCGCGGCGGTCGCCGAACGCGCCGTCGCGGCCGGCGCCGTCCTGGTCAACGACGTCAGCGGCGGCCTCGCCGACCCGCGCATGATCCCCGCCGTCGCCGACACCGGCGTCCCCTTCGTCGTCATGCACTGGCGCGGCTTCAGCGAGGACATGAACAGCCGCGCCGTCTACGACGACGTGGTCGCCGAGGTCACCGCCGAGCTCCGCGCCCGCATGGACGCCGTCGTCGACGGCGGCATCGCCCCCGAACGCCTGGTCGTCGACCCCGGCCTCGGCTTCGCCAAGCAGGCGGAACACGACCTCGCCCTGGTCGCCCACCTCCGCGAGCTGCGGGCCCTCGGCCGGCCCGTCCTGGTCGCCGCCTCCCGCAAGCGCTTCCTCGGCCGGGTGCTGGCCGGCGCCGACGGCGCCGCCCCGCCGCCCGCCCGCGAACGCGACGCCGCCACCGCCGCCGTCTCCGCCATCGCCGCCCACGAAGGCGCCTGGGCCGTCCGCGTCCACGAGGTACGGGCCACCGCCGACGCCGTCCGCGTCGCCCGCGCCGTCGAGGGCGCCGCCCGGTGACCCGTCCCCAGTCCGACATCGACGCCGTCGAGCAGGCCAACACGGCCTTCTACGAGGCGATGGAACGCGGCGACTTCGACGGCCTGTCCGCCCTCTGGCTGGACGACGAGATCTCCTGCGTCCACCCCGGCTGGCCCGCCCTCAGCGGCCGCGGCGAGGTGCTCCGCTCGTACGCGCTGATCATGGCCAACACGGAGTACATCCAGTTCTTCCTGACCGACACCAAGGTCACCGTGATCGGCGACACCGCCGTGGTCACCTGCACCGAGAACATCCTCAGCGGCGGCCCGGCCGAGGACGGCGGCGAGCTCGGCCCGCTCGTCGGCCAGCTCGTCGTCGCGACGAATGTGTTCCGACGCACACCCGAGGGGTGGCGCGTGTGGTCCCACCACGCCTCTCCCGTACTCACCGAGTCCGAAGAAGACGAGGAAAACGACCCCTCCTGACCCCCATGGGCAAGCGGTGCCGTCCTTCGCAGGTAGATTCGAAGGAGGACGACGCCGACCGCACTCGGCGTAGGCCCAAGGTCCCGGGCAGTCCCGGGGCCGGAAGAACCTACGAAAAGCAGGAGTGATTCGCGTGGATCGTGTCGCGCTGCGCGGCCTCAAGGCCCGCGGGCACCATGGCGTCTTCCCCCGGGAGCGCGAGGAAGGCCAGACCTTCATCGTCGACCTGGTGCTGCACATCGACACCCGCCCCGCGGCGGCCGACGACGACCTGGCGAAGACCGTCCACTACGGCGTGGTGGCCGAGGAGGTCGTCGACGTGGTCCAGGGCGAGCCCGTCGACCTGATCGAGACCCTCGCCGAGCGGATCGCCCAGCAGTGCCTGAAGCACGAGGCGGTCGCCGAGGTCGAGGTCGTCGTCCACAAGCCGGACGCGCCGATCACGGTCCCCTTCGACGACGTGACCATCACCATCACCCGGAGCCGCGGATGAACCACGCCCAGAGCGATCCCACCGTCCAGCCCGTGCCCGCCTCCGTGGTGGAGACCGTCGACGCGGCGGACGTGACGCTGTCCAACCCCAAACTCGCCGTCGTCGCCCTCGGCTCCAACCTCGGCAACCGCCTGGACACCCTCCAGGGCGCGATCGACGCCCTCGGCGACACCCCCGGCGTCCGGGTCAAGGCCGTCTCCCCCGTCTACGAGACCGAGCCCTGGGGCGTCGACCCCGGCACCCAGCCCTCGTACCTCAACGCCGTCGTGATCCTCAAGACCACCCTGCCGCCCAGCTCCCTGCTGGAGCGCGGGCAGGCCATCGAAGAGGCCTTCGACCGGGTCCGCGAGGAGCGCTGGGGCCCCCGCACCATCGACGTCGACATCATCAGTTACGCCGACGTGCTCTCCGAGGACCCGGTCCTCACCCTCCCGCACCCGCGGGCCCACCAGCGCGCCTTCGTGCTGGCCCCCTGGCACGACATGGACCCGGCGGCCCAGATCCCCGGCCACGGCCCGGTGGCCGCCCTGCTGACCGCACTCGGCACCGCCGGCGTCGCGCCGCGCGCCGACCTGGAACTGCGCCTGCCCGAATAGTCGTTAGCCTGTGGACTGCCGGAGGAGCGGAAAGCGGGGAACGGCAACGTGAAGCAACTGAGGCTCAAGGTCCTGGCCGGGATCTTCGTGATCGCCGTGGTCCTGGCCTGGTCCGCCGCGAAGCTCTGGAACGCGTACGGCAGCCTGCCCGGCGTGCCCCTCGCGGCACCCATCGTGCTCGCCGTGATCGCCGTGGTCCTGCTGGCGACCGCCCTCTCGCTGCGCGCCCGGCTGAAGGCCCAGCGCGAGCGGCGGCCCGGCGCCAAGGGCGTCGAGCCCCTGATGGCGGCCCGCGCGGTGGTCTTCGGCCAGGCCAGCGCGCTGGTCTCGGCGGTCGTCAGCGGCCTGTACGGCGGCGTGGGCCTCTTCCTGGCCACCGAGGCCCTGGAGGTCCCCGCCCGCCGCGACCAGGCCATCTACGCGGGCTTCGCCGTCCTCGCCGGCGCCGCCGTCATCGCCGCCGCCCTCTTCCTGGAGCGCGTCTGCCGCCTCCCGGACGACAACGACGACGACAAGGCCGCCGCCCGGGCCTGACCCCTGACCGGTCCACCCGGCCGAGGGGGCGTCCGTCACCGATCCGCCACGACGCCGCCCCTGACCGGAATGTTCCGGTCAGGGGCGGCGTCGCGGCAGGGCCGACGATCCGGCTAGCGCGCCATTATCAGGCTCATCGCCTCGTTGCGGGTGGCGGGGTCGCGGAGCTGGCCGCGGACGGCCGAGGTGGTGGTCTTGGCGCCCGGCTTGCGGATGCCGCGGACCGACATGCACATGTGCTCGGCCTCGATGACGACGATCGCGCCACGCGCCTCGAGGATCTCCATCAGGGAGTCCGCGACCTGCGTGGTCAGGCGCTCCTGCACCTGCGGACGGCGGGCGTAGACCTCGACGAGGCGCGCCAGCTTCGACAGCCCGGTGATCTTGCCGCTCTCGGCCGGGATGTAGCCCACATGGGCGACACCGTGGAACGGGAGCAGGTGGTGCTCGCACAAACTCACGATCTCGATGTCCTTCACCAGGACCATCTCGTCGTGCCCGAGGTCGAACGTCGTCGTCAGGACGTCCTCCGGCCGCTGCCACAGGCCGGCCAGGATCTCCCGGTACGCACGCGCCACGCGGGCCGGGGTCTCCAGGAGGCCTTCGCGGTCCGGGTCCTCGCCGACCGCGATGAGCAGCTCGCGCACGGCGGCCTCGGCGCGCTTCTCGTCGAACTCGCCGATCGTGCCCTCGCCGTCCAGGGTCACTGGGTCGGTCATCTGTGCCTCGTTCCTGTCTACGTCACACGGGCATACGAAAATGCCGCGCCCCACCAGGCTAGAACCTGGTGGGGCGCGGCATCCATTCCGGGGGCGGAGGTCACGCCTCGGGGCGGTCCTCCGGAGCCACCTCGATGCCCTTCTCCGTGGAGACGGTGCCGGTCGAGGTGCCGTTCGCCGAGTTCGTCAGCTGGAGCTCCTTGGGAGAGAGCACCGGCGGGCGGGTCGACGGGGTGCGGCGGGAGGAGCCGGTCCACGCGGGGCGGGCCGGGCGCTTGACGATGGTCGAGAAGATCTCGGCGATCTCCTCCTTGCCCAGCGTCTCCTTCTCCAGCAGCGCGAGGACCAGGTTGTCGAGGACGTCGCGGTTCTCGACGAGGATCTCCCAGGCCTCGTTGTGCGCGGTCTCGATGAGCTTCTTGACCTCTTCGTCGACCAGCGCCGCGACCTCTTCCGAGTAGTCGCGCTGGTGCGCCATCTCGCGGCCCAGGAACGGCTCGGTGTTGTCGCCGCCGAACTTGATCGCGCCGAGGCGCTCCGTCATGCCGTACTGCGTGACCATCGCGCGGGCCGTGGCGGTGGCCTTCTCGATGTCGTTCGCGGCGCCGGTGGTCGGGTCGTGGAAGACCAGCTCCTCGGCCGCGCGGCCGCCCAGCATGTACGCCAGCTGGTCGAGCATCTCGTTGCGCGTCGTGGAGTACTTGTCCTCGTCGGGCAGGACCATGGTGTAGCCCAGTGCCCGGCCGCGGGACAGGATCGTGATCTTGTGGACCGGGTCGGAGTTCGGGGAGGCCGCCGCGACCAGGGCGTGTCCGCCCTCGTGGTACGCGGTGATCTTCTTCTCCTTGTCGGACATGATCCGGGTCCGCTTCTGCGGGCCCGCCACGACGCGGTCGATCGCCTCGTCCAGCATGTGGTTGTCGATGAGCTTCTTGTCCGAGCGGGCCGTGAGGAGCGCGGCCTCGTTCAGGACGTTGGACAGGTCCGCACCGGTGAAGCCGGGGGTGCGCCGGGCGACGGCCGCGAGGTCGACGTCCGGGGCGACCGGCTTGCCCTTCTGGTGGACCTTGAGGATCTCCAGGCGGCCCTGCATGTCGGGGCGGTCGACCGCGATCTGCCGGTCGAAGCGGCCCGGGCGGAGCAGTGCCGGGTCGAGGATGTCGGGCCGGTTCGTGGCGGCGATCAGGATGACGCCGCCCTTCACGTCGAAGCCGTCCATCTCGACGAGGAGCTGGTTGAGGGTCTGCTCGCGCTCGTCGTGGCCACCGCCGAGACCGGCACCGCGGTGACGGCCGACGGCGTCGATCTCGTCGACGAAGACGATCGCCGGGGCGTTCGCCTTGGCCTGCTCGAAGAGGTCACGGACCCGGGAGGCGCCGACACCGACGAACATCTCGACGAAGTCGGAACCCGAGATCGAGTAGAACGGGACGCCCGCCTCGCCCGCGACGGCGCGCGCCAGCAGGGTCTTGCCGGTGCCGGGCGGGCCGTAGAGCAGCACGCCCTTGGGGATCTTGGCGCCGACGGCCTGGAACTTGGCCGGCTCCTGCAGGAACTCCTTGATCTCGTGGAGTTCCTCGACCGCCTCGTCGGACCCCGCCACGTCGGCGAAGGTGGTCTTCGGGGTGTCCTTGGTGATCAGCTTGGCCTTGGACTTCCCGAAGTTCATCACCCGGGATCCGCCGCCCTGCATCTGGTTCATCAGGAACAGGAAGACCACGACGATGAGGACGAACGGCAGCAGGGAGAGCAGCACGCCCAGGAACGGGTTGGTCTTGTCCGGCGTGACGGAGTAACCGTCGGGGATCTGGCCCCCGTCGGACTTGGTCTGGAGGTCCTGGGCGATCTGGACGCCCTGGTCCCCGATGTAGTTGGCCTGGAACTTGCTGCCGCTCTCGTCGTCGAGCTTCTGGCCGTCCTTCAGCTCGATCTTGATCATCTGAGAGTCGCCGGTGGTCAGGCTCGCCTGCTTGACCTGGTTCTGGCTGATCGCGCTCAGAACCTTGCTGGTGTCCACCGACTTGTAGCCGCCACCCGAGCCGACGACATTCATCAACACGACCACGGCGAGGACGGCCAGCACGATCCACATGACCGGCCCACGGAAGATTCGCTTCACGTCCATCCATACGGGGCGGTGATCGCCCCGTCCCTCCTGCCCGTAGGTAAATGCTGCTGTGAGTAAAGACTGTTCTTCGGAAGGTACCCCAGCATTGTCACCCGTGGCCTGATGGGACGGCTGACAAATCCGCCTTCGCATGCTCCAACGGCGGGAACGCGGGAGGGGTTCCCCGGCGGCGCGGAGCCGCCGGGGTGTCGTGCAGCGTGGCCGTCAGCCGCCGTAGACGTGCGGGGCGAGCGTGCCCACGAACGGGAGGTTGCGGTACTTCTCCGCGTAGTCGAGGCCGTAGCCCACGACGAACTCGTTCGGGATGTCGAAGCCGACCCACTTCACGTCGATCGCGACCTTGGCCGCGTCGGGCTTGCGGAGCAGCGTGACGACCTCGAGGGAGGCCGGCTCGCGCGAGCCGAGGTTCGACAGCAGCCAGGACAGCGTCAGGCCCGAGTCGATGATGTCCTCGACGATCAGGACGTGCTTGCCCTTGATGTCGGTGTCCAGGTCCTTGAGGATCCGGACCACGCCCGAGGACTGCGTGCCCGCGCCGTACGAGGAGACGGCCATCCAGTCCATGGTGAGCGGGGTGGACAAGGCGCGTGCCAGGTCCGCCATCACCATCACGGCGCCCTTGAGGACACCGACGATGAGCAGGTCCTTGCCCGCGTACTCCGCGTCGATCTTCGCGGCCAGCTCGGCCAGCTTCGCGTCGATCTCTTCCTTGGTGATGAGCACCGACGCGAGGTCGCTGCCCATGTCCTTCTCGTCCACCCGTATCACTTTCGTTGTCGGCCGGGGTTCCGGGGAGGCCCCGGAGGACTCAGCCGTGCTTCAGCCCTGCCGGATGACAAGTCTGCCACCCTGCCGCCGGGCCTCGACGCGGCCGGGCAGGTTGATGGCTCCCTGACCGCGCCATCCGGTGATCAGCCGGTCGACTTCCTCGATGTGACGGGCGAAGAGCGATCCGGCGGGGGAACCGGCCGCGACGACCGCCCTGCGCAGCACCCGGCGGCGTACGGCCGGGGGCAGGGCGTAGAGCTTCGCGCACTCCAGCTGGCCGGCGTCGTCGCGTACGGACGTGTCGGCCTGGGCGGCCCAGGAGTCGAGGGCGTCGGCGTCGTCCCGGGAGAGCTGGGCGGTGCGGGCGAGCGCTTCCACGACGCCCTTGCCGAGGGCCTTCTCAAGGGCGGGCAGGCCCTCGTGGCGCAGCCGGGAGCGGGTGTACGCGGGGTCCGCGTTGTGGGGGTCGTCCCAGACGGGGAGGGACTGGACCATGCAGGCCTTGCGGGCGGTCTGCCGGTCGATGTTGAGGAAGGGGCGGCGGTAGCGGCCGACGGCGCCCGATCCAGTGCCGGCGGACTTCTCGGCCATTCCGGACAGGGAGCGGATGCCGGAGCCGCGGGCGAGGCCGAGCAGCACCGTTTCCGCCTGGTCGTCGCGGGTGTGGCCGAGCAGGACGGCGGCGGCGCCGAGCCGCTCGGCGGCCTCGTCGAGGGCGGCGTACCGGGCGTCGCGGGCGGCGGCCTCGGGTCCGCCGTCCCGGCCCACGCGGACGGCGACGGATTCGACCGGGTCGAGGCGGAGCGCGGTCAGTCGGGTGACGACCTCGGCCGCGCGCAGGTCCGAGCCGGGCTGGAGCCCGTGGTCGACGGTGATGCCGCCGGCGCGGACGGAGAGCTTGGGGGCCTCGAAGGCGAGTGCGGAGGCGAGTGCCATGGAGTCGGCGCCGCCGGAGCAGGCGACGAGCACCAGGGGGCGGGTGGCGCCCGTGGCGCCGGGGTGGCGCTGCTCGTGGTCGGTGAGGACGTCGTGGAGTACGCGGCGGACCGCCAGGCGTATCGCCGCGACCGCAGGATGGGGACCCATGTCCGGTGCCCTTCGGTGGAGTTGGGATGCCTCGGGGTGGTGCTCGGGTGGTGCGCTCGGGAGTGGGCCCGGAGTCGGGGTCCGGAGCCTGGACCCGGAGACCGGGACGTCACTCAGAGTGCGTCGATGGTGACAGAGCCGAGCCGTTCCCTGAGCATCGCACGCCTATCCACGGCTCACGGTCCCTCGGATGGGTGATGCTGAGCCGCTCTGGGAGACATCAGTGGTCGCTTTGCGTCACTCCGGTTCACTCGCCTTACGGTGCACCCGCTGGACCCAGTCGGACGGGCTGGCGATCTCCGCCTTGGTGGGGAGGGTGTTCGGGGAGGTCCAGACGCGGTTGAAGCCGTCCATGCCGACCTGGTTCACGACGGCGCTCACGAAGCGTTCGCCGTCGCGGTACTGGCGGAGCTTGGCGTCGAGCCCGAGGAGCCTGCGCAGCGCCGCGTCGAGCCGGCCGGCGCCGCTGGCCCGGCGCTTCTGGAACTTCTCGCGGATCTCCGCGACGGAGGGCACCACCTCGGGCCCGACGCCGTCCATGACGAAGTCGGCGTGGCCTTCGAGCAGGGACATCACGGCGGTGAGGCGGCCGAGGATCTCGCGCTGCTCGGGGGTCTGGACGACCTCGACGAGCGAGCGGCTGCCGTCCGCCGCCTCGTCTTCGGGTCGGGCGCCGGCGAAGGCCTGGGCCGCTTCGCGGAGCCGCTCCAGGACGGTGGAGGGGTCCATTTCGGTGGCGCCGAGGAAGGCCTGGATCTCGCCTTCGAGGTGGTCCCGCAGCCAGGGCACGGCGGTGAACTGGGTGCGGTGGGTCTCCTCGTGCAGGCACACCCAGAGGCGGAAGTCGTGCGGGGCGACGTCCAGCTCCCGCTCCACGTGGACGATGTTGGGCGCGACCAGCAGCAGCCGTCCGCCGCCGGCGGCCGAGCCGGGCAGGTCGCGGCTGACGGGGGCGAAGGTCTCGTACTGACCGAGGACGCGGGACGCCAGGAAGCTGAGCAGCATGCCCAGCTCGACGCCGGTGACCTTGCCGCCGACGGTGCCGAGCACGCCTCCGGTGCTGCCGCGGCGCTCCTGCATCTTGTCGAGCAGCGGTTTCAGCAGTTCCCGGAAGCCGGCCACGTTGGCCTTGGCCCAGCCCGCGCGGTCCACGACGAGCACGGGGGTGTCCTCCACCGGCGCGTCCTCGGGCATCATCCGCACGAAGCCGCGCACGTGCGCCTCGGCCGCCTTGGCGTGCCGCCGCAGCTCGGCCACGACGGCCCGCGCCTCGTCCCGGGTGACCTCAGGGCCGGGCCGGACCAGCCGGGTCGCGGTCGAGACCGCGAGGTTCCAGTCGACCATCTCCGCACCACCGATGCTCGTCATACGTCAACCGTACGTGGACGAACGGCCATCCGTAGAGGGGTGCGGCCTCACTGCGTCGTGGTGGCGACGGCCGCGGCGAGGCGGTCGAGGGCGGGCTGGGCGGCGCCGGGACCGGGCGTGCCGTCGGCGAGGAACGCGAAGGCCAGCAGGCGTCCGGACGGGTCGACCACGGTGCCGGCCAGGGAGTTGACGCCCTTGAGCGTGCCGGTCTTGGCGCGGAGCAGTCCGGCGGCCGGGGAGCCGTCGGCGTTGCGGGCACGCAGGGTGCCGGTGAAGCCGGCCACCGGGAGGCCGGTGAGCACCGGCCGCAGTTCGGCGCGGGCCGGGTCGGCCGCGCGGGCGAGCAGGCCGGTGAGCTGGGCGGCGCTGACCCGGTCGTGCCGGCTGAGGCCGCTGCCGTCGGCGAAGCGGGCGCCGCGCAGGTCGACGCCGAGGGCGCGCAGCTGGGCGGTGACGGCGCGCTCGGCGCCCGCGAAGCTGGCGGGCTGTCCGGCGGCGAGGGCGGTCTGCCGGGCCAGCGCCTCGGCCAGGTCGTTGTCGCTTTCGGTCAGCATGCGCTCGACCAGTACGGAGAGGGGCGCGGACGCGGTGGCGGCCACCGGGGCGGCCTTGGGGGCGGGTCGGCCGGGTGCGGGGCCGGCGGTCACGCGTACGCCGCGGTCGCCGAGCAGACCGGCGAACGTGCGGGCGGCGGCGGCCGCCGGGTCCTGGGCGCGGGGGGCGGGGCCGGCCGCGGAGCCGTCCAGCCGGCCCTCGTCGGCCATCAGGGCGCTCACCGGGGCGATGTTCTCGTTGCCGGCGCCGATGGGGTGGGTGGCGGGTCCCGAGTAGAGGGCCGCGTCGTAGTCCACCCGTACGGAGGTCACGCCGCGGGCCCTGAGCTGCCGGGCGGTCTGGTCGGCCAGCTCGACGAGGCTGCCGCCGGTGGCGCCGGGGCCGCCGGCGGCGCGCAGGGCGGCCGGGGGCGCGGCGGGGCCGGGTGCCGGGACCAGGGGGCGGGAGGAGACGGGGGCGGGGGTGCCGGCGGCCGGAGTGGGACGGGCCGGGGCGGCGGAGGGGGCCGGCGGGGCACCGGGGGTGCCGGCGGCCGGTCCGCCCGCGCCGCGGGGGGTGCGGGCGGTCAGGGTCGGGTCGCCGCCGCCGACCAGGACGACGCGGCGGGCGTCGGGGTCGGCGAGCACCCGGGTCTCGATGCGGTACTCGGCGCCCCGGGCCGCGAGGACCGCCAGCGCGGTCGCGATCTTGGTGGTGGAGGCGGGGGTCATGGGGCGCGCCTCGTCGGACCCGTACAGCACCCGACCGGTGGCCACGTCCACGACGCAGGCGGTACGGGTGGTCCCCAGCCCGGCGTCGCCGAGCAGCGGGGCCAGCGCCTTCGCGAGCGCGGTCGCCTTGGCCGGGGTGACCGCGGCGGTACCGAGGCCCGGCAGCACCCCGGGCGCGCTGGGCGCCGCCACGGGCTCCGGGAGGCCCGCCGGGCCCCTGCCGGGACCGGCCGGGAGGCCGTGATCTGCGCCACCCGTGCGGCCCTGGGCCGCTGCCCGGTCCCGCTCGGCCTTACGCTGGCCCGAGTCCCAGGGCCCGGCCGCGGCAACGGCGCCGACCGCCAGGGCGAGGCCCGCCACGGCCGACCCCGCGGCGAGCTGCCACGTCCTTGTCAGCGGCACCTCGGACCAGCCCCTTTCGCGATCACACGACTGCGTGAGGGACACTTAACCACTGCGTCTTGCCGCGAGCATGGCACCCCGGCCCCCGGGTGGACGCGCTGTCACTCGAAGCAACGTGATCATGGAGGAGCAGGACGTGGAGTTCGACGTCACCATCGAGATCCCGAAGGGTTCGCGGAACAAGTACGAGGTGGACCACGAGACCGGCCGGATCCGTCTGGACCGTCGCCTCTTCACCTCGACCAGCTACCCGACCGACTACGGCTTCGTCGAGAACACCCTCGGCGAGGACGGCGACCCGCTGGACGCCCTGGTCATCCTGGACGAGCCGACCTTCCCCGGCTGCCTGATCAAGTGCCGTGCCATCGGCATGTTCCGCATGACGGACGAGGCGGGCGGCGACGACAAGCTGCTCTGCGTGCCGGCCTCGGACCCGCGGGTCGAGCACCTGCGCGACATCCACCACATCTCCGAGTTCGACCGCCTGGAGATCCAGCACTTCTTCGAGGTCTACAAGGACCTGGAGCCCGGCAAGTCCGTCGAGGGCGCCAACTGGGTCGGCCGCACCGAGGCCGAGGCCGAGATCGAGCGCTCCTTCAAGCGCCTCCAGGAGCAGGGCGGGCACTGACCCCTTCTTGGGGCTCTTTCGCCTCCGGGCGCCTCGATGCTGGGGCCGGTGACCCACCCGGCTCCCGCAGGGAAGCGCTCGCGGTCTGCACGCACCGCGCACCGGCCCCAGCGCGCCCTTCGGCTCTTCCGCCCGCGCGGTCGTCGGCGGGCGGACGGCCGGTAGGACCCGCATCCGGTCTGTGACGGCTGGTACGACCCGCAACCGGTCTTCGACGGGCGGCACTCCGATCTCCGGAGTGCCGCCCGTTCGCGTGCCCGGCAGCGTTCCCACCTGGAGGGATCCCCTTTCGCCGTGGACGAAACGGTTCCGCATACTGATACCCGGGGCGGCCAGGGACAGGAGTGCGCGTGGCGGAGGCCGAGGGGGCAGAGGACCGCAAACCGCGGTCGGACGAGGCGCGGAGCGCCTTCGCAGCACCGGAGGGCGTCGAGTCCGCCCCGGTGCCGGAGGACGAGCAGCCGACCTCGGAGTTCACCGTTCCGGACGGGCTGGAGACCCTCGCGGCCGAGCCCGAGGGCTCCGCGTTCGCCCCGCCCCGGACGTACAGCGCCCAGCACTCACCGCCCGCGTACACCGGCGGCCAGGACTTCCCCCTCGCCCGGATGACGGAGTCCCCCTGGCAGGACCGGATGCGCACGATGCTCCGGATGCCGGTGGGCGACCGGCCGGTGACGGAACCGGCGCAGCGGCACGGCGAGGCCGGTCCCGCCGTGCCCCGCGTGCTCGACCTGGCCCTGCGCATCGGCGAGCTGATGCTGGCCGGCGGCGAGGGGGCCGAGGACGTCGAGGCCGCCATGTTCGCGGTGGCCCGCAGCTACGGCCTGGACCGCTGTGAGCCCACGGTCACCTTCACGATGCTGTCGATCACCCACCAGCCCTCCCTGGTGGACGACCCGGTGTCGGCCAACCGCACGGTGCGGCGCCGCGGCACGGACTACACCCGGCTGGCCGCCGTCTTCCGGCTGGTGCACGACATCAGCACGCCCGAGATCGACGTCTCCCTGGAGGAGGCGTACCGCCGGCTGGCGGAGATCCGCCGCAACCGCCACCCGTACTCCGGCTGGGTGCTCACGGCCGCCGCCGGCCTGCTGGCGGGTGCCGCCTCCACGCTCGTCGGCGGTGGCGTGCTGGTCTTCTTCGCCGCGGCGCTCGGCGCCGTGCTCGGCGACCGGCTGGCCTGGATCTGCGCCGGGCGCGGGCTGCCGGAGTTCTACCAGTTCGTGGTCGCGGCCATGCCGCCGGCCGCGATCGGGGTGGCCATCAGCCTGCTCGAATGGGACGTGAAGGCCTCCGCGGTGATCACCGGCGGGCTGTTCGCGCTGCTGCCCGGGCGGGCCCTCGTCGCGGCCGTGCAGGACGGCCTGACCGGCTACTACATCACCGCCTCGGCCCGGCTGCTGGAGGTGATGTACCTCTTCATCGGGATCATCATCGGCGTGCTGGTCGTGCTCTACCTGGGCCTGCAGCTGCACACCTCGCCCAACCCCGAGGAGGTCCTGCGGATCACCGAGCGCCCGCCGGTCCAGATCGCGGCCTCGATGGTGCTGGTCTTCACCTTCGCGATCCTGCTCCAGCAGCCCTGGTCCACGGTCTGGGTGGTGACCCTCAACGGCGGCGTGGCCTGGGTGACCTTCGGCGCGCTGCACTACGCCGGCGGGATCCCGCCGGTGCCGTCCACCGCCGTCGCCGCCGGCCTGGTGGGCCTCTTCGGCCAGCTGTTCTCGCGCTACCGGCACGCCACGGCGCTGCCGTACGTGACCGCCGCGATCGGCCCGCTGCTGCCGGGCTCGGCGACGTACTACGGCCTGCTCTCGATCGCTGAGGGCAGGCTCGACAAGGGCTTCGCCTCCCTCACGAACGCGGCCGCCCTGGCCCTGGCCATCGCGATCGGCGTCAACCTGGGCTCCGAGGTCTCCCGCCTCTTCCTCCGCCTCCCGGGCCGCGCCTCCGCGGAAAAGCGCCAGTCGGCCAAGCGCACCCGCGGCTTCTAGCGGCCGCGCGGGGCCGCGCACGCGGAAGGGCCGGGACGCCCGTGGCGTCCCGGCCCTTCCGGGTACCGCTTCCGTGCCCGCTAGCGGCGGGCGTGGCGGCCGCGCTGGGAGGGCTGGGCGGCGCTGCCGTCCGCGGCCTCCTGAGCCGGGTTGTTCCTGGCCTCCTTGCGGGCCTTCAGGACCTCGAAGACGACCGGGATGACGGAGATGAGGACGATCAGGACGAGGATCGGCTCGATGTTGTTCTTGATGAAGCCGAACTGGCCGAGCCAGTAGCCGGCGATCGTGACGCCCGCGCCCCAGCCGATGGCGCCGACGAGGTTGTACGTGAAGAACACGCGGTACTTCATCCGGCCGGCGCCCGCGACGATCGGCGCGAAGGTGCGGACGATCGGCACGAAGCGGGCGAGGACGATGGCCTTGGGCCCGTACTTCTCCACGAATTCGTGCGCCTTGTCCAGGTTCTCCTTCTTGAAGACCTTGGAGTTCGGGCGGCTGAAGATCTTGGGGCCGAAGTACTTGCCGATCAGGTAGCCGACCTGGTCGCCGAGGACGGCGGCGGCCACGATCAGCGTGCACACCAGCCACAGCGGCTGCTTGATGTACTCGCCGTTCGCGACCAGCAGGCCGGCCGTGAACAGCAGGGAGTCGCCGGGGAGGAAGGCGAAGAGACCCGACTCGGCGAAGACGATCACCAGGATGCCGATCAGCCCGAAGTGGGAGATCAGATAGTCCGGCGACAGCCACTCCGGGCCGAGCGCGAGCGTCGTCGTGTACACGTGTTCCGGACTCCTGGGTTCGGGGGCGGCGGCGCTGCCTTGCAGTGGGGGTGCCTCAATTATCAACGCACCCGACCCCCGCCCGGTTCCAGGTTCCGGGCAGGGGTCTTTGCCATTCGATTACTTTTCGCGCCGGGCGGCGTTCGCGTCGATCGCCTCGCGGAGGTAGACCGCGAGGCCCGGGCGGATGCGGTCGTACGTGGCCGTGAAGCGCGGGTCCGCCACGTACATCTCACCCAGACAGCGGTGCATCTCGTACGAGCAGTCGTAGCTGTGCCCGATCCAGCCGCGGTGCTCCTCGGCGAGGTCCATCGCCGGCTCGGAGCCGGCCGGGACGCCCTCCTCCATCAGGGCGGCGAGCCGTCGGGCGATGCCCTCGTGCTCCGCCATGAAGCGCTGCCAGTCCTCCTTGGTGTACTGCGCGGCCCGCTGCTGAGACTGCCGGTACGCCTCGGTGTTCCCCCAGCGCTGCTCGGCCTCGGCCGCGTACTGGTCGGGGTCGAAGTCCCCGAAGGCCTCGAACTTCTCCTCCGGGGTGAGGTTGATGCCCATCTTGTCCGCCTCCATGGCGAGTTCCACGGCCGCCGCCATCTCCTTCAGCCGGTCGATCCGGTCCGTCAGCAGCGCGTGCTGCCTGCGCAGGTGCTCCTGCGGGTCGGTGTCCGGGTCGTCCAGGAGGACCGCGACCTCGTCGAGCGGGAAGCCGAGCTCCCGGTAGAACAGGATCCGCTGGAGCCTGTCGAGGTCGGTGTCCTCGTAGCGCCGGTGCCCGGCGTGGCTGCGGCCGCTCGGGGAGAGCAGGCCGATCTCGTCGTAGTGGTGCAGCGTGCGCACCGTCACTCCGGCGAAACCGGCGACCTGGCCCACGGAGTAGCTCATCTTTCCGCTCCTGTCGTTCGGTACGCGCTCCAGCCTGGGTCCTCACGTCGCGTGAGGTGCAAGTCGGCCGACGCCCACCGTCCGAGTTGCTCTTTTTCGACCTGCTTGATCCGGTTTCCGCCTATACGGTGATCCGGTGGCCCCCACCTCTGCGCGACCCGCACCGATGCTGGCCAGGCTGGCCCTGCCCGCGCTCGTCGTGGGCGTCGGCTGCAGCCTCCTGCTGATCGGTGTGAGCGAGGCCGCCGACGCCCTCCAGTCGGTGCTCTGGGAAACCGTGCCCGACGCCCTCGGGATCGGGCGCTACTCCGTCTTCTGGATGCTCGTCGTGCTGACCGCCACGGGCCTCGCGGTGGGCCTGGTCGTGTGGCGCGTGCACGGGCACGCGGGCCCCGACCCGGCCACCACCGGGCTGGTCGACCCGCCGCTGGCGCCGGGCGTGATTCCCGGGCTGCTGCTGGCGAGCATGCTGTCGCTGGCCGGCGGCGTGAGCCTGGGCCCCGAGAACCCGATCACGGCCGCGAACATCGCGCTGGCCTACTGGGCGGGGATGCGGCTGCTGCCGGGCGGCTCGGCGAAGCTGTGGGCCTCGCTGGCCGCCGCGGGGACGATCGGTGCGCTGTTCGGCACACCGGTGGCGGCGGCGCTGGTGCTGTCGGAGTCGCTGGCCGCGAGCGCGGGTCGGCCGTCCGCCCCTCCCGGGGAAGGGGACGCCGACGCGGCCACCCGGGACTGGGCGGTGTGGGACCGGCTCTTCGCACCGCTGGTGGCGGCGAGTGCCGGCGGGCTCACGACCACGCTGATCACCGAGCCGGTGTTCCAGGTCGACCTCCCCCCGTTCTCCGGACCCCACTGGGGCGACGTGGTGGCGGCGCTCGTCGTGGCTCCGGTGGGCGCCGTGCTCGGGCTGCTGGGGGTGTACGCCTTCCCGTACTTCCACCGGGCCTTCCACGCCCTGCGGCACCCGGTGCTCATGCTGACCGCCGGTGGCGTCGTCCTGGGCCTGCTGGGCGCGCTGGGCGGCCACCTCACCCTCTTCAAGGGGCTGGAGCAGATCGGCGAGCTGACCGAGTCGCACCACTCGGCGGGAGCCCTGGTGGGGATGGCCCTGGTGAAGGTGGCCGCGCTGGTGACGGCGTCCGCCGCCGGGTTCCGGGGCGGGCGGATCTTCCCCGCGGTGTTCGCGGGCGTCTCGCTGGGGCTGGGCATCAGCGAGCTGGTCCCCGAGGTGCAGCCGGCCGTGGGGGTGAGCTGCGCGGTCCTCGGCGTCCTGCTGGCCACCACCCGCGAGGCCTGGCTCAGCCTGTTCACGGCCGCCGTCCTGGTCCCGACCGTGGACCTGCTGCCGCTGCTGTGCCTGGCCTCGCTGCCGGCCTGGCTGCTGGTGACGGGCCGGCAGCAGATGCGGCTGAAGCCCGACGGGAGCGCGTACGGGGCCCGGCCGGCCGAGGTCCGGCCCGGCCCGGAGGACAAGCACCCGGCCTGATCCGGACGGCCTAGCCTGTCCGCATGTCCGCGATCCGTCTTCTCGTCCTCGGAGCGGTCCGCCAGCACGGGCGGGCGCACGGCTACCAGGTGCGCAACGATCTGGAGTTCTGGGGCGCGCACGAGTGGTCGAACGCCAAGCCCGGCTCGATCTACCACGCGCTCAAGCAGATGGCGAAGCAGGGCGTGCTGCTGGCGCACGAGGTCGCGCCGAGCGCGGCCGGCGGCCCGCCCCGCACCGAGTACGAACTGACGGACGCGGGCCGCGCGGAGTACCTGCGGCTGCTGCGGGAGGCGCTCGCCGGCCACGGGCAGCACCGCGACGCCCTTTCGGCGGCGATCGGCTTCATGGTGGACCTGCCGCGCGCGGAGGTCCTCGTCCTGCTCCGGGAGCGGCTGGAGCGGCTGGCCGCCTGGCGGGCGGCCGTGACCGGCCGCTACCTGCCCGAAGAGGGGCCGGAGCGGCTCGGTCACATCGGCGAGATCATGGACATGTGGCTGCACACGGCCGACGCGGAGGCGGCCTGGACCCGCGGGCTGGCCGAACGGATCGAGGGCGGGGCGTACGTGTTCGCCGGCGAGGGCGAGCCCTTCGTGGGGGTGCTCCGGGAGGGGGAGGAGAACCCGTACGCCACCGGGGACGGCCCGGTGGCGGACGCCGGCTAGGCCGTCTCCGCCGCCTCGGCGACCAGTTCGAACGCGGTCTTGCCGTCCAGCGACTCGCGGATGATGTCGGCGTGGCCGGCGTGCCGGGCGTGCTCCTCCACCAGGTGGAGCAGCAGCCAGCGCATCGAGACCTTGCCCTCCTTGGGGAACCAGGGGGCCGGCGGCAGCGGGAAGGTCTCGTCGAGGCTGGGCACGGAGTGGATGAACTCCTCCAGCTCCGCGACGACGCCGTCCCAGAAGGCCAGCACCCCGGCCACGGTCTCGTCGCCGACCAGCCGGAAGCTGTCGCCCCAGGTCTCCTCGGTGCGCTGCCGCTCGTTGGGCCGCTGCTGCGCGAGCCGGAGCCAGTTCAGCTCGGTCTCGGCCACGTGCTTGAGCAGGCCCGACAGGGACAGCTCGCTGGCGCTCGGACGGCTCGCGGCCTGCTCGGCGGTCAGGCCGAGCACCGAGCGGCGCAGGGCGCCGCGCTGGGCCTCGGCGAAGGCGAGCAGTGCGCCGCGCTCGTCGCCCTGGGCTTCCGCGGGAACGTGGGTGACCATGACCGGTCCTTCCGTAGGGCTTGGTGTCGCTGCCGGCCGCTCCGGCCGACAGGAAAGACGCTACGGGGGCTTGCGGTCAGGATCTGTCCTCAATGGCGCGCGTTCCGCGACGGGTTTCAGAACGGGAAGCGCGAGCGGCCGTGCTGGATCGAGATCCACTTCTGGGTGGTGAACGCCTCGATGGTGGCCTCGCCGTTGAGCCGCCCCATGCCGGAGGCCTTCTCGCCCCCGAAGGCGGCCAGCGGCTCGTCGCCGATGGTCGAGTCGTTCACGTGGATCATGCCGGTCTCGATGCGCTTGGCGAAGCGGACACCCCGCTCCACGTCCCGGGTGTGCACGGCGCCGCTGAGCCCGTACGGGGTGGCGTTGGCCAGTCGTACGGCCTCGTCCTCGCCGTCGAAGGGGACCAGCAGGGCCACCGGCCCGAAGATCTCCTGGCCCAGGAGCGGCGAGTCCTCCGGGATGCCGGTCAGGACGGTGGGTTCGACCAGGTTGCCGCGCGTAGCGCCGCGTACGAGTGCGGTGGCGCCGGCCTCCAGGGCCCGGTCCACGAGGGCGGTGAGGGCCTCGGCCTGGAAGGGGTTGATCAGCGGCCCGATCTGTACGTCGGGCTCGTGCGGGTCGCCGGTGTTGAGCGAGCGCACCCGCTTGACGAAGCGCTCGGTGAAGTCGGCCTCGACGGAGCGGTCGACCAGGATGCGGTTGGCGGCCATGCAGACCTGGCCCTGGTAGACGAAGCGGCTGAAGACGGCCGCGTCCACCGCGTAGTCGAGGTCGGCGTCGTCGAGGACGACCAGGGCGCTGTTGCCGCTGAGTTCGAGGACGGTGCGCTTGAAGTGGCGGGCGGCGACGGCGCCGACGTGGCGGCCGACGCGGTCCGAGCCCGCGAAGGAGATCACCCGGGGCACGGGGTGGGTGAGGAGGGCGTCGCCTATCTCGGCGATGTCGGTGACCAGGACGTTCAGCAGGCCGGCCGGCAGACCGGCGTCCTCGAACAGCTTGGCGATCACGCCGCCGCCGACCACCGGCGCGTTCTGGTTCGGCTTGATGACCACGGCGTTGCCGAGCGCGAGGGCGGGGGCGACGGACTTCAGCGTGACGAGGAAGGGGAAGTTGAAGGGGCTGATGACGGCGATCACGCCGACGGGCAGCCGCTCCACGCGGTTCTCCTTGCCGTCCACCGGCGAGGGGAGGATCCGCCCCTCGGGCCGGACGGCGAGCTGGACGGCCTCGCGGAGGAACTCCTTGGCCAGGTGGACCTCGTACTCCGCCTTGGGACGGGTGCCGCCGAGCTCGTCGATCATCGCCTCGACGATCTCGGCCTCGCGCTCCTCGGTGAGCTTCAGCACCTTCTCCAGCACGGCACGTCTGGCGTACGGGCTGGTCTCGGCCCAGGTCCGCTGGGCGCGGTCGGCGGCGCGGTAGGCCTGGTCGACCTGCTCGACCGTGGCCACGGTGATGGCGGCGAGCTTCTCGCCGTTGTAGGGGTTGACGTCGATGATGTCCCACGAGCCGGTTCCGGCCAGCCATTCGCCGTCGATGTACTGGTGAGCCAGCTCGGTGAATATGGACATGTCATCCCTTACTGCGAGCGCGCACCGTTGCGCTGCACTGGAGCCTGAATGGCCGTCATCCTACTTGTGTGTCAAGACAGTTGGAGCAGACCGCGGAGAAGATCCCGGGTGGCGTCCGGGTCCGGGCAGTCGTGCTGGAGGCGCTCCATCGCCCGGTCGTACTGGGCCACCTCGTCATCCTTGTCGAGGTAGAGCGCGCTGGTGAGCTGTTCGAGGTAGACGATGTCCTGGAGGTCGGACTCCGGGAAGCGCAGGAGCGTGAAGGCCCCGCTCTCGCCGGCGTGGCCGCCGAAGCTGAAGGGCATGACCTGGAGCCGTACGTTGGGCCGCTGGGAGATCTCGATGAGGTGCTCCAACTGGCCCCGCATGACCGCCCGGTCGCCGTACGGACGGCGCAGGGCCGCCTCGTCGAGCACCGCGTGGAAGAAGGGGGCGTTCTCGGAGACCAGCGTCTTCTGGCGTTCCAGGCGCAGCGCCACCCGCCGGTCGATCTCGGCGGCGGAGGCCCCGGGCATGCCGCGGCTGACGACCGCGTGCGCGTAGGCCTCGGTCTGGAGCAGACCGTGCACGAACTGCACCTCGTAGATGCGGATGAGCGAGGCCGCGCCCTCCAGACCGATGTACGTCTGGAACCACCCGGGCAGCACGTCGCCGTAACTGTGCCACCAGCCCGCCGCGTTGGCCTCGCGCACGAGACCGAGGAGCGACTCGCGCTCCGCGCCGTCGGTGACCCCGTAGAGCGTCAGCAGGTCCTCTACGTCTCTTGCCTTGAAGCTCACCCTTCCCAACTCCAAGCGGCTGATCTTCGATTCGGACGCACGGATCGAGTAACCGGCCGCCTCACGGGTGATCCCACGGGATTCACGCAGTCGCCGCAGCTGTGATCCCAGGAGGATGCGACGCACCACGGAACCGCCCCCTGCCGGGGACCCCCATGCCTCTCCTGTGGTCACTTCTCCTACCCTCCCCATCGCTCGTGCCAGTCGGCGGGACCCCCGTACCCCGAGCCCCGCAGTCTGCCACCAAAACGCATCGGCCCGTACTCGTTCTGTAACGGAATCCGCGCTCCCGGAAAAGAAGTCCGTAAGTAGACGTAGGAAGAAATGAGCTTGAACCATCACGGGAACGGACAGCCCGGGCGCGTGCACGTGCATCTGCCCTTGCATCTGCCCTACGCATTCGGAACCATGGTGCCGCGCACCTGCGTGCAATCCGCGCGGGCGCAAGGCGCCACCCCGCAGTACCGCTCCGTCCGCGACTCCCGGGAGTGCCTCGCATGGGGACGAATGGATCGACCATGCTCGAGCCTTTACGGCAGGGGCTGCCCCCGGTCGACCCCACGGCCGTCTCCGGGTCCGCGTCCTGCGCCCTGCCCGCCAGGTTCGAAGCGGTGCGGGGCGCCCGCTCGTTCACCCGCTCGACCCTGGGCCAGTGGGGCCTCGACGACCGCTTCGACGACGTCGCGCTCGTGGTCTCCGAACTCGTCACCAACGCCCTGCGGCACGCGCTGCCCGGGAGCACCGGCGGGAGCTCGGAGCACGAGTCCCACGTACGGCTGCACCTGATGCGGTGGAGCACCCGGCTGGTCTGCGCGGTGCGCGACCCCAGCGAGGACTCGCCGACGGGGACGGGGGACGAGGGCTTCTCCGGCTTCTCGCCCGAGCGGACCGAGGAGAACTGCGACCTGGAGTCGGGGCGCGGACTGTTCCTGGTGGACTCGTACAGCGACAGCTGGGGCTGGCACCCGCTCGCGGGGCGCCTGACCGGCAAGGTGGTCTGGGCGCTGTTCCGGCTCCACGACTAAGGCGCGTACGCGCCGCGCCACCGCGCCGCGCGGAACGCGGAGCGGCGGAGAGCACACGGGAAACGCCCGGCCTGGTGTGGAGGCCGGGCGTTCTTCGTGTGCGGGGTCAGGGCGCGATCAGATGGTCGAACTCGCCGTCCTTCACCCCGAGCAGCAGTGCCTCTATCTCGGCCGGCGTATAGACCAGCGCCGGACCGTCCGGGTGCCGTGAATTGCGGACGGCGACGTTCCCCCCGGGCAGTTTCGCGAACTCGACGCAGGAACCCTGCGAGTTGCTGTGCCTGCTCTTCTGCCAGACCACCCCGTCGAGTGCTGTGGCGGCCATGCCGTTGTACGCGTGGTCCACAGGAAGCCCCCGATAGTGCAGATGTCAACTGCACCGGATCATAGCTGTGTTCACATGCCGCTGCATGGGCAGATGCACGTGCACGCGGGGTGTTCCCCTGGTCACGCGGAGGTCAGCGACTCCCCGAACCGTAGGGCAAAAGTGCCATTTCCCGGGCGTTCTTGATGGCCTTGGCGAGTTGGCGCTGCTGCTGGACCGTGATCCGCGTGACGCGGCGACTACGGATCTTGCCGCGGTCGGAGATGAATTTCCTGAGGAGATCCGTGTCCTTGTAGTCGATGTACGTGATCCCCGCCGCATCCAGCGGGTTGGGGCGGGCCTTCAGTGGTTTGCGTGACGCGTCGCGCCGGGGCATGAATTCATTCCTCCGGGTGTCGGGAGTTCTCGGGTAATCGGAACCAGGGGGCCGGACCGGATTCAGGCGACGGGGTCGAGCAGCCCGTCGAAGGCGCGGGGCAGGGCCTTCCAGCCCTCGGGCCCGGTCGCGTACTCGTCGTCCGTCAGCAGGCAGGAGTCCAGCAGCCGGGCCAGCCCGTCCCGGTCGAGGGCGGGCGAGGTGAAGACCAGGTGCTGGCAGCGGTCGCCGTGCACGGGGTGCCAGTCGAGGGACGCGGCAGCCCGCCGCACCGGCGGTACGAGTTCCCAGGCGGCCTCCGGCAGCGAGGCGAGCCAGGGGCCCGCGCCCTCCACGCACAGCGCGCCGCCCGCGGCGTCCCACGCCAGCAGGGTGTCGGGCCGGTCGGCCAGCCAGAACCGCCCGCGGCTGCGGGCCGCGGCGCAGGCCAGGTCCTCCAGCGCCGCGTACAGCCGCTCCGGGTGGAACGGCCGCCGGCGGCGCCAGACGAGCGTGCCCACCCCGCACTCGTCCGCCTCGTGCGGCAGCAGCGCGCAGGCGGGATGCTGCCGGGCGGCGGCGGCCGCCACGTCGAACCCGGCGTGGGACCCGCCGTGGGACCCGGCGGCGAGGGCGGCGTCCGGCTCGACCCCGGCGAGGGCGGCCAGCTCGGGCGCACCGGCCGGGACGCGCAGGGCGGTGGGGTGCAGCTGCGTCAGCAGCGCCCGGTCCGCATCGTCGGCGCCCTCGCCCTCCACCACGGCCAGCACCGGCGCGTACTCCAGCTGGCGGGCGAAGGTGTCCGCCACCGTGCGCCGGTCGGTCGCCGCGGCGGCCAGCCCGGCGTCGGCGAGGTCGTCGCCGTTGCCGAGGCAGGGCAGCAGCAGGGCGGTGTCCACGGCGGTGACGACGTTGCCGAGCACGAGGCGGTCGCCGGCGTGGGCGGCGATCACCTCGGCCATGGCCCTGGGCTCGACCGAGTCCCAGAGCTCCACGACGGCGAGCCGAGTGAGCCCGGCGTCCGCCAGCCGCACCAGTTCCGGGACCAGGTCCTCGCGCAGCGCGCAGCAGGCGCAGTCGTTGACCAGCGGGGCATCTCCCGAGGCCTGCTCGCCGGACGCGTCGCGGAGGGTGCGCCGCACGGTGCCCTCCGCGGCCGTGGCCAGGTCGTGGTGGAGCGCGACGCTGCCGGGGACGACGCGCAGCAGCCCCTCCACGGCCTCGGTCCTGGCCGCCGAGTGCAGCCCGCCGACGATGACGACGGGCAGCCTCCTCACGCGGGCCCTCGGCCGCTGCCGTACCGGCGCTGGAAGCGCTCGACGCGGCCGGCGGTGTCGAGGACGCGGGCGGTGCCGGTGTAGAAGGGGTGGCTCGCCGAGGAGATCTCGACGTCGACCACGGGGTACGTCCCGCCGTCCTCCCAGGTCACGGTGGCCGTGGTGGTGGCGGCGAGGGTCGAGCGGGTCAGGAAGGCGAAGCCGCCCGCACGGTCGCGGAAGACGACCGGGCCGTAGGCGGGGTGGATTCCGGGCTTCACGGGCTCAGCGCTCCTCACGGAAGTCGACGTGCCGGCCGGCCACCGGGTCGAACTTGCGCAGGACGAGCCGGTCGGGGTCGTTGCGGCGGTTCTTGCGGGTCACGTAGGTGAAGCCGGTCCCTGCGGTGGACTTCAGTCTGATGATCGGTCGGTGCTCGTTGCGGGCCATGCCACCACCCTAAACGAAAACGGTTCCCATTTCCAATAGTCCCTCGCCACGCCCCGGCCCGGGCGCAGCCCGAAGCAGGGTCCGGGCGCAGCCCGTGGCCAGATCGCAGCCCGCCGGGACCGGGTGCAACCCGAAGCGGGACCGGGCGCAGCCGGAGGCGGGTCCGGGCGCAACCCGAAGGTGGACCGGGCACAGCCCAAGGCCAGGGCACAGCCAGAGGGTCCGGCGGATCCCGAGGCCAGGGCGACAGCCCGAGACGGGACCGGGCGCAGCCCGAAGCCAGGGCACAGCCCAGCGGGACCGGGCGGAGCCGGCGGGGTCCGGGCGCAGCCCGAGGCGGGTCCGGGCGCAGCCCGAGGCGGGTCCGGGCGCAGCCCGAGGCGGGTCCGGGCGCAGCCCGAGGCGGGTCCGGGCGCAGCCCGGTGAACGGGAGAAGGGTGGGGTGGGGTGCTTTCCCGGGGCGTCAGGGGCGCAGGGCCTCCGCCACCGCGTCCAGCGCGTCCGCCAGCTGCACGGACGCCGTCCGCAGCGCCCCCTCCGGCAGCACCGCCACCGCCCCCCGCACCTCGGGGAACTCCGGCACCCGCCGCTCCCGCACCGCCCGGCCCGCCCGTGCGGTCTCCGCCTCGACGGCCGCCGCCAGCGCCTCCACCTCGGCGGCGGCAGCCGGAGCCTCCCCGCCCCCGGGTACGGGCGCGGAGCCCCGTACCCGCCCGCGCCCCGGCGCGGCCCCCGCGCCCGGCCCCGCCTCGACGCCCGGGCCGGCATCCCCCACCGGCACCGCCTCGGCGCCCGGGGCCGTGTCCCGCGCCGGCACCGCCTCGGCGCTCGGGGCCGCACCCTCGTGCGCCCGCACCGACTCGGCGCCCGGCGGCGGCTGCGGCGGGTGGAGCGGTCTGTGCGCTTCCAGCAGCATCGCGTGCCGGGCGCACGCGGCCAGCGCGGCGGCGGCGTCGTCGGCCGCGGCCCGGGAGAGCCCCCGGTGCCGGACCGGCTCACCGGCGGCCCGCGCCACCGCCTCCTGCCACGCGACCCGCGCCGCCCGCGCGTCCAGCAGCGCCGCCCGGACCGCCCCCGCGTCGGCGACCGGCACCGCGTACTGCCGCAGCACGGCCGCCGCGTACCGCCCGTCCGCCGCCAGCCAGTCGGCCAGCCGCGTGCGCAGCCGGGGCGTCTCCCAGGCCGGGTACAGGGCGTACCCCAGCATCGCCAGCAGCCCGCCGACCAGCGTCAGCGCGGCCCGGTCCGGCACCGTCTGGTCCCACCGCGTACCGCCCATGCCCAGCAGGAAGACCACGTACCCGGCGACGCAGGCCTGGCTGACCACGTACCCCGTGCGCATCAGGGCGTACATCAGCCCGGCGCACGCCACCGCCAGCAGGCCGGACACGTACATCCCCGGCTCCGCGACCTGCACGACCACCGTGGCGAGCCCGACGCCGACCAGCGTGCCGCCGAACCGCGCGACCGCCCGGGAGTACGTCTGCGTGAAGTCCGGCCGCATCACCATCACGGAGGCCATCGGCGCCCAGTACCCGTGCCCGAACGGCAGCCACTGCCCGATCAGGTACCCCGCGGAGGCGACCACCGCCACCCGCGTCGCGTGCCGCAGGACCGGTGAGCCGGGCCGCAGTTCGACGCGGACCGCCCGCACCACCAGCGGCACCAGGCGCGGCAGCGTCGGCCGGAGCATCGACTCCTCGAAGCGCGCGGTCCGCCCGGTACCCGGCTCGGCGGTCTCGACGACGTCGTCCAGCAGCACCGCCAGCCGCGCCGCGGCCCGCCGGGCCGGCCCGGCCAGCAGTTCCCCGGTGTCGGGCGACTTGAGCACCGCCAGCGCGGGCCCGGGCAGCGCCACCGGCTCCCCGCGCCGGATGCCCCGCGCCGCCGCGTCCAGCACCGTGGCCGCCGCGCCCAGCAGTTCACGCACCCGGTCGCGGGCGGGACCCTCCGCGGGGGCGCCCACCGACGGGTCGGCCAGCAGCGCGAGCACGGGCCGGATGCGTTCGGCCAGGCCCCGGGCGCCGTGCAGCTCCGCCGGACGCCGACGGGCCTGACGCGGCGTCACGGTGGCCGCGTCGCGGGCGGCCATCAGCGGGGCGGGGTCGAAGACCGCGCGGGGGTCCTCCCGCAGCCGCCGGGCGTAGTCGGCCTCGGCGGCCAGGGCGTCGGCGAGCGCGTCGCGCTGGGCGCCCCACCTCCGCACCGGGAACAGCACGATCAGCAGCGCCTGCACCACCCCGCCCAGGGCGATCATCGCGGCGTGGCCGGCGGCCTGGGCCACGGAGGTCGGCAGGGTGACCGTCACCAGCATGATCGCCACGTTGCCGGAGGCGATGATCCCGGCGGTCGGGCCGGCGGCCCACATCAGCCCGGACACGAACGTCCAGAGGGCGAGCAGGGCGAGGAAGGCGACCGTGTGGGAGGCGCCGACCAGGTAGCCGACGAAGGTGCTGACGGCCAGCGTCAGCCCCGACGCGAGGGCGAGCACGGGGCGCGGGCGCCAGCTGCGCTGGAAGGTCGCGACGGCGGCCTGGAAGGCGCCGAAAGCCGAGCTGGCGGCCGCGCCCGGGCCGAGGAGGGCGAGGCCGAGACCGATGACGAGGGCGAGGCCGGCGGCGGCGCGGACGGCGACGAGCGGCTCCAGGCGGGCGCGCTCGACGGTCATCCCGGATCGGGCGGTCTCCTTCAGCGCCCGCAGCCAGCTCATGGGGCCGAGCGTACCGGTTGGTCATTAATTGAGCTGGTTTGCGGCATCCGGTGACGGCTCTTCAGGACTCCTTCGGGTTTGTACGTTCCCGCTCCGCGGTGGTTGCATGGCCCGGGCCCGCCCAGGCCTGCCCGCGCCTGCCCCCACCCACACACACCCGCCCGACCGCACACCGGGCGCACACCGGCCCCCGCGCCGGCCCCTGACCCCACACCCGCTCCAGGAGGAGCCCCGCATGATCAGGAACGCCCTCGGACCCCGGCACCTGACGCTGCGGGCCCTGCGGTCCGACGACCCCGGCGCCCCCGGCGCCCCGCGGCGCGACTCCCCGCGCACCGGCGAGGAGACCGGCCGGTGAGGCGCGTCCCGCGCGGAGCGACCGGCTTTTGGGGCCACGGCGAAGAGCCGCTCGCCACGACCGACCGGACCGCGTTCCTCCGTACCTGCCATGACGTCGCCCGCCGGACCGGGGCCCGCGTCACCGCCGTGGACACGGACCCCGTGGCCGTCTTCGACGCGGTCGCGCTCACCCGTCACGCGGAGACCCACGTCGTGCTCCGCCACGAGCACCTGCCGCTGCTGGCCTTCACCGCCTCCCCGCCCGTCCCGGGCCCGCCCGTCACGGGCTTCGTCGAACCCCCGCCCTGGGCGGCCGACTTCGAGCCGCTCGGTCTGCGGTCCCTGACGGTGGACGAGCTGGCCACGCCGCTGAGCCGCGTCGACCTGGGCGCGCTGGCGGACGCCGAACTCGCCCAGGTCCGCCACTGGCGGCCGGGCGTGCTGAGCGAACTGCTCTTCAACTCCTGGGACTGAACGGGTCAGCCGCGGTGCAGACCCTTGCGCCCCGTACCCATGTCCGCGCGGTCGGCGGCCGCCGTGCCGTCCAGCCAGCCGGCCTCGTCGGTGGCCCCGCGCAGGCGGGTCGTGGTCGTCCGCGGGAACATCTCCTCCGCCCGCGAGGTGACCGCCACGTCCCGCGCGGCGAGCACCGGCAGGAGCGCGCCGTCCGCGGCTCCCGCGTCCTCGACGACGTGCTCGGCCGTCTCCGCAAGCCGGTGGCCGACCCGGGAGGCGTAGGCGAGGAAGAAGGACTGCCGGAAGGTCTTGGTGCGCTTGCGGCCGCCGGCCCGCTGCCCCGCCTCCGCCCGCGTCATCGCGTGGGTGCCCTGCACCAGCAGGGAGGTGTAGAGGAGTTCCACCGCCTCCAGGTCGCTCTCGAAGCCGACCACCGTCGAGAAGCCGTAGGCGGAGTTCCACACCGCCCGGCAGCGGTTCGCCGTGGCGACCGCGTCCAGCAGCACCGCCTTGGCCTCCTCGTACGGCGGCTCGACCCCGATCCGGCAGGCCCCCGGCACCTGCCCGGGCCTGGCCACCGCCGCCTCGTCGAGGGTGTGGCGGGCCATCAGCTCCTGGGCCTTCGCGCTGAGCGCCTCGGCCTCCTCCGGGTACGGGGTGGCCTCGGCCTTCGCGAGCAGCGCCCGGATGCGGCCGAGGGTCTTGGGGTCGCCGTGCGCCACCGGCAGCGCCGCCAGCGGGTCGCCGGGCAGCGGCCCGACCGGCTCCACCGAGGGCAGCCGGACCAGCAGCCGCAGCGTCTCCAGGACGGCCGTGGCGAGGGTGAACCGGTCCGCCGACTCACGCCGGGCGGCCTCGGGCGCGTACCGCTCGTCGCCGCCCCACCAGGCCTCGGCCGCGCCGAGTTCCTCGAGCTGGGCGGTCCACCGCCCGGTCAGCTGCCCCGCACCGTACCGGCGGCCCTCGGCGGCGATCAGGTCGAGGGCGATGCGGGCGTGGCGTTCGTCCAGGTCGCGCCGGACCAGCCGGAGGACGTCGGCGGGCTGCCAGCCGCGCTCCCAGGCCTGGCGTACGTACGCGGAGCCGCGCCGCAGCAGCTCGCGCCCGGTCTCCGGCCAGGCCCCCGCGTCGGCGGCCAGCAGGGAGGCGCCGGTGTCCAGGCCGGTGTCGTCCAGGGAGGAGAGGGCGGCGGCGAAGGCGCGGTCGACGGTCTCGTTCACGTACCTCAGCGTCGCACTGCGGCGGCGAACGGGAACACCCGGCCACCCCGTCCACCCGCCCGGCCCGTCCACACCCTGTGGACAAAAAACCGCCCGCGTCCCGGCCCGGCCGCAGCGCCCCCTGTCAGTCCCCCCTGCCACACTCGCACTCATGAGCGACCGCGAGCGGTGGGCCCTCGCCGAGGCCGGGGGTGAGGACGGTGACCGCGGTGGGCCCGGCGGCGGTACGGGCGCCGACGGTCCCGTACTGGTCGCGCCCCTCACCCCGGACGGCCGCCCCGCCGCCCCCGTGCGCACCGTGCCCGGTCTCCCCGCCGCCCTGGACCTCGCGCCGCCCGGCACCCGGTGGGTCTGGCGCGCCACGCACGAGCTGTACCCCCGCATCCTGGCGGCCGGTGCCCGCGTCGACCGCTGCTACGACATCGAGGACGCCGAGCTGCTCCTCCTCGGCCACGAGGGCCGCTCCGGCGAGCCCCGCTCGGCCGCGGCGGCCTGGGCCCGGCTGACCCACTCCCCCGTACCCCCCGACCCCCCGCAGCGCACGCCCGAGCGCGGCACGCAGTCCAGCCTCTTCAGCCCGGCGGCCACCACGCCCGTGCCCTTCGACGCCCTGCTCGCGGTCTACGCCGACCAGCTCCGCCGGCACGACACCACCGCCCACCCCGACCGCCTCCACCTGCTCACCGCGGCCCAGTCGGCCGGCGCCCTGGTGGCCGAGGAGATGAACGCGACGGGCCTGCCCTGGCGGGCCGACGTCCACCGGGCGGTACTGACCGAACTGCTCGGCGAGCGCTACGCGGGCCGTGGCGAACCGCGCCGGCTCGCCGAGCTGGCCGACGAGGTCTCGGCGGCCTTCGGGCGGCGCGTGCGCCCCGAGCTGCCCGCGGACGTCATCAAGGCCTTCGCGGAGGCCGGCATCCGGATCAGGTCCACCCGCCGCTGGGAGCTCCAGGAGATCGACCACCCCGCGGTCGAGCCCCTGATCGCGTACAAGAAGCTCTACCGCGTCTACACCGCGCACGGCTGGTCCTGGCTCCAGGACTGGGTGCACGACGGCCGCTTCCGGCCGGAGTACATCGCGAACGGCACGGTCACCGGCCGCTGGGTCACCAACGGCGGGGGCGCGCTCCAGATCCCCAAGGTCATCCGGCGGGCCGTGGTCGCCGACCCCGGCTGGCGCCTGGTGGTCGCCGACGCGGACCAGATGGAGCCCCGGGTGCTGGCCGCGATCTCGCGCGACCCGGGGCTGATGGAGGTCGCCGGCCAGCCGGGCGACCTGTACAAGGCCGTCTCCGACCGGGCCTTCTCCGGCGACCGCGAGACCGCCAAGATCGCGGTGCTGGGCGCGGTGTACGGCCAGACCTCGGGCGACGGCCTGAAGAACCTCGCCGCCCTGCGCCGCCGCTTCCCGCGTGCGGTCGCGTATGTCGACGAGGCGGCGAAGGCGGGCGAGGAGGGCCGCCTGGTACGCACCCACCTGGGCCGCACCTGCCCGCCGGCCGCGGGCACGGGGACGGACGGCCCCGACGAGGCGGGCCTCCCCCAGGACGACCCGGCCGGCTCCGCCGACCCCGGCGGCTCCGGCTCCGGTTTCGGCTCCGGCCCCGGCTCGTACGGCCGCACCGGTTCCGAGGACGGCGCCCCGGACTGGACCCCCGGGTACGCCTCGACCAACGCGCGGGCCCGCGGCCGTTTCACCCGTAACTTCGTGGTCCAGGGCAGCGCCGCCGACTGGGCGCTGCTGATGCTGGCGGCCCTGCGCCGGGCGACCGCCGGGATGCGGGCCGAGCTGGTGTTCTTCCAGCACGACGAGGTGATCGTGCACTGCCCCGCCGAGGAGGCCGCGGACGTGGCGGAGGCGATCCGCGCGGCCGGTGACCTGGCCGGGCGGATCGCCTTCGGGCAGACCCCCGTGCGCTTCCCGTTCACGACGGCGGTCGTGGAGTGCTATGCCGACGCGAAGTGAGACCGGGCTCCGCGTCCCCCGCGGCGGGCCGCCGCGTCCCCCGCGCACCGGCCCGCCGCAGCCCCCGCGGACCGGGCACCCGGGCGCGCCCGGGACCAGGAGCCCCGGGGTCCTACTTCCACGTGTCGCTGGTGGCGATCGCCTTCAGCTGCTCCATCGTCAGCGCGGGCGTGTCCCGCGTCGCCTCGGTGTGCTGCGTGGCGGAGTTGAAGGCCGAGACCACCACGCGCAGCCCGTTCGGGCGCAGCGTGTCGACGGACCACCAGACGACGCCCTGGCCGCCCTTCTCGCCCACCTTCTTCTCCGCCTTCACCTTGGTGCCGTCGGGCAGGGTGGTCACCTCCCCGCTGCCGAAGAGGTCCTTGGCCACATCGCCCATGTTCGGCTGGACGTTGATCTGGACCAGCGACCTGCCCTTGCCGTCGTCGAGCACGAGGAAGGTGTAGTCGGGGCCGTCGTCGCCCTTCTCCACGACCTTCAGGCCCTGGGGCAGCAGGGACTTCAGCCGGCCCTGGACGTTGCCGCCGGCCGGCGTCTGCACCGGCGGCTCGATCAGGGCCGCGGGGAGGTCCTCCAGCGCGGCGTGCCAGCGGTCGGAGGTCACCAGGGCCTTCATCTGCGCCATGGTGAGGGGCGGGTCGGCACGGGTGATGCCCGAGTCCTTCTCGGCGGGCGCGTTGTGCTCGTTGGCGTCGATCAGGTAGCCGTCCCTGGTGGCCAGCGTGGCACGCCAGTCCTTGGTGTCGCTGCGGCGGTCGGGGTACACGTACCCGCGGAAGAGCATCAGGCGGGCGCCGCCCGGCAGGGTCTCCTCCGTGCAGCCGTCGTGCGGGACCTGCGTGGTGCTGGGGCACTCCGTCATCTGCCGGAACATCTGCCCGCTGGGGTCGATGCGGGTGAGCACGACGGAGACCTGCGACCGGCCCTTCCCGTCGTCGAAGACACCGGAGACGTAGGGGGCCTGGTCCTTGGAGCCCCGCGCCCGCGTGTCCGTCAGGGTGCCGGCGGGCAGCAGCCCCTTCAGCGTCGCGACCAGCATCTCCGGGGTCACCGCCCCGCTGCCGCCGCGCTCCGGCACGCCCGGGTCCTTGCCGTTCCCCGAGCCCCCCGCGGCCACGGTCGCACCGCTGCCGGAGCCGCCGAGCAGTCCGCCGGAGTACGCGCCGACGGTGGCCACCAGGGCGAGCGTCAGCGCGCCGCCGGCGACGGCCGCGACCCGGCGGCGCGCCAGCCGGCGCCGTCCGCGGCGCTCGCCGCCGTCGAGCAGCGCCTGCTGGTCGGCGCTGAATCCGTCCCCGGTCTGCCGGAGAGCCTGTCCGAGATCGTCTTCAAAGGGCATGCGGAACCACACCTTCAGGGCGTAGGAGGAAAAGGGAGCGGAGGGAGCGCCGACGGCGCGTGGCGCCGGTCAGTGCATGGCGAACTCGGCAAGGCTTCCGCCGAGTTGGTCGCGCAGCCGGGAGAGCGCGCGGGTGCAGCGGGTGCGTACGGCGGCGGAGCTGACGTTCATCACGTCGGCGGTCTCCTCGATGCTGCGGTCCTCCCAGTACCGCAGCACGATCACCGCCCGGTCCTTGGGGGCGAGTTCCCCGAGCGCCCCGAGCAGCGTGATCCGCAGCGCCGGGTCCGCGCCCGCGGGGGCGGCGTCGGTGTCCGGGAGTTCACCGTGCGGCCGCTCGGAGGAGGAGCTCCGGCGACGGTGCGTCAGGAACGCGCGGACGAGCACGGTCTGCGCGTACGCGGCCGGATTGTCGATCCGCGAGAGGCGCCGTCCCCAGAGCGCGTACATCCGCCCCAGGGTCTCCTGCACGAGATCCTCCGCGAGATGGGTGTCACCGCTGGTCAGCAGGCACGCAGAGCGGTACAGGTGCCCGGTGCGCGCGGCGGCGAACTCGCGGAACCCGTCCGTACGGGACCCACTCATCCCTCCCCCTCCTTACGGGGGCGCACCCCCGCAGCGCACCCACACCCACTAGGACGCGCCGAACCCCACCGGATGTTTCACCCCGTCCCGCAGAACTTCAGCCGGCTCCCCGGCCCCGGCTCAGCGGAACCCGTGGAAGTACACGTGGAACTTCTCGCGCACGAAGCCCTCCGCCTCGTACAGCGCCTGGGCGGTCTCGTTGTCGTACGCCGTCTCCAGCTGCACGCCGGCCACCCCGGCCGCCCGCGCCCGCTCCAGCACGTCCCTCAGCAGCGCCCGCCCGGCCCCGCTCCGGCGCCCGGAAGGGGCCACGAACAGGTCGTACAGCACCCAGACCGGCCGCATCTCCAGCGAGGCGAAGGTCGGGTACACCTGGGCGAAGCCCACGATCCCGGCCCCGTCCCGCTCCGCGACCAGCACGGTCGACTCACCCTTGGCCATCCGCTCGGCGAGGTACGCGCGCGGCCGCTCCGGATCCTCGACCGGCACCTCGTAGAACTCCAGGTACCCCAGGAACAGCCCGGTGACGGCATCAAGATCCGCCTCCCCGGCCACCCGCACGGAGACCTGCCCACCCTCAACCGCAGTCACGTCGCTCATCCCCCCATCCTCCCGGACAGACCAAGAAGCCCCAGCCCGGACGGATCCGGTCTGGGGCTTCGCTGGAGCCGCCTTCGGGATTCGAACCCGAGACCTACGCATTACGAGTGCGTTGCTCTGGCCAACTGAGCTAAGGCGGCAAGCTGCGGAGAGAGAACTTCCCCGGTAGGGAGGTTCGCATCAGCAGCGGCGCCAAGTCTACAGGGTTATTCGGGGTGCCTCGCACCAGGTGGGCGGGAGGGCTGTCCGGGTGGTCAGCAGCGCTTGCCGTCCTGGGGCGGGGTGCCCTCCAGGAGGTAGCGGTTGATCGTGCTGTCGATGCAGTCGCTGCCGCGCCCGTACGCCGTGTGGCCGTCGCCGTCGTACGTGAGCAGCACGCCCGAGTCGAGCTGGCCGGCCAGCGACCGGGCCCACTTGTAGGGGGTGGCCGGGTCGCGGGTCGTGCCGACGACCACGATCGGGGCGGCGCCCTTCGCCTCCAGGCGGTGCGGGGTGCCGGTGGCCTTGACCGGCCAGTACGCGCAGTTCAGGGAGGCCCAGGCGAGGCCGGCCCCGAAGACCGGCGAGGCCTTCTCGAAGGACGGCAGGGCCGCCTGCACGTCCTGCGGGCCGCGGAAGGCGGGCGGGAGGTCGAGGCAGTTCACGGCGGCGTTGGCGAACATCAGGTTCTGGTACGTGCCGTCCGCCTCCCGCTCGTAGTAGCTGTCGGCCAGTGCCAGCAGTCCGGCGCCGTCGCCGTTCATGGCGTCGGTGATCGCCTGGCGCAGCTGCGGCCAGGCACTCTCGTCGTACATGGCGGCGATCACGCCCGTCGTGGCGAGCGACTCGCCGAGGGTGCGGCGCTCGCCGGTGCCGACCGGCTGGGCGTCGAGCTTGCGGAAGAAGTCCTTGAGCCGGCGGCCCATCTCGTCCGGGTTGCCCTGCCCGAGCGGGCAGTCCGGCTGGGCCGCGCAGTCCTTGGCGAAGGACCGGAAGGCCGTCTCGAAGCCCTCCGTCTGGTCGCGGTTGAGGTCCACCGCGGGCCGGGACGGGTCCATCGCGCCGTCGAGGACGAGGCGGCCGGCGCGGGAGGGGAAGAGGTCGGCGTACGTCGCGCCGAGGAAGGTGCCGTACGAGGCGCCGACGTAGTTCAGCTTCTCGTCGCCGAGCACGGCGCGCAGCACGTCCATGTCGCGGGCGGCCTCGACCGTCGACACGTGCGGCAGCACGGTGCCGGAGCGCTGCGCGCAGCCCTGCGCGAACTTCTTGAAGGCCTCGACCAGCGCCGCCTGCTCGGCCGCGTCGTCCGGGGTCTGGTCCACCTGGGTGTACGCGTCCATGGCCGGGCCGGTCAGGCACTCGACCGGGGCGCTGCGGGCCACGCCGCGCGGGTCGACGGCGACCATGTCGTACCGGGCGCGGACCGGGGCGGGGTAGCCGATGCCTGCGTACGCCTGGAGGTAGCCGATCGCGGAGCCGCCGGGGCCGCCGGGGTTGACCAGCAGGGAGCCGAGGCGCTTGCCGGGGCCGGTGGCCTTCTTGCGGGCCACGGCGAGCTCGATGTCCTTGCCGCCCTGGGAGGCGGGGCGGGCGTAGTCGAGCGGGGCCTTCATGGTGGCGCACTCGAAGCCGGGGACGCCGCAGGGCCGCCACGTCAGCTTCTGCCGGTAGTACGGGGCGAGGGCGGCCGGGGTGGCGGCGGGGTCGGCGCCCGGGGTGGACGCGCGGCCGGGCCCGGAGGCGGCGGCGCCCGGCGCGGAGCCGCCGGTGGTGCAGCCGGACAGGAACAGTCCGGCCGCCGCGATCACGGTCCCGGTGGTACGCAGCACGCGCCTGGTGTCCATCCCCGGAGCGTAGCCCGCACGGCCCGCGGGGGCCGATTCCCGGCCCGTACGAGTGAATCCGGACGCACGACGCTGCCGAGGCGCTCCCGCGGGGGGGGCCGGTCCCGGGCGCCCCCGGGCGGGCCGGGACGGGCGGGGTCCGGTCCCGGGCTGGACCGGGGTCAGCCCGCGCGCAGGGCCATCGTCATCGCCTCCACCGCGAGGAGGGGCGCCACGTTCCGGTCGAGGGCGTCGCGGCAGGCGATGATCGCGTCGATGCGGCGCAGGGTCCGCTCGGGTCCCGAGGCCCGCGCGATGCGCTCCAGGTCCTGCCGTACGTCCTCGTTGGCCAGCGGCAGGGCGGAGCCGAGCTGGAGGGCCAGGACGTCGCGGTAGAAGCCGGTCAGGTCGGTGAGGGCCAGGTCGAGGCTGTCGCGCTGGGTGCGGGTGCGGCGGCGCTTCTGCTTCTCCTCCAGGTCCTTCATGACGCCGGCCGTGCCGCGCGGCATCCGCCCGCCCGTCCCGGCGGCGGCGCCCATCGCGGCGCGCAGCTCCTCGGTCTCCTTGGTGTCGACCTCCTCGGCCACCTGCTTGGCGTCCTCGGCGGCGGCGTCCACCAGCTGCTGGGCGGCCTTGAGGCAGGCGCCCACGTCGTCCACGCGGAGCGGCAGCTTCAGCACCGTCGCCCGGCGCTCCCGGGCCGCCCCGTCGGTGGCGAGCCGGCGGGCGCGGTCGACGTGGCCCTGGGTGGCCCGGGCGGCGGCCAGGGCGACCGGCGGCTCGACGCCGTCCCGGCGCACGAGCAGGTCGGCGACGGCGTCGACCCGGGGCGTGCTGAGGTTGAGGTGGCGGCAGCGGGAGCGGATGGTGGGCAGCACGTCCTCCACGGAAGGCGAGCACAGCAGCCACACCGTGCGGGGCGCGGGCTCCTCCACGGCCTTGAGGACGGCGTTGGCCGACTTCTCGTTCAGCCGCTCGGCGTCCTCCACCAGGATCACCTGCCAGCGGCCGGTGGCCGGCGAGGTGTAGGACTTGCGGACCGTGTCGCGCATGTCGTCGACCAGGATCTGGCTGCCGACCGCGACGACCGTGGAGACGTCCGCGTGCGTGCCGACCATGATGGTGTGGCAGCCGTCGCAGAACCCGCAGCCGGGTGCGGCGCCGAGCGCGCGGTCCGGGCTGGTGCACTGGAGGGCGGCGGCGAAGGCACGGGCGGCGGCGGCCCGGCCGGAGCCGGGGGGGCCGGTGAAGAGCCAGGCGTGCGTCATCTTGGAGCCGGTGGGCGCGGGGGCACCGCTCCCGGCGGCGGTGACCAGCGCGTCGGCGTCCCGCGCAGCGGCCTCCAGCTGCGCCGTGACGCGCTCCTGACCCACGAGGTCATCCCATACGCCCATGCGCCCGTCCTTTCATGCCGCCCCCATTGTGTCCCCTGCCACCGACAACCCCGCCCGGGACCGTGGGGGCCCGGCCGTTGCCGTGGCCCGCGGGGACAAGCGGGTACGCGGTCCACGGCAGCCTGCGTCCGGTCCGCGAGCGCCCACCACCGCGGCGGCCCCGCGGCCGGCCCGGGGCCGCGGCGCCGCGGCCCCGGGTCAGCGGCGGCGGCCTCGGCGCGGGGTGTCGTCCTCGTCGTCGTCCGGGTGGGAGCCCAGCAGTTCGTCGGCCAGGGTCGGGAGGTCGTCCAGCGGGGTCTCCTCCGCCCAGTCCGGGCGCGGACGGCGCGGGCGGCCGGTGTCGTCGAGCTGCGGCAGCTCGCGCGTCCGGTCGTTCGCGCCTGCCGGCGCACCGCCCCGCGGCGCCTCGTCGCGGAAGATGCCGGGCGGCACCCGGTCCACCGGGTCCGTGGCCCGTACGGGCGGCAGCACGGCGGTCTCGTCCACCGCGCGGTCCTCCCGTACCGGGGGCAGCACCGATGTCTCGTCCTCGGCGCGGGCCTCGCGGACCGGCGGCAGCACCGCCGTCTCGTCGACCCCACGGTCCTCCCGTACCGGCGGCAGCACCGAGGTCTCGGCCTCCGTGGCCGGCACCTTCGGCACCGGGACGGTCTGGGTGATCTCCTCCGGATCCACGACCGGCGTCTCGACCGTGACGGCCTCGTCCGGAGCCACCCGTGCCGGGGCCTCCGCCTTGGTCATCGCGACCTTCGGAGCCGCCCCCGCGCCGCCACCCGTGGCACCACCGGCGGCACCGGCACCCACAGCCCCGGCAGCCGCACCGGCCGCGTCCGCGGCCGCCTTCGCCGCTGCCGCGGCGGCCGCCGCCTCCGCCAGGCGGCGCGCCTCCTCGGCCTTCACCAGTGCTTCCTCGGCCCGCCGCTGCTTCTCGCGGCGCCGCTCCTCGGCCTCGGCCCGCAGCCGGGCCTCCTCCTCGGCGGCCAGCCGCAGGCGCTCCGCCTCGGCCGCACGCGCCTTCTCCTCCGCCTCGCGCCGGGCCCGCTCCTCCACCGCGGCCCTGCGCGCCGCCTCGGCCTCGGCTTCGGCCTCGGCCCGCAGCCGGGCCTCCTCCGCCTGTCGCGCGGCCTCCGCCTCGGCGGCCCGGCGCGCGGCCTCCTCGGCCTTGCGCGCCGCCTCTTCCTCCGCTGCCCTGCGGGCGGCCTCTTCCTCCGCCGCCTTGCGCGCGGCTTCCTCCTCGGCGGCCTTGCGTGCCGCCTCCGCCTCGGCGGCCTTGCGCGCGGCTTCCTCCTCCGCGGCCTTGCGGGCGGCCTCCTCGGCGGCCCGGCGGGCCTCCTCCTGCGCCCGCACCTCGGCCTCGGACAGCGGCAGCATCCGGTCCAGCCGGTGCCGGACGACCGTGGTCACCGACTCCGGGTCCTGGCCGGCGTCCACCACCAGGTAGCGGCCCGGATCGGCCGCGGCCAGCGTCAGGAAGCCCGAGCGCACCCGCTGGTGGAACTCCGCGGGCTCGGACTCCAGGCGGTCCGGCGCCTCGGTGAACCGCTCGCGCGCGGTCTCGGGCGACACGTCCAGCAGCACGGTCAGGTTCGGTACCAGCCCGGTCGTCGCCCAGCGCGAGATACGGGCGATCTCCGTCGGCGACAGGTCGCGCCCGGCACCCTGGTAGGCCACGGAGGAGTCGATGTACCGGTCCGTGATGACGACCGCGCCGCGCTCCAGCGCGGGCCGCACCACCGTGTCCACGTGCTCCGCCCGGTCGGCGGCGTACAGCAGCGCCTCGGCGCGGTTCGACAGGCCGGCGGACGACACGTCCAGCAGGATCGACCGCAGCCGCTTGCCGATCGGGGTGGCCCCGGGCTCGCGCGTGACGACCACCTCGTGGCCCTTGCTGCGGATCCACTCCGCGAGGGCGTTGACCTGCGTGGACTTGCCCGCGCCGTCGCCGCCCTCCAGGGCGATGAAGAAGCCCGTCGCGGCCGCCGCCTGGGACGGCTCGCCGCCGACCAGGGCCTCCTTGAGGTCGCGCCGCAGCGGCACGCCGGACCGGTCGTCCGCCCGCGCCAGCACGATCACCGCGACCGGCAGCAGCAGCGCGCCGGCCAGCATCAGCCCGAAGGCAGCGCCGCCGTGCGCGAAGACGAAGGCGCCGCTGGCCAGCCGGTGCGGGCCGATGGCGGCGGCGAAGAGGGGCGCGCCGACCGCGCCGAGGGCCACGGCCACCCGTACGACCGCGTGCAGGTGGGCGGTGACCCGGGCGCGGCGGAACTCCTCGGTCTCCTGGTCGATCAGGATGTGCCCGGTGTTGGCGGCCACGCCCGCGCTCGTACCCGCCACCAGTGCCAGGAACAGCACCGTCGCCGTGTCCGGGACCAGGCCCGTCACCAGCATGGCGAGCCCGGTCAGCGCTATCGCGAGGGCCAGCAGGCGGCGGCGCGACAGGCCCGGCAGCACCTTGTTGGCCTGGCTGGCCCGGATGCCGGCGACGGTGCCGCCGGTCAGGGCCAGCACGAGCAGCGCGTACGCGACCGGACCGCCGCCGAGGTCGTCGGCGTGCAGCGCGGCCAGGGCGACGGCGCAGGACACGGCCCCCGCGATGGCCGCGCAGGCCAGCACGAGCAGCGGAACGGCGCCGGTGCGGCCCTTCTCGGGACGGTTCCCGGCGGCCGGGCGGCGCAGGCCCTCCAGCGGGGAGCGGGGCCGCGGGGTCTTGGTGTCCGGCAGGACCAGCGGGATCAGCAGCGAGACGGAGGCGGCGAAGAGCCCGGCGGCCACGTACGAGCCGAGGGCGGCCGGGTTCTCGGCGAACCATTCGATCCCGATGCCCAGCGCCCGCCCGACCAGCCCGGCCACGACCAGCGCGGCGGCGGCGATGGGCAGTGCGACGAAGCCCGTGCGGAGCGACAGCCGGCGCAGCGCGTCGAGGTGGTCCGGCAGCGGGCGCACCGTCGCGCCCTCCGGCGGCGGGGCGGGCAGCAGGGCGGGGGCGGCGCTCTCCTTGGCGAGCGTCCACAGCCGCTCCGCGACACCCGAGACGAACGTCGTGACCAGCAGGAACGTCAGCGCCTGGGCCGGCACCCAGGCCAGCCACAGCGGCGCGACGACGAACAGCGCGATCCGGAACCCGTCGGCGCCGAGCATCGTCCAGCGGCGGTCGAGCCGGCCGCCGGGGGCGATGAGTCCGGCCAGCGGGCCGAGCAGCACGGCGCCGCAGAGCAGGGTGGCGAAGATCCGTACGCCGAAGACGGCGGCGACGGCGAGGGCCGCGCCGCGGTAGCCGCCGCCGAAGGAGTCCTCGGAGACGGCGGCCTGGAAGGCGAGGAGCACCAGCACGAGCACCGCGAGGGCGTCGCCGGTCCCGCTGACCAGCTGGGCGCTCCACAGCCGCCGCAGCGCCGGTGTGCGCAGCAGCGCGCGCACGGCTCGCTCACGTGAGTCTGCGGCTAGGGCTTCGTCGTAGGTGGGGTTCACGACCGTTGGCTGCTCGGCTCGCGTCATCCGCCCAGCCTATCCGCTGCGCTCGGCTGTACGTTTCCCGCGCGCACTTCCGGGCCCCCGCCGCGCCCGGCCGGACACGGCAGGGCCCCGGCGGTCGCAGGGGTGCGGCCGCCGGGGCCCTGGTGACGCGGTGCGGGTGCGGCCCGTGCGGGTCAGTCCTCCGAAGGGGCCGCGGCCGCCTTCTTCGCCGCCGCGGTCTTCGCCGCGGCGGTGGTCTTCTTCGCCGCCGACGCCGTCGTCGTCTTCTTCGCGGCCGTCTTCTTCGCGGCGGCCGCCGTCGTCTTCTTGGCCGGCGCCTTCTTGGCCGCGGCCTTCTTCGCGGGCGCCTTCTTCGCCGCCTTCTTGGCCGGTCCCTTCGCCCGCTTCTCCGCCAGCAGCTCGTAGCCGCGCTCCGGCGTGATCGTCTCGACGTCGTCGTCCCGCCGCAGCGTGGCGTTCGTCTCGCCGTCCGTCACGTACGGGCCGAAGCGGCCGTCCTTCACCACGACCGGCTTCTCGCTGACCGGGTCGACGCCCAGCTCCTTCAGCGGCGGCTTGGCCGCGGCCCGGCCCCGCTGCTTCGGCTGCGCGTAGATCGCCAGCGCCTCGTCCAGCGTGATCGTGAAGAGCTGGTCCTCGGTCTCCAGCGACCGCGAGTCCGTGCCCTTCTTCAGGTACGGGCCGTAGCGGCCGTTCTGCGCCGTGATCTCCACGCCCTCCGCGTCCGCGCCGACCACGCGCGGCAGCGACATCAGCTTCAGCGCGTCGTCGAGCGTGACGGTGTCGAGGGACATGGACTTGAAGAGCGAGGCGGTCCGCGGCTTGACCGCGTTCTTGCCCGTCTTCGGCGTGCCCTCGGGCAGGATCTCCGTCACGTACGGGCCGTAGCGGCCGTCCTTGGCGACGATCTCGTGCCCGCTGGCCGGGTCCTTGCCCAGCGGGAACTCGCCGCTCGGCTTCGAGAAGAGGTGCTCCGCGTACTCGACCGTCAGCTCGTCCGGCGCCAGGTCGTCCGGCACGTCGGCCCGCTGGTGGCCCTCCGCGTCCTTCTCGCCGCGCTCGATGTACGGGCCGTAGCGGCCCACCCGCAGCACGATGCCCTCGCCGACCGGGAAGGAGGAGATCTCCCGGGCGTCGATCGCGCCCAGGTCCGTGACCAGCTCCTTCAGGCCCCCGAGGTGGTCGCCGTCGCCGTTGCCGGCCTCGGCGGCGCTGCCGGCGCCCGTGGCCTCGCCCGAGCCCTCGCCGAAGTAGAAGCGCTTCAGCCACGGCACGGACTGGGCCTCGCCCCGCGCGATGCGGTCGAGGTCGTCCTCCATCTTGGCGGTGAAGTCGTAGTCGACCAGCCGGCCGAAGTGCTTCTCCAGCAGGTTGACCACGGCGAAGGACAGGAAGGACGGCACCAGCGCCGTGCCCTTCTTGAACACGTAGCCGCGGTCGAGGATGGTGCCGATGATCGAGGCGTACGTCGACGGGCGGCCGATCTCGCGCTCTTCGAGCTCCTTGACCAGCGAGGCCTCGGTGTAGCGGGCCGGGGGCTTGGTCGCGTGGCCGTCGACGGTGATCTGCTCGGCGGTCAGCGCGTCGCCCTCGGCGACCTGCGGCAGGCGCCGCTCGCGGTCGTCCAGCTCGGCGTTCGGGTCGTCGGCGCCCTCGACGTACGCCTTCATGAAGCCGTGGAAGGTGATCGTCTTGCCGGAGGCGGTGAACTCGGCGTCGCGCCCGTCCGCGGCGCGGCCGCCGATCCGGACGGTGACGCTGTTGCCGACCGCGTCCTTCATCTGGGAGGCGACGGTCCGCTTCCAGATCAGCTCGTAGAGGCGGAACTGGTCGCCGGTCAGACCGGTCTCGGCCGGGGTGCGGAAACGATCACCCGACGGACGGATGGCCTCGTGGGCCTCCTGGGCGTTCTTGACCTTGCCGGCGTAGACGCGCGGCTTCTCCGGCAGGTAGTCGGCGCCGTACAGCTGCGTGACCTGCGCGCGGGCGGCGGCGACGGCCGTCTCGGAGAGGACCGTGGAGTCCGTACGCATGTAGGTGATGAAGCCGTTCTCGTACAGCTTCTGGGCCACCTGCATGGTCGCCTTCGCGCCGAAGCCCAGCTTGCGCGACGCCTCCTGCTGGAGGGTCGTCGTACGGAAGGGGGCGTACGGGGACCGGCGGTACGGCTTCGACTCGACGGAGCGGACGGCGAACGAGGTCTCGGCGAGCGCGGCCGCCAGGGCCCGGGCGTTCGCCTCGTCCAGGTGCAGGACGTCGCTCTTGAGCTGCCCGTTCGGGCCGAAGTCGCGGCCCTGCGCGACGCGCCGGCCGTCGACCGTGTTCAGGCGGGCGACCAGGGAGGACGGGTCGCTGGGGTCGCCGGCGCGGCCCGTGGAGAAGGTGCCGGTGAGGTCCCAGTACTCGGCAGAGCGGAAGGCGATGCGCTCGCGCTCGCGCTCGACGACGAGGCGGGTGGCGACGGACTGGACGCGGCCGGCCGACAGGCGCGGCATGACCTTCTTCCACAGGACCGGCGAGACCTCGTAGCCGTAGAGGCGGTCGAGGATGCGGCGGGTCTCCTGGGCGTCGACCATGCGCTTGTTCAGCTCGCGCGGGTTGGCGACGGCGTCGCGGATCGCGTCCTTGGTGATCTCGTGGAAGACCATCCGGTGGACGGGGACCTTGGGCTTGAGCACTTCCTGGAGGTGCCACGCGATGGCCTCGCCCTCGCGGTCCTCATCGGTGGCGAGGAAGAGCTCGTCGGACTCGGCCAGCAGCTCCTTGAGCTTCCTGACCTGCGCCTTCTTGTCCGCGTTGACGACGTAGATCGGCTGGAAGTCGTGCTCGACGTCCACACCGAGGCGGCGGACCTCACCCGTGTACTTCTCCGGCACCTCGGCGGCGCCGTTCGGGAGGTCGCGGATGTGCCCGACGCTCGCCTCGACGACGTACCCAGGGCCGAGGTAGCCCTTGATCGTCTTCGCCTTCGCAGGAGACTCGACGATGACGAGTCGGCGGCCGCCCTTTGCGGTCTCGCTAGTCGGGGACAACTTGGCTCTTCTCTCCGGTCGGCACTCGGTCGCAGTACGGCGACGCTGCGGAGTGTGACGGTACAACCCGCCCCCGTGTCAAACGGCACAAGCCCGCAACGGCCACTCGAACGGTAACCCGACTAGTGCCATTCCTGCCGCCCGGATACCGCCGTGCCGTCACCCCGGTCCGCCGCCGGACCCGCCCTCAGGGCCTGGCGAAGCACCAGACCCCGAGGGCCACGGACACCGCGCCGGCCAGTGCTGCCACGGGCACCGCCAGGCCGGGGCGCACACCTTCCGCAACCGGCTCGCGCCGCACGGCGCACGCCCCCGTCCAGAGCAGCATCCCGGCTCCGAACAGCGTGAACACCACGCCGGCGAAGATCGCTGGACCGCTCTCCATGCTGTGCTCCCGTCCCCTCGGGCCCCCGGGCATCCCCCGTGGGCGGGAGCCTGGCAGGGCCCGGGGTACGGCGGGCGAACCCCGGGTGAACTCAGTTCGTCCCGATGCCGGGAGCGGGTTCCAGGAATCCCTGCTCGACGAGCATCCGGATCGCCTCGGGCGTCCGGTCGCGCAGGACGACGGGGTCCTCCTGCATCAGCTGGGCGATGGCGTCGAGGATCCGCCCGGCGCTGAGCGAGCCGTCGCAGACCCCGGCGAAGCCCGCCCCGACGGTGTCCACGCGGGTGGCGCGGCGCATGCCGCGGTGCTGGCGCAGCACCACGTGCTCGGGGTCCTCGGCGCCCGGCGCGCCGACCTGCTCCTGCACCACTTCTCCGGCCATCCGGAAATGGCCTTCGAGCAGGGCCGCGTCGTCGTGCGCGCGCAGGTAGTCCTGCCGCTCGAAGTGGGCGCGGACCGTGTCCCCCAAGGGCTGCTCGACGGGGTGCGGCCACTCCTCGACGACGATGGAGGGGCGCTCGGCCGCGGTCTTGCGCAGCGTGATCCAGCCGAATCCGACGGCCTTGGTCTTGCGGGCCTCGAACTCGTCCAGCCACTCCTCGTACCGCCGGGCGTACTCGGCCGGGTCGGTGCGGTGGTCGCCGGCGTCGCGCAGCCACAGCTCGGCGTACTGGGTGACGTCCTGCACCTCGCGCTGCACGATCCAGGCGTCGCAGCCGGCCGGGACCCAGGAGCGCAGCCGGTCGGCCCAGTCCTCGCCCTCGACGTGCTGCCAGTTGGCGAGGAACTGCGCGTACCCGCCCTCGTTGAGGTGCTCGCCCGCCTGCCGGACGAGGGTGCGGCACAGGTCGTCGCCGCCCATGCCGCCGTCCCGGTAGGTGAGCCGGCCCCCGGTGGGGTTCTCCGCGCCGGAGGCCTGGGGAGAGATCACGAAGGGCGGGTTGGACACGATCAGGTCGTACGTCGCCCCGCCGACCGGCTCGAAGAGGGAGCCCTCCCGCAGCTCGGCCGCGGGCGCCCCGGAGAGCGCAAGGGTCAGGCGGGTGAATTCCAGGGCGCGCGGGTTGACGTCGGTGGCGGTCACCCGGGTGGCGTGCTGCGAGGCGTGCAGGGCCTGGATGCCGGATCCGGTGCCGAGGTCGAGGGCCGTGCCGACGGGGGTGCGGACGGTGATCCCGGCCAGCGTCGTGGAGGCGCCGCCGACGCCGAGGACCACGCCCTGCGCCTTGCTGCCGATGCCTCCGGCGCCGCCGACGGCGCAGCCGAGGTCCGAGACGATGAACCAGTCCTCGCCGTCCGGGCCGCCGTACGGGCGTACGTCGACCCGCGCGCGGATCCCGTCGCCGTCCCGCTCGACCCAGCCGTCGGCCAGCGCCTCCGCCAGCGGCAGGGCGGCCTCCGCGGCCTCCGCCGGGACGGAGTCCTGGAGCAGGAACAGCCGGGCGAGGGTGGGGAGCGGGCCGTCCCCGCGGGTCGCGCGGGCGGCGGGCACCGTCTCGCTGCGGGCCAGCGCGGCGTAGGCGGGTGCGCCGAGCAGGTCGAGCAGCCCGTCCGCGGTGAACCCGGCGGAGAGCAGGGCCTCGCGGAGGGCGGCGGCGTGGTCGGGCGAGGGCAGGCTGGGGGTACTCACCCGCCCATTGTGTCCGCTCCCGCCGTCAATCCGTACGACGTGCCGGCGACGGGTCGCCGCCCCCGGGGCCTCAGCCCTGGGACGGCGCCGGGGTCGCGGCGCGCTGGCAGCTCTCCTGGTTCTTCATGGCCTTGCCCAGCTCGCCCGACTGGAGCTTGGTCAGGGCCTCGTTGCCGCTGTTGCTGAGCTTGGAGAGCTCGTCGGCGATGTTCTTGAGGCCGTCGGCGAACTTCGCCTGGTCCTTCGGGTCGAGCGCGTCGACCTTCACCTTGAGGTCGGCGTAGGACTTGGAGATCGCGTTGAGCTCGGCGACGGCGTCGGCCTGCGTCTTCTTGCCGTCCTCGGCCGGCGGGACGCCGGCGCCCGCGACGGCGGTGCCCATCTGCTTGTACGCGTCCGAGAGGGACTGGAACGCGGCCGAGTCGGTCTTCTGCACGACGTCGGCCTTGCTCTGGTCCGTGGTCTCCTTCTGGATCGCGGCGTTCGCGGCCTGGATCTTCTGGACCTGGGGCTCGACCTGGTCGCAGACCTTCTTCGCCCAGTCGTTGACCTTCTTCTCGCCGTCGTCACCGCAGCCGGACAGTGCGAGTACCAGTACCGCACCGCCGGACAGGGCGGCCGCAAGCTTCTTGTTCACCGGATTGGTCCCTTCCAAGGCTCTCGGCCCCGGAACATACACCCCGCACCGTACCGGCTCACACGAAGCGGGCGGACGGCGCGTCACCACGCACCGTCCGCCCGTAGTTGGGCCGGGGTCCCCGGTCAGGAGGAGGCGACCGCCGCGTCGGGCTGCTGCGCGACGCGTTCGGCGGTGCCACCACTGTCGTCGCCGACGGCGATGCCGCGGCGCTTGGAGATGTACACCGCGCCGACGATGACGATCAGCGCGACCGCTGCGACGACCCCCCGCACGGCGGGGCTGGCGTCGTCGCCGTAGCTGAACTGCACGACGGCCGGGGCGATCAGCAGCGCCACCAGGTTCATGACCTTGAGCAGCGGGTTGATCGCGGGTCCCGCGGTGTCCTTGAAGGGGTCGCCGACGGTGTCGCCGATCACGGTGGCGGCGTGGGCCTCGCTGCCCTTGCCGCCGTGGTGGCCGTCCTCGACCAGCTTCTTGGCGTTGTCCCAGGCACCGCCGGAGTTGGCGAGGAAGACGGCCATCAGCGTGCCGCAGCCGATGGCGCCGGCCAGGTACGAGCCGAGGGCGCCGACGCCGAGCGTGAAGCCGACGGCGATGGGCGCCATCACGGCGAGCAGGCCGGGGGTGGCCAGCTCGCGGAGGGCGTCCTTCGTGCAGATGTCGACGACGCGGCCGTACTCGGGCTTCTCGGTGTAGTCCATGATCCCGGGGTGCTCCCGGAACTGGCGGCGCACCTCGTAGACCACGGCGCCCGCGGAGCGGGAGACGGCGTTGATGGCCAGCCCCGAGAACAGGAAGACCACGGCGGCGCCGAGGACCAGGCCCACCAGGTTGTTGGGCTGGGTGATGTCCATGTTCAGGCCCAGCTCGCCGGCCTTGGCGCTGACGTCCTTGACGGCCGTGGCGATCGCGTCGCGGTACGAGCCGAAGAGGGCGGCCGCGGCGAGGACCGCGGTGGCGATGGCGATGCCCTTGGTGATGGCCTTGGTGGTGTTGCCGACCGCGTCGAGGTCGGTGAGCACCTGGGCCCCGGCGCCCTCGACGTCGCCGGACATCTCGGCGATGCCCTGGGCGTTGTCGGAGACCGGGCCGAAGGTGTCCATGGCGACGATGACGCCGACGGTGGTGAGCAGGCCGGTGCCGGCGAGGGCGACGGCGAACAGCGCCAGCATGACCGAGGTGCCGCCCAGCAGGAACGCGCCGTAGACGCCGAGGCCGATGAGGAGCGCGGTGTAGACGGCCGACTCCAGGCCGACGGAGATGCCGGCCAGGACGACGGTGGCGGGGCCGGTCAGCGAGGACTTGCCGATGTCCCGGACGGGGCGGCGGGTGGTCTCGGTGAAGTAGCCGGTGAGCTGCTGGATGACCGCGGCGAGCACGATGCCGATGGCCACGGCGACGAGCGCGAGGATCCGCGGGTCTCCGTCGTGGGCGGTGATCGTGCTGTCGGTGACGCCCTTGAGGTCCGCGTAGGAGGACGGCAGGTAGGCGAAGGCGGCCGCGGCGACCAGGACCAGGGAGATCACGGCGGAGATGAAGAAGCCGCGGTTGATGGCGGTCATGCCGCTGCGGTCGGTGCGGCGCGGGGCCACGGCGAAGATGCCGATCATGGCCGTGATCACGCCGATCGCGGGGACGATGAGCGGGAAGGCGAGTCCTGCGTCGCCGAAGGCGGCCGTGCCGAGGATCAGCGCGGCGACGAGCGTGACGGCGTACGACTCGAAGAGGTCGGCCGCCATGCCGGCGCAGTCGCCGACGTTGTCGCCCACGTTGTCGGCGATGGTCGCGGCATTGCGCGGATCGTCCTCCGGAATGCCCTGCTCGACCTTGCCGACCAGGTCGGCGCCGACGTCGGCGGCCTTGGTGAAGATTCCTCCGCCGACTCGCATGAACATCGCGATCAGCGCGGCGCCGAGGCCGAAGCCCTCCAGGACCTTGGGCGCGTCGGCGGCGTAGACGAGCACGACGCAGGAGGCGCCGAGCAGTCCGAGGCCGACGGTGAACATGCCGACCACGCCGCCGGTACGGAAAGCGATCTTCATCGCCTTGTGTGCGACGGAGGTCAGGTCCTTTTCGGGTTCTCCCTCGGCGGGAGTCGCCTCGCGGGCGGCCGCGGCGACGCGGACATTCGCGCGGACGGCGAGACGCATGCCGATGTATCCGGTGATCGCCGAGAAGATCGCGCCGATCAGGAAGAAGGCGGAACGTCCGGCGCGCTGCGACCAGTTGTCGGCGGGGAGCAGGAAGAGCAGGAAGAACACCACGACGGCGAATACGCCGAGGGTGCGGAGCTGGCGTCCCAGATAGGCGTTGGCGCCTTCCTGAACCGCTGCCGCGATCTTCTTCATGCTGTCGGTGCCCTCGTCGGCGGCGAGCACCTGGCGTACCAGGAGCTGGGCTACGACGAGCGCGGCCAGGGCCACGGCCGCGATGACGAACACGATGAGCCGGTTGTCATCCGTGAGTACCGCCGCCGCGAGCCCGGCGGTGTGGGCTGGCTCGAGAGGGGTGAAGAGCCCCGTCATTCGTCCTCCTTGACGTGAAGAGCTCAAAAGATGTGGACGGATTGTAGGGAGCTACACCTGATCAAAACAGTACGCGGGAAACGGAATTGGCCTGCTCTTGCTCCTCAGCAAATGATCGCGTCACGCCATTACCCTCGAAAGAGGTAATGGGGCAAAAGCATTGACGCCTGATCAATGATCTAGGGAAATGAAAAAGGCCCTGCTCAGCAGGGCCTTGAATAAGATCCGACGGTACGACCGGAAAGATCTCAGTGCACTTCGGGAACGGCCGTGGTCGGCCAGCTCATGCGGATCACGCCGCCCGATTCGCCGCTGGTGACCTCGACGTCGTCGACCAGTCCGCTGATCACGGCGAGACCCATCTCGTCCTCGCCGTCCGCCTCCGGCTCGGCGGCTCCGCCCGCCTGCGCGGACGCGGAGTCCCCGCCCCCGGAGGGGCCGGGGACCTCGTCGGCGACCTCGATGGAGAAGACCTTCTCCTCTTCGGTCAGCAGCACCCTGACGGGCGCGGAGACCTCGTGGCTGCGGTGCAGCCCGACAGCACGGGAACAGGCCTCGCCCACGGCGAGCCTGACCTCGTCGAGCAGGGCCTCTTCCAGACCGGCACGACGCGCCACGGCGGCCGCGACCAGCCGGGCCGTGCGGACGTGCTCGGGCTGGGCGCTGAAACGGAGTTCAACGGTGGCCATGCGGTCCCCCTCGGACGTCTAGGGCGTGCTGTACAGGGGCCCGGGCCGGCCGGCCCGGTGCCCCCGCTCCTTGATCCGGGCGACGCGTCAGTCGGTGGCGTTGACCGCGTCTTCCACCGTGGTGTGGATCGGGAACACCTTGGTCAGACCGGTGATGCGGAAGATCTTGAGGATGCGCTCCTGGTTGCAGACCAGGCGCAGGGAGCCCTCGTGCGCGCGGACGCGCTTCAGGCCGCCCACGAGCACACCGAGGCCGGTGGAGTCGAGGAAGTCCACCCGCTCCATGTCGACAACCAGGTGGTAGCTGCCGTCGTTCACCAACTCGACCAACTGCTCGCGCAGCTTGGGCGCGGTATACACATCAATCTCGCCACCGACCTCGACGACCGTGCGGTCGCCGACAGTGTGAGTCGACAGGGACAGGTCCACGGATCCTCCAGCACCTTGCTATCGAGCGGCGCCCCCCAGGGGCATCCCCCCCGAAGGTAGGGGACGGATTGGCAGCCGCGATGGCATTCAATCACTTACCGGCGGGCGTGCACGACGCCTTCGGACCTATTGTCCCGCACGCCAGTGACACACTCGACTCCAATGGCCAGCAATCATCGTCCCGGGCACCACACGGCGGCCGCGGACACACGACCTGCCCCCGGAACGGTTCTGGACCGGCTCTCACGGGGGCCGGGCCGTGCTGCGCGCATCACCCATACGGAGCATCTGCCCCCGCGCGAGGGCCGTCATGCCGTCTGGCCCGACCGCATTCGAACTGATGTCGTCGCGGCCATCCAGGCGGCCGGCATCGAACACCCCTGGGCCCACCAGGCGGAAGCCGCCGAGCGCGCGCTGGACGGCGAGTCGGTGGTGGTGGCCACCGGCACCGCCTCGGGCAAGTCCCTGGCCTACCTCGCGCCCGTCCTGTCCACCCTCGCGGACGGCGCCGCCGCCCCGAACGGCCGCGGCGCGACCGCCCTGTACCTGGCGCCCACCAAGGCCCTCGCCGCCGACCAGCGGCGCGCCGTACGCGAGCTGGCGGCCCCCCTCGGCAACGCCGTCCGCGCGGCCGTGTACGACGGCGACACGCCCGTCGAGGAGCGCGAATGGGTGCGCCAGTACGCCAACTACGTGCTGACCAACCCCGACATGCTGCACCGCGGGATCCTGCCCGCCCACCCCCGCTGGTCCTCCTTCCTCCGCTCGCTGCGCTACGTCGTGATCGACGAGTGCCACACCTACCGCGGCGTGTTCGGCTCGCACGTCGCCCAGGTGCTGCGGCGGCTGCGCCGCCTGTGCGCCCGCTACGGGGCGGACCCCGTCTTCCTGCTCGCCTCGGCCACCGCCAGTGACCCCTCCGTCGCTGCGAGCCGCCTCACCGGCCTGCCGGTCACCGAGGTCACCGACGACGCCTCACCCCGCGGCGAGGTGGTGTTCGCCCTGTGGGAGCCCCCGCTGACCGAGATGACGGGCGAGAAGGGCGCTCCCGTCCGCCGTACGGCCACCGCGGAGACCGCCGACCTGCTGACCGACCTCGCCGTCCAGGGGGTCCGCACGGTGGCCTTCATCCGCTCCCGGCGCGGCGCCGAGCTGATCGCCCTGATCACCCAGGAGCGGCTGGCCGAGGTCGACCGCTCCCTGCCCCGGCGGGTCGCGGCCTACCGGGGCGGCTACCTGCCGGAGGAGCGCCGCGCCCTGGAGCGGGCCCTGCACTCGGGCGAGCTGCTGGGCCTGGCCGCCACCACGGCACTGGAACTCGGCGTCGACGTGTCCGGCCTGGACGCCGTGCTGATCGCCGGCTACCCCGGGACCCGGGCCTCGCTGTGGCAGCAGGCGGGCCGCGCCGGCCGGTCCGGCCAGGGCGCGCTGGCCGTGCTGGTCGCCCGCGACGACCCGCTCGACACGTACCTCGTCCACCACCCCGACGCGCTGTTCAAGCGCCCCGTCGAGGCCACCGTCCTCGACCCCGACAACCCCTACGTGCTGGCCCCGCACCTGTGCGCCGCCGCCGCGGAGCTGCCGCTGACGGAGGACGACCTGGCGCTCTTCGGCCCCGCCACGGCCGACCTGATGCCGCAGCTGGAGGCCGCGAAGCTGCTCCGCCGCCGCGCCACCGCCTGGCACTGGACGCGCCGCGAGCGGGCCTCGGACCTCACCGACATCCGGGGCGGCGGCGGGCGCCCCGTCCAGATCGTGGAGGCCGCGACCGGTCGGCTGCTGGGCACCGTGGACGAGTCCGCCGCCCACACCGCCGTCCACGAGGGTGCGGTCCACCTCCACCAGGGCCGTACGTACCTGGTGAAGACGCTGGACCTGGAGGACTCCGTGGCCCTCGTGGAGGAAGCCAGCCCGCCCTTCTCCACCACCGCCCGCGACACCACGTCGATCTCCGTGCTGGAGACCGAGACCGAGGTCCCCTGGGGCGACGCCCGGCTCTGCTACGGGTCCGTCGAGGTCACCAACCAGGTGGTGTCCTACCTGCGCCGCAAACTGATCACCGGCGAGGTGCTGGGCGAGGCCAAGCTCGACCTGCCGCCCCGCACCCTGCGCACCCGGGCCGTCTGGTGGACGGTCACCGAGGACCAGCTCGACGCCGCCCGGATCAACCCGGAGATCCTCGGCGGAGCCCTGCACGCCGCCGAGCACGCATCCATCGGCCTCCTCCCGCTCTTCGCCACCTGCGACCGCTGGGACATCGGCGGCGTCTCCGTGCCGCTGCATCCCGACACCCTCCTTCCGACGGTCTTCGTCTACGACGGCCACCCGGGCGGCGCCGGGTTCGCCGAGCGCGCCTTCCACACGGCCCGCTCCTGGCTCACCGCCACCCGCGAGGCCATCGCGTCCTGCGAGTGCGAGGCGGGATGCCCCTCGTGCATCCAGTCCCCCAAGTGCGGCAACGGCAACGACCCGCTCCACAAGCGCGGCGCCGTCCGCCTGCTCACCGAGCTCCTCAAGGCGGCCCCGGCGCCCTGACGGGCACCCCGAGCGGCGCTCCGGGCAGCATCCCGGCCGACGGCGCCCCGGCCGGCCCGCCGGTCAGCGCCTCGGCGGGACCGGCCCGGGCGGCCACCTCCGGAGCGAAGGGCCCGGCCCGCACCCGGGCGGCCACGTCCGCCACCTCGCCGGGGGCGGCGCACCGGGAGAGCTCCGCACCCTGGGCCCGGGCCACCCGCAGCGCGACCGCACACGCCTCGGGCTCCCCCCGGGTCCACACCGTGGCGGCCGCCAGGGCGGCCAGGTCCGCGGCGGCGGCGGCCCGGTGCCGGGCCACCACCACCTGGCCCAGCGTGAGGACGCCCCCGAACACGGCGGTCAGCACGGAGGCCACCAGCACCGCCCAGACGGTCGCCGAGCCCCGGTCCCGGCTCACGGCAGCACCTCCTCCCCGAGCGCGTCCTCGGCCAGTGCCACCGCACCGGCCCCCAGCCGCACCCCGAGCGCCCCGGGTCCGGGGGCGGGCGCCTCCACCCGCACCCGCCACAGCTCGCCGTCCCGCTCCACCCGCACCCGGGCCCCCTCGGGGGCCACCGCACGGGCCGCGGCCACGGCCTCCGGCACCGGTTCCGAGCGGGCGGCGGCCCGCGCCCCGGCCCGGGCGGCGTCCACGCACCCGATCTGCGCGGCCGCCGCCATCAGGGCCCACACCAGCGCCACGGCGAACAGCACCAGCGCCGGCAGCACCAGGGCCGCCTCGGCGGTGACGTACCCGCGGTCCCGGCCGGGCCCGGCCCGGCAGCGGAGGCCGCGGTCAGACCGAGCCACCGAGCGCCTTCCCGATCGTCGACGCCAGCGCCGACGACACCACGTCGCTCGTGACGACCTTGTAGAGCACGGCCGCGAAGGCACAGGCGGCGATCGTGCCCATCGCGTACTCGCTCGTGGTCATGCCCGCGTCGCGCAGGTGTCCGCGCAGCGCCTCCCGCACCCGTCGCCAGATCCCCATCTCGTTCCCGCCTCTCAACTCGCAGATGTCCATGACGTTCTGATCTCCGTTCAGCGCCCGCCGAGCAGTCCGGCCGCCAGGCCGATGACCACCGGCGCCACCCCGACCGCGAGGAACGCGGGCAGGAAGCACAGCCCCACCGGGGCGGTGATGAGGACCGCGGCGCGCTGCGCGCGCGCCGTGGCGGCCCGTGCCCGCTCGGCCCGCAGCCCCGCGGCCAGCCGGGAGACCGGCTCGGCCGCCGGAGCCCCCGTCCTGGCGGCCCGCTCCAGGCAGTCCGCCAACGGCCGGGCACCCGGTATCGCGGCCAGCCGCCCCCACGCCTCGCCCGGTTCGCCACCGAGCCGCAGCTCCGCGCCGGCCCGGGCCAGCCGCTCCCCCACCGGCCCGCCCAGGGAGTCGCCCACCACCTCGGCGGCCTCCCGCGGGCCCGCGCCGGCGGCCAGGCAGGCACCCAGCAGATCGGCGGCGAACGGCAGCTGCCGCCCGTCCTCCCGCCGCCCGGCCCCCACCCGGTCCACCCGGCGGCGCCACCGCACCGCCCACCGCACCCACCCACGGCCCCACCGGCCCGCCCCGGGCACCTCACCCGCACCCCCGGCCACCCCCACACCCCGCACAGCCCCCGCCGGACCACCCCGGACCGCACCCCCGGGCACCCCCGCACCCCGCACGGCCCCCGCCAGGCCACCCCCGCCAGCCCCACCGCCCCCCGGACCACCCAGCACCCCCAGGAGCCGCCGCCGGGCGCCCCGCTCCAGCACCGCGGCCCGCACCAGACACCCCAGCCACGCTCCGACGGCCGCCACGGCCACCACTGTCCCCAGCCTGTGGACGAAGTCCCCGGTCACGACCGCTCCCCCGCCCGCACGATCCGCCAGGCCCAGCACAGCCCCAGCCCCTCCAGCACCAGCCCGGTCACCAGACACCCCAGTCCCAGACCGGTGTGCAGCAGCACCCGCAGCGGAGCGGCCCCCAGCGCCGTGCCCATCAACAGCCCGGCCACCGGCAGCAGCGCGAGCACCACCGCGGTCGACCGCGCACCCGCCAACTGGGCCCGCAGCCCCTCACGCTGCTCCCGCTCGGCCCGCAACGCCCGCTCCAGCCGCTCCAGTCCGGCCGCAAGACCCGCACCACCGTCCACGGACACCCGCCAGCAGGCGGCCATCCCGGCCAGCCCCTCGGCCCCCGGTTCCCGCGCCGCCACCCGCAACGCCCCCGGCACATCCCCACCGAACGCCGCCGCGGCCAGCACCCCGGCCTCCCCGGCCCCGAGCACATCCCCCTCGCCCCGCAGCACCGCGGTCACCGCCTGCCCGGCATGGGCGCCGGCCCGCAACTCCCCGGCGACGGCGGCACACACGCCCAGCACCCGGGCCTCCCGCTCCGCCCGCCGCCGCGCCGCCTCCCGCACCCGCAGCCACCGCCGCACCAGGGGCACCGCCAACGCCCCACCGGCCAGGGGCAGCAGCGAACCGCCGGCCAGCGCCACGAGCAGCCCGGCCGCCAGGCACCCCCACTCCCGCCGGCCCCGCAGCCACGCACCGGCCAGGGCCGCCCCGCACCGCCAGGACGCCACCCGCCGCACCGCAGGGCCCGCGAACAGCGCCCGCGCCCGGAACTCCGCCTCGTCCCGCACCGCAAGGGCCCACACCGCGCCCCCGGCACACACCGCCGCACCGAACACCCTCACCGCACACCCCCGAGCATCCCCCGCAGCCGCTCCCAGCCGCCCTCGCGCACGAACCCCCGCGCTCCCCAGCGCAACGCGGGCACCGTCACCACCAGCCCGGCCCCGTCCCGCTCCAGCACGTGCAGCTCGGCCACCCGCCGCCGCCCGGCACGGTCCCGCACCAGGTGCACCACCACGGACAGGGCGGCCGCCAACTGGCTGTGCAGCGCGGCCCGGTCGAGACCCGCGGCGGTACCGAGCGCCTCCAGCCGGGCCGGCACGTGCGCGGCGGCGTTGGCATGGACCGTCCCGCACCCGCCCTCGTGCCCGGTGTTCAGCGCGGCCAGCAGATCCGCCACCTCGGCACCCCGCACCTCGCCGACCACCAGCCGGTCGGGCCGCATCCGCAGGGCCTGCCGCACCAGATCGGCCGGCGTCACCAGCCCCGCACCCTCCTGGTTGGCCGGACGCGTCTCCAGCCGCACCACATGCGGGTGGTCGGGGCGCAGCTCGGCCGAGTCCTCGGCCAGCACGATCCGCTCCCCGGGCCCCACCAGCCCCAGCAGCGAACTGAGCAGCGTGGTCTTCCCGCTGCCCGTGCCCCCGGAGACCAGGAAGGACAGCCGGGCCTCGACCAGCGCCCGCAGGATCCGCTGACCGCCGGGCGGCACCGTGCCCGCGGCCACCAACTCCTCCAGCGTGAAGGCGCGGTGACGCACCACCCGCAGCGAGAGGCAGGCGGACCCGACCGCCACCGGCGGCAGCACCGCGTGCACCCGCGTCCCGTCCGGCAGCCGCGCGTCGACCCAGGGCCTGGCATCGTCCAGCCTGCGCCCCGCCACGGACGCAAGCCGCTGCGCCAGCCTGCGCACCGCGTCCGCGTCCTTGAAGGCCACCGGCGTCAGTTCGAGCCCGCCGCCCCGGTCCACCCACACCCGGTCGGGCGCGGCCACCAGCACGTCCGTCACCTCGGGATCGGCCAGCAGGGGCTCCAACGGCCCGGCGCCCACCAGCTCCGAGCGCAGCTCCCGCGCCGCCCCCAGCACCTCGGCGTCCCCGAGCAGCCTCCCCTGGGCCCGCAGCGCGGCGGCCACCCGGGCCGGTGTCGGCTCGGCCCCGCTCTCCGCGAGCCGCTGCCGCACCGCGTCCAGCAGCCCGGCGCTCATCCCGCACCTCCCCCGGCCAGTGCCCGCTCCCAGAACCCGGCGCAGAACCGCCCCAGCGGCCCCCGCGCCCGCACCCCCGGCGGCTCCCCGGCAGCGGACCCGAGCCCCGCCTCGCACGGCACCTCACCGGCCGACGGCAGCGTCAGCAGCCGGGCCACCGCCTCCGCGTCCAGCCCGGGCGCGAACGGCCCCCGCACCACGAGCCGCAGGTCGCGGGACACCGCTCCGACGGCGCCGGCCACCCGCCCGGCGGCCGCCACGGCCCTCAGCTCACCCGGCACCACGAGCAGCACCAGGTCCAGTTGGGCGAGCACCTCCGCCACCCCGTCGTCGAGCCGGCGCGGCAGGTCCACCACGACCACCCCGCCCCGGCGCCGCGCGGCGGCCAGCACGGACCGCACCGCGGCGGGCGGCACCACCACCTGGTCCCCGCGGTCCCAGCTGAGCAGCCGCAGCCCGTGCAGGCGCGGCAGCGACTCCTCCAGCGCCCCTGCGCCGACCCGGCCGCGCGAGGCGGCGAAGTCCGGCCAGCGCAGCCCTTCGGCGTGCTCACCGGCCAGCAGCACGTCGAGGCCGCCGCCCAGGGGGTCGGCGTCGACCAGCATGGTCCGCTCGCCTGCCCGGGCGGCTCCGACGGCGAGGGCGCAGGCCAGCGTGGACGCGCCGGCGCCGCCACAGCCGCCGATCACCCCGACGGTCAGGGCCTGGCGTCCGGTGCCCTCGGCGACGTCCGCGATCCGGTCGGCCAGCCAGGCCTCCCGGTCGGGCAGCCGCAGCACCTGCTCGGCGCCGATCTCGACGCCCGCCCGCCAGACCTCCGGGTCCTCGGTCCGGTGCCGCCCCACGAGCAGCACTCCGCCCCGGCGCGGCGCGCCGCGCACGCGCCCCACCGCGTCCTCGCCCACCAGCACCAGCGGGGCCGATTCCCAGCCGGGCCCGGCCCCCGGAGGGGGCGGCGAGCCGCCGGCCGCGGCGTCGCGCGTTTGCTCCGGCACCGAGTGCTGCACGCGTGGTTCCGCCCCCGCCGCTGCGCACAGCCGCAGCAGGTCGTCGAGCAGGTCCGGGTCCTCCGTGACGATCAGCGGCCCGCCGGGCCGGACCTCGCCGGGCACCGGTCCCTCCAGCCGCTCGCGCGCCTCCCGCGACTTCGATCCAGCCACGATCTCCGCCCCCTTCTCACCGCAAATCCCACAGCCGCGGACTTCGCGGCCGGAATCACCGTGCGGCGATCCGGAAAAAGATGTGGATCTTGCTCAAAAACTGTGAACAACTCCCCACCTGTGAATAACTTCGTCACTCTTTCGATTGCGTTCCAGAGCGCACCGGAACCGCTACGCAGCGTGACGAGTCCAAGGGGTTGGAGGGCCGCTCGGCCCGCGGCCGCGGGCCGCTGGAGCGGACGAAAGGTGATCACACCGGATCGAGGGAACGGACGAAAATGCGTCCGGACATGCGACGACCCCCGCCGGGGGGGAGAGCGGGGGTCGTCCCCACGGCCGACTCGGGGGGGGAGGAGTCGGACCGGGTTAGCACGGTCGCGAACGATCCGTGACTTCCATGGTGTACCCGAGAGCCTTCTCAGGCAAACCCACGCGCCACACCTTACGCCGAATGGTGGGCGCATATGCTGCGCTCGTGGAAAACCACTCCTTGCCCCGCACAGCCGCCTTCTTCGACCTGGACAAGACGGTCATTGCGAAGTCGAGCACGCTGACCTTCAGCAAGTCCTTCTACCAGGGCGGCCTGATCAACCGCCGCGCCGTACTGCGGACCGCGTACTCCCAGTTCGTGTTCCTCGCGGGCGGCGCAGACCACGACCAGATGGAGCGGATGCGCGAGTACCTCTCCGCCCTCTGCAAGGGCTGGAACGTCCAGCAGGTCCGGGAGATCGTCGCGGAGACGCTGCACGACCTCATCGACCCGATCATCTACGACGAGGCCGCCTCCCTGATCGAGGAGCACCACACCGCGGGCCGCGACGTCGTGATCGTCTCGACCTCCGGCGCAGAGGTGGTCGAGCCCATCGGCGAGATGCTGGGCGCCGACCGGGTGGTCGCGACGCGCATGGTCGTGGGCGACGACGGCTGCTTCACCGGAGAGATCGAGTACTACGCCTACGGCCCCACCAAGGCCGAGGCGGTGCGCCAGCTCGCCGAGTCCGAGGGCTACGACCTGGCGCGCTGCTACGCGTACAGCGACTCGATCACGGACGTCCCGATGCTGGAGTCGGTCGGACACCCGCACGCGGTCAACCCGGACCGGGCGCTGCGCCGCGAGGCGCTGTCGCGCGACTGGCCGGTCCTGGTCTTCAACCGGCCGGTCCGGCTCAAGCAGCGCGTGCCGGGGCTGTCGATGTCCGCACGGCCCGCGCTGGTCGCGGCCGCGGCCGTGGGTGCGGCGGCGGCGACCGCCGGCCTGGTCTGGTACGCGAGCCGACGCCGCGCGAACGCCCTCGCGTCCGTTACGGCCTGACCGGGACGCTCCCCCGGATCGCAGCCCGCTCGCGCCCGTCGCCCCACCCGGAAGCCCCGCCCGTCGCCCCGCCCGGATCCGCCCCACGGACCCGGGCGGCCCGCGGGCACCCGTCCCGACCTGCGACGACCCACCCTGTCCGATTGATCCTTCCCTGTCCGGAAAGGTAAAGAACTGGGGCCAGGGGTTCCGCTTCCTTGCCGACGGAGGTACAAAGGAGTCACGGCCCGCGAGACCAAAGAACATCCGAGAGGATCATCTTTAAGAACGCAGTATGGCCCCACGGACCGATTGCATGAACGCCGAGCACCCACGCGACGTCGACCCTTCGATTAAGGGCCAGCCGCACCAGGCGAGGGCAAAGTTCCCGGCCTGATGGGCACATATCGAGGACGCTTGGTAACTGGGCGCGCATGCCAGCGGCGACACCACGAGCAGGACGGTGTCGCCGCAACCCTTTTCCGGGGCGTCCCCCCGCCGCCCAGCCCTGATCCGAAAGACAGGGCCTAGGCCGCGCCTCGCTGCAGCGCCTCGCAGACCGCCGTCGACTCGCGAACGCCCAGCTCGACCGCCCGCCCGCAGTGCGCGATCCAGTCCGCCATCCCCTCCGCGGTGCCGGACACGTACCCGTCCAGCGCGGCGAGGTAGGCCTCGCTCCCCTGCTCCGCGTGCCCGACCTCGGCCGGACAGATGGCCTTGGGGTCCAGACCGCTGTTGATCAGCACGATCCGCTCCGCGGCCCGGGCCACCAGCCCGTTGTACGTACCGAACGGCCGCAGCGCCATCAGCTCGCCGTGTACGACCGCGGCCGTGACCAGCGCCGGGGCCGAGCCGCCCGCGATGATCAGCCGGGACAGGCCGTCCAGCCGCCCCGCCACCTCGTCCGCGTCCGGCAGCGGCAGCCCCACCAGCGGCTCCGCCACCGGCTCACCGGCCAGCCGCGGCCGCCCCACGGTGTCACCCGCACCCGCCGGAACGTCCGCCCCGGCCGCCGGAGCCGCGGGGGCCCCGCCGGCCGCCACCAGGTGCAGCCTGGCCAGCACGCGCAGCGGCGACTGGCGCCAGATGCTGAGGAGCTGGCCGGCCTCGGCCGCCAGGCGCAGCGCGGCGCCGACGGTACGGGCCTCGTCGTCGGCGCTGAAGTCGGTGCGCCGGCGCACCTCCTCCAGGGCCCAGTCCGCCCCGGACAGCGCGGCGCTGCCACGCGCGCCGCGCAGGGCGGCCTCGGAGGTGATCTCCGCGCTCCGGCGGCGCATCACGCGGTGGCCGTAGACCCGGTCGACGGCCTTGCGTACGGAGTCCACGGCCTCCGGCACGCCGGGGAGCGCGGCCAGGGCGGCGAGGGGATCGGCAGACGTACTCATAAGTAGGGAGCCTACGCACCCATAGCAGCCGCCCCACGTTGGAGTGGTCTTCTTCACTCACCTCGACCACGCACCGCGACACACCTACTACGCTAGGTGAACATGAAGATCGCTTTCGTGGGAAAGGGCGGCAGCGGGAAGACCACGCTGTCCTCCCTCTTCATCCGCCACCTCGCCGCCGCCGAGGCCCCCGTCGTCGCGGTGGACGCCGACATCAACCAGCACCTCGGGGCCGCCCTCGGGCTCACCGAGGAGGAGGCCGCGGCACTGCCCGCGATGGGCGCGCACCTCCCCCTCATCAAGGAGTACCTGCGCGGCTCCAACCCGCGGATCGCCTCCGCGGAGACGATGATCAAGACGACCCCGCCGGGCAGCGGCTCGCGCCTGCTGCGGGTCGGCGAGGACAACCCGGTGTACGCGGCCTGCGCCCGGGCCGTGGCGCTCGACGGGGGCGCGGTGCGGCTGATGGCCACGGGTCCGTTCACCGAGTCGGACCTCGGGGTGGCCTGCTACCACTCGAAGGTCGGGGCGGTGGAGCTGTGCCTGAACCACCTGGTGGACGGCCGGGGCGAGTACGTGGTGGTCGACATGACGGCCGGCTCGGACTCCTTCGCGTCGGGCATGTTCACCCGTTTCGACATGACCTTCCTGGTGGCCGAGCCGACCCGCAAGGGGATCTCCGTCTACCGCCAGTACAAGGAGTACGCGCGGGACTTCGGCGTCGCGCTCAAGGTCGTCGGCAACAAGGTGCAGGGGCAGGACGACCTGGACTTCCTGCGCGCCGAGGTGGGCGAGGACCTGCTGGTGACGGTGGGGCACTCGGACTGGGTGCGCGCGATGGAGAAGGGGCGCCCGCCGCGGTTCGAACTGCTGGAGGAGCCCAACCGGCGGGCCCTGGCGGTGCTCCGGGAGACGGCCGACGACGCGTACGGGCGGCGCGACTGGGAGCGGTACACGCGCCAGATGGTCCACTTCCACCTGCGCAACGCGAAGAGCTGGGGGAACGCGAAGACCGGGGCCGACCTGGCGGAGCAGGTCGACCCCGGGTTCGTGCTCCGGGAGGAGCCGGTGGGCGCCGGCCGGGTCAGTCCTCCTCAGACTGCTCCGATGCCTGCTCCGCTGCCTGCCTGACCGCCTGGGGCGCCGCGGAAGCGACGGGCGGGGCGGCCGGGCCCCTGGTCATGAACGCCGCCCAGCCCTCCTTGGGCGCCTCGGCGACGTCCAGGGTGCGCAGCCACTCCAGAGACTTGGGGTCCTGGGCGTCCAGCCAGTCGGCCAGCTCCCTGAAGGGCACGCAGCGGACCTCCTTCTGCGTGCAGACGCCCTTGATGACCTGCTCGACGGCGCGCATGTAGGTGCCGCCGTTCCAGGACTCGAAGTGGTTGCCGATGATCAGCGGAGCGCGGTTGCCGTTGTACGCACGGTCGAAGGCCTTGAGCAGGCCGTCGCGCATCTGGGCGCCCCAGTACTCGTGCTGCGCCGGGTCGCCCTGGGACGTCGTACCCGACTGGTTGACCATGTAGTTGTAGTCCATGGACAGCGTCTCGAAGGCCCGGCCCGGCATCGGGACCAGCTGGAGGGGCAGGTCCCAGAGCCCGTCGGTCTTCTTGGGCCAGACCTGCTTGCTGATGCCGCTGGAGTCGTAGCGGAAGCCCATGTCCTTCGCCGCCAGCATGAAGTTCTTCTGGCCTTCGAGGCAGGGGGTGCGGGCGCCGATCAGCTCCTTGTCGTAGTCGAAGGGCAGCGCCTTCTCCTTCTGGAGGCCGGCGTTGCTCTTCCAGCTCTTCACGAACGACTTGGCCTGGTTGATCTCGTTCTTCCACTCCTCGACGGACCAGGTGCCGACGCCGCCCTCGGGGCCGCAGAAGTGGCCGTTGAAGTGGGTGCCGATCTCGTTTCCGTCCAGCCAGGCCCCGCGGAGCTGTGCCGCGGTGTCCTTGATGCCCTGCAGGTCGCCGAAGCCGATGTCGGAGCGTCCGGCGCCGTGGCGCGGGGCGACGTACATCTCCCGCTTCTCCTCGGGGAGCATGTAGACCCCGCTGAGGAAGTACGTCATGCGGGCGTTGTGCTCCTTGCCCACCTCGCGGAAGTGCGAGAAGAGGCGCTGGCTGTCCTCGCCGGCGCCGTCCCAGGAGAAGACCACGAACTGCGGCGGCTTCTCGCCGGGCTTGAGCTTCTGCGGGACGGTGACGTTCGGCTGACTGCCGGTGTACGAGGTGGAGCCGTCGCCGATCAGCCGGAGGACGCTGCCCGGCGCGGGCGCGGCCGGGGCGCCGCGGTTCGCGCCCGGCTTGAGGGCGCCGGGGCCGGGGGCCGGGCTCTTGACCGGGGGCTCGGAGCCGGAGCAGCCCGCGGCGCCGAGCGCCAGCGCCGTGGCGACCAGGCCGCCGGCGATCTTCTTCGAGGCGGCCTTCATCCGCCCACCCCTTTCCTTGCAGCTCTTCGTGGGATGCCGCCGAACCGGCCGGCGTCCGCAACGTCCCACGGCAAGGACCCGAGGAAAGGTATGACAAGCCGGAAAAAATGCCTATTCACTCACGAGGGCGAAGTCATAGCCCATTCGCCCCTTATCTCCACCGCGAGACTTTACTCTGCATTACGATCCGTTTACCGAGTGTTGAGAAACCGCCTCCGCAGGCCACCCCTGCCTGAGCTCCCGCCGCCACACCCCCTTCCCCGGAGGAGACGGGAACCGTGTCTGATTTCTCCGCGTCGATCGCTGTCTTCCTGATCGCCCTGCCGCTCTCCCTCGGCATCGCCCTCGCCACCGGAGCGCCGCTCCAGGCCGGCCTGGTCGCCGCCGCAGCCGGCGGCATCGTGGCCGGCCGGTTCGGCGGCGCACCGCTACAGGTGAGCGGCGCGTCCGTGGGCCTGACGGTCGTCACCGCCGATCTCATCCAGCGCTACGGCTGGCGCACGACCTGCGCCATCACCGTGCTGGCCGGCGTCGTCCAGGTCGCCCTCGCCGTGCTGCGCACCGCCCGGTCGGCCCTGATGGTCAGCCCCGCCATCGTGCACGGCATGCTGGCCGGCATCGGCGTGACCATCGTCGTGGCACAGCTGCACATCGTGCTCGGCGGCACTCCCCAGAGTTCAGCCGCAGCCAACGTCCTGGAACTGCCGGCCCAGTTGGCGGACCTGCACCCGGGGGCGCTGGCGGTCAGCGCCCTCACCCTCGCGGTCCTGTTCGCCTGGCCGCGGCTGCCCGGGCGGGCCGGCCGCGCGCTGCGGAAGGCCCCGGCCGCGCTGGTCGCCGTGGCCCTGGCGACCACGGCCGCCGCACTGGCGGGGCCCGGGCTGCCGCGGGTGGACCTGCCGTCCTGGAGCAGCCACGCCCTGGCCGGACTGCCCGAGGGACCGGTCCTCGGGATCGCCACCGCCGTCGTGGCCGTCGCCCTGGTCGGCAGCGTCGAGTCCCTGCTGTCCGCCGTGGCCACCGACAAGGTGATCGCCGTCGAGCGCCGCACGGCCGACCGACCGCCGCGCGCCTCCCTCAACCGCGAGCTGCGCGGGCAGGGCCTGGCGAACGTGGTCTCCGGAGCGCTCGGCGGCCTGCCCGTGGCGGGCGGCGCCGTCCGGAGCGTCGCGAACGTCAAGTCCGGAGCGCGCAGCCGCCGTTCCACGGTGCTGCACGGCGTGTGGGTGCTGCTCGCGGCCGCACTGCTGGTGCCGGTGCTGGACCTCATTCCGCTGGCCGCGCTCGCCGCGCTGGTGCTGGCCGTCGGCGTGCAGATGGTCAGCATCACCCACATGCGCAGCGTCACGCGCCACCGCGAGGCGCTCGTGTACGCGGTGACCATGGCGGCGGTCGTCGTGCTGGGCGTCCTCGCGGGCGTCGCCCTCGGCATCGGGGTCGCGGTGGCCGTGGCCCTGCACCGGCTGGCCCGCACCCGGATCACCGTCGAGGTGCGGGAGGGCGTCCACCACGTGCGTGCCCGCGGGCAGTTGACCTTCCTCGCCGTCCCCCGGCTGAGCCGGGAGCTGAACCGGATCCCCCAGGAGGCACGAGTGGTCGTCGAGCTGGACGGCTCCTTCATGGACCACGCCGCGTACGAGGCCCTGCAGGACTGGCAGGAGGTCCAACTGGCCCACGGCGGCACGGTGGAGGTCACCGGACGCGCGGGCGCCCGGGTCTCCGGACCGGGACGCGCGGGCCGCGGTGGCCACCACTGCTGCCACCCCTGGACCCCCTGGCGCAACCACTGCGAGCACCGGACGGCACCGGAGGCCCAGCCCAGGCCCGGCGCGGCCAAGCTGGCCAGTGGCCTCAGCGCCTTCCAGCGGGACACCGCACCGCTGGTCCGCGGCGAACTGGCCCGGCTGGCGCGCGAGGGCCAGCGGCCCTCCCAGCTCTTCCTCACCTGCGCCGACTCCCGGCTGGTCACCAGCATGATCACGGCCAGCGGCCCGGGCGACCTCTTCACCGTGCGCAACGTCGGCAACCTGGTGCCGCTGCCCGGGGCCGAGTCGTCGGACGACTCCGTCGCCGCGGCGATCGAGTACGCGGTGGACGTCCTCCAGGTCTCCAGCATCACCGTCTGCGGCCACTCGGGCTGCGGGGCGATGCAGGCGCTGCTGACCACCACGCCGGGGGCGCCGGCCACCCCCCTGCGGCGCTGGCTGCGGCACGGCCTGCCCAGCCTGGAGCGGATGGGCAGCCGGCACCACCCGTGGGCGCGGATCTCCGGGCGGCTGCCCGCCGACCCGGTGGAGCAGCTGTGCCTGACCAACGTGGTCATGCAGCTGGAGCACCTCAGGGCACACGAGTCGGTGGCCCGCCGCCTGGCCGAGGGGACGCTGGAGTTGCACGGGATGTACTTCCACGTGGGCGAGGCGCAGGCGTACCTGCTGACCGAGGGCGACGAGTTCTTCGACAGCCACGTGTTCACGGGAGTGGACCAGCAGGCCGCGTTCGAGGGGATGGCACTGGCCCAGACACCCGAGGCGGTCCGGAAGCCCGGGGCCGCGGTGCGGCAGGAACCGGCCGCCGACGACACCCCGACCGTCGAAAACAAGTCAATCGAGCGGAGGTCGGCGCTGGAAGAGGCGAACGCCTGAACCGCACCGGCTCCCGGTCCGTGAGACCGTATGGCCCCTTCCCGCACCCTGCAGCGGGGAGGGGCCGTCGTGCTGAGGTGCCGCACAACCGGGTTATAGGTCTAAACCAATTTCCCGTTGCCCCTTGTCACCCGGCCCTTCGACTGGTGAGCTATGACCCGGGACACAACGGACACCCTGGGAAAGGGAGATGTCGGTGAGCAACGAAAGCCTGGCCAACCTGCTCAAGGAGGAGCGGCGGTTCGCACCCCCCGCCGATCTGGCCGCCGGCGCCAACGTCACGGCGGCGGCGTACGAACAGGCAGAGGCCGACAGGCTGGGCTTCTGGGCCACGCAGGCCCGGCGGCTGACCTGGGCGACCGAGCCGACGGAGACGCTCGACTGGACCAACCCGCCCTTCGCGAAGTGGTTCGCGGACGGCAAGCTCAACGTCGCGTACAACTGCGTCGACCGGCACGTCGAGGCCGGCAACGGCGACCGGATCGCCATCCACTTCGAGGGCGAGCCCGGTGACGGCCGCGCGATCACCTACGCCGAGCTGAAGGACGAGGTCTCCAAGGCCGCCAACGCCCTCACCGAGCTGGGCGTCCGGGCCGGCGACCGCGTCGCGGTCTACCTCCCGATGATCCCCGAGGCGGTCGTCGCGATGCTCGCGTGCGCCCGCGTCGGCGCCGCGCACTCCGTGGTCTTCGGCGGCTTCTCCGCGGACGCCGTCGCCTCCCGCATCCAGGACGCCGACGCCAAGCTGGTCATCACCGCCGACGGCGGCTACCGCCGCGGCAAGCCCAGCGCCCTGAAGCCGGCCATCGACGAGGCCGTGGCCAAGTGCCCGCAGGTCGAGCACGTCCTGGTGGTCCGCCGCACCGGCCAGGAGACCGCCTTCACCGAGGGCCGCGACATCTGGTGGGACGACCTGGTCGGCCGCCAGTCCGCCGAGCACACCCCCGAGGCCTTCGACGCCGAGCACCCGCTCTTCATCCTCTACACCTCGGGCACGACCGGTAAGCCCAAGGGCATCCTGCACACCTCCGGCGGCTACCTCACCCAGGCCGCCTACACCCACCACGCCGTCTTCGACCTCAAGCCGGAGAGCGACGTCTACTGGTGCACCGCCGACATCGGCTGGGTCACCGGGCACTCGTACATCGTCTACGGGCCGCTGGCGAACGGCGCCACCCAGGTGATGTACGAGGGCACCCCGGACACCCCGCACCAGGGCCGCTTCTGGGAGATCGTCCAGAAGTACGGCGTGACCATCCTCTACACCGCGCCCACCGCGATCCGGACGTTCATGAAGTGGGGGGACGACATCCCCGCCAAGTTCGACCTGTCCTCGCTGCGCGTGCTCGGCTCGGTCGGCGAGCCCATCAACCCCGAGGCCTGGGTCTGGTACCGCGAGCACATCGGCGGCGGCCGCTGCCCGATCGTGGACACCTGGTGGCAGACCGAGACCGGCGCCATGATGATCTCCCCGCTGCCCGGCGTCACCGAGACCAAGCCCGGCTCGGCCCAGCGCCCGCTGCCCGGCATCTCCGCGACCGTCGTGGACGACGAGGCCCGCGAGGTCCCCGACGGCGGGGGCGGCTACCTGGTGCTCACCGAGCCGTGGCCGTCGATGCTGCGCACCATCTGGGGCGACGACCAGCGGTTCCTCGACACCTACTGGTCCCGCTTCGAGGGCAAGTACTTCGCCGGCGACGGCGCCAAGAAGGACGACGACGGGGACATCTGGCTGCTGGGCCGCGTCGACGACGTCATGCTCGTGTCCGGCCACAACATCTCCACCACCGAGGTCGAGTCCGCGCTGGTCTCCCACCCCTCCGTGGCGGAGGCGGCCGTGGTCGGCGCCGCCGACGAGACCACCGGCCAGGCCATCGTCGCCTTCGTCATCCTGCGCGGCTCCGCCAGCGAGGACGAGGGCCTGGTCGCCGAGCTGCGCAACCACGTCGGCGCCACCCTCGGCCCGATCGCCAAGCCCAAGCGGATCCTGCCGGTGGCCGAGCTGCCCAAGACCCGCTCCGGCAAGATCATGCGCCGTCTGCTCCGCGACGTCGCGGAGAACCGCGAGCTGGGCGACGTCACCACGCTCACCGACTCCTCGGTGATGGACCTGATCCAGACCAAGCTCCCCAGCGCGGGCGGCGAGGACTGAGTCCGGCCCCAGGGGGCAACCGGACCCGGGAGGGCATCCGGCGCGTGACGCGCCGGATGCCCTCCCGGCATCTAGGGTGAAGATCACCCGATATGACTCCCTCGCCACACCCTGTAAAATAAGGAGAGCGTCAAAGTCTGACGTTCGAAGTCTCTGGGTGTGCCGGGAAGTCTGGTCGGCAACAGCGTCAGCCATGCCGTCGACCACACCGGAGGTGCCCCACCGTGGCCGCGCCCGCACCCACCGACAACCAGAACCGCAAGCTCCTGGGCCGCCTCTCGCTGCCGGAGCGCAGGTTCGTGGCCGAGGCGCTGCGCGCCGAGACCGTCGGCGGCGTCCTGCTCCTCGTGGCCGCCATCGCCGCCCTGCTGTGGGCCAACATCCCGGCCGTCTCCGAGAGCTACACGACCGTCCGGGACTTCCACTTCGGCCCCGCCGCGCTCGGCCTCGACCTGTCCGTCCAGCACTGGGCGGCCGACGGCCTGCTGGCGGTCTTCTTCTTCGTCGCCGGCATCGAGCTCAAGCGCGAGCTGGTCGCCGGAGACCTGCGCGACCCCAAGGCCGCCGCCCTGCCGGTCATCGCCGCCGTCTGCGGCATGGCCGTACCCGCCCTGGTGTACGCCCTGGTCAACATCCTCGGCAGCGGCTCGATGGACGGCTGGGCCGTGCCCACCGCCACCGACATCGCCTTCGCGCTCGCCGTCCTCGCGGTCATCGGCACGTCCCTGCCCTCGGCGCTGCGCGCCTTCCTGCTCACCCTCGCCGTCGTGGACGACCTGTTCGCCATCCTGATCATCGCGGTGTTCTTCACCAGCGAGATCAGCTTCCTGCCGCTCGTCGGCGCCTTCGCGGGCCTGGCCCTGTTCTGGTTCCTGCTGCGGGTCGGCGTGCGCGGCTGGTACGTGTACGTGCCGCTGGCCCTGGTGATCTGGGGCCTCATGTACAACAGCGGCGTCCACGCCACGATCGCCGGCGTCGCCATGGGCCTGATGCTCCGCTGCACCCGCGAGGAGGGCGAGGAGCAGTCACCCGGCGAGCACATCGAGCACCTGGTCCGGCCGCTCTCCGCGGGGCTCGCCGTACCGCTCTTCGCGCTGTTCTCGGCCGGTGTCTCCCTCTCCGACGAGGCGATCGCGCAGGTCTTCACCCGGCCCGAGACCCTCGGCGTGGTCCTCGGTCTGGTGGTGGGCAAGGCCCTGGGCATCTTCGGCGGCACCTGGCTGGCCGCCCGCTTCACCAAGGCCGAGCTGAACCCCGACCTGGCCTGGCCCGACGTGTTCGCCGTGGCCTCACTGGCCGGCATCGGCTTCACCGTCTCGCTGCTGATCGGCGAGCTCGCCTTCGCCGGGGACCCGGTCCTCACCGACGAGATCAAGGCCGCCGTCCTGATGGGCTCGCTGATCGCGGCGGTCCTCGCCTGCGTCCTGCTGAAGGTGCGCGACCGCAGGTACCGGGCGCTGACCGAGGCCGAGGAGCTCGACGCCGACCAGGACGGCATCCCGGACATCTACACGGAGCACAACCCCGACTACCACCTCCGGATGGCGGAGATCTACGAGCGCAAGGCCGCCGAGCACCGGCGCCGGGCCGAGCTCGCGGCCGCCCCGCCGGTGGCCGAAGTCCCCGCCGGGTCCAGCGGCGAAGGCGACAGTCCGGCATGATCTGAGCACAGAGTGCCCCCGGCCGACGCCGGGAGCCGCCCCCACCGGACCGATCGAGGGAGAGACCGATGAGCGCAGTGGACCAAGGGGCGCCTGGAGCGGCCGAGCGCAGTCTCGGCCAGCTGGTCGCCTCGGCCACCGCCGAGATGTCCGCCCTGGTGCACGACGAGATCGCCCTGGCCAAGGCCGAACTGCGCGAGGACGCCAAGCGCGTGGGCATCGGCGGCACCGCCATCGGCGTGGCCGGCGTACTCGCGCTCTTCTCGCTGCCGGTGCTGAGCTTCGCCGCCGCCTACGGCATCCACAACCTGGGGCTGGGCCTGGCCTGGTCCTTCCTGATCGTCGGTGCGGCGTTCCTGCTGTTCGCCGGCGTGGCGGCGCTGCTGGCCGTGTCGAAGTTCAAGAAGGTCAAGCCGCCGGAGCGGACCATCGCCTCGGTGAAGGAGACCGCGGCGCTCGTCGGGACCGTCAAGCCGCACCCGCGGCCGGTCGGTGACCGCGCCGTGGGTGTGGCACGCTCGTCCTCATGACGGCCCCCTCCTCCGACGCGACCACTCCCCCCACCGCCGCCACGGCGGCCCGGATCGACATCCCGGGCGCGCAGGTGACGCACCGGGACGTGGCCGCCAACGGGGCGCGCTTCCACGTCGCCGAGCTGGGTGACGGGCCGCTGGTGCTGCTGCTGCACGGCTTCCCGCAGTTCTGGTGGACCTGGCGCCACCAGCTCGTGGCCCTGGCCGACGCGGGCTACCGGGCGGTCGCCATGGACCTGCGCGGCGTCGGCGGCAGCGACCGCACCCCCCGCGGCTACGACCCCGCCAACCTGGCCCTCGACATCACCGGGGTCGTACGGTCCCTCGGCGAGCCGGACGCCGCCCTGGTCGGCCACGACCTGGGCGGTTACCTGGCGTGGACCGCCGCCGTGATGCGGCCCAAGCTGGTGCGCCGCCTGGTGGTGTCGTCCATGCCGCACCCGCGCCGCTGGCGCTCGGCGATGCTCTCCGACTTCGCGCAGAGCCGTGCCAACTCCTACGTGTGGGGTTTCCAGCGGCCCTGGCTGCCCGAGCGGCGCCTGGTCGCGGACGACGGCGCCCTGGTGGGGCAGCTGATCCGCGACTGGTCCGGCCCGCGGCTGCCCCAGGACGAGGACGTCGAGGTGTACCGGCGGGCCATGTGCATCCCGTCGACGGCGCACTGCTCGATCGAGCCGTACCGCTGGATGGTCCGCTCCCTGGCCCGGCCGGACGGCGTGCAGTTCAACCGCCGGATGAAGCGCCCGGTCCGGGTGCCCACGCTGCACCTGCACGGATCGCTGGACCCGGTGATGCGTACGCGCAGCGCCGCGGGGTCCGGCGAGTACGTCGAGGCCCCCTACCGGTGGCGTCTCTTCGACGGACTCGGGCACTTCCCCCACGAGGAGGACCCGGTGGCGTTCTCCACGGAGCTGATCAACTGGCTCAGGGACCCGGAACCGGACCGCTGACCCGGCCCGGTCGGCCGACCCGACCCGGTACGCCGGCCCGACCCGACCCGGTACGCCGGCCCGACCCGGTACGCCGGCCCGGCCCGACCCGGTACCGGCCCGGTCGGCGGCCCCGGCGTGCTGCCGGGGCCGGCCCGCTCCGGGGACCCGGCCTAGCTGGTGCGCTGGTGCCTCAGGCGCGCCGAGACCCAGCGGGCGCGGCGGCGGAGGATACGCGGAATGCCGAGACGGGGGTCGGGGCCCTGTGCGGGCCCGCCTGCCCTCTCGCGGGAGCCCAGCGGCGCTGCTGAGCGGCGGTTGCGTGCGGAGTCACCGAAGTCGTGCGTCCAGCCCATACCTCGACGTCTGCCCGTGACCCAAGGTCGGTAACCGCCCGGGGGAGGGCCAATTGGCCTATGCACCGGGCATTTGGCCGTTCGAGGGACAGGTGTTCCCCCACGGTCACCGGAGCCGCAGGATCAGAGTGCGCAGCCCTGGCTGTCGACCCGCTGGCGGGCCGTCACGCCCTCCTCGATGTCGTCCCGGATCTCGTCCGCGGTCAGCGCGTAGCCGGTGTTCGGGTCGTCGAGCGACTTGGCGAACACCACGCCGTACACCTTGCCCTCGGGCGTCAGCAGGGGGCCGCCGGAGTTGCCCTGGCGGACCGTCGCGTACAGGGAGTACACGTCGCGGCGGACGGTGCCGCGGTGGTAGATGTCCGGGCCGTTGGCGTTGATGCGGCCGCGCACGCGGGCCGCCCGTACGTCGTACGAGCCGTTCTCGGGGAAGCCGGCGACGATGGCGCCGCTGCCGCTGCGGGCGTCGGAGCCGGTGAACTCCAGGGCGGGGGCCCGGAGCTTCGGCACGTCCAGCACCGCGATGTCCCGCTGCCAGTCGTAGAGCACGACCTTCGCGTCGTAGAGCCGGCCCTCGCCGCCTATCTGGACGGTCGGCGCCGCGACGCCGCCGACCACGTGGGCGTTGGTCATCACCTTGCGGTCGGCGAAGACGAAGCCGGTGCCCTCCAGGACCTTGCTGCAGCTCGGCGCGGTGCCGACGACCTTGACGATGGACCGCTTGGCGCGCTGCGCGACGGGGCTCCCTGCGAGCGCCGGGTCGGGCGCCTTCACCTCGGTGATGGGCTCGTTGGAGAACGGGCTGAAGACCTGCGGGAAGCCGTTCTGCGCCAGGATCGAGCTGAAGTCGGAGAACAGCGTGCCGGCCTGCTGGGGCATCAGCTGTGAGACGCCGTACAGGACCTGGGACTTGTTGGCCTGCTTGCCCAGCGTGTTGGTGGGGTTTCCGGCCAGTGCAGAACCGATAAGCCAGGCGACCAGCAGCATGGCCACCACGTTCACCAGGGCGCCGCCCGTGGCGTCCAGGGCGCGCGCGGGCGACCAGGTGATGTGTCTGCGCAGGCGGTTCCCCAGGTGCGTGGTGAAGGCCTGGCCCACGGAGGCACAGATGATCACCACCACGACGGCGATGATCGCGGCCGTCGTGTTCACCTCGGCGCTGTCCGTGACCTGGTTCCAGATCCACGGCAGCACGGACACGGCGATCAGGCCGCCGCCGAGGAAGCCGATCACCGAGAGGATGCCGACGACGAAGCCCTGGCGGTATCCGATGATCGCGAACCACACCGCGGCGACCAGCAGGAGGAAGTCCAGCCCGTTCAGCTGGTCGAGCACGTTCACGTGGGCCACCGTCTCATGCGCGCCAGTCGAGCGGGACCTGCCGGGTGCGGTCCCAGGGGCGTTCCCAACCCGAGAAGTGCAGGATCCTGTCGATCACGCCGGCCGTAAAACCCCAGACCAGAGCCGATTCGACCAGGAATGCCGGGCCCTGGTGGCCGCTCGGGTGCACCGTCACGGCGCGATTGGCCGGGTCCGTGAGATCCGCCACGGGAACCGTGAAGACGCGGGCCGTCTCGGCCGGGTCGACCGCGGCCACCGGGCTGGGCTCGCGCCACCAGCCGAGGACCGGCGTGACGACGAACTCGCTCACCGGGATGTAGAGCTTCGGCAGCACCCCGAAGAGCTGCACGCCGGCCGGATCGAGCCCGGTCTCCTCCTCGGCCTCGCGCAGCGCGGCGCGCAGCGGCCCGGAGTCGTGCGGGTCGCCGTCCTCGGGGTCCAGCGCACCGCCGGGGAAGGAGGGCTGGCCCGCGTGGGAGCGCAGGGTGCCGGCGCGCTCGATCAGCAGCAGCTCGGGGCCCGCGGCCCCCTCCCCGAAGAGGATGAGCACGGCCGACTGGCGGCCCCGGCCGCTCGCGGGCGGCAGGAACCGGCTGAGCTGCGTCGGCCGGACCGTGCGGACCGCCTCGACCACGGGGTCCAGCCAGGCCGGCAGCCCCTGCGTGGTCACCGCCACGCCGTCCCCGGCCTGGCCCGCCCTCGTCGCCCCTGTCATCGGCACCCCGTTCGCTGGTTCCCCGCTCGCTGGCACAACGCCGCCCGGGACCGGATTCGTTCCTCGCCGTACCGGGCGCGACCGCCGCCCGTACCCCCGCCCGCGCCGCCTCCCGGGGCCGCCCGGGACGTCACCCGGCGGCGCCCAGCGGTGCCGCGGGCTTGCCCGGGTAGTCCGCCGGCGGGCTCAGCCGCTGGCCGGGCTGGCCGCCCATCTCGTACTTGAGCAGCTGCTTCGCCTTCTCCGGGTCCGTCTCGCCCTCGCCGTACGCCGGGCAGAGCGGGGCGATGGGGCAGGCGCCGCAGGCGGGCCTGCGGGAGTGGCAGATCCGGCGGCCGTGGAAGACCACGCGGTGGGAGAGCATCGTCCACTCGCTCTTGGGGAAGATCGCGCAGATCTCCGCCTCGACCTTCTCCGGGTCCTCCTGCTCGGTCCACTTCCAGCGCCGCACGAGCCGGCCGAAGTGCGTGTCCACGGTGATGCCCGGCACCCCGAAGGCGTTCCCGAGGACCACGTTCGCCGTCTTGCGGCCGACACCGGGCAGCGTGACCAGGTCCTCCAGCCGGCCCGGCACCTCGCCGTCGAAGCGGTCCCGCAGGGCCGTGGACAGGCCGATCAGGGACTTCGCCTTGGCCCGGAAGAAGCCGGTGGGCCTGATGACCTCCTCCAGCTCCTCGGGCACGGCCGCCGCCATGTCCTCGGGCGTCGGGTACTTCGCGAAGAGGGCCGGGGTGGTCTGGTTCACCCGCAGGTCCGTGGTCTGGGCGGACAGCACGGTGGCGACCAGCAGCTCGAAGGGGTTGCGGAAGTCCAGCTCGGGGTGGGCGTACGGATAGACCTCGGCCAGCTCGCGGTTGATCCGGCGGGCGCGGCGCACCATCGCCAGCCGGGACTCCGGCTTCGCCCGCGCCGCCCCGGCCTTCTTCGCCGGCTTCGCCACGGCCTTCCCGCCCGGGTTCGCCACGGTCTTCTTCCCCGGCTTCGCCACGGTCTTCTTCGCGGGCTTCGCCACGGCCTGCCTCGCGGGCTTCGCCACGGCCTCGGCCACGCTCTGCTCCACACCCTTGCTCTCAGCCATGTGACGAAGGCTACGCCCGGCCGCCGACACCCCGCGGCTGATCCGCCCGGGTGATCGTGACCGGTCTCCGAGGGCCCCCTCGGGCCTCGTTCCGGCCCCCGTGGAACGCCCGCCACAAGGGATCCCTTCCGACCTGTTCGCCCACAGCTGAATCGCCTGGCATCATGGCCCCCACGGGCCGTCCGGCCCACGCCCAGCGGCCTCTTGACCCCCGGCCGGCCCCGACGGCCGACCGGCAGGGCCACCCGGGCGTGGTCCGATCAGCCCATGGATCGGCCCCCTGCCACACAGCACACCCGTTCGTCCGGCATCCTTGTGATTGATCGCACTGTTTGCAGCGTCCGGCAAAATGGGGAGCACGGTCCCCTGAGCAGGTCGACATAGGAGAGAGACTCGTGGACGACGTTCTGCGGCGCGCCCCGCTCTTCGCGGCGCTCGATGACGAGCAGGCCGCGGAGCTCCGCGCCTCCATGGCCGAGGTGACCCTCGCACGCGGCGACGCCCTGTTCCACGAGGGCGACCCCGGCGACCGGCTGTACGTCGTCACCGAGGGCAAGGTGAAGCTGCACCGCACCTCGCCCGACGGCCGCGAGAACATGCTGGCGGTCCTCGGCCCCGGCGAGCTGATCGGCGAGCTGTCCCTCTTCGACCCGGGCCCGCGCACCGCCACCGCGACCGCGCTGACCGAGGTCAAGCTGCTCGGCCTCGGCCACGGCGACCTCCAGCCCTGGCTGAACGCCCGGCCCGAGGTGGCCACCGCGCTGCTGCGCGCCGTCGCCCGCCGCCTGCGCAAGACCAACGACCAGATGTCCGACCTGGTCTTCTCCGACGTCCCGGGCCGTGTCGCCCGCGCGCTCCTCGACCTGTCGCGCCGCTTCGGCGTCCAGTCCGAAGAGGGCATCCACGTGGTGCACGACCTCACCCAGGAGGAGCTGGCGCAGCTCGTCGGCGCCTCCCGCGAGACGGTGAACAAGGCCCTGGCCGACTTCGCCGGCCGCGGCTGGCTCCGCCTGGAGGCCCGTGCCGTGATCCTGCTGGACGTCGAGCGCCTCGCCAAGCGTTCGCGCTGATCCCCGCGGCCGGTCGCGCACCGGCCCGGCCACCGGCCCGTACGAAGGCCCCGCCCCCCGTGGGCGGGGCCTTCGCCGTATCCGGGGCCCGGTGCCGCACAGTGGGGGCATGGAGCGCAAGGGGCTGGACGAGCGGGGCTTCATCGAGCGGGAGGGGGCCCTGGGGAACGTCGGACCGGACTTCCGGGCGGTCGTGGCGGCCGCGCGGACGGCGGCGGCGCGCACGTACGGGCGGCGGCTGCACAGCGCGTACCTGTACGGGTCCGTGCCGCGCGGCACCGCGCGCCCCGGCCGCTCCGACCTCGACCTGCTGCTCGCCCTGCACGAGGAGCCCACGGCGGCGGACCGGGAGGACGCGGCCCGCCTCGGACGGGAGCTGGACCGCGAGCACCCGGAGATCGACGGCGCGGGCGTGCTGCTCTTCGGCAAGGAGACCCTGCTCGGGGAGGCCGAGCGGTACGACATGGGCTGGTTCGTGGCCTGCCTGTGCACCCCGCTGCTGGGCGACGACCTGGCCGAGCACCTGCCGCGCTACCGCCCCGACGGGCTGCTGGCCCGGGAGACCAACGGCGACCTGGCCGAGCGGCTGCCTGTCTGGCGCGCGCGGGCCGGGCGCGCGGAGGGGCCGGCGGAGCGCAGGGCGCTGGTCCGTGCGTACGCGCGCAAGCTCGTCCGTACCGGCTTCACCCTGGTCATGCCCCGCTGGGGCGGCTGGACCAGCGAACTCGACCGGTCCGCCGAGATCTTCGGCCGGTACTACCCCGAGCGCGCCCGGCAGATGCGCGAGGCGGCGGCCCTGGCACTGGAGCCGGTGGCCGACCCGGCCGTGCTCCGCGCCTTCACCGAGGACCTGGGGCCCTGGCTGGCGGCCGAGTACGCGGCGGTCGTCGGCACGAAGGCGCGCCGGAGCCCGGTGGCAACGGCCCGATAGGCCGGCAGCTCGTGGGCCCGGCAGCCCGACAGCCCGTGGGCCCGGCAGCTCAGTGGTTCAGTGGCTCAGTGGCTCAGCTTCTCCACGGCGTCCTTGGCCTCCTTCAGGCCCTCGCCCGTCAGACCCCGGTAGACCTTGATGGCCTCGATCTTCTTCCCGTCGCGCAGCAGGGCCCGGACCCGGTCCAGGCCCGCCGGCTCGGGCTCGGCCACGCCCAGGTGAGCCATGATCAGGTCGAGCTTGCGCTCCAGGCGGTCGGCGCGGCGGGACACCGCCTGGACCCTGGCGTTGACGGAAGCCGTGATCACCCCCGCCGTGAGGACGAGGGCGGCGACGGCGAGGGAGACGTTCGTGATCATGAAACCCAGCCTAGTGACCCGTCAGTAGCCGGGCGGCCCCGGGATCAGGCCGTGCTCGCGCAGGTACTCCAGCTGCGCCCGCACCGACCACTCCGCAGCCGGCCACAGCGATCGGTCCACGTCCGCGTAGACGTGCGCCACGACCTCGGGAGCCGTGGTGTAGCCGTCCTCCACCGCCGTCTCCACCTGCGCCAGGCGGTGCGCGCGGTGCGCGAGGTAGAACTCGACCGCGCCCTGCGCGTCGTCCAGCACCGGCCCGTGCCCCGGCAGCACCGTGTGCACCCCGTCGTCCACGGTGAGCGAGCGCAGCCGCCGCAGGGAGTCCAGGTAGTCGCCGAGCCGCCCGTCGGGGTGCGCCACCACCGTCGTGCCGCGTCCGAGGACCGTGTCCCCGGTGAGCACCGCCCGGTCCGCCGGCAGGTGGAAGCAGAGGGAGTCCGCCGTGTGCCCCGGGGTCGGCACGACCCGCATCTCCAGCCCGCCGGTGGTGATCACGTCACCCGCTCCCAGGCCCTCGTCCCCGAGCCGCAGGGCCGGGTCCAGCGCCCGCACCCCGGTCCCGGTCAGCTCCGCGAAGCGCCCGGCGCCCTCGGCGTGGTCCGGGTGGCCGTGGGTGAGCAGCGTCAGCGCGACGCGCTTGCCCGCCTCCTCGGCCGTGCTGATCACCCGGCGCAGGTGGGCGTCGTCCAGCGGGCCCGGGTCGACCACGACCGCGAGGTCCGAGCCGGGCTCGGAGACGATCCAGGTGTTGGTGCCGTCCAGCGTCATCGCGGAGGCGTTCGGGGCCAGGACGTTCACCGCGCGGGCCGTCGCCGGGCCGGAGTGGACCGCTCCGCGGGGCTGGCCCGGGAGGGCGGACGCGTTCGTCATCGGTTCCCTCCCGTCTTCACGCGCTTCGTGAACTCCTCGTGCCCCGGCCAGCTGAGGACAATCTCCCCCTCCTCCAGCCTGGCCTGCGCGAGCACCGGTGCGAGGTCCTGCTTCCCGGCGGCCGCGAGCGCCTCGGCGGCGGTGCCGTAGGGGGTGAGGGAGCGCAGGGTCGAGATGGTGGGCGGCATCATCAGCAGCTCGCCGCGGTCGTAGCCGGCGGCGGCGTCCGCGGGCCGGGTCCACACGGTGCGGTCGGCCTCGGTGGAGGCGTTGCGGGTGCGCTGGCCCTCGGGCAGGGCGGCCACGAAGAACCAGGTGTCGTAGCGCCGCTGCTCGAACTCGGGGGTGATCCAGCGCGCCCACGCGCCGAGCAGGTCGGAGCGGAGCAGCAGGCCGCGCCGGTCGAGGAACTCGGCGAAGGACAGGTCCCGGGCGACCAGCGCCTGCCGGTCGGCCTCCCAGTCGTCGCCGGTGGTGTCGCCGACCAGGGTGTCCGGGGCCGGGCCGGCCAGCAGGACGCCCGCCTCCTCGTACGTCTCGCGGACCGCGGCGCACACGATGGCCTGGGCGGTGGCCCGGTCGGTGCCGAGCCGCTCCGCCCAGTGCTCCAGCGAGGGCCCGGCCCAGCCGACGAGGTGGTCGTCGTCGCGCGGGTCGACGCCGCCGCCCGGGTAGGCGTACGCGCCCCCGGCGAAGGCCATGGAGGCGCGCCGGCGCAGCATGTGGACGGCGGGCCCGCCCTCGGCGTCCCGCAGCAGCATCACCGTGGCGGCCCGCTTGGGCTCCACGACCGTGAGGGTGCCCGCCGCGAGGGCACGGATGCGGTCCGGCCACTCCGGGGGGTACCACTGGCCTCCGGCGGTGCTCCGGGCTGTTCCGTCCTGCGTCTGACCATTCGGCATGGCCGGATGCTACGGCGATCCGCGTCGATGTTCGAGGGGTGCCCGGGAGCGGCGTCCCGGGTCACCCGTGCCCGAGGGGTGTCAGTCCTCGATCTCGATCTGGAACTCGACCTCGACCGGGGCGTCGAGCGGGAGCACCGCCACGCCGACGGCGCTGCGGGCGTGCACGCCCTTCTCGCCGAGGACCTCGCCCAGCAGCTCGCTGGCGCCGTTGATGACGCCCGGCTGGCCGGTGAAGTCGGGGGTCGAGGCGACGAAGCCGACGACCTTCACGACGCGCTTGATCCTGTCCAGGTCGCCGACGACGGACTTCACGGCGGCCAGCCCGTTGAGGGCGCAGGTCTTCGCGAGCTCCTTGGCCTCGTCGGCGGTGACCTCGCCGCCGACCTTGCCGGTCAGCGGGAGCTTGCCGTCCACCATCGGGAGCTGGCCGGCGGTGTAGACGTACGCGCCGGAGCGGACGGCGGGCTGGTACGCGGCGAGCGGAGGCACGACCTCCGGAAGGGTCAGCCCGAGTTCGGCGAGCTTGGCCTCGACGGCGCTCATGCCTGCTTCTCCCGCTTCAGGTAGGCCACCAGCTGCTCGGGGTTGTTCGGCCCGGGCACGACCTGGACGAGCTCCCAGCCGTCCTCGCCCCAGGTGTCGAGGATCTGCTTGGTGGCGTGGACGAGCAGCGGGACCGTCGCGTATTCGAACTTCTTCATGCAGGGGAGCGTAGTGCCTGCCGTGAGGGCTCGTGCGCGGCGCGAGAGGCGACTGGTTAAGGTCGACGGGTGAGCAGGCTCCAGGTGGTCAGCGGCAAGGGCGGTACCGGTAAGACCACGGTCGCCGCCGCACTCGCGCTCGCCCTCGCGACCGAGGGAAGGCGGACGCTTCTGGTGGAGGTCGAGGGCAGGCAGGGGATTGCACAGGTCTTCGGTACGGAGGCGCTGCCCTACGAGGAGCGGAAGATCGCCGTCGCCCCGGGCGGCGGGGAGGTCTTCGCGCTGGCGATCGACGCCGAGCGCGCGCTCCTCGACTACCTCCAGATGTTCTACAAGCTGGGTTCCGCGGGGCGGGCGCTGAAGAAGCTGGGCGCCATCGACTTCGCGACCACCATCGCGCCGGGCCTGCGGGACGTGCTGCTGACGGGCAAGGCCTGCGAGGCGGTCAAGCGCAAGGACAAGAAGGGCCGCTTCGTCTACGACCACGTGGTGATGGACGCCCCGCCGACCGGCCGCGTGACCCGCTTCCTGAACGTCAACGACGAGGTGGCGGGGCTGGCCAGGTTCGGGCCCATCCACAACCAGGCCCAGTCGGTGATGAAGGTCCTCAAGTCCGCGGACACGGCGGTGCACCTGGTGACCCTGCTGGAGGAGATGCCGGTGCAGGAGACGGCCGACGGCATCGAGGAACTGCGGGCCGCCGGGCTGCCGGTGGGCCGGGTGATCGTGAACATGGTCCGTCCGCACCACCTGGACGAGGCCGCCCTGCGGGCCGCCTCGGGCGAGCTGCGGACCGGCGTCGCACAGGCGCTGTCCCGGGCGGGGCTGGGCGGGGCGCGGCGCGGGGGGCCGGCCGAGCGGCTGGTCGGGCCGCTGCTGGAGCAGGCCGCGGAGCACGCCGAGCGCGTGGAGCTGGAGCGCGAGCAGCGCTCCGTACTGCGCGGCCTCGGCCTGCCCTCGTACGAACTGCCGCTGCTGGGCGGCGGGATGGACCTGGCCGGTCTCTACGACCTGGCGGCGGAGCTGCGGAAGCAGGTGGAGGCCGAGTGAGCAGTGCCCTGAGGACTCCCCCGCCGCTGGACGTGGACGCCCTGCTGGACGACCGGGGCACGCGCATCATCGTGTGCTGTGGCGCGGGCGGCGTGGGCAAGACGACGACGGCCGCGGCCCTGGGCGTACGGGCGGCCGAGCGGGGCCGCCGGGTGGTCGTGCTGACCATCGACCCGGCGCGGCGGCTGGCCCAGTCCATGGGCATCGACTTGCTGGACAACACGCCGCGGCCGGTGGCGGGCCTCAGGGGAGCGGACGGCGCGGCCGGGGACGGTGGCCCGGAGGGCTCCGCGGGCGGCGAGCTGCACGCCATGATGCTCGACATGAAGCGGACCTTCGACGAGATCGTCGAGGCGCACGCGGACGGCGAGCGGGCCCGCGCGATCCTGGACAACCCCTTCTACCAGTCCCTGTCGGCCGGCTTCGCGGGCACGCAGGAGTACATGGCCATGGAGAAGCTGGGCCAGCTGCGGGCGCGGGACGACTGGGACCTGATCGTGGTCGACACCCCGCCGAGCCGGTCGGCCCTGGACTTCCTGGACGCGCCGAAGCGGCTGGGGTCCTTCCTGGACGGGAAGTTCATCCGGGTGCTGATGGCGCCGGCGAAGGTCGGCGGCCGGGCGGGGATGAAGTTCCTCAACGTCGGCATGTCGATGATGACCGGCACGCTGAGCAAGCTGATGGGCGGTCAGCTGCTGAAGGACGTACAGACCTTCGTGGCCGCCATGGACACTATGTTCGGCGGCTTCCGCACCCGGGCCGACGCCACGTACCGGTTGCTGCAGGCGCCGGGGACGGCGTTCCTCGTGGTGGCGGCGCCCGAGCCGGACGCGCTGCGGGAGGCCGCGTACTTCGTGGAGCGGCTGGCCGCGGAGCGGATGCCGCTGGCCGGGCTCGTACTGAACCGCGTGCACGGGAGCGGTGCCGGGCAGCTGTCGGCCGAGCGGGCCCTGGCCGCCGCGGAGAATCTTGAAGAGACCGGCATTGTCGATCAGGAGTCCGGGAAAGCTGGTGCTCGTGGCCCCGCCGACCCCGCCGACCCCGCCGGCCCTGCCGACCGCGCCGACTCCCCCGACGGCGACTCACCCGGCCCGGACGGCGGCCGCGGTACGGACGGTTCCGTTCCGGATCCGGACGTGCCGGACGTGGAACTCATCACCGCAGGACTTCTGCGCCTGCACGCCGAGCGCATGCAGGTGATCGCACGCGAGAGGCAGACACGCGACCGCTTCACGTCGCTGCACCCGGAGGTGCCGGTGGCCGAGGTGGCCGCCCTGCCCGGCGATGTGCACGACCTCGCCGGGCTGCGGGCCATCGGTGAACGGCTCACGGCCGGTCAGCCGGACTGACGCGGGCGGGGGCACCCGCTGGTGCGCCCCTGGTGAGCCGGTGTGAGGAGGACCGCGCGGGTGTCTACCCGGCAGCCGCGTACGTCTCGTAGGCGACGTCCGCCTCCTCGTCGACATCCACGGTGAGGATGCCGGTACTGCGCTCGTACTCCGTGCGCGCGGTCTCGAGCAGTCGCCGCCACGAGGTGACGGTGGGGCGCCGGCGCAGCAACGCCCGCCGCTCCCGCTCGGTCATGCCTCCCCAGACACCGAACTCGACACGATTGTCGAGCGCGTCCGCGAGGCACTCGGTCCGCACCGGGCAACCGGTGCACACCGCCTTGGCCCTGTTCTGCGCTGCACCCTGAACGAACAGTTCATCCGGATCGGTAGTGCGGCAGGCTGCCTGCGCACTCCAGTCGGTAACCCAGCCCATTGCGGCGCCGTCCTCTCCCGAATCGAGGCTCCCCCACGGCGGCAGCGGCATATTCACCGCTGCCAGTTGAGGACGTTACGGAAGGCGGACACAGCGCAACACCCCCGACGGGCCCAATCTTGAATGGCCCGAACGGACTATGCGTAAGCGGCAGATCACCCGACGGAGTGACCCGGCGACATGCCGGACTCTTCCGGCAATTCGGGACGAACCCATGGAGCCGGACCGGCAGACGGGCGCCGGGTGCGGGGAATTCGGACATGTGTCCACCCTCTTCGGGAAGGGTGAATGTCACGTCCAGGGGTTGATGTCCCACCGCACGGCTGTGACAGTTGGGAGCAGCTTAGGCCAAGGCATGCGCGCGTGTCCGGCGAATGGCACAGTAGGCCCTTCGCGTTGTCTCCGCGCCGCCTTCGCGTGGCCGTTCACGTGCCCGCGCGCCGTCGTTCCCGGCGCCGGTCGTGCCGTCGTTCCCGGCGCCGGTCGTGCCGCACGTCACGCCGTCGGGCGTGCCCGGATGTCACGGTCTGGTACTCGAACACCGCCGGGGGCCCCCGGTCCCGCGGAATGCCACTGGTGACGGATTAGGCTGCCTCCATGCCAAAGAAGCGCTCGGGCGGAGGTCTCACCGGGACCCAGCAGGCCGCCAAGTTCGTCGGTGTCTCGGTCCTGGCCGGTGTCGTGCTCGCCGGAATCGCCATCCCGGGCGCGGGTGCGCTCGGGCTGGCGGCCAAGGGCACGGTGGAGGGGTTCGACGAGATCCCCGCCAACCTGAAGACCCCGCCGCTGAGTCAGCGCACGAGGATCCTGGACGCCGAGGGCGGGCTGATCGCCACCGTCTACTCGCGCGACCGGAAGGTCGTGCCGCTCACGGCCATCTCCCCGTACATGCAGAAGGCGATCGTCGCGATCGAGGACTCGCGCTTCTACGAGCACGGGGCCATCGACCTCAAGGGCATCCTGCGCGCGGTCAACCGGAACGCGCAGGAGGGCGGCGCCGCGCAGGGCGCCTCCACGCTCACCCAGCAGTACGTGAAGAACGTGTTCGTCGAGGAGGCCGGCGACGACCCGGCCAAGGTGGCGGAGGCCCAGCAGAAGAGCCTCGGCCGCAAGGTGCGCGAGCTGAAGTACGCGATCCAGGTCGAGGAGGAACTCGGCAAGAAGAAGATCCTCGAGAACTACCTCAACATCACCTTCTTCGGCCAGCAGGCGTACGGCGTCGAGTCCGCCGCGCAGCGCTACTTCAGCAAGCCCGCCGCCGACCTCACCCTGGAGGAGTCCGCGCTCCTGGCCGGGCTGGTCCAGTCGCCGAGCCGGTACGACCCGGTGAACGACGCGGAGGAGGCCACCAAGCGCCGGAACACCGTCCTCCAGCGCATGGCGGACATAAAGGACATCTCGCAGGCCGAGGCGGACCGCGCCAAGGCCACCCCGATCAAGCTGAAGGTCACCCGGCCCAAGAACGGCTGCATCACCGCCGTCAGCGGCGCCGGCTTCTTCTGCGACTACGTCCGCGCCGTGTTCCTCTCCGACCCGGTCTTCGGCAAGACCAAGGAGGAGCGGGCCAAGGTCTGGAACCGCGGCGGCCTGACCGTCCGCACCACCCTGGACCCGCAGTCCCAGGAGTCGGTCAACGACTCCATCAAGGACCACGTCAACCAGGACGACAAGGTCGCGACGGCGGTCACGCTGGTCCAGCCCGGCACCGGGCGCGTGCTGGCGATGGGCCAGTCCAAGCCGTACGGCTTCGGCACGAACGAGACCCAGATCAACTTCTCGGTCAACAAGAAGATGGGCGGCTCGAACTTCGGCTTCCAGACCGGTTCGACCTTCAAGCCCTTCGTGGCGGCGGCCGCCATCGAGCAGGGCGTGCCCCCGACCAAGACGTACTCCTCGCCGTACGACATGGACTACCCGAGCCCGGTCCGCACCTGCAACGGCGGCACCTGGGTCAACACCGGCGACCGCGTGGAGAACGAGACGGAGTCCGAGGTCGGCCCGTACGCGCTGCGCGAGGCGATGGCCAAGTCGGTCAACACCTACTTCGTGCAGATGATCAGCGACATCGGCGTCTGCCCGGTGACGGAGATGGCGCAGAAGCTCGGCGTCATCCAGGGCGACGGCTCGAAGCTGAAGGAGGTGCCCTCGATCGCGCTGGGCACCGGCGAGATGTCCCCGCTGACGATGGCCAACGCCTACGCGGCCTTCGCCAACCGCGGCGTCTACTGCACCCCCGTCGCCATAGAGTCCATCACCGACGCCCACGGCAAGGCCCTGCGGGTGCCGAAGTCCAGCTGTGAGCGGGTCATGTCGGAGCGGACCGCCGACACCATCAACACCCTGCTGCGCGGCGTGGTCGACTCCGGTACGGGCAAGCAGGCCGGCCTCGGCGACCGCGACAGCGCGGGCAAGACCGGTACCACCGACGAGCGCAAGAACGCCTGGTTCGTCGGCTACACGCCGAACCTGTCGGGCGCGGTCTGGGTCGGCTCCGGCGGCGCCAAGAAGGTGCCCATGGAGAACATCTACATCGGCGGCCAGTACTACGAGAAGGTCTTCGGTGGCGGCGTCCCCGGCCCCATCTGGCGCGACGCGGTCGAGGGCGCGCTGGCGGGCCGCGAGGTGATGCAGTTCCAGACGGTCCACATCCCCGAGCCGGTCGACCCGAGCGCCGGCGGCAAGGGCAAGCCGGGCAAGCGCAAGCCCGGCAAGAAGGACGACGGCAAGCCCGGACGCGACCGGGACGGCGACTCCGGCCGTGACACCGGCGGTGACGACGACCCCGCCACCGGCGGCCCGGTCGACGGCGGCACCCTGCCGATCCCCGGCTTCGGGATCGACCCGGCCGTGATCACGCGCGAGCCGTAGCCGCGGGCGACGGACGACGCAAAGAGGGCGGGCGCCCGGCCTGGAGCCGGGCGCCCGCCCTCTTTCGTTCCATCCGCGGCCCGGCCGGCTCCGTGCGCCGGCCGCCTGGCGTGCGTACGCCGGTCAGCCGGCCAGCAGCTGCTTCACGACGGCGGCGACACGGCCGCCCTCGGCCAGGCCCGCCACCTTCGGGTTCACGATCTTCATGACGGCACCCATGGCGCGCGGCCCCTCGGCGCCGGCGGCGCGGGCCTCCTCCACGGCCTGGGTGACGATCGCGGTGAGCTCGTCGTCGCTGAGCTGCTTCGGCAGGTACCCGGCCAGGACCTCGCCCTCGGCCGTCTCACGCGCCGCCTGCTCGGTGCGACCGCCCTGGGCGAAGGCGTCCGCGGCCTCGCGGCGCTTCTTCGCCTCCTTGGTGATCACCTTGAGGACCTCGTCGTCGGAGAGCTCTCGGGCGACCTTGCCGGCGACCTCCTCCTTCGTGATCGCGGCGAGGGTCAGCCGGAGCGTGGCCGAGCGGAGCTCGTCACGCGCCTTGATGGCGGTCGTGAGGTCTTCCTGCAGCTTGGACTTGAGCGTGGTCATGGGTCGAGTCTGCCAGGTGAGTGCCCGGCGGCGCCCCCCGGTTTCGCCGGGCACGGGGCGCGTCCCGCGTCTGCGACGATAAGCACCATGCACGCGCGTTACGGAGTACCCCTGAAGGTCGCCGCGGGAATCGCCGCCGTCGGCGCGGCCGGCGTGGCCTACGCCGCTGGCTTCGAGGCGAGGTCCTTCCGGCTGCGGCGGGTCACCGTGCCCGTGCTGCCGCGCGGCATGCGCCCGCTGCGGGTGCTCCAGGTCTCCGACATCCACATGGTCACCGGCCAGGACAAGAAGCGGGCCTGGCTCCAGTCGCTGGCCGGGCTGCGGCCCGACTTCGTCGTGAACACCGGTGACAACCTCTCCGACACCGGGGGCGTCCCCGAGGTGCTGGACGCGCTGGGCCCGTTGATGGAGTTCCCCGGCGTGTACGTCTTCGGGTCGAACGACTACTACGGGCCCCGGCTGCGCAACCCCGGCCGCTACCTCATCGAGAAGGTGCAGGGCCGGCACGGGCTGAACGGCAACAAGCCGGTGGTCGGAGCCGTGCACAACCCGTGGGAGGAGATGCGGGACGCCTTCGACGCGGCCGGCTGGGTCAACCTCACCAACACGCGCGGGCGCCTGAAGCTGCCGGACCTCGAACTGGCCTTCACGGGCCTGGACGACCCGCACATCAAGCGCGACCGGTACGAGTACGTCGCGGGCGGCCCGGCCGCCGACGCGGACTTCTCGGTGGCCGTGGTCCACGCCCCGTACCTGCGGGCCCTCGACGCCTTCACCGCCGACGGCTACCCCCTGATCCTGGCGGGGCACACCCACGGCGGGCAGCTGTGCATCCCCTTCTACGGGGCGCTGGTGACCAACTGCGACCTCGACACCGACCGGGTGAAGGGGCTGTCCACCCACGAGCTGGCCGGCAACCGCGCGTACCTGCACGTCTCCGCGGGCTGCGGCACGAACCGCTTCACGCCGGTCCGCTTCGCCTGCCCGCCCGAGGCGACACTCCTCACGCTGACGCCCGCGGAGTGACGCGCGGCAGTACGTTGACCGGATGATCGCACCCGCGTATCCGACGGCCTTCCGCGCCCTGATCGCCCTGGCCGCGCTGGCCGGCGTCACCATCGAGTGCGTCCAGGGCAGCGTCCCGGTCGTGCTGAGCTTCTTCACGATCTGGACGAACATCGCGGTGGCGGTGGTCTACGGGACCTGCGCGGCCCGCACCTGGCGGCGCCGCGCACCGCTGCCGCCGCTGGTGACGGGCGGGGTGCTGCTGTTCATCCTGATCACCGGGCTCGTCTACCACCTGGTGCTGGCGAACCCGGCCAGCCCGTTCAACGTGACGGACGACATCGCGAAGCTCACCGGGGCGCGGGCGGTGGCCAACCAGCTGCTGCACACCGTGACCCCGCTCGGTGCGGTCCTGGAGTTCGCGCTGCTGACCGCCCCGCGCCGGTTCACCCCGCGACTGGCCGCCCTCTGGCTGGCGTACCCGCTGGTGTACGTGGGCTTCGCCCTGGTCAGGGGCGCCCTGCTGGCCCCCGGCACGCCGACCCGCTACACGTACCCCTTCATCGACGCGGCCCGGTACGGCTACGCCCAGGTCGCCGTGAACGCGGTCGTCCTGGGCCTCGCCTTCTACTCGCTGGCCCTGCTCCTGGTCCTCGCGGACCGCCTCCGCCCGGACCTCCGCCCGCTGTCCCTGAGGGCCGCCGAAAACCGGATTTCGTCTCCGGGCGAGGGTCCGCTAAAGTAATCGATGTCGCCACGGCAAGCAGAACCGCCCGGCGGCGATCGGGGTGTAGCGCAGCTTGGCAGCGCGCTTCGTTCGGGACGAAGAGGTCGTGGGTTCAAATCCCGCCACCCCGACTCAGCAGTACCAGGTCAGAGCCACCTAGGAGATCTCCTAGGTGGCTCTTCCGTTTGTGCTGGGGTCAGGCCTGGAGGGTGACCTTGGTGCCGGTGCGGGGGTTGATGAACCACCAGTCGTTCGAGGCTGCATTCGGGACGCCCCATTTGAACTGGCGGGCCGTGCCGTAGAAGGTGCAGGTCTTGTTGCCGGCCGAGTCCCAGGTGCAGACGTTCTTGTTGTACGTGTACTGGGCCGACCACCAGGTCCGCGGGCCCGCGCGGCCGTCCTTCTGGAGGGCGTCGCCGTCCCAGTCGAGGTGGATGCCCTGCCAGTCCTTCGTCCGGGTCTCCGTGTTGGGGCCGAACTGGCCGTCGATGAAGCCGGTCGAGGTGATCTGACCGTTCACGTTGTCGGCCCAGAGGACCGTCTGCCAGAAGCGGATGTAGTTCGCGTCGGTGCTGCACCCCGACCGGCAGAGCTCGGGGTTGGTACGCCACGCGTCTCCGTCGGCGTGGGCCGTGCCCGAGCCCGTCGCCGTCGCGATGATCGCGGAGGCGGCCAGGGCCGAAAGGGCGGTCAAGGTACGGGATGAGCGCACGGGTCCTCCTTGATTGTTGGCGTGAGCATGCTCAAGTGGGAGGAGTCGTGCGTCAAGAAGGCGTTGTCGGTCAGGGGGTCGGGGTGCGGCGGGGGAGGAGGGCCGGGGTGGCGGCCGCGGCCAGGGCGAGGAGGGCGGTGCCGGCGGCGAAGGCCAGGCGGAAGCCCGAGGTCAGGGCCTCGGCGGCCGGGTGGCCGGCGGCGGTGAGGCCGCGGGTGCGGCCGGCGGCCAGTGTGGACAGGACCGCGACGCCGAGCGCCATGCCGATCTGGCCGGTGGTGTTGAACAGGCCGGACGCGAGCCCCGCGTCCCGCTCGTCCGCGCCGGACATCGCGAGGGTGGTGAGGGCGGGCAGGGCCAGGCCGAAGCCGGCGGCCAGCAGCATCACGGGCAGCAGGTCGGTCACGTAGTCGGCCCGCACCGGCAGCCGGGTCAGCAGGCCCAGCGCCCCGACCAGCAGGACGAGACCGGCCAGCAGGACGTTGCGCTCGCCGAAGCGGGCGGCGAGCCGGGCCGAGCCGCCCAGCGAGACGGCACCGATGGCGACCGCGGCCGGCAGCAGCGCGAGACCGGTGGCGGCGGCGCCGTAGCCCCGCACCTGCTGGAGGTACAGGGCCACCAGCACCTGGAACGCGAACAGCGCGGCCACCATCAGCATCTGCACCAGGTTGGCCCCGACCACGGCCCGCGACCGGAAGATCCGCAGCGGCAGCAGGGGCGTACGGGCCTTCGCCTGCCGGACCGCGAAGGCGGCCAGCAGCACCAGGGCGAGGCCACCGGGGCCGAGGGTCCGGGCGGCGGTCCACCCGTACCGTTCCGCCCCGACGACGGTGGAGATGCCCAGCATCAGACCGCCGGTGATCAGCAGCGCGCCCCAGACGTCGGCCCCGGCGCGCAGCCCGAGCCCGCGGTCGGCCGGCAGGGCGGGGAGCGCGAGCAGCAGGGCGGCCAGGCCGATCGGGAGGTTGATGAAGAAGATCCAGTGCCAGTCGAGCGCGTCGGTCAGCACCCCGCCCAGCACCTGCCCGAGGGAGGCTCCGGCCGCGCCGGTGAAGGAGAAGACCGCTATCGCCCGGGCCCGTTCACGGCCCTCGGGGAAGAGGGTGACCAGGATCCCGAGGCTCACCGCGCCGGCCACGGCGGACCCGACGCCCTGGAGGAAGCGGGCGGCGATCAGCACGGCCGGGGAGGCGGCGAGGCCGGCCAGCACCGAGGCACCGGTGAAGACGGCGGTGCCGGCGAGGAACATCCGCCTGCGGCCGATCAGGTCCCCCAGCCGCCCGGACAGGAGCAGCAGGCTGCCGAAGGCGATCAGGTAGGCGTTGACCACCCAGCTCAGACCGGCCGCGGAGAAGCCCAGGTCCTCCTGGACGGCGGGCAGGGCGACGGTGACGATGCTGCCGTCGAGGATGGTCATCAGCATGCCGGTCGAGAGCACGCCGAGCGCGGTCCAGCGGGACCGGAGGCCCCCGGGGGCGGGTGGCGCGGCAGGCGCGCCGGCGGCGGACTCCGGGATGGCAGGGTCCGGGGCGGCGGACGCCGAGGTGGCTGGGTCCGGGGCGGCGGGCGCGGGGGTGGTGGAGGGCGCGGACATGGTCTCTCCCGTCGGGGACGCACGTGGCTGATGGATGAGACCGTAGCAGATAGATCTGTTGCAGACGATTTATTGAGAGACGATTTCCGACGGGACTGTTCGTTAGGCTGGACCCATGACTGCCATGGCCCCCCGGCGGACCGAGCCGGACCTCTCCTTCCTGCTCGACCACACCAGCCACGTCCTGCGCACCCGCATGGCCGCGGCCCTCGGCGAGATCGGGCTGACCGCGCGCATGCACTGCGTGCTCGTGCACGCCCTGGAGGAGGAGCGCACCCAGATCCAGCTCGCCGAGATCGGCGACATGGACAAGACGACGATGGTCGTCACCGTGGACGCGCTGGAGAAGGCCGGACTGGCCGAGCGGCGGCCGTCCGGCACCGACCGCCGGGCCCGGATCATCGCCGTCACCGAGAAGGGCGCCGAGGTCGCGGCGCAGAGCCAGCGGATCGTGGACGGCGTGCACCGCGACGCGGTCGCCGCCCTCCCCGAGGCCGACCGGACGGCGCTCCTCAAGGGGCTGAGGCTGCTGGCCGAGGGGGAGCTGTCCACACCTGTGGACAGCCCGCGGCCCGCACGGCGGGCCCGTCAGTAGCCGGCGGCCCCGGGGCCCCAGGCCACGGGCCCCAGGCCACGGGCCCCAGACCCGGGGGCTCAGCGGTGTTCGGGGTTCGGGAAGTCGAAGCGGCAGCCCGCGTCCCATTCCGAGCGCTGGTTGCCGTGCGCCGGGATGCCGCCGGCCCGGCGGATCATCCCGGCCAGGTGCATCAGGTTCCACGCCATGAAGGTCGTGTTCCGGTTGGTGAAGTCGTTCTCCGGCCCGCCCGAGCCCTCGTCCAGGTACGACGGCCCCGGCCCCGCCTCGCCGATCCAGCCCGCGTCCGCCTGCGGCGGGATCACGAAGCCCAGGTGCTGGAGGCTGTAGAGGACGTTCATCGCGCAGTGCTTGACCCCGTCCTCGTTGCCGGTGATCAGGCAGCCGCCGACGCGGCCGTAGTACGCGTACTGGCCCTGCTCGTTCAGGAGCGAGGAGCAGGCGTAGAGGCGCTCGATCACCTGCTTCATGACCGAGCTGTTGTCACCGAGCCAGATCGGCCCGCACAGCACCAGGATGTCCGCGGCCATGATCCGCGAGTACAGCACCGGCCACTCGTCGCTCTCCCAGCCGTGGTCCGTCATGTCGGGCCACACGCCGGTCGCGATGTCGTGGTCGACGGCGCGGATCAGCTCGGTGGTGACGCCGTTGGCCTCCATCACGGCCCGGCTCCTGGCGATCAGCCCCTCGGTGTTGCTGACCTCGGGGGACCGCTTGAGGGTGCAGTTCACGTACACGGCGCGCAGGTCTTCGTACACAGCCCCAGCCTGCGGGGCCACCGGGCGGGTCGGCCAGCCCGGTGGGCCGTACGGCCTACGACGCTAGTCCCGTGCCGCGTCGAGCGGGTTCGCCGCGATGCGGGCCGCCACGCCGCCCGCGACCAGGTGCGCGGCGGCGCAGCCGGGCTTGCGGACACCCTGCTCGGTGACCAGGTCGAGGAAGGCGGGGCCGAAGCCGGCCCGCGGGTACACGCTCAGCAGCGCCGCCGTGAACTCCGCGGCGAACGCGCCGACCCGCAGCCCCGACACGTCCGCGCTCGTGCCGACCTGGAGCAGGTGGCTCTCCGGGTCCTCCTCGGCGGTCACGTCGTCCCGCATGTGCAGCACGATCAGCTCGGCCGCCCGCTCGCGCCGCTCCAGCGGCCAGCCGAGCCCCGCCGTCAGCACCCGCGCCACGTGGCCGCCGGCCTCCTCGAAGGGCAGCGTGTGGCTGTCGAACGGCACGGTCAGCCCCAGGTCGTGCAGCAGCGCCGCGACGTAGAACAGCTCCCGGTCGTACTCGATGCCGTGCTGCCGCGCGTACTCGGCGCCGAAGGCGTACGAGCGCACCGAGTGGTTGAACAGCGCCTCGTCCGCGTACTCCGCGGCCAGTATCCGGGCCGCCTCGGCGGCCGCGCCGCCCGGGACCTCCACGCCCGGGATCCCCGCACCCGTCGGTTCCATCGTCCTCTCCCCCTATAGCCGTTGCCAGGCGGCGGCGTCGCGCCGCCGTACGAAGTCGATCATCTCGCCCTCCTCGCCCGGCCAGTCCAGCCGGGTGGCCTGGTACGGGGTCTCCGCGACCACCCGGCCCCGCGCGACCACGTACCGCGGCCGCACCTGGCGGCGTACGGCGTCGAACGGCGAACCGGCGGGCAGCAGCACGAAGTTCGCCGGGCGGCCCTCCGCGATGCCGTACTCCTCCCCCAGGCCCAGCACCCGCGCGGCCCGGTCGGTGACCATCGCGAAGGCCGTGGCGATCTCCTCGGCGCCGGTGAGCTGGGCGGCGTACACGCCGGTCAGGGCGGTCTGGAGGGGGCTGCCGGTGCCGAGCGGGTTCCAGGGGTCCATCACGTCGTCGTGGCCGAAGGCCACGTTCACCCCGGCCGCCAGCATCTCCTTGACCTGGGTGAGGCCCCGGCGCTTGGGGTAGGCGTCGAAGCGGCCCTGGAGACCGAGGTTCGCGAAGGGGTTGCAGACCAGGCCGATTCCCGAACGCGCCAGGATCCGGCGGAGCTTGTAGCTGTACGCGCCGTTGTACGAGCCCATCGCCGTGGTGTGTGAGGCGGTGGCCCGGTCGCGCAGGCCCGACCGCAGCGCCAGTGTCGCCAGCACCTCCACGAAGCGCGACTGCTCGTCGTCGATCTCGTCGCAGTGCGCGTCCACCCGCAGGCCCTCGCGCTCGGCCAGGGCGAAGGCGAAGCGGAGCGACTCGACCCCGTCCTCACGGGTGTCCTCGAAGTGCGGGATGGCGCCCACCACGTCCGCGCCCCGGCGCACGGCCTCGGTCATCAGCCGCTCGCCGTCGGGGAAGGAGCGGATGCCCTCCTGGGGGAAGGCCACGATCTGGAGGCCGATCACGTCCCGGACGCGGTCGCGGACCTCGGCGAGGGCGTCGAGGGCCAGGAGCCTGGGGGCCCCTCCCGGCGGTAGCCGGGGGACGGTGACGTCGCAGTGCGTCCTGACGTGCAGCACGCCCTGCGCGGCCTGCCAGCGCAGCACCTCGGTGGCCCGGTCGACCACGTCCTCGCGGGTGAGGGTCTCCTTGCGCTCGCTCCAGCAGGCGATGCCCTCCCAGAGGGTGCCCGAGGCGTTCCAGCGCGGCTCGCCGGCGGTCAGGGCGGTGTCGAGGTGGATGTGCGGCTCGACGAACGGCGGGGCGAGGAGGGCGCCGTAGGCCTCGATCACGCGGGTGCGGGAGTCGGTACGGGCCTCCGCGAGGCCGTCCGTGCCGTGCCGGGCGCCCGGCAGCCCGTCCGGGCCCGGCGGCGGCTCCTCGTACCGCCCCTCGTGCGGGTCCTCGTGCGGCTCCGCGTACGGGACCACCCTCGCGATCCGGCCGTCCTCGACCAGTACGTCGGCCGGTCCCGCGGCCACCTGTCCGTCGCCGGCGTAGAGCCGCGCGCCCCGCACGATCATCCGCATGCCGACCACCCTACGAACGAGTGCGGACAGAATGGGCACATGACCGACGACACCACGATGCCCGACTGGGAGAAGCGCTTCCGCGCGCCGCGGACCGGCCTGCCGGAGTGGGCCGAGGACGCACCGGACCGCTCGCTCTTCGTCTCCAACGCCACCGGCACCTACGAGCTGTACGCCTGGGACCGCGCCACCGGCACGCGCCGGCAGGCCACGGACCGGCCCAACGGCACCACGGACGGCACGCTCTCGCCGGACGGCGAGTGGATCTGGTGGTTCTCCGACAAGGACGGCGACGAGTTCGGCGTCTGGATGCGGCAGCCCTTCGGTGGCGGCCCCGACGAGCCCGCCACCCCCGGGCTGGCCCCCTCGTACCCGGCGGGCCTGGCCATCGGGCGCGACGGCAGCGCGGTCGTCGGCCGGTCCACCGACGAGGACGGCTCGACCGTCCACGTCTGGCGGCCCGGCACGGACCCGGTGGAGATCTACCGGCACCGCGAGTCGGCGGGCGTGGGCGACCTCTCCCGCGACGGGACGCTGATCGCGATCGAGCACACCGAGCACGGCGACGCCATGCACGCCGCGCTGCGGGTGCTCCGCCTGGACGGCACCACGGTCGCGGAGCTGGACGACACCGAGGGCGGCACGCGGGAACTCGGCCTGGAGGTGCTGGGCTTCGCGCCGGTGGCCGGCGACACCCGGCTGCTGGTGGGCCACCAGCGGCGCGGGCGCTGGGAGCCGATGGTGTGGGACGTGGCCACCGGCACGCAGACCGACCTGGTGCTGGACCTGCCGGGCGACGTGAGCGCGGAGTGGTACCCGGACGGCTCGGCGCTGCTGGTGGCGCACAGCCACGAGGCGCGCAGCGAGCTGTGGCGGTACGAGCCGGACACCGGCGCGCTGACCCGGGTGGACACCCCGCCCGGCACGGTCTCGGGGGCGACCGCCCGGCCCGACGGCACGGTGGAGTACCTGTGGTCCTCGGCGGCGCAGCCGTCCTCCGTGCGGTCCACGACGGGCGCGGTCGTGCTCGACCCGCCGGGCATGAAGGCCCCCGGCTCGGTGCCGGTGGAGGACGTCTGGGTGGACGGGCCCGGCGGACGGATCCACGCGCTCGCGCAGCGGCCGGCCGGCGGCGAGGGCCCCTTCCCGACGGTGTTCGAGATCCACGGCGGGCCGACCTGGCACGACAGCGACGCCTTCGCGGCGGCTCCGGCGGCCTGGCTGGACCACGGCTTCGCGGTGGTGCGGGTCAACTACCGGGGCTCGACCGGGTACGGGCGGGCCTGGACGGACGCGCTCAAGCACCGGGTGGGCCTGATCGAGCTGGAGGACATCGCCGCGGTGCGGGAGTGGGCGGTGTCGTCCGGGCTCGCCGACCCCGCGCGGCTGGTGCTGTCGGGCGGTTCCTGGGGCGGCTACCTGACCCTGCTGGGGCTCGGCACGCAGCCGGACGCCTGGGCCGTGGGCCTGGCGGCGGTCCCGGTGGCCGACTACGTGACGGCGTACCACGACGAGATGGAGGCGCTGAAGGCCCTGGACCGGACGCTCTTCGGCGGGACGCCGGAGGAGGTGCCGGAGCGTTTCGCGGCCTCGTCGCCGCTGACGTACGTGGACGCGGTCAGGGCGCCCGTGCACATCGCGGCCGGCGTGAACGACCCGCGCTGCCCGATCCGGCAGATCGACAACTACGTGGACCGGCTGGCGGCGCGGGGCGCGGTGCACGACGTGTACCGGTATGACGCGGGTCACGGTTCGCTGGTGGTGGAGGAGCGGATCAGGCAGGTGCGGATGGAGATCGACTTCGCCCTGAAGCACCTGGGTGCGCCGGCGGGCGGGTACGCGGGGGGTGTCGCCGGGGGCGCCGCCGGGGGTGCCGCGGGCTGACCCCGCGGACCGCCGCCGGTGCACCCCCCGTACCGTGGTGGGGTGCACCGGTTTCTGCTGACCCCGCGCTGGTGGGGGATCAACCTCTTCGTCGTGCTGGCCGTCCCCTTCTGCCTCTTCATGGGGTCCTGGCAGCTCGGCCGGTTCGAGGACCGCGTCGACAGCCACCGCGAGGCCACGGCCCCCCGCCCCGCCGCGGAGAGCCCGGCAGCCCCGCTGGAGTCCCTCCTTCCGGTGGACAAGGAGACCTCGGGGCGCACCGCGTCCGTGAGCGGCACGTACGCCGACCAGTTCCTGGTCCCGGAGCGGAAGCTGGACGGGAAGTCCGGCTACTACGTGCTGACGCTGCTGCGGACGGACGCCGGGAAGGCGGTCCCGGTGGTACGGGGCTGGCTGCCGGGGACCGCTTCGGGCAAGGGGCCGGCGGCGCCTGCCGGGCGGGTCACGGTGACCGGCGCGCTGCAGGCCTCGGAGAGCTCGACGAGCCGGGGCGTCCACGCGGTGGGTGGCCTCCCGGCGGGGCAGCTGGGCGTGATCGCGGCGGCGTCGCTGGTGAACCTGGTGCCGTACGAGCTGTACGACGCGTGGCTGACCGTGCCGGTGGCTTCGGGCGGGCTGACGCCCGTGCCGGCGGTGGCGCCGGCGGGTACCGGGCTGGACCTCAAGGCGTTCCAGAACCTGGGGTACACCGGGGAGTGGTTCGTCTTCGCGGCGTTCGTGGTCTTCATGTGGGTGCGGCTGTACCGGCGGGAGGCCGAGGCCCTGCGGGACGCGGAGTCCGGCCTCGTGGGGGGTCCGGATGCGGGTGCCCCTGCCGGTGGCTCTGCGGTTCCCGATGCCGCATCCGGTGCCGATGCCGCTGCCGCTCCTGATGCCGCATCCGGTGCCGATGCCCCTGCCGCTGCCGCTGGCGTGCCCGATGCCGCTGGCGGTGCGGGTGGCATTGCCGGTGCCGGGGCGGATGCGGTGCCGGGTGGTGGAGCGGTGCGGGGCTGAGCCCTGCGGGGCTGGTCCCCTACCCGCCCTTCCTCCGTTCCTCCCCCAGCTACCGCTGGGAGGTGCCCCCAGGGCTCCGCCCGGACCCCTTGCGGGGGCTCCGCCCCCGCACCCCCGCTCCTCAAACGCCGGAGGGGCTGGATCTGCCCTCGGGCCAGTTACAGCCTCGCCGGCGTTTGAGGCGCGGGGGCCGGGGCGGAGCCCCGGGAAACGGAGAAAGGGCGGGGTGGGGAACCGGCCCCGCGCAGCGGCAACGGCCCGCACGGGAACGGACCCGCAGCAGGCACACTGCCCGGGGCTGGTCGGGACCCACGCCGGGGCTGAGCCCCATGAGGGCTGGGGCCATGCCCAGTAACAGGACTCGGGCCCGGGCAAGGGCTGGGCCGGGGCATCGCCCGGGCCAAGGCAGGGCCGGACAAAGAGGTCGGGCCGGGGCCAGGGCAGAGCCCGCGGCCGGGACTGGGCAGGGCAAGGCCCGGGGCCAGGACTGGGGTGGGGCCCGGGGCCAGGACTGGGGTGGGGCCCCGGGCCGGGGCTGGGGTGGGGTCCGGGGGTCGGTTAGGTCGGGGGGGCCGGTAGGAGGCCGGTGCGGTAGATCGTGCCTTCGCACGCGTTCGGGATCGTCGTCGTGGCCACCGGCGCACCGGGGTCGGCCACGTGCGTGACCGAGACCGCGCCGGCCTGGGACGGCGACGGGTTCTCCGCCTGGTCCACCGGCGGCTCGCCGCCGTCCAGCGGGTCCGAGTCCGTCGCGCCGTCCGACGCGGTCGGGTCCGGGCTGGGGTCCGGCACCGACGTCGGGTCCGGGCACGACTGGGCCGGCACCCAGGCGAACCGGACCTCGTACGCCGCGTTCGGCTCAAGCCGCAGCACCCGCTGCTCCGCCGACGTGTCCGGCAGCCCGGTGGCCGGGTCGCCCGAGGTGTGGTCGAGGACCGTGACCTGCCGCTGGTCGGCCGCCAGCGCGGACACCGTGCCGCCGCTGCCGACCACGCAGTCGCTCTGCGAGACGTTGGTGATCCGGAAGGTGCCGTAGACCTTGCCGTCCGCGTCCGGGGTGCGGGTGTCCTGCACGGCCACGCCCAGCTGGTCCGCCTGGCAGACCGGGGTCCTGCCCGAGTCGTCCGCCGGCGGGTTGGGGCCGCCCTTGCCGATGCCGCTGTCGGCCGGCTCGCCCTTGGGGGTGCCGCCCTTGCCGCGGTCCTTGCCGTCGCGGCCGTTCTTGCCGCCCTTGCCCTTGCCCGGCTTGCCTGACGGGGAGGCGAGCGCCGTGGGCCCGAAGACGTCGGGGCCGGTCAGGTCGGGGTTCGTGCTGACACCCCCCGTACCGCCTTCGGGGGCCTTCTCCCCGTGGCCGGCGATGGCGGGGTTCGCGGAGTCCGCGGACGTGGCGACCCGGAAGAACGCCGGGATCGCGGTGCCGACGAGCAGCGCCGCCGCGGCGACGCCGACCATCGCCTGGCGCTTGCGCTGCCGCCGGCGCGGCACGGCGACCTGGAGCCTGGCCAGCGCGCCGTCGGAGGGCTCCAGGCCCTCCACGGCTCCCCGCAGCAGGCTCCTCAGCTCGAGTTCGTTCTCGGGGCCGGGGGTGGGGCTGGGGTTCACGCTGCCGCTTTCGGTCGGTTCGGGATCGGGGGACGACGGTGTCCGGTCCGGCACAGGACTCACTGCTGCTCCCCCATCGCCAGTCGCAGGGCTGCGATGCCACGCGAACCGTACGCCTTCACGGAGCCCAGCGATATGCCGAGGGTCTCGGCGACCTGGGCTTCGGTCATGTCGGCGAAGTACCGCAGGACCAGCACCTCCCGCTGCCGCCGCTGCAGGCCCTTCATGGCCTTGATCAGCGCGTCGCGCTCCAGCTGGTCGTACGCGCCCTCCTCGGCGCTGGCCATGTCCGGCATCGGCTTCGAGAGGAGCTTGAGGCCCAGGATGCGGCGGCGCAGCGCGGAGCGCGAGAGGTTGACGACGGTCTGGCGGAGGTACGCCAGGGTCTTCTCGGGGTCGCGCACGCGGCTGCGCGCCGAGTGGACCCGGATGAAGGCCTCCTGCACCACGTCCTCGCAGGACGCGGTGTCGTCGAGGAGCAGCGCGGCGAGCCCGAGGAGCGAGCGGTAGTGCGCGCGGTACGTCTCGGTGAGGTGGTCGACGGTGGTGCCCGCGGCGGTCACCGGGTCGGCACTCTCACGCGGGGAGGGCACGAGACCGGTACGCGTGGTCGGCACGGGAGCCATTACGGGCAGTCCTCCCCCGAAGCCGCCCGTCCGGGAGTTGCCTGCTGGTACGCGGGGACGCCGGATCGGCGGAACGAGCGTGCCGCGCACCGGTATGACTGCAATGTCGAGGACCTCTGCCACGCCAGTTGGACACGCATCCCCCCGTCAGGGTTGTACGCGTGGGGCATGCCGATCGGCGGCAGGTCAAAAGCCCTCATGCGTAACCACTCTTCCCAGTTGCCCCATTTATCCAGGCGGCAGTGGGCCATCACCTTGATCACGGGATCACTGAAGATCCTACAAAGGGATGTGTGATGCGGGCTCGGCCAGGCCGTCCCTTCAGGCGGACGCGAATTCGGCGGCGACCAGTTCCGCGATCTGCGCGGTGTTGAGTGCGGCGCCCTTGCGCAAATTGTCCATGGAAACGAAGAATTCCAACGCCCTTGGATCGTCAAGGGATCTGCGCACCCGCCCCACCCAGGTGGGGTCCGTTCCGGCCGCATCGACCGGAGTCGGGAATTCCGCCATTCCGGGATCGTCGGCGAGCACCACACCCGGAGCTGTGGCGAGGATCTCGTGCGCCCGGGCCGCGGTGACCTCGTCCTCGAAGGAGGCGCGTACGGACAACGAGTGCCCGGTCACGACCGGCACCCGGACCCGGGTGACCGACACCGGCAGCGCGTCCAGCCCGAGCACCTTGCGCGTCTCGGCCCGCAGGGCCAGCTCGGCCGAGGACCAGCCCCCGCCCGCGTCCTCGCCGGCCCAGGGGACGACGTTCAGGGCCACCGGCGCGGGGAAGGGCCCGAGGGCCTCGCCCACGGCCCGGCGTACGTCCCCGGACTGCTCGCCCAGCTCCGTACCGGCCACCAGCGACAACTGGCGCCGCAGCGTCTCCGCTCCGGCCCTGCCGGACGCGCTCACGGCCTCGTACGAGGAGACGGTGAGCCCGGTCAGGCCGAACTCGGCGTGCAGCGCACCCACGGCCGTGGTGAGCGCCAGGGTGGCGCTGCCGGGCCCGGCGACGATCCCGCGGGGCCTCAGGCGCGCGGCCGCGGCGTTGAGTTCGGGCACCACCAGCGGGACCTCGGGGTCCGCGCGGAAGGCCCCGGAGGAGTCGACCACCACCGCGCCGCGCGCGGTGACGACGGGCGCCCAGCGGGCGGAGACCTCGTCCGGGGTCAGGAAGACCACCACGTCGCGCGGACCGACGCCGTCGAAGGCGTCCTCGGTCAGCGCGAGCACCTCGTCCTCCTCGCCGCGCACGGCCAGGGGCTTCCCCGCCGAGCGGGAGGAGGCGATCAGGCGGATGCCGCCCCAGACGTCCGCACGCTGGGACAGGATCTGGAGCAGGACCGAACCGACCGCTCCGGTCGCCCCGACGACGGCGAGCGTCGGGGCGGACCGGGCGCCGGTCATCGTCCGGTGCCTCCGTAGACGACGGCCTCGTCGCTGTCGGAGTCGAGCCCGAAGGCGGTGTGCACCGCGCGGACGGCCTCGTTGACGTCGTCCTGGCGGGTGACGACGGAGATGCGGATCTCGGAGGTCGAGATCAGCTCGATGTTCACGCCGGCGTCGGACAGCGCCTTGAAGAAGGCGGCGGTGACGCCCGGGTTGGTCTTCATGCCCGCGCCGACCAGGGAGATCTTGCCGATCTGGTCGTCGTAGCGCAGGGACTCGAAGCCGATCGCGGACTTCGCCTTCTCCAGGGCCTCGATGGCCTTGGAGCCCTCGCTCTTCGGGAGGGTGAAGGAGATGTCCGTCAGGCCGGTGGACGCCGCCGACACGTTCTGCACGATCATGTCGATGTTGATCTCGGCGTCCGCGATGGCCTGGAAGATGGCCGCGGCCTCGCCCGGCTTGTCCGGGACGCCGACGACCGTGACCTTGGCTTCGGAGACGTCGTGGGCGACTCCGGAGATGATGGCGTGCTCCACCTGCTCGTCCCCTTGAGGCTCGTTGCTGACCCAGGTGCCGCGCAGTCCGGAGAAGGACGAGCGGACGTGGATCGGGATGTTGTAACGGCGCGCGTATTCCACGCAGCGGTGCAGCAGCACCTTGGAGCCGGAGGCGGCGAGCTCCAGCATGTCCTCGGAGGAGATCCAGTCGATCTTCCGGGCCTTCTTCACGACGCGGGGGTCCGCGGTGAAGACGCCGTCGACGTCGGTGTAGATCTCGCAGACCTCGGCGTCGAGCGCCGCGGCGAGCGCGACGGCGGTCGTGTCCGAGCCGCCGCGGCCCAGGGTGGTGATGTCCTTGCTGTCCGCCGAGACGCCCTGGAAACCGGCGACGATGGCGATGTTGCCCTCGTCCAGCGCGGTGCGGATCCGGCCCGGCGTGACATCGATGATGCGCGCTTTGTTGTGGACCGAGTCGGTGATCACGCCTGCCTGGCTGCCGGTGAACGACTGGGCCTCGTGGCCCAGGTTTTTGATCGCCATGGCCAGCAGGGCCATGGAGATCCGCTCTCCGGCGGTCAGCAGCATGTCGAATTCACGCCCGGTAGGCATCGGAGATACCTGCTCGGCGAGTTCGATCAGCTCGTCCGTCGTGTCGCCCATCGCAGACACCACGACGACCACCTGGTGGCCGTTCTTCTTGGCATCGACGATCCGCTTGGCGACGCGCTTGATGCCCTCGGCATCGGCTACGGAGGAGCCTCCGTACTTCTGCACGACAAGGCCCACGTGCGCTCCTCGCTCAGTCCATTACTGCGGTCCGACCGCCACTGACGGTCCGGGCCAGTCTATCGAGCGACCGGATTCCGATCGGCGTGTGTCACATCATGAGATGTGATGTTCGCCAAGCCCGCGCCGGGAATCAGCGGCCGGGCAGTCCGAGCGATCCGCCGAGCTCCTCGGCCATCACCCGGCCCGCCTGCTCCGCCAGGTCGTCCTCGGCCAGGTCCTCGTCCGTGTCCAGCCCGTCCAGTTCCTGGAGCGGCTGGTCGAGCCGGACGTGCGCGACCACGGACTGGAGGGCCCGCAGGGCCGCCGACGCGGTCGGGCCCCAGTTGGTGAAGTACGAGAACTGCCACCACCACAGCGCCTCGGTCACCCGGCCGGCGCGGTAGTGGGCCAGCCCGTGGCGCAGGTCGCTGACGATGTCCGCCACGTCGTCCGAGATGCGGTGCGCGACGGGCGCCTTGCGCGGCTCGTACGGGTCGAAGACCTCCGAGTACACGTCCACCGGGTCCAGCATCAGCGCGAACCGCTCGCGCAGCTCGTCCACGTCCTGCTCGGGCCCGAGGTCCGGCTCGTACCGCTCGTCCGGCAGGACGTCCTCGTGGGCGCCCAGCCGCCCGCCGGCCAGCAGCAGCTGGGAGACCTCCAGCAGCAGGAAGGGCACCGCGCGGTCCGGGTCCTCGCCCTTGGCCACCTCGGTGACCGCGACGATGAAGGACTCGACCGAGTCGGCGATCTGGACGGCGAAGTCGGCCGGATCCTGGCCCACGGCGTGCAGCGTTGCGTCAGACATCGAGTAGTCGCCTTCCTTCAAAGGCCCGCCCGAGCGTGACCTCGTCCGCGTACTCCAGATCTCCCCCGACGGGGAGCCCGCTGGCCAGGCGGGTGACCTTCAGGCCCATGGGCTTGATCATCCGGGCGAGGTACGTGGCGGTGGCCTCTCCCTCCAGATTGGGGTCGGTGGCCAGGATCAGCTCGGTGACCGCACCGTCCGCGAGCCGCGCGAGCAGCTCCCGGATGCGCAGGTCGTCCGGGCCGACGCCCTCGATCGGGCTGATCGCGCCGCCGAGCACGTGGTACTTGCCCCGGAACTCGCGGGTCCGCTCGATCGCGACGACGTCCTTGGGCTCCTCGACCACGCAGATCACCGCGGGGTCGCGGCGCGGGTCGCGGCAGATGCCGCACAGCTCCTCCTGCGCGACGTTCCCGCACACCGCGCAGAAGCGGACCTTCTCCTTGACCTCCAGCAGCGCGTGGGCGAGCCGCCGCACGTCCGCCGGCTCCGCCTGCAGGACGTGGAAGGCGATCCGCTGGGCGCTCTTGGGCCCGACGCCGGGCAGCCTGCCCAGTTCGTCGATCAGGTCCTGGACCACGCCTTCGTACAACGGACTCTGCCTACTCTCTCTGCTGTCGCCCGGCTTCGTGGGGTCGCCGGGCCTCGGGTTCGTACGGTAGTGCCGGGCCGGGTCAGAAGGGCAGACCCGGGATGCCCGAACCGCCGCCGAGGCCCTGGGCCAGCGGGCCGAGCTTCTCCTGCTGGAGCGCCTGGGCGTTCTCGTTCGCCGCCTGGACCGCCGCGACCACCAGGTCGGCGAGGGTCTCGGTGTCCTCCGGGTCGACCGCCTTCGGGTCGATCACCAGCGCGCGCAGCTCGCCCGAGCCGGTCACCGTGGCCCTGACCAGGCCGCCGCCGGCCTGCCCCTCGACCTCGGTGGCCGCGAGGGCCTCCTGGGCCGCGGCGAGGTCCCGCTGCATCTTCTGGGCCTGCTGAAGCAGCTGCTGCATGTTGGGCTGCCCACCACCGGGAATCACGGTCACACGCTCCTGTCTCTTGCGGTCAAACCGAGCCTACGTGCTCCCCGCGCGGCGCGCCCTACGCCGAGAGGACCAACTCTTTCGGGTGAGAGTTCCGCCGCCCCCGTACCTGATCAAGACCTCCTTGCGGGCGGAAATCCCGGGATTCGATGTCCATACCCCGCCGTTCGGCGGTAGGAAGGGCTAGCGCATCATTGCGCACACGCGCACCACCATCACGTCAGCGCAGGCAGAGGGAGTGCCGGGTGAGCCAGCCGGAAATGCAGCCCGAGGGGCCGCCCCGGGATCCGCGGGAGGAAGGTGGCCCGAAGGCGCACGACCTGACCGGCCGCCCGTTCCCCCTCGGGGACTGGGGAGAGCCCGCGGAGCGCCTGGACGAGCTCTACCGGTGGGTCGAGGCCGACGCGCTGCGCACGGCCGAGTGGTACCTCTCGGACCGCGCCTGGAAGCGCCGCGGGGCGCGGGCCATGCGGGGCGTGGCCGCCGTGGGCGCGGTCACCGGCGCCGCGCTGCCGCTGCTGGAACTGACCGGCTCCCTGCCCGGTGCCTCGACCTGGGGCTACCTCTCCCTGCTGGTGGCCGCGGCCGCGCTGGCCTGCGACCGGTTCTTCGGGCTGACCTCGGGGTGGATGCGGGACGTGGCCACGGCGCAGGCGGTGCAGCGGCGGCTGGCGACCCTCCAGTTCGACTGGGCCTCGGAGAACGTGCGGGAGGTCCTGGGGCCCACCGAGGGTACGGCGAGCGAGGCGGCGGAGCGGTGCCTGACGGTGCTGCGGCGGTTCTCGGAGGACGTGACGGAGCTGGTGCGGTCGGAGACCGCCGACTGGATGGTGGAGTTCCGGGCCGGGCCGGCCCCGCTGGTGACGCAGTCGCTGGGGTCGGGGGCGGCGCGGTCGGAGGCGGGTGCGGTGCCGGCGCGGTTTCCGTTGCCGCCGGGTACGCGGCCGAACATGCCGCGTCAGCGGCCGCCGGAGCAGCCGCGCTGACCACCCCGCCGCCGAACCGGCCCGTGCGGGCCGAGCGCCGTGCCGCCCCCGCGGGTCCGGGCCCTTCCCGGCCCTGCGGGTCGGGCCCGTGCCGGCCCTGGGGGTCGGGCCCTTGCCGGCCCTGCGGGTCGGGCCGGACCTGACCCCTGCGGGTGCGGGTGCCGTGCCGGGCCCGTTCCGGGTGCGGGTGCCGTGCCGGGCCCGTTCCGGGTGCGGGTGCCGTACCGGGCGCGGGCCTTTGCCGGGTGCGGGTGCGTTGCCCTGCGGGGCCAGGTCCCCTACCCGCCCTTCCTCCGTTCCTCCCCCAGCTACCGCTGGGAGGTGCCCCCAGGGCTGCGCCCGGACCCCTTCGGGGGCTCCGCCCCCGCACCCCCGCTCCTCAAACGCCGGAGGGGCTGGATATGCCCCGGGGCTGCTGCCAGCCTCGCCGGCGTTTGAGGCGCGGGGGTCTGGGGGCAGCGCCCCCAGTTTCGGGAAGGGGCGGGGTGGGGAACCGGCTCCGCGCAGCGGCAACGGTCCGGACCCCGCACGGCGCCGCACCCGGCACGGGACCAGCACCCAGCACGGGACCGGCACCGGCACGGGACCGGCACCCGGCAACGGACCGCACCCGGCACGGGACCCGTATGGGGCCCGCGCCCCCGGCAACGGATCGCACCCCGCACAGTGGCGCGCGCGGCGGGCCCGCGCCAGGGGTCGTCAGCTGAAGATGATCATGGAGCCTTGGCCCAGGCTTCGGGTGGCGGCCGCGTGCAGGCCCAGCCACACGTGCCGTTCGCGGGCGAAGGGGCTCTCGTCGTACGGGATCGGGCCCGCGGGCTCTTCCAGGGACGTCGGACGGCCGGGCGGGGCCGGAGGGGCCGGCGGGTTGGCCGGGTCGATGCCGATGACCGGCGCCACGAACTGCAGCTCCCGCAGCAGCCCCTGCGCGGAGCCCAGCGGTCCGCCCCCGCCCAGCAGCTCCTCGTTGGCCAGCGGCACCGGGAAGTCCACCGGCACGTACGCGCCCGCGTGGTCGTAGTGCCAGACCAGGTGGGACTGCTGCGCCGTGGACTCGAACATCTCCAGCAGCTGCTCGTAGTCGCCGCCCAGCTCGTCCACCGGCGTCACCGGCAGCCCGCAGATGTGCAGCAGGTAGGCCCGGCGCAGGAAGTGCAGGGCGTCGTAGTCGAAGCCCGCGACCGGGGCGACGTCACCGGAGAGGCCCGGCATGTAGGCGAACACGGGTACGGACGGCAGCCCGGCCTCGCCGAGCGCGCGGTCGTACGCGGAGATCTCCTCCGCGAAGGGGTTGTCGGGGCTGTGGCACAGCACGTCGACAAGGGGGACCAGCCACAGGTCACAGGCCACACGGGCTCCCATCGTTGTCCTCCGGTCGCCACAGCGTAGTCCGCCCGGCACCCTGCGCGAAGGGCCCTGCACAGACCGGTACGGTCACCGGAACGGACCCCGCCAGATCCAGACGTCCTGCACCCGCTCCGGCTGCCTGCCCAGCATCTTCGCGACCGTCTCCCGCAGCACGCCCGCACGCTCCTGCTCGACGGGCAGCACCAGCAGGCCGGCCTTCCACCAGCGCAGGTCCCGCCGGGCCTGGTCCTTCCAGCCCTGGTCGATCTCCGGCGGCTCCTTGCCGTACCGGATGTCGGAGAGCAGGTTGGAGGTCCAGCGCGGGGTGGCGCCGTAGATGCCCATCCGCTCCGGGCCCCAGGGTCCGTTGAAGTACCCGCCGGGCATCCGGAAGCCCAGGCCGGCCTCCACCTGCCAGTGCAGCGCGTCGGCCGCGGCCGGGTCCGGCACCGGGACGGGCACCAGCGTGCGGCCCTCGGGCAGGTACCGCTCCCAGGCGCCGCCGGTGATGAACACCGGCACCTCGGCCCGGTCCCGCACGGGGAACGGCGTCGGCACGATCGGCAGCAGCGCCGCACCCACCGCCATGAAGGCCAGCACCCGCTGCTTGGGCACCGGGAACGTCCTGATCCGGTCCAGGGCCAGCGCGACCAGGACCGCGAGCGGCGGGGCGCACACCATGCCCACGCGCCCCTCGATCACGGACTCGAAGAGCGGCTGGTGGGCCAGCGCCCGCCAGGGGCCGGGTACGACGATGTCGGTGCCCGGCACGCGGATCCGCTGGCCCAGCGAGAGCCAGGCCGCGACCACGGCGGTGGCCACCAGGGCCTTCACCGCCGGGCGGCGCCACTGCCAGACGGCCACGCCGGCGCAGAGGGCGATCAGCGGCCAGCCGTAGAAGGCGTTCTGCTCGGTGCGGTTCAGGGCCAGCTTGTCGGCCATCGCCTCGTCCCCGAACAGGGAGCGCTGGGCGTACTCGACGAAGGCGCGGGGGCTGTTGCCCGCGGCGTCCCCGTGCAGCACCGAGGTGTAACTCTGGGGGCCGAAGAACTGCCAGTACAGCGGGACGGCCACCAGCGGCACCGCGACCAGCGCCCCGATGCCCAGCCCCTTCAGCAGCGGCCGCCAGACCGCCCGGGCCCGCTCGCGGTGGGCCAGGGCGTACGAGAGGGCGAAGAGCAGCATGCCCACGGCCGCCAGGAGGAACGGTTCCTCCCCGAGGAACACCTGGTACGCCGAGAACAGCCCGAGCAGCACCCCGTCCCGCACCACGTTCCGCCCGGTGCACAGCCGCAGCGCGCGGTCGATGATCACCGGGATCATGAACAGCACGCAGAAGTTGGGGTGGGCGTTGGCGTGCGAGATCATCGGCGGCGCGAAGGCCGCCAGCGCTCCGCCCACGGCGGCGGCCCAGCGGCTCTCCACCAGCCAGCGGCGCAGCAGCCAGTACCAGGCCACCGCGGTGCCGGTCAGGCCGAGGGTCAGCACCAGGGCCCAGGTGACGGCGGGCCCCAGGGCCAGCGTGACGGGCGTGAGGGGCACGGACAGGCCGAGCATCACCGTGTTGGCCATCAGGTTGACGCCGTCGGGCATGCCCTGGAGGTCGGTGAAGAGCGGGTTGCGCAGGTGGGAGACGTTGTCCGCGGTGACCGCGAAGAACCACTCCCACTGGTTCTGGTCCTGCCCGGCGTCCGCGAGGTAGCTCGTGCCCAGGTCGGCCCACAGGCCCTTGTAGAGCAGCAGGGAGCCGAGCAGGTAGAGGCCGGCGACGGCCAGCGCGCCGGCCTTCAGCCGGGCCAGTTCGCCGAGCACCTTCAGGTAGTCGGCGGGCTTCACCTTGGAGCCCTCGCGGTGCGACCAGCGCACCGGGACCTCCGTGACGGGCCAGCCCTGGCGGCGGAAGAACTGCAGGATCTCGACGTCTATGCCCCAGCCGTCCAGCCGGGAGGCGCCGAAGGCGGCCCGCGCCCGGTCGCCGTCCAGCAGCTTGAAGCCGCACTGGGTGTCGCGGATGCCGGGCACGGCCACGGCGCGGATCAGCCGGTTCCCGGCGCGGCCGAGCAGCTCGCGGAACCGGTTCTGGTGGTGCTCGATGCGGGAGTCGGGGTGGGCGCGCGAGCCGATGGCGGCTTCGGCGCCCTCCTGCGCGTACGCCTCCTCCAGGCGGCCGAGCTCCTCGATGGGGGTGGCCAGGTCGGCGTCGGTGAGCAGGACGCGGCGGCCGTTGGAGGCGAGGACGCCCTGGCGCAGGGCGTTGCCCTTGCCGCGGTTGCGCTCGCAGCTCACCAGCCGGATGCGCGGCTCGGCGGCCGCGGCGGCGAGCACGATCTCCGCGGTGCGGTCGGTGGAGCCGTCGTCGGCGACGATCAGCTCCCAGGCGCCGGGTGCCGTGCCGAGGTGGGCGTCGAGGTGGGCGCGTACGGCGTCCAGCGTGGGGCCGATGCGGCACTCCTCGTCGTACGCGGGGATGACGACGCTGAGTTCGACGGTGCCCAGCCAGAGCGCCCCGCGGTCGCCGTCGCGGTCGAGACCGGCGGGGCCGGTGGCGGCGGTCACGCGCCCGCCGCCGCTTCGAGGCCCTCGGCCCAGGCCAGCCCCTGCTCGTTGTAGTCGCGCACCAGCGCCCGCATGCCCTCGGCGTCGCCGCGGGTGACCGCGTCGACGAGTTCGCCGTGGCGGCACCAGAGCGCCTCGCGGAGCTTCGGGTCGCGCAGCAGGTGCGGGACGGCGAAGACCCAGCACTGGACGCGGATGCGGTGCAGGAAGTCGGAGATGTAGGCGTTGCCGATCAGCCCGCTCAGCTCCCGCCAGAAGCGCAGGTCGTAGCCGATCAGCACTTCGAGGGAGCCGCTGAGGGCGGCGCGGCGGGCCTCGTCGGCCCGGCGGCGCACCGAGACCAGCGCCTCGCCGGCGCCGGGGCCCGAGCCCCGCTCGCAGAGCCTGCGGAAGACGCCGTCGACGACCAGGGCGCGGGCCTCGACCATGCCGCGGAAGTCGTCCACGGTGAAGACGCGCACCCGGAAGCCGCGGTGCTGCACCGATTCGAGCAGCCCCTGCGCCGAGAGGTCGACCAGCGCCTCGCGCACCGGGGTCGCGGAGACCTCGTACTGCTCGGCGATCTGCTTGACCGTGAACTCGGTGCCGGGGGGCAGGCGTCCCGCGAGCACCTCGTCACGCAGCGCGTCCGCGATCTGCTGGCGAAGTGTGTTGCGGGTGACAGCTCCGCTGCCGGCCATGGGGTCCGTCTCCTTTGTAGGGCTTCGGACACCTTAGGCCAGGCAGCGGAGCGTCGGGCCGGTCGATTTTCGTGAGAATCAGGACATTCAGCCCGAGGTGGTGTGCCGGTCGGCGACCGTCAGCGCCTCGTCGAGCAGGGCGAGGCCCTCCTTGGCCTCCGCCTCGCTGATGTTGCAGGCGGGGACGACGTGGGTCCGGTTCATGTTCACGAAGGGCCACAGGCCGGACTTCTTGCACGCCGCCGCGAACTCGGCCATGGGCGCGTTGTCGGCACCGCCCGCGTTGTACGGGACCAGCGGCTCGCGGGTGGTCCTGTCCTTGACGAGCTCCACGGCCCAGAAGGTGCCGAGGCCGCGCACCTCGCCCACCGACGGGTGGCGCTCGGCGATGGCGGCCAGCTCCGGGCCGATGACGTTCTCGGAGAGGTGGGCGGCGTGCTCGACGATGCCCTCCTCCTCCATGGTGTTGATCGTCGCCACGGCCGCGGCGCAGGCCAGCGGGTGGCCGGAGTACGTCAGACCGCCGGGGTACGGGCGGGTGGCGAAGGTCTCGGCGATGGCCGGGGAGATCGCGACGCCGCCGAGCGGCACGTAGCCGGAGTTGACGCCCTTGGCGAAGGTCAGCAGGTCCGGGACGACGCCGAAGTGCTCGGCGGCGAACCACTTGCCGGTGCGGCCGAAGCCGGCCATGACCTCGTCCAGGACGAAGACGATCCCGTACCGGTCGCAGATCTCGCGGACGCCCGCGAGGTAGCCGGCCGGCGGGACCATGATCCCGGCGGTGCCCGGGACGGTCTCCAGGATGATCGCGGCGATGGTGGCCGGGCCCTCGAAGGCGATGGTGTCCTCGAGGTGGCGCAGCGCCCGCTCGCACTCCTGCTCCTCGGTCTCCGCGTGGAACGGCGAGCGGTAGAGGAACGGCCCCCAGAAGTGCACGACGCCCGAGGAGGCCGTGTCGGAGGGCCAGCGGCGCGGGTCGCCGGTGAGGTTGATCGCCGCGGCGGTGGCGCCGTGGTACGAGCGGTAGGTGCTCAGCACCTTCTGGCGGCCGGTGTGCAGCCGGGCCATCCGGACCGCGTTCTCGACGGCCTCGGCGCCGCCGTTGGTGAAGAAGATCTTGTCGAGGTCGCCGGGGGTCCGCTCGGCGATGAGGCGTGCGGCCTCGGAGCGGGACTCGACGGCGAAGCCGGGCGCGAGGGTGCACATCTTCGCGGCCTGCTCCTGGATGGCCGCGACGACCTTCGGGTGCTGGTGGCCGATGTTGGTGTTGACCAGCTGGGAGGAGAAGTCGAGGTAGCGGTTCCCGTCGTAGTCCCAGAACCAGGACCCCTCGGCACCCGCGACGGCGAGCGGGTCGATCAGGGCCTGGGCGGACCAGGAGTGGAACACGTGCGCGCGGTCTGCGGCCTTGACGGCGGCTCCCGCCTGCGGATCGGGCTGAGGGGTCATACCGGGCACGCTACGAGTCCGCTGGTGGGACCCGGTATCGGCGTCCTGTAAGCCGGGGAGGGGGGTGCCTCGGCAGTGTGTCTGCCGCGACGGATTTCGTTGACAGCATGCTGTCGTTATGACAGTCTTCTGTCATCGAAGAACGGCAGCCGATCCGGGAGGCGACGACCATGAGCGCGACCGACCTGAGCACGACCCGCCGCAAGCCCGTCCACCTCGCCGTGTACGACACGTACGCGGACTGGGAGACCGGGCACACCACCGCCCACCTCGCCCGGAGCGGGTACGAGATCCGCACCGTGGCCCTGGACGCGGGCAAGCCCGTCACCACCATGGGCGGGGTCCGGATCCAGCCCGACATGTCGCTGGACGAGCTGGGCCCCGAGGACTCCTCGCTGCTGGTCCTGACCGGCGCCGGACTCTGGGACGAGGGCGACGCGCTGGCCCCCTTCGCCGCCGCGGCCCGGCGCTTCCTGGACGCGGGCGTGCCGGTGGCCGCCATCTGCGGGGCGACGGCCGGGCTCGCCCGGGAGGGACTGCTGGACGACCGGCCGCACACCAGCGCCGCGTCCTTCTACCTGGCCGCCACGGGGTACGCGGGCGGCGGGCGGTACGTCGAGGCCGACGCGGTCACCGGCGGCGACCTGATCACCGCCGGTCCGACGGAGCCGGTGGCCTTCGCCCGCGAGGTGTTCGCGCGGCTGGGCGTGTACCGGGGTGAGGTGCTCGACGCCTGGTACCGGCTGTTCCACGACTCGGACCCGGAGGCGTACGGCGTCCTGGCGGCGGCAGCGGAGCGCGGGGATGCCTGACGCGCACGCGGCGGGCACGCGGGCCGAGCAGGAACTGCTGAGCCGCACGGCACTCGGGGTGTTCCGGCTCAACGGCCAGTTCCTCGCGGTCTCGGAGGAACTGGCCGGCCCGGCCGGGCTGACCGCGGCCCGCTGGCAGGTGCTCGGCGCGGTGCTGCGCGAGCCGCTGCCGGTGGCGGGGATCGCCCGGGTCATGGGGATCACCCGGCAGAGCGTGCAGCGGGTGGCCGACCTGCTGGTGGCGCAGGGGCTGGCCGAGTACGCGGCCAACCCGGCCCACCGGCGGGCCAAGCTGGTGCGGCCCACCGAGGAGGGCCGGGCCGCGGTGGCCCGCATCGGTCCCGGGCACGCGGACCTCGCCCACCGGCTGGCCGCCGAGCTGGGGCCGGAGGAGTTCGCCGAGACCGTGCGGGTGCTGGAGCGGCTGGCGCGCGTGATGGACACCCTCAGAACGGGTGCCGAAGAGGGCACCGAGGGCTGAAACTGAACCCCACGGCCGCGGCGTCTCGTGAGGCGGAGAGGGACGACCGCGGAAGACGCGACGGCGGGACGGGCCGGGACGGGACGAGCGCCCGGCCGGCCGGAACCCGGGGAGAGGGGCCGCGCGGCCATGGAGCAGCTGGCATTCGGGGATCCGCAACGGATCGGCGGCTACCGCCTGTTGGCGCGGCTGGGCGCGGGCGGGATGGGCCAGGTCTACCTCGCCCGGTCAGAGCGCGGGCGGACGGTGGCGGTCAAGCTCGTACGGCCCGAGCTGGCCGAACGCGCCGAGTTCCGGGCCCGGTTCCGGCAGGAGGTGGCCGCCGCGCGGCGGGTGGGCGGCGAGTGGACCGCGCCCGTCCTGGACGCGGACACCGAGGCGCCGGTGCCCTGGCTGGCCACCGGGTACGTGGCCGGGCCCAGCCTGAGTGCCGTCGTGGCCCGGCAGTTCGGGCCGCTGCCCGAGCGCTCGGTGCGGATCCTGGCGGCCGGGCTGGCGTACGCGCTCCAGGACATCCACGCGGCCGGGATGGTGCACCGCGACCTCAAGCCGTCGAACGTGCTGGTCACGCTGGACGGGCCACGGGTGATCGACTTCGGCATCGCGCGGGCGCTGGCCGGCGATCCGGGCCAGACGCGGACCGGTGAACTGGTCGGCTCCCCCGGCTTCATGGCCCCCGAGCAGGTGCGGGGCGAGGCCGTGACGGCGGCGTGCGACGTGTTCTGCCTGGGTTCGCTGCTGGCCTACGCGGCTTCCGGGCGGCTCCCGTTCGGGGAGGCGGAGGGCGCGGGCGGGGTGGCCGCGCTGCTGCTGCGGATCGCGGAGGCCGAGCCGGACCTGACCGGGGTGCCGGAGTCGCTGCGGCCGCTGGTCCGCGACTGCCTGCGCAAGGATCCGGGCGCCCGGCCGACGCCGTCCGACGTGCTGGCCCGGGTGGGTGCCGGGGACACGGTCGCCGACGGCCGGGCGCTGGAGCCGTGGCTGCCGGCCGCGCTGGTGGCCCAGCTGGGGCGGCACGCGGTGGAGTTGCTGGACCGGGAGGACGCGGGCCCGGCCCGGGCGGAGCCGCCCCCGGGGCCGCCTCCGGGGCCGACGACCCGGGTGGGGCAGCCCCCGCCCGCCGCGGACGGGTACGGGTACGGGCCCCCGCACGGCCCGTACGGCGGCCCCCCGGGCGGCCCCGGAACCCCGCCGGGCGGCTACGGGCAGCCGGCCGGTTACGGGCAGCCGGCCGGACCGGGTGCCGCGCCCGCGGGGCCCGCCGCGTACGGGGCGCGGACCGTCCCGGGGTACGGGCCGGACGGCGGCTCCGGAACGGGCGGCGGCCAGGGGCCGGGCGGCGGGTACGGAACGGGCGGTGGCTTCGGAACGGGCGGGGGGTTCGGGCCGGGCGGCGGCTTCGGGGTGGCCTGTCCGCCTCCGCCGCCGGTGCCCGCGGAGCGCCCCCGCGGCGGGTCGACCGCGTTCCTGGTGGCGGTGGCGCTGGTGGTCGCGGCGCTGGCCGGCGGCACGGTGTTCGCCTTCATGAACGGCTGGCACGGCGACCACGACCGCGACGACCTGAAGGGCACCGGCCCGCGACCGGCCACCGCCTCCGGCACGCCCGACCGGGGCCGTACCGCGAGCCCCCCGCCGTCGGCCACCGCGCCCGGCCCGACCGCCGGCACCGGCATCCCGGCCGGCTACCTCGGCACCTGGACCAGCGACCTGCGCACCTGGCGCCTCACGCTGCGCGCGGGCGCGGTGGGCGAGCAGGTGATGACGCTGGTCAAGACGGACCCGGCGTACACCTGCACCTGGACGGCCACCCTGCGCTCGGCCGGTCCGCCGGTCGAGCTGGACGCCTCGACCGTCACCTCGGGCGACCCGACCACCTGCGGCCCCGGCCCCTGGAGCGTGCTGACCCTGCTGCCGGACGGCCGGCTGGAGCGGCGGCTGACCGGCAGCGACAAGCCTCCGCTGACCTACACGCGGGAGGGCTGAGCCCCGTCCGGCAGCGCAAAGGCGTCCGCCACCGGCGCGGCGGCCTCCGGGTCGCGCGGGCCCGCCCGCAGGCGACCCGCAGGAGCGGCCCGGCCGCCGGGGCCGCGTCGTAGGCGGCCCCGGCGGCCGCAGCCCGTCCTTACGCCCGCGCCGTTGGAGCCGCCGAAGGCCCGGCCGAGCCCGCCCCCGTCACCGTTTCGAATCGGTTCCCGAATTTACGGGAAATTGACGTTCCCTATACGGAAACCCACACCCCGGACCGTGATCACCCAGTCCCGGGAACCCAATTTCGTACGCAGACTGCTCACGTGGGTGTCGACGGTCCGGCGCGAGCGGGAACCGCCCCAGACGCGATTCATCAACTGGCGCCTCGGCACGATCGCCTCGGGGTGCGCGGCCAGCACGTGCAGCAGGTCGAATTCCTTGCGCGACAATTCGACCGGCTCGTCGTCGAGGGTCACCTCGCGGGCTGCCACGTCGATTCTCAGCCGCCCGTGCTCGATGGTCTCCGGGGCCAGCGGCTGGGGCTTCACCCGCCGCATCACGGCGTCCATCCTGGCCATCAGTTCCTGGAAGCCGTACGGCTTGACCAGGTAGTCGTCCGCGCCGGCCTGCAGGCCCAGCACCCGGTCGAGCTCGCTGCCGCGGGAGGTCACCACGATGACCGGGACGTCACTGGCGGCGCGGATCTGCCGGCACACCTCCAGCCCGTCGAGGTCGGGGAGTTCGAGCTCCAGCAGCACCAGGCTGGCGTCCCCGTACGACTCCAGCGCCGAGCTGCCCGTACCCGAGGTCCACACCTCGTGGCCGTGCCGGCGCAGCCGGTCGCCCAGGGCCTGCGCGTCGCGCTGCCGGCTGTCGATCACCAGCACCCGCCAGCTCTCCGACGGGCGGGATTCGCCGCCGCGCTGGAGCGGCAGGGGGGTCTGCACCACGGACAGCGGTACCTGGCCCATCTCTCCCCCTCGCTAGTGCTCCGCGAACGCGCGAACACCGGGAATTCTATGCATCGGGGGCCGCATGCCACCCCGGCCTAATTGAGTGTGTCAAGTCGCTCAGAACCCTGACCTGTTTTCTCTTTTCTGCGCGATTCCTGCGCGCACATCACCAAACTGCGCACGGACCTGAATGGCCGCACCTTGTTCCGGCAATTACCCGGCGGCGAAGCTCGTGGCTAGCTTCCGCAGTTCTGTGTCGAAAGTTCTGTGTCGGACGACCGAGGAGAGGTACATGGATTCCGCTGTGATTGTCGTGGGCGCGGGACCCGCGGGCATGATGCTCGCCGGTGAACTGCGCCTGGCGGGCGCGGACGTCATCGTCCTGGAGAAGCTCGCCGCCCGGACCGGGGAGTCCCGCGGGCTCGGCTTCACCGCCCGCACCATGGAGGTCTTCGACCAGCGCGGACTGCTCTCCCGGTTCGGCGACATCGAGGTCAGCAACCAGGGCCACTTCGGCGGCCTGCCGGTCGACTTCGGGGTGCTCGACGGTGCGCACCAGGCCGCCAAGACCATCCCGCAGTCGGCCACCGAGACGGTGCTGGAGGAGTGGGCGACGCAGCTGGGCGCCGACATCCGGCGCAGCCACGAGGTCCTCTCCGTCAGGGAGAAGGAGGACTGCGTCGAGGTCGAGGTCAGGGGCCCCGAGGGCGTGCACACGCTGCGCGCCGAGTACCTGGTCGGCTGTGACGGCGGCCGCTCCACCATCCGCAGGCAGTCGGGCTTCGACTTCCCCGGCACGGCCGCCACGCTGGAGATGTTCCTGGCGGACGTGAAGGGCATCGAGCTGGCGCCCCGGATGATCGGCGAGACCCTGCCGGGCGGCATGGTCATGGTCGGCCCGCTGCCCGGCGGGATCACCCGGCTGATCGTGTGCGAGCGCGGCACCCCGCCGCAGCGCCGCAAGACCCCGCCCGCGTGGGCGGAGGTCGCGGCCGCCTGGCAGCGCCTGACCGGCGACGACATCTCGCACGCCGAGCCGGTCTGGGTGTCCTCCTTCGGCGACGCCACCCGCCAGGTCACCGAGTACCGGCGCGGCCGGGTCTTCCTGGCCGGCGACGCCGCGCACATCCACCTGCCGGCCGGCGGCCAGGGCATGAACACCAGCATCCAGGACGCCGTGAACCTCGGCTGGAAGCTGGGCGCCGTGGTCCGCGGCCGGGCACCGGAGGCGCTGCTCGACACGTACCACGCCGAGCGCCACCCGGTCGGCAAGCGGCTGCTGATGAACACCCAGGCCCAGGGCCTGCTGTTCCTCTCCGGCCCCGAGGTGCAGCCGCTGCGCGACGTGCTGACCGAGCTGATCCGGTACCCCGAGGTCGCGAAGCACTTCGCCGCCATGGTCTCCGGCCTGGAGATCCGCTACGAGCTCGACGGCGGCCGGCACCCGCTGCTGGGCCGCCGCCTGCCCGAGGTCGCCCTGGCCGGCGACCGGCTCGTGGACTCCAGCACGAAGGCCCTGCACCAGGGCCGCGGCGTCCTCCTCGACCTCGCCGACAACGCGGAGCTGCGCCGCCGGGCCGCCCCCTGGCTGGACCGCGTGGACGTGGTCACCGCGACCGCGTCCGGGCTGCCCGCGGACAGCCCGCTGGCCGACACCGCCGCCGTGCTCGTACGGCCCGACGGATACGTCGCGTGGGCGGCACCCGGCAGCCACGGCGACCTGCCGATGGCGCTGGAGCGCTGGTTCGGCCCCGCCCGCTGACCCGCCGCGGCCGCCCCCCATCCACTGACGGAAAGAGACGCACATGCACAGCACGCTGATCGTCGCGCGCATGGACCCCGGGTCCAGCCTCGACGTCGCCAAGCTCTTCGGCGAGTTCGACGGCACCGAGATGCCCCACCGCATGGGCACCCGCCGCCGCCAGCTCTTCTCGTACCGGGGCCTGTACTTCCACCTCCAGGACTTCGACTCCGAGGACGGCGGCGAGCGCATCGAGGCCGCCAAGACCGACCCGCGCTTCGTGGGCATCAGCGAGGACCTGAAGCCCTTCATCCAGGCGTACGACCCGGCCACCTGGCGCTCGCCCGCCGACGCCATGGCCACGCGCTTCTACCACTGGACGGCCTCCGAGTGAAGGCGTCCGCGGACATGATGGGAGGCAGCCCGTGACGGGGCGCCGAGTGGTCATCACGGGCATCGGCGTCCTGGCGCCGGGCGGCGTGGGGGCCGAGAACTTCTGGAACCTGCTCAGCGCGGGGCGCACCGCGACCCGGGGGATCACCTTCTTCGACCCCTCCCAGTTCCGGTCCCGCGTCGCCGCCGAGATCGACTTCGATCCCGAGGCCGCCGGTCTGGCCCCGCAGGAGATCCGCCGGATGGACCGCGCGGCGCAGCTCGCGGTCGTCGCCGCCCGCGAGGCGGTGGCGGACAGCGGCCTGGACCTGGCCGCGGGGGACCCGTACCGCACCGGGATCACCATCGGCAGCGCCGTCGGCGCCACCATGGGCCTCGACGAGGAGTACCGGGTGGTCAGCGACGGCGGACGGCTGGCGCAGGTGGACCACAGGTACGCGGTGCCGCACCTCTACAACTACCTGGTGCCCAGCTCCTTCGCGGCCGAGGTCGCGTGGGCCGTGGGCGCCGAGGGGCCCTCCACGGTGGTCTCCACCGGCTGCACCTCAGGCCTGGACTCGGTCGGGCACGCCGTCGAGCTGATCCGCGAGGGCTCGGCCGACGTGATGGTCGCGGGCGCCACCGACGCGCCCATCTCGCCCATCACCCTGGCCTGCTTCGACGCGATCAAGGCGACCACCCCGCGCAACGACGACCCCGAGCACGCTTCGCGGCCCTTCGACGGCACCCGCAACGGCTTCGTGCTCGGCGAGGGCTCCGCGGTCTTCGTGCTGGAGGAGCTGGCGAGCGCCCGCCGGCGCGGCGCGCACATCTACGCGGAGATCGCCGGGTACGCCACCCGCTCGAACGCCTACCACATGACGGGCCTGCGGCCGGACGGCGCGGAGATGGCCGAGGCGATCGGCGTCGCCATGGCGGAGGCGCGGCTGAACCCGGAGGACATCGACTACATCAACGCGCACGGCTCGGGCACCAAGCAGAACGACCGCCACGAGACCGCCGCGTTCAAGAAGAGCCTCGGCGAGCACGCGTACCGGACCCCGGTCTCCTCCATCAAGTCGATGGTGGGCCACTCCCTCGGCGCGATCGGCTCGATCGAGATCGCCGCCTCCGTGCTGGCGATGGAGCACAACGTCGTGCCCCCGACCGCCAACCTGCACACCCCCGACCCCGAATGCGACCTCGACTACGTGCCGCTGACGGCGCGCGAGTGGCGGACGGACGCCGTGCTGACCGTCGGCAGCGGGTTCGGCGGCTTCCAGAGCGCCATGGTGCTCGCCCGCCCCGGAAGGAGCGCCGCATGAGCGACAGGCCCGCCAGGACGGTCGTCACCGGCATCGGCATCGCCGCCCCCAACGGCCTGGGAAACCAGGACTACTGGGAGGCCACCCGGGTCGGCAAGAGCGGCATCGCCCGCATCACCCGCTTCCCCGCCGACTCCTACCCCGCCACCCTGGCCGGGGAGATCCACGACTTCCGGGCCGAGGACCACCTGCCCAGCAGGCTGATCCCGCAGACCGACCGGATGACCCGGCTCGCGCTCGTCGCCACCGACTGGGCCCTGGCCGACGCCGGCGTGGACCCGAAGGAGCTCGCGGCCTACGACATGGGCGTCGTGACCGCCAGTTCCTCCGGCGGCTTCGAGTTCGGCCAGGGCGAGCTGCAGAAGCTGTGGAGCCAGGGCAGCCAGCACGTGTCCGCGTACCAGTCCTTCGCCTGGTTCTACGCGGTCAACAGCGGCCAGATCTCCATCCGCAACGGCATGAAGGGCCCCTCGGGCGTCGTCGTCAGCGACCAGGCGGGCGGCCTCGACGCCCTCGCCCACGCGCGCCGCCAGATCCGCAAGGGCACCCGGCTGATCGTCTCCGGCTCGATCGACGCCTCCATCTGCCCCTGGGGCTGGGTGGCACAGCTGGCCGGCGACCGGCTCTCCACGGCCGAGGACGCCGACCGCGCCTACCTGCCCTTCGACGCGGACGCCCGCGGGCACGTGCCGGGCGAGGGCGGGGCGATCCTGATCCTGGAGGACGAGGAGGCGGCCCGCGCCCGCGGCGCCCGCGTCTACGGCGAGATCGCCGGGTACGGCTCGACCTTCGACCCCCGGCCGGGCAGCGGCCGCGAGCCGGGCCTGCGCAAGGCGATCGAACTCGCCCTGGCCGACGCCGGGGTGACCGCCGGCGAGGTCGACGTGGTCTTCGCGGACGGCGCGGCCGTGCCGGAGCTCGACCGGACCGAGGCCGAGGCGATCACCGCCGTCTTCGGGCCGCGCGGCGTCCCCGTCACCGTCCCGAAGACGATGACCGGCCGCCTCTACTCGGGGGCCGCCCCGCTGGACGTCGCCACCGCGCTGCTGGCCGTCCGGGAGGGCGTCATCCCCGCCACCACCAACGTCGAGCCGGCCGGCTCCCACGAGCTGGACCTGGTCACCGGCCAGGCGCGCACCGCCGAGGTGCGCACCGCGCTGGTGCTCGCCCGCGGCCACCACGGCTTCAACTCGGCCCTGGTCGTCCGGGCCGCCGGCTGACCGCGGTCCGGGCCCCGCCGCGCGCGGCCCGGACCGTCCCCCACGCACGCACACGGAAGACAGGAAGGCACACGCATGTCCCAGCACGAGTTCACCACCGAGGACCTCAAGCGCATCCTGCTGGAGGGCGCCGGCGCCGACGAGAGCGTCGACCTGGACGGCGACATCCTCGACACCGAGTTCGAGCAGCTCGGCTACGAGTCCCTGGCCATGCTGGAGACCGCCAGCCGCATCGAGCGCGAGTACGGGATCACCCTCGACGACGACGTGCTCGCCGACAACCCCACCCCGCGCGCCCTGGTCGCGGCCGTGAACGCGGCGGTCGCCGCGAGCGCCCCCGTCGCCGCCTGACCGGGCCGCCCCGGCACCTCCCGGTACGCCGCCGCGGCGGGGCCCGCACCCCGCCGCGGCGGCCACCGCCCCTGTCCCGTCCCCTTCCACAGGAGAGCCCTTTCATGTCGAACACCGAGCAGCGGGTCGCCCTCGTCTCCGGCGCCACCAGCGGCATCGGCCTGGCCGCCGCCCGGCTGCTGGCCCGGCAGGGCCACCGCGTCTTCATCGGCGCCCGTGACGCCGAGAACGTCCGCAACACGGTCAAGGAGCTGCGCGAGGAGGGCCTCGACGTCGACGGCCAGAGCCTCGACGTGCGCTCCCAGGAGGCCGTCGACGCGTTCGTCGCCGCCGCGGTCGAGCGCTTCGGCACGGTCGACGTGCTGGTCAACAACGCCGGCCGGAGCGGTGGCGGCGTGACCGCCGACATCGCCGACGAGCTGTGGGAGGACGTGATCGACACGAACCTCAACAGCGTCTTCCGCCTCACCAAGGCCGTGCTCAACGCCGGCGGCATGCGCCACAAGGACCGTGGGCGGATCATCAACATCGCCTCGACCGCGGGCAAGCAGGGTGTCGTGCTCGGTGCCCCGTACTCCGCCTCCAAGCACGGCGTCGTGGGCTTCACCAAGGCGCTGGGCAACGAGCTGGCGCCCACCGGCATCACCGTGAACGCAGTCTGCCCCGGCTACGTCGAGACCCCGATGGCCCAGCGCGTCCGCCAGGGCTACGCGGCCGCCTACGACACCTCCGAGGACGCCATCCTCGAGAAGTTCCAGGCCAAGATCCCGCTCGGCCGCTACTCCACCCCGGAAGAGGTCGCCGGCCTCGTCGGCTACCTCGCCTCCGACACCGCCGCCTCCATCACCGCCCAGGCGCTCAACGTCTGCGGCGGCCTCGGCAACTTCTAGTCCCCCGGCGCCCGTCCGGCCCCCGAGGCCCACCACCGGCCCGCCCCCACCACCCAGAAGGGACAAGCATGTCTGTGTCCGGCCCGCGCGAGGTGCGCGAGGTGGAGCACGAGATCACCGTCTCCGCCCCGGCAGCCGCCGTCTACCGGCTGATCGCCGAGGTGGAGAACTGGCCGCGGATCTTCCCGCCCACCCTCTACGTCGACCACCTGGAGCGCTCCGGCAACGAGGAGCTCATCCGGATCTGGGCCACCGCCAACGGCGAGGCCAAGAACTGGACCTCGCGCCGCGTCCTCGACCCGGAGGCGCTGCGCATCGAGTTCCGCCAGCAGGTCTCCACCCCGCCGGTCGCCTCCATGGGCGGCGCCTGGATCATCGAGCCGCTCTCGGACACCGAGTCCCGGATCCGGCTGCTGCACGACTACACGGCCGTCGACGACGACCCGGCCGGCCTCGCCTGGATCGACGAGGCCGTCGACCGCAACTCGCGCTCCGAGCTGGCCGCGCTGAAGACGAACGTCGAACTCGCCACCGCCTCCGAGGAGCTGACCTTCTCCTTCGAGGACACCGTCGAGATCGCCGGCTCCGCCAAGGACGTCTACGACTTCATCAACGAGGCCCAGCTGTGGTCCGAGCGGCTCCCGCACGTGGCCACCGTCCGCCTCACCGAGGACACCCCGGGCCTCCAGACCCTGGAGATGGACACCCGCGCCAAGGACGGCTCCACGCACACCACGAAGTCGTACCGCGTCTGCCTGCCCACCGAGAAGATCGCGTACAAGCAGACCACGCTCCCGGCGCTGATGAACCTGCACACCGGGTACTGGACCTTCCGCGAGACCGCCACCGGCGTCGCGGCCTCCTCCCAGCACACCGTCGTGCTGCGCGCCGAGAACATCCACGCGATCCTGGGCCCGGACGCGGACGTCGCGCAGGCCAGGGAGTACGTGCGGACCGCCCTCAGCACCAACAGCCGGGCCACCCTCGGCCACGCCAAGGCGTACGCCGAAGGCAAGCGCTGAGCCCATGGACGCCGTGGACACCCATGTCATCGTCGTCGGGGCGGGCCCCGTCGGCCTCATGCTCGCCGGTGAACTCCGGCTGGGCGGCGCCGACGTGACCGTGCTGGAGACCCGGGACGCGCCGACCACCGAGTCCCGCGCCTCGACCCTGCACGCCCGCACCATGGAGCTGCTCGACCAGCGCGGCCTCCTCGACGGGCTGGGCACGCCCCCGCACGAGCCCATGGGCCACTTCGGCGGCGTCCCCCTCTCGCTGGACCTCCCCAGCCCGCACCCCGGGCAGTGGAAGGTCCCGCAGATCCGCACCGAGGAACTGCTCGGCGCCTGGGCCACCGGCCTCGGCGCCGACCTCCGGCGCGGCCACGAGGTGACGGACCTGGCCCAGCACCCGGACCACGTCACCGTCGAGGCGCGCGGCCCCGGCGGACCCGTCCGCCTCACCGCGCGCTACGTGGTGGGCTGCGACGGGGAGCGCTCGGCCGTACGGCGGCTGTCCGGCTTCGAGTTCCCCGGGCACGACGCGGAGCGCGAGCTGATCCGGGCCGACGTGGACGGCGTCGAGATCCCGAACCGGCGCTTCCAGCGGCTGCCCGGCGGGCTCGCCATCGCGGCCCGCCGCGGTGACGGCGTCACCCGCGTGATGGTCCACGAGTTCGGCCGGGCCGCGCGCGAGCGGTCCGCGGAACCCGCGTTCGCGGAGATCGCCGAGGCCTGGCGGAACGTCACCGGCGAGGACATCACCGCCGGCACCCCGCTGTGGGTCAACGCGTTCGGCGACGCGTCCCGGCACGCCGGCCGCTACCGCGACCGCCGCGTGCTGCTCGCCGGCGACGCCGCCCACCAGCAGATGCCGATCGGCGGCCAGGCCCTCAACCTCGGCCTCCAGGACGCGGTCAACCTCGGCTGGAAGCTCGCGGCCACCGTCCTGGGCCGCGCCGCGCCCGGGCTGCTCGACTCCTACCACCACGAGCGGCACGAGGTCGGCCGCCGGGTGCTGGGCAACATCTCCGCCCAGGCCCGGCTGCTGCTCGGCGGCCCCGAGGTGGAGTCCCTGCGCTCCGTCTTCGGGGAGCTGATCGGGTACGAGCGGGTACGGGCCCACCTGGCCGGGATGATCAGCGGCCTCGACATCCGGTACGGGGCCGGCCCCGGCGCCCACCCGCTCACCGGAGCCAGGCTCCCGTACGCGGAACTCGCCGGCGCCGCGGCTCCCGGCACCGTCCTCGGGCCGCTCCGCGCGGGCCGGGGCGTGCTGCTGGTCTTCCCGGGGCCGGGCGCGGCCGCGCTGGCCGGTGCCGCCGGGTCCTGGTCCGGGGCCCTGGACACGGTCACCGTCCCCGCCGCTCCCGAGGGCGGCGACCTGGTCGGCGTACCGGCGCTGCTGGTGCGCCCCGACGGCTACGTCGCCTGGGCCGGCGGCGATCCGGCCGGGCTGGCCGCGGCGCTGGACCGCCTGTTCCGGCCCGACGGCTCCGACGGGTCCGGCGCGCCCGGCCACGGCTCCACCGGGAAGTCCGGCCGGCCCGCCGCCGCGCCCCTCACCACACCACCGACCACCCCCACCACACGGACGCCCCAGCGCGTCGACAGGAGTGCCCCCATGGGAAATCTGACGGGTAAGACCGCCCTGGTCACCGGCGCCAGCCGGGGCATGGGCCGCGCCACGGCCGAGCGCCTCGCCCGCGAGGGCGCGCTCGTCGCCGTCCACTACTCCACCGGCGCGGACGCCGCCGCCGAGGTGGTCGCCGGCATCGAGAAGGACGGCGGCCGCGCCTTCGCCGTCCAGGCCGAACTCGGCGTCCCCGGCGACGTGCACGCCCTCTTCCTGGCCCTGGAGGAGGGCCTGAAGGAGCGCACCGGCTCCACCGAGCTGAACATCCTGGTCAACAACGCCGGGGTGATGGGCGGGGTGAAGCCCGAGGACACCACGCCCGAGCAGTTCGACCGGCTGTTCGCCGTCAACGCCAAGGCGCCGTTCTTCATCATCCAGCGGGCCCTGGCGAACATCCCGGACGGCGGACGGATCGTCAACATCTCCTCCGGGCTGACCAGGTTCGCCAACCCCGACGAGATCGCGTACGCCATGAGCAAGGGCGCCGTCGAGATGCTCGCCCTGCACTACGCCAAGCTGCTCGGCCCCCGGAACATCACCATCAACTCCGTGGCCCCGGGCATCACCCGCAACGACAACCCGCTCTTCGACGTCCCCGAGGCCGTCGAGGCCATGTCGGGCCTGTCCGCCTTCAACCGGGTGGGCGAGCCGCGGGACGTCGCCGACATCATCGCCTTCCTCGCCTCCGACGACGCCCGCTGGATCACCGGCTCGTTCGTCGACGCGACCGGCGGCACCCTCCTCGGCTGAGCCGCACGGACCATGACCCTTCCCAAGACCGCCCTGTGGGGGCTGCTCGGCGTGCTGGCGGGCAACATGCTCATCGACGCGCTGGAGGTGTCCACCGCCGTCGTGGCGGCCCCCGCGATCGGCGCCGACCTCGGCATCCCCGACAGCGGGCTGCACTGGGTGCTCAGCGCCTTCGCGCTCGGCTTCGGCGGGCTGCTGCTCTTCGGCACACGGATCACCGGCCGGTACGGGCGCCGTCCCGTCTACCTGGCCGCGCTGCTCGGCTTCGCCGCGGCCTCCGTGGCCGGCGCCCTCACCGACGAGCCCGGGGTGCTGTTCGGCACCCGGCTGGTCAAGGGGATGTGCGCGGCGCTGACCGCGCCCACCGGGCTCGCGATCATCGCCACCGCCTTCCCCGAAGGGCGCCCGCGGGAACGGGCGTTGTCCGTGTACACGCTCTTCGGGGCCGCCGGGTTCACCGGGGGGCTGCTGCTGTCGGGCGCCCTCACCGAGGCCGGCTGGCGGCTCACCTTCGCCTTCCCGGCGCCGGTCGTGCTCGTGCTGTTCGTCCTCGGACTGCGGCTGATCCCGGCCGACGGCACCCCGCGGGTCGCCGCCGGCGGGCCGCTGGTGCCGGGGGTGCTGCTGCGCACCCCGGCCCTGGTCCGGTCCGCGCTCGGCGCCGCCGCGCTCAACGGCTCGTACCTCGGGCTGCTGTTCCTGCTCACCCTGCGCCTCCAGCACGGCGCCGGCTGGGGGCCGCTCGCGACCGGGCTGGCCTTCCTGCCCGCGAGCGTGCCGCTGATGCTCACCGCCCTGCACTCGGGGCGGCTGGTCAGCCGGTTCGGCGCCGCCCGCCTGATCGCCCTGGGCGCGGTGGCGCCGCCCGCCGGCTACCTGCTGGCCCTCGGCGTCGGCACGCCCGTCCGGTACGCGAGCCAGGTCCTGCCCGTGATGCTGCTGGTGGGCGCCGGCTTCGTGCTGTCCTTCACCGCCCTGCACACCCAGGCCACCGCCGCGGTGCCCGCCGAGCTGCGCGGCACCGCCGGAAGCCTCTACCAGACCGCCGTCCAGACGGGCGCGGCCCTGACCCTCACCGCGGTGGCCTCGCTGAGCGCCGCCGGGTACCGCACCGCACTGCTCCTCGTGACCGGCGTCGGCCTGGCCGGGCTGTGCGTCGCGCTGGCCGGCGTACTCCCCGGCCGCCGCGCGCCCGCACCGGAGCCGGCCGTCCCCCGGACCTCCCCGACCCCTCGGAAGGAATCCCGTGTCCACTGAACCCCTCCGCCTCGCCGTGATCGTCGGCAGCAGCCGCGCCGGCCGCTTCGGCCCCGTCATCAGCTCCTGGTTCACCGGCATCGCCCGCGAGCGCGGCGACCTCGACGTCGACCTCATCGACCTCGGGGAGCACGCCCTGCCGCTGGAGCTCTCCCAGGACCCGTCCGCCGAGGCGCGGGCCGTGCTCGCCGAGGTCTCGCCCCGGCTCCAGGCCGCCGACGCCTTCGTCGTCGTCACGCCCGAGTACAACCACAGCTTCCCGGCCCCGCTGAAGAACCTCATCGACTGGCACTACACGCAGTGGCAGGCCAAGCCGGTCGGCTTCGTCTCCTACGGCGGCCTCTCCGGCGGCCTGCGCGCCGTCGAGCAGCTCCGCCCGGTCTTCGCCGAGCTGCACGCCGTCACCGTCCGGGACTGCGTCAGCTTCCACTCCGCGCACGAGCAGTTCGACGCCGACGGCCGCCCGCGGGACGAGACCGGCCCGGAGCGCGCCGCCAAGGTGCTGCTCGACCAGCTGACCTGGTGGGGCACGGCGCTGCGCGAGGCGCGCAGCCGCGTGCCGTACGGGAGCTGATCCCGTGGGCCCGATCAGGAGCGGTGCCGCCCGCCCCGCCCGGCACCCGGCGCTCGGCGCCACCGACACCGACGCCCGCACCCAGGTGGTCAACCGGTACGTGTACGGCGTGCTGGGCACCGTCCTGGGGCTGGGCCCCGAACTGTCCGACCCGTCGGGCGGACCGGCCGGCGGAAGCCGGAGAGGAGCCGTGCGGAGCTGAACGGAACACGTACGAGGCGCCCCGCCCCGCGGACCCGCACCGCCACGGCCGAGGTACCGGAGGACCCCACCCGGGCGCCGGGCGCGCGGGGACCCGCCTCACCCGGCGTACCCCGGCGCCGGCGGCCCCCCAAGGGACTGCCGGGACCGGGGCTGGTCGACCTGTGGATGCTGAAGGCGCCCCCGCCCGAGGCCGGCCCCCTGGACCTGTCCGTCCTCGACCCGGCGGAGCGGGAGCGGGTGGCCGCCTTCGTACGGCCCACCGACGCCCGCGCGTACGCCGCCGCGCACATCGCGCTGCGGCGGCTGCTGGCCGGCTGGCTGCGCATCGGCCCCGAGGAGATCCCCATCTGGCGGGAGCCGCTGGGCCGGCCGGTCATCCCGTGCCCGGGCCTGAAGCTGCACTTCTCCGTCTCGCACAGCGGCGGGCTCGCCCTCTTCGCCGTGGCGGCCACCCCCGTCGGGGCGGACGTCCAGCGCAGGACCGGGGACCGGACCATCGACGCCGTCGCGCGCACGCTCCACCCGGCGGAGCGGGCCGAGCTGGAGGCGGCGCCCGAGGAGGCCCGTCCCGAGCTGTTCGGCCGCATGTGGACCCGCAAGGAGGCCTACCTCAAGGGCATCGGCACGGGGCTGCGCCGCTCGCCCGCCGCCGACTACCTGGGCTCCGACCACCGCCTGCGGCCCTACGGCTGGACGGTGTTCGACGTGTCCTGCCCGCCCGCCCACACCGCCGCGGTGGCGGTCCAGGGGCCCCCGCCCCGGCAGCTGCGCGTCCACTGGCTGCCGCCGGACTGGCTCGCCTGACCCGGGGCGGCCCGAACAGAGAAAGGAAGCAACTGGCATGACCCGTACCGCATTCCTCTTCCCGGGGCAGGGCGCGCGGCGCGCCGGCATGGGCCGGGACCTGCTCGCAGGCCGTCCCGAACTGGCCGACCGCTACTACCTGGAGGCCGACCGGCTGCTGGGCATCCCCCTGTCCTGGGCCTGCCTGCACGGCCCCGACGGGCCGTTGCGCGAGGCTCCCGTGAGCCAGCCGGCCGTGCTGCTGACCAGCCTGGTCACGCTGGACGTGCTGCGCTCGCGCGGTGCCGAGCCGGACGTCGTGGTGGGGCACAGCCTCGGCGCGTACACGGCGCTGGTCGCGGCCGGCGCGCTGGACTGGACGGACGCGCTGTGGCTGGTGCGGCTGCGCGGCGAGCTGGTGGCCGCGGCCGACGACCGGGTGCCCGGCCGGATGGCGGCCCTGTGGGGGCTGCCGCTCGCGGCGGCCGCGCGGCTGTGCGCCGAGGCCCGGCTGGCGACCGGCGAGACCGTGGAGACCGCCAACGACGGCGAGGGCGGCCGTGTCGTCGTCTCCGGGCAGCTGCGGGCCGTGGCGCACGTGCTGGACGCGGCCGGGGCGGCCGGGATCCGCGCCACGGGCCTGTCGGTGGGCGCGGCCCTGCACTCCAGCCTGATGCGGGAGACCGAGGCGGAGTTCGGCGAGGCGCTGGCCGCCACCGAGTTCCGCGACCCGGTCGTGCCGGTGGTCTGCGGCTCCACCGGGGAGTTCCTCACCACGGGCACGGCCGCGCGGGAGAGCCTGCGCGGCGAGCTGAGCCGGCCGGTGCGCTGGGCGGCGGCCGCGGACCGGATGGCCGCCCTCGACGTGACCCGGTTCGTGGAGGTGGGCCCCGGCCGCACCCTCGGCGGGCTGCTGCGCCGGCTCGACCCGAAGGCCCGCGTGCACGCCACCGGCACGGCCGCCCAGCTCTCCCTGACGACCGCGGCGCTCGCCGCGTGATCCATCCCCCACCTCACGAGAAAGGCACCCCCTGATGCCGCAGACCGTCCTGGTCACCGCCGCCACCGGCAACGTCGGCCCGCACGCCCTGGCCCAGCTGCTGGAGGCGGGCGTGACCGCCCGTGCCCTGGTCCTCAAGGACGACCCGAACATCGGCCGCGTCCCCGACGGCGTCGAGCTCTTCGAGGGCGACCTCCAGGACCCGGACAGCCTGGACGCCGCCCTGGAGGGCGTGGACGCGGTCTTCCTCATGTGGCCGTTCTTCACCACCTCGGTCGAGACCGCGCCCGCCGTGGTCCGCAAGATCGAGGCGGCCGCCCGCCGGGTGGTGCTGGTCTCCTCGGTGGGCGTCCACATCGGCCTGGAGCGCGTGGACAACAACTGCCACGCCTACCTGGAGGAGCTGCTGGAGGACACCACCCTGGAGTGGACCTTCCTGCGCACCACCGGCTTCCAGGCCAACGCCCTCGGCTTCGCCGGCCAGATCAGGAACGGCGGCACCGTGCACTTCCCGTACGGCGCGGCCACCCGCACCTCCGTGCACGAGGCCGATGTGGCCGCCGTGGCGGTGGCCTCGCTGACCGAGCGGGGCACGGCCCACGCGGGGCGGAAGTACCTGGTCACCGGCCCGCTCGCGGAGTCGCAGGAGGAACAGGTCCGGATCATCGGCGAGGTGATCGGCCGCGAGCTGGAGTGGCGGGACATCGAGCACCAGGCCGCCAGGGACGCGATGGTGGGCGCCGGCTGGCCGCCGTCCTACGCGGACGGCGCGCTCGACTACTTCAGGATGCTCACCACCGAGGCCGAGGTCGGCTCGACGGTGGTCGAGGAGATCACCGGCCGACCGGCCCGCACCTTCCGGGAGTGGGCGCTGGAGCACACCGCGGTGTTCCGGTGACCGTGCAGGAGGTGCTGCTCGACGCCGGCGGGGTCCCGCTGTCCGGGCTGCTGGCCGAGCCGGCCGGGGGTCCGCCGCGGGCGCTGGTGCTGGCCCTGCACGGGGGCGGGATGCGCGCCGGGTACTTCGACAGCCGGGTGGTGCCGGGTCTCTCGCTGCTGGAGCTCGGGTCCCGGCTGGGGTACGCGGTACTGGCCCTGGACCGGCCCGGGTACGGGGCCTCGGCCGCCGCCCTGCCGGACGGGCTGCCGGTGTCCGGGCAGGCCCGCACCGTCCGCGCGGCGCTGGCCGGCTTCGCGCGGGAGCACGCGGTGGGGGCCGGGGTGTTCGTCCTCGCCCACTCCAACGGCGGCAAGCTGGCGCTGGCCCTGGCGGCGGACGCCTCCGGGGGCGGGCCAGGCTCCGGTTCCTTCGGCTTCGGCTCCTTCGGCTCCGGCTCCGGCTCCGGCTCCGGCCCAAGCTCCGGGCCCGGTTTCGGCTTCGGCTCCGACCCCGGCCCCGGCCCCGGCTCCGGCTCCGGCTCCGGCCCAAGCTCCGGGCCCGGTTTCGGCTTCGGCTCCGACCCCGGCCCCGGTTCCGGGCCCGCGCTGTTGGGGCTCGACGTCTCGGGGATCGGCAGCCGGTTCGCCGTGGGGCCCGAGCTGATGCCGGGTCCGGACACCGCGGGCGACTGGCGGCGCCACTGGGGTGCCCTGCGCTGCTACCCGCCGGACGCGCTGCGGCGGGGCCAGGAGCTGCTGGCCCGGGTGCCGGACACGGAGGCCCTGGAGGGCCCCCGGTGGCCCGAGCTGTACCCCGCCATCGCCGCCCGGGTGCGGGTGCCGGTCCGGTTCACCTTCGCCGAGCAGGAGCGCTGGTGGCGGCACGACGAGGAGGCGGTGGCGGCCCTGACCGCGCCGCTCGCCTCGGCCGTCGTACGGGTCGACCGGCAGCCCGACGCCGGCCACAACATCAGCCTGGGCTGGGCGGCCCGTACGTACCACCTGCGCGCCCTCGGGTTCCTGGAGGAGTGCCTGCTGGCCCGCGACGCGGCCGCACCGAGCCGCGCCCGCGCGGCGGCCGCCTGACCGCGCCCCGCCCGGCCGTCGCCCGACCCCGGATTCCGGCCGGGGCACGCCACCGCCGCTCGCCGGGGCCCGGGCCCCCCGCGATCCGGCGCCGGCGAGCCGGGCGGGACGCCGTGCCCGCGCTCGTACCCCGTCTCCCTTCGATCCCCGTCGCTCCGGAGGAGCCCATGTCCGCCACCCGTACCGCAGAGCCCTTCGTCACCTTCGACACCTGGCATACGGAGAACCGCGCCGCGGCGTCCGGCCTCGCCGACGCCCTCGAGGCGGAGCTGCGCGACCGGTACGCCCCCGCGCCCGGCTTCGCCTTCGCCCGGGTGCACCTCAGCCTCGACGGCCGCACGGTCGTGACCTGCACCGAGTGGGACGCGCAGGCGCACTGGACGGCCGCGGCCGCCGCGCTGCCCGCCGGCGCGGCGCTCCGCACGGAGCCCGGCAGCGCCTTCCGCGGCACCCGCGCGGCCCACGTGGCCGGCCCCGAGGCCGGCACGGTCCCGGGCATCGTCTCCGTCGCCACCCGGCACGTCGGCACCGCCGTCGCGGCCCGCGCGCTGCTCCGGCACCTGCTGGACACGGCCGGCTGGAAGCGCACCTTCCCCGGCTTCGTGTCGGCCACCCCCTTCATCAGCCTGGACGGCGCCACGTACCTCAACTACCCGCAGTGGACGGACGAGGCGGCGTACCGGGCCTACATGACGGATCCGCGCAACGCGGCCGCGCAGGGCGGGATCGCCGCCCTGGAGGTCGCGCCGCCGGAGTTCGTGATGGCGGTGGTCCACGCGCAGGTGACGGCGGCGGACGCCGCGGGCGCGGGGAGGGCGGCGTGAGCTCGTACAGCACGGGGTCGCTGACGAAGGACCAGCTCTCGCGGCTGGACCAGGTGCGGCTCTTCGAGCGGAAGTACGACCCGGTGACCGTCTCGATCCTGGAGTCGCTGCCGGTCGGGCGCACCTGGCGGTGCCTGGAACTGGGCGCGGGCGGCGGCTCGATGGCGTACTGGCTGGCGGACCGCGCCGATCTGGGCAGCGTGCTGGCGGTCGACGTCGACACGGCGTACCTGGAGGAGGACCGCGCGCCCAACCTGACAATTCAGCGGTCCGACATCAGCGCCGGCGACTTCACCCCGGGTACGTTCGACCTCGTGCTCGCCCGCGCCACGGTCGAGCACGCGGCGAACCCCGACGAACTGCTGGAGCGGGCTGCGGGCTGGGTCGCGCCCGGCGGCTGGCTGGTGGTGGAGGACTTCTACTACCTGCCCGCCGAGCACGCGCCCACCAGCGTCGGACGGGCCCTCGTCGGCGCGTACGTCCGGCGGATGGAAGCACAGGGAGCGGATCTGGGCTGGGCCCGTCATCTGCCCGCGGCGCTCGCGCGCACCGGGCTGACGGAGGTCGGCTCGCGGGTGACCCCGGCCGGTCCCGGACAGTCGGCCGCCGACGACGAGCTGATCCGTCTGCGCATGCGGCAGGAGGGTCACACGCTCGTCGAGAGCGGGCTGGTGGAGGCCGGGCAACTGGCCGCCTTCATCGACGCGTTGGGCACTCCGCAGGCGCGCGACATGACGACCCTGATGGTTTCGGCTTGGGGACGCAGGCCCCAAGAGTAGATAGTTGGCCAGCCAAGCAATATGGTTGGTGGGCCAACAGTTATCTGAGTGGAAGGCATTGCCATGTCTGTTGTTGCCGGGACCGTGCTCGTCTTCGGCGCCACCGGCCGTCAGGGCGGCGCCGTGGCCCGCGAGCTGCTGCGCCGTGGCCGGCCGGTGCGCGCCCTCGTCCGGGACCCCGCCTCGGAGGCCGCGCGGGCCCTCGCGGCCGCCGGCGCCGAGCTGGTGCGCGGCGACCTGGAGGACACCGCCTCCCTGGACGCCGCCCTGCGCGACGTCCATGGCGTCTACAGCGTCCAGACCTTCACCGGCCCCGACGGCGCGGCCGGCGAGGAGCGGCAGGGCAAGGCCGTGGCCGACGCCGCCGCCCGGGCCGGCGTCGCTCACTTCGTGTACGGCTCGGTCGGCGGCGCCCGGCGCGGCAGCGGCGTCGAGCACTTCGAGAGCAAGGGCAGGATCGAGGCCCACATCGAGGAGCTGGGCCTGCCCTCCACCGTCCTGCAGCCCACCATGTTCCTCGACAACTTCCAGTGGATCGGACCCGCTTGGGTCGACGGCGAGCTGGTCCTCCACCTCGCCCTGGAGCCGGACACCAGGCTCCAGATGATCGCCTCCAGCGACATCGGCGTCTTCGCCGCCGACGCCTTCGCCGACCCGCAGGGCCACCTGGGCCGCACCATCGAGATCGCCGGCGACGAGCTGACCGGCCCGGAGATGGCCGACGCCTTCGCGAAGGCGGCCGGCGTCCCGGTGCGCTTCCGGCAGCAGCCGATCGAGCAGCTCCGTTCCTTCAGCGCCGAGATGGCCACGATGTTCGACTGGTTCAACAAGGAGGGCTACCGGGCCGACCTGCCCGCGCTGCGCGCCCGGCACTCCGACCTGATCACCCTCGAAACCTGGGCCGCGCGGAACTGGACCGCACCCCAGGGCTGACCCGGAGCCCCGGACCCGGTCCCGACCCGGACCGGCGCCGGTCCGCATCCGGTCCCGACCCGGACCGACCCAGGTCCAGCCCTGGTCCCTACCCCGCTCCGGCCCTGGTCCCGACCCCGGTCCGGCCCTGGTCCCGACCGGGCCGTCACGCACCCACGCACCGCCTTTGGAGGTACCCCATGTCCGCACCGACTGCCGCGATCACGGCCGCCCGCGCCGCCGGAGCGGTCGCGGCGCGCCACGCGGCCGAGGCCGACGCCGGCCGGCGTCTGCACGGCGACGTGGTGGCGGCCCTGACCGGGGCCGGGTTCGCCCGGCGGTTCGTACCGGAGCACCTGGGCGGCGAGCCGGTGACCTTCACCGAGCTGACCGAGGCCGTGGCGGCGGTCGGCGAGGGCTGCGCCTCCGCCGCGTGGGTGGCCTCGCTGACGGCCCACGTGGGGCGGTTCGCCACGTACCTGCCCCTGGAGGGCCAGGAGGAGGTCTGGGAGAAGGGTCCCGACACCCGGCTCGTGGCGGCCGTGGTGCCGCAGGGCACCACCGGGCGCGTGGACGGCGGCTGGCGGATCTCCGGCACCTGGAACTTCCTCAGCGGGGTCGAGTTCTGCGACTGGGCGCTGCTGCTCGGACCGGCGGCGCCGGGCGGCCGCCCGACCGGGAAGGAACGGTTCTTCGTGGTCCGGCGGGACGACTTCGTCATCGAGGACACCTGGGACACCCTCGGCATGCGCGCCACCGGCAGCCATTCCGTGCGGGTCGACGACGTCTTCGTACCGGACCACCGGACCTTCCGGCAGGCCGACCTCTTCGAGGGCCGGCGGTCCGAGGAGGCCGGCGGTGCGCGCACCGGTGTTCCGGGGGACGGGCTGCCGATCTTCGCGGTCAACGGCCTGACCTTCGCCGCCCCCGTCCTGGGCGCCGCCCGCGGCGCCCTCGCCCTGGCCGAGCAGTCCCTCGGCGGTACGGACGGCCGTCCCCCGGCCCGGGACGCGTACCGCACCGCCTTCGCCCTGTCCGCCGGCGAGATCGACGCGGCCGGGCTGCTGCTCCGGCGGGTGGCCGAAACCGCCGACCTCGGCGGCCTCACCCCCGGACTGGTCACCCGCGCCCGGCGCGACAGCGCGCTCGCGACGCGGATGCTCGCGGGTGCGGTCGACCGGCTCTTCAAGGGCAACGGCGTGCGCTCGACCGCCACCGGCGCGCCGCTCCAGCGCTACTGGCGCGACGTGACCAGCGCCGCCACCCACGGCGTGCTCCAGTTCGAGCCCGCGGCGCTGGAGTTCACCAGGCGCTGACCCGGCGCCCGGGCTGCCCGTCCGCTTCCCGTTCTCCGCCTCCCGTCCCCTCCCGCCTCCCGTCCCCTCCTGCTTCCTGTCCCCTCCGCTCTCCCTTGTGAGGACCAGATGAGCTCACCCAGCCCGGCCGCGCCAGGCCCGGCCGGACCGGCCGTACCGGCCCCGGCCGACGGCCCGGCGCAGCCCGCGGGCACCCCGGCGATCCTCTCCGTGCTGCTGCTCGCCACGACGCTCACCGTGATGGCCGGCGCCATCGTGATGCCCGTCGTCGAGGTGATCCGCGGCGACCTGGGCATCAGCGGCACCGAGGCCGGCCTGATCCTCACGGCGCACGGCCTCTCCCTGGCCGTCGCCAGCCCGCTCACCGGCTGGCTGGTCGACCGCATGGGCGTCCGCACGCCCCTCGCGGCCGGCCTGGTGCTCTACGGGCTGGCCGGCGGAGCGGGCCTGCTCACCGACTCGTACCCGTCGCTGCTGCTCACCCGCATCGTCTTCGGCATCGGCGCGGCCTTCGTCTTCACCGGCACCACCGTGGCCGTGCTCGCCCTCTACCAGGGGCCCGAGCGCGACCGGGTGATGGGCTGGCGGGCCACCGCCCAGTCCCTGGGCGGCGTCGTCTGGCCGCTGATCGGCGGCGCGCTCGGCGGCGTCTCCTGGCACGCTCCGTTCGCCATCTACCTGCTCGGCGTCCCGCTCGGCCTGGCCACGCTGGCCGCCCTGCCCGACACCCGCGGCGCGGGCGGCCCCGCCAAGGGCGGCACGGTGCTCCAGCTGCTCCGGCGGCGGCCCGCGCTCATCGGCTTCTACCTGCTCCAGGCCGTCTGCTCGGTGCTGCTGTACGCGATCGGCGTCTTCCTGCCGCAGCGGCTGGCGGAGCTGGGCGTCGAGGAGCCGTTCCTGGTGGCCCTCTACAACGTGGTCATGACCGTGGTGATGAGCCTGGTCGGCCTCGTGTACGCCAAGCTGCGCGCCGGTCTCGGCTACACCCTGCTGCTCCGGCTGGCCGCCGTGGCCTGGGTCGCCGCCTTCCTGATCCTGGGCGTCGCCGACCAGACCCTGTTGCTCTTCCTCGCCCCGGCGCTGTTCGGCCTGGGCCTCGGCATGGCGTTCCCGGCCCTGGCCGTGCTCATCGGCGAGGGCGCCCCGCCCGAGCTGCGGGGCCAGGCCACCTCCCTGTCCGGCACGGCGACCTTCCTCGGGCAGTTCGCCTCGCCGCTGCTGCTCGGGCCGCTGATCGGGGCCACCTCGGTGACCACCGGGTTCCTGGCCTCCGCCGGGCTCTCCGCGGTGGTGCTGCTCCTGCTGCTGCCGTTCAAGGCGGGCGGGGCGGCGGCCGCACCGGGCGGGGCGGCCGCCGACGATGCGGCTCCGGCCGCTGCGGCCCGGGCCGATGCCCTTCCCGCCGGCTCGGCTCCGGCCGGCTCGGCTTCCGTCGGCCCGGCTCCGGCCGCCGGGGAGCGTGCCGACGCCTGACTTCCGTACCGCCGTGCGGGCCGTCCGGGCCCGCGCGTCACGTACCGCCCGCGGGTGCACCCGTACCCGCACGCCAGACCCCCATCCGGGGCGCCCGTTCCCCCGTACCGGCGCCCGACTCCGTATCACCCTTCAGTGAGGACACTCATGACCACCGCATTCGACCCGGCCGACCTGGCGGGGACCAAGCTCGCCAACCGTCTCGTCATGGCCCCGATGACCCGGAGCCGTGCCGCCGAGGGCGGTCTGCCCACCGAGCTGACCGCCGAGTACTACGCCCAGCGCGCCTCGGCCGGTCTGATCATCACCGAGGGCACCCAGCCGAACGTCAACGGCCAGGGCTACCCCTTCACCCCCGGCATCCACAGCGCCGAGCAGGTCGCCGCGTGGCGCGTCGTGACCGACGCCGTGCACGCCAAGGGCGGCGTGATCTTCGCGCAGCTCATGCACGCCGGCCGCATCGGCCACCCGGTCCTGCTGCCCGGCGACATGACCCCCGTCGGCCCCTCCCCGGTGGCCGCCAAGGGCCAGGTCTACACGCCGGAGGGCCCGAAGGACTTCGTCACCCCGCGCGAGCTGACGGGCGACGAGGTCCGCGCCACCATCGCGGACTTCGTCTCCGCCGCCCGCAACGCCGTCGACGCCGGCTTCGACGGCGTCGAGCTGCACGGCGCGGCCGGCTACCTGATCCAGCAGTTCCTCGGCCCGGTCAGCAACCAGCGCACCGACGAGTGGGGCGGCTCGGTCGAGAACCGCATCCGCTTCGCGGTCGAGGTCGCCAAGGCCGTCTCCGCCGAGATCGGCGCCCACCGCGTGGGCCTGCGCATCTCCCCCGGGACCAACCCGTTCAACGACATCCAGGAGCCGGAGCCGCAGCCGACGTACGCGGCGCTGATCGAGGCCCTCAACCCGCTCGGCCTGGCCTACCTGCACATGATCGAGGGCGCCGACCGCGACCTCATGCTCACCATCCGCAAGGAGTGGCAGGGCACCTTCATCCTCAACCCGGCCACCGAGGGCCGCCCGACCGGCGTGGAGGAGCTGAAGCTGATCGAGGACGGCACGGCCGACCTGCTCGCCTACGGCGCGCTGTTCCTCGCCAACCCCGACCTGCCGGCCCGCCTGGCCGTCGGCGGCCCGTTCAACGAGGCCGACCCGGCCACGTTCTACGGCGGCGGCGCCGAGGGCTACACCGACTACCCGGCGCTCGCCGGCTGACCGACGGCACCGCCGGGTTCCCCCAGGCGCCCGGTCCGGCCCCGCCCACGCGGTGACCGGGCCGGGCGCCTGCCCGTACGGATGACACCCCGAGGAGACCAGAGCATGGCCCGCCGTACCACCCGTACTCCGTCCGCCTTCCGCATACGCCGAACCGCAGCCGGACTCCGCACGCGCCGTACTCCCACCGCCCTGCGCACGCGCCGTACTCCCGCCGGGCTCGGCGACGGCCTCCGCGCCGGATCCCGCGGTGGAGCGCGCAGCGGATTCCGCGGTGGCCTCCGCGGTGGCCTCGCCGCCGCCGTGGCCGCCGCCGCGATGACCGCCGCGCTGCTCCCGGCGACCGCCGTCGCCGAGGAATCCGACGGCCTGACCGCGCCGCGACGGGTGCTGTTCCGCGACGACTTCACGGCCGGCTTCGCCAACTCCGGCGCGGGGGCCAGGTGGAGCACCCCGTTCACCGACGGCGTCGTGACGACGTCCGCCGCCGGACTCAAGGTCGTCCCGTCCGGCACCGACCCGGCCACCGGCCGGCCGGCCTTCCAGTGGACCACCGGCCAGCAGTCGAGCGGCGGCATGGGCACCCTGGACCACATCAAGTGGGCCTCGATGACCACCCACACCGCGTCCACCGGCCTGGCCGGCTTCGACACCCCGGCCACCGGCACGCTCAGCTGCGCCACCACCCTGTCGGCCACCGGCACCGGGATGGGCGCGCACCCGTTCGGCGCGGCCGTCTCCGACGCCGAGGCCGACCCGCGCCTGGGCTCCGGCGCGCTGCTGTTCACCGACCCGGAGTCCAACGTGGTCTTCGACTTCTTCGTGACCAACAAGAAGATCTACGCCGTCTACGAGCGGCTCCGGAAGCCCGGCACCACGTACGCCGCCTACTCGTACGCCGTCCCCGTGGCCTCCCGGACCAGCACCTCGACGGACACCCTGAAGATCTCCGTGAACCGCGCCAACGCGAGCGTGACGTGGACGGTCAACGGCGCGAACGTCCTGTCGGTGCGGGGCATCGGCAACCGCGTGCCGGACCGCGCGTACATGACCCTGGACCACGGCGGCACGGAGGAGACGGTCCGGCCGCGCCAGCTCAACTGCGGCCTGGGCACCTTCACCCTGCTCGACGGGGCGGCGGGCGCCGACGGCAAGGGGCTCGTGAAGATCGACTCGACGGTCGACTACTTCAACCCGCGGCAGGGGGCGCCGGCCGCGCAGACCTTCGTGGACGGCGCGGGCCTGGCCGGGAACCGGCTGTGGGGGCAGGGCGTTCAGCTGAAGGTCGCCAGCCTTGAGGTGACGAGCAGCTGACCGGCCGTCGGCCGGCGGTTCCGTCGGCGGGCCGTTCCGTCGGCGGGCCGTTCCGTCGGCGGGCCGTTCCGTCGGCGGGCCGTTCCGTCGGCGGGCCGTTCCGTCGGCGGGCCGGCTGCCCCGGGGCGGCCGGCGTCGGTCCGCACTGTGGTGGGAGGCCTCAGGCCTCGCGCGGTTCCACCAGGTTGCGTTCCATGCGGCGCAGCAGCCGCAGGGCCTCGGTGCGCTGGCGTTCCGACATCCCGGCCGTGGTGATCGTCTCCAGGTCCGCCCAGGCGCGCTCGACCTCGCCGCGCAGCGCCCGGCCCTCGGAGGTGAGGGAGACGATCACCGAACGGCGGTCGTCGGGCGCGGTCTCGCGGGTGATCAGCCCCTGCTGCTCCAGGCGCTGCACGGTGCGGGTGACCGTCGAGCGGTCCAGCTTGAGCGCGTTCGCCAGCGCGCTCTGGGACTGGTGGTCGTTCTCCCACAGCCGCATCAGGAGCAGCTCCTGGCCGGGGTAGAGGCCGATCCGGCCGAGCAGCGGCGAAGCGGCCGCCCAGTGGGCGCGGGCCAGCCGGAGAATCATGTGCCCGATCTCCCCGTACTCCTCCACCGGGCCTCCACGCCGCCGTCCCACAATTCGTCGCCGGGCCCACGTCCGTGGCCCGGCCACACACTACAGCGGCGCCGGAAGGGGTCCCTTGAACACGATCAGGCGGACGTTCCAGTCCCTCTCGGTGCGGAACTTCCGCCTCTACGCACTGGGCCAGCTGATGTCCGTGACGTGTACGTGGATGATGATCGTCGCCCAGGACTGGCTGGTCCTGGGCCTGTCCGGCGATTCCGGCACGGCCCTCGGCGCCATCACCGCCGCCCAGTTCGCCCCGGTGCTGCTGCTGACCCTGTACGGGGGGCGGCTGGCCGACCGGCACGACAAGCGGCGCATCCTCGTGCTGGCCAACCTCGCCGCCGGCGTGCTCGCGCTCGCGCTGGCGCTGTGGGTGGTGGCCGGGGGCGTGCGGCTGTGGCACATCGGGGTGTTCGCCGTGCTGCTGGGCGCGGTCAACGCGGTGGAGGCGCCGACCCGGATGTCCTTCATCAGCGAGCTGGTGGGCACGGAGCTGCTGCCGAACGCCTCGGCCCTGAGCGCGGCGTACTTCAACACCGCCCGGGTGGCCGGGCCGGCCCTGGCGGGGCTGCTGATCAGCGGCTACGGGGTGGGTCCCGTGATGCTGCTGAACGCGGTGAGCTACCTGGCGACCGTGGTGAGCCTGGTGCTGATGCGGCCGGACGAGATGCGGGGCGGCGGTGCCGGGCGGGCGCGGGACACGCGGGTGGTGGACGGGCTGCGGTACCTGCGGTCGCGGTCCGACCTGCTGCTGCCGATCGGGCTGGTCGCGGTGAACGGCCTGTTCGCCTTCAACTTCCAGCTGACGCTGCCGCTGTTGGCCAAGACGGTGTTCGGGGCCGGCTCGACGACGTTCGGGCTGCTGAGCAGCGCCCTGGCCGTGGGCTCGCTGGTGGCCGCCTTCGCCACCACCGCCCGGCGGGGCCGGCCCTCCGCGGGCGTGGTGACGGGCGGTGCGGTCGCCTTCGGGGCTCTGGAGGCGCTGACGGGGTTCGCGCCCTCGCTGCCGGTGGCGCTGGTGCTGCTCGCGGCCACGGGGTACGCGATGAGCCATTTCGCGCAGTCCTCGAACCACCGCATCCAGCTGGGGTCCGATCCGCGGTACCGGGGGCGGGTGATGGCGGTGTACACCCTGATCTTCCAGGGGTCGACGCCCGTGGGCGCCGTGCTGACGGGCCTGCTCTCCGAGGAGTTCGGGGCGCGCTGGGGGATGACCGCGGGCGGGCTGGTCTCGCTGGCTGCGGGGCTCGGCGCGTGGTGGCTGCTGCGGCGGGGGTACGGGGTGGGGGCTGTCGGGGCCGCGGGGCCGGGGGGTGCGGCTGCGGGGCCGGGAGGTGCGGCCTCCGGGGAAGGGGCTGCGGGGCCGGGAGGTGCGGCTTCCGGGGTGGGGCCTGTCACCCCCGTAGTACTTGAGAGCTACGCGGAAAGGGCGCTCCCCAGCGGGACGCCGACCACGCGGCGCGGTTCGTAGCTTCGGGTCCGGTGGGGGCGCGACCGGTGTCCCCAGGACCCGGAGGTGCCGCGATGACCACCCAGCACGACCGTGCCGCACGACCCCCGCGCTTCGGCCGGCTGCGCCGCACGCTGCTGGCCGCGCTGGTCGCCGCGGCGGTGGTGGTGCCGGTGTCCGCCGCGGCGCTGCCGGAGGCGCCGGCGCCGGCTGCGGTGCGGTTCGGGGAGGCGGTCCCGCTCCAGGAGCGGTACGCGGCGAACCGCACCGCGCTCGCCGAAGCCGCGCGGATGGCCGCCGGGGCCGGGCACGACAGCCGGGCGGCGCAGCTGCGGGCCATGGCGTCCGGGCGGTTCCTGGCCTTCGACGGCCACCGGACCGGGCGGGCGGTGGAGGTGCTGGGGGACCTGGCGGGTGCCCGGCGGGTGGCGGTGCTGGTGCCGGGGTCCGACACCACGCTGGACACGTACGCGCGCTTCCGTGCCGGTGCGGCCGCGCTGCGGGAGCGCCTGCTGAGGGAGGGCCGCGGGGACACGGCGGTGGTGGCGTGGCTGGGGTACGACACTCCGGGCACGGTGAGCCCCGCGGTGGCCACCACCGGGCGCGCCGACGATGCCGCCCGGGAACTGACGCCCTTCCTTTCCGGGTTGGCGCGGCTGGCGCCGGGTGCCGGGATATCCCTGCTGTGCCATTCGTACGGCTCGGTCGTGTGCGCGCGGACCGCCACTCCGGCGGCCGTGACGGACGTGGTCCTGTACGGCAGTCCGGGCACGGGTGCCGACCGGGCCGCGGACCTGCCGACCTCTGCCCGGGTCTGGGCCGGCCGGGGTGCCGGGGACTGGATCGCCGACGTGCCCCACGTGCGCCTGGAACTCCTGTGCGGCTCGCTCGGGTTCGGCACCGACCCGGTCGATCCCGCCTTCGGGGCCCGGGTGTTCGACGCCGGGGGCGGCGGTCACAGCGACTACCTCACGGCGGGTACCGCCTCGCTGGCCCGGCTCGCGCGCATCGCCGCGGGTGAGCGGCCGTGATCCGCCCCCCGGCCCCCGCCCCGGTCACCGCCCTCTCCTCCCCCGCCGTCAGCCCGGAGCCACGCGAACGCCTTCGGAGGCCACCCATGCCGAAACCCACCGGACTCGCCCAGCGGATGGACGCGGCCACTCCTGCCGGCCGCGACCGTGCCGTCGACGGGCTGCGGGCCCTCGCCATCACCGGCGTGGTGCTGGGCCACTGGCTGGTGACCGCGCTGACCCCGGCGGACGGCGCCCTGCGGGCCACCAGTCCGCTGGCCCACCTGCCCTGGCTGGCGCCGGTGTCCTGGATCTTCCAGACGCTGGCGGTGTTCTTCCTGGTCGGCGGGTACGTGGCCGCGCGGAGCCATGCCTCCGCCAGGTGGCGCGGGGTGACGTACGCGCAGTGGACCGGGGGGCGGCTGGCCCGGCTGTTCCGGCCGGTTGCGGCCGTCCTGGTGCTGTGGACCGTGGCCGCCGTGGCGATGTCGGCGGCCGGGGTCGGCGCGGACACGCTGCGGACGCTGCTGCGGCTGGTGCTGTCCCCGCTGTGGTTCCTCCTGGTGTTCGCCGCGCTGACCGCCGCCACCCCGCTGGTGGCGCGGCTGCACCCGGTGTGGCCGCTGGCCGTGGTGGCGGGGGTGGACCTGGCCCGGTTCGCGTGCGGCGGGCCCGCCTGGCTGGGCTGGGTCAACGTCGCGGCGGGCTGGCTGGTGCCGTACTGCCTCGGCGCCCTGTGGGCCCGGGGCGGCTTCACCCGGCGGCGGCCGGGCGTGCTGCTCCTGGCCGGCGGGGCGCTGGCCACCGGGGTGCTCGTGCTGTGGGGCGGTTACCCGGCCTCCATGGTGGGGGTGCCCGGCGCGGAGGTGTCGAACCTCAACCCGCCGACGCTGGCGGCCGTGACGTTCGGGCTGGCGCAGTGCGGGCTGGCGCTGCTGGTGCGGGAGCCGCTGGGCCGGGTGCTGCGGCGGCCGGTGGCCTGGGCCGCGGTGGCCGTGGTGAACCTGTCCGCGATGACCGTGTTCCTGTGGCACCAGACCGCGATGATGGCCGTCACCGCCACGGGGCTGCTGTTCGGCACGCGGCTGCCGGGGCTGCACACGGTGCCGAACGGCCTGGAGTGGATACCGGCCCGGCTGATGTGGCTGCCGGTGTTCGCGGTCGCGCTGCTGGTGTGCTGGTCGGCGTTCCGTACGTACGAGCAGGGCGGGCGGCGGCGCTCCCGCGGGGCGTCCCTGGTCGTCCGCGAGCACCACCCTTCCGGGCAGGGGGCGTTGCGTGCCTAGGGTGGGCGACGTGAACCCGCACGAGACGACCAGGGCGGCCGGCACGCCGGGCGACGGGCAAGGGCCGGACGAGCTGACGGCTGCCCTCGACTGGACCGCCCACGCCACGCGGAGACTGGTGCGGGTGGCCGCGCGGACCCTGCGGGAGGACCTGTTCACACTGGAGCGGGACCCCCTGCCGCCGATGTCCCGGCCGCGGTGGCTGGCCCGGCTGCCGCACATCCTGGTCTTCCTGTACGGCTGGGTGGCGACGATCCCGTCCGTCCAGCTGCTGCTCAACTCCTACCAGGCGCGGGGCGAGCTGGTCGTGATGCAGGTCGTCGTCCAGGCGGCCGCCCTGCTGATGGCGATGAGCAGGCCGGTGCTCGGCTGGTGGCTGTCGCTGGGTGCCGCGTTCATCACCCAGATCGCCGTGACCCGGGTCGGCGAGAACCCCTGGCCCTGGACGCTGCCCGAACTCGCACTGCACGGGCTGGTGTTGCTGCTGCTCGCGCTGCGGGTGCGGCCGCGGGTCGCGGTCGAGGCCCTGGTGCTGTCGGTGGGCTTCGGCTTCCTGGCCGTCGCGTTCAACAACTTCGGTGTCGGGTACCGGGGCACGGCGGTCGGGGCCCTCGTCTACTTCGGCTTCACCGTGGTGATCGGCTCGGCGCTGCGGGCCCGCCGGGTGGCCAGGACGCAGCTGGTGGAGCAGACCTCGCTGACGGAGGAGGAGCGGGCCCGGCGCACGCTGCTGGAGGAGCGCAGCCGGATCGCCCGTGAGCTGCACGACGTGGTCGCCCACCACATGTCGGTCATCTCGATCCAGGCGCAGGTCGCCCCCCACCTGGTGGAGAACCCGTCGGCGGAGCTCAGGGAGAACCTGGCGGGGATCCGGGAGAACGCGCTGGAGGCGCTCACCGAACTCCGCCGGGTGCTCGGCGTGCTGCGCTCGGAGAGCGCCGCGGACCCGGCCAACCCGCACCACCCGCAGCCCACCCTGGCCGACCTGGGCGGGCTGGTGGACAACGTGCGCGGTGCCGGCCTGGACGTCACCACCGAGATCGCCGGGGTGGCCCGGCCGCTGCCTCCGGGCGTGGAGCTGACCGCGTACCGGATCGTCCAGGAGGCGCTGAGCAACTGCCTGCGCCACGCGCCCGGTTCCGTGGTGGAGGTGGGCATCGCCTACGGTCCCAGGGAGCTGCACGTGTGCGTGGCCAACTCGGCGCCGACCCGGTCCGTGCCGCCCTCCCCCGGCGCCGGGCACGGCCTGCTCGGGATGCGCGAGCGGGCCGGGATGCTCGGCGGCGAACTGGCCGCGGGTCCCCGCCCCTCCGGGGGTTACGAGGTGACCGCGGTCCTCCCCATGGACACCCCCGCCCGGACGACCACCGAGAAGGACTCCGTATGACGACGCCGCCGCCGATCCGCGTGATGATCGCCGACGACCAGATGATGGTCCGGCAGGGCTTCACCGTGCTGCTCAACGCCGAGCCCGACATCGAGGTCGTCGGCCAGGCCGTGGACGGCGCCGACGCCGTGGCCAAGGTGGCGGAGCTGCGTCCGGACGTGGTGCTGATGGACATCCGCATGCCCGGGGTCGGCGGGATCGAGGCGACCGCCCGGATCACGGGCGAGCCCGACGCCACCGTGAAGGTGCTGGTGCTGACCACCTTCGACCTGGACGAGTACGTGTACGAGGCGCTGCGCGCGGGCGCTTCGGGGTTCCTCCTGAAGGACGCGTCCGCGGACCAGCTCGCCGAGGCGGTGCGGGTGGTGGCGGCGGGCGAGGCGCTGCTCTCGCCCAACATCACCAAGCGGCTGATCACCGAGTTCTCCCGGCTGGGGGCGCCGCGTGCTCCCTTGAAGGAGCGGCTGGGCGAGCTGACGGAGCGGGAGACCGAGGTGCTGGCGCTGGTCGCCCAGGGCCTGTCGAACGCGGAGATCGCCGCCCACCTGCACGTGGCGGAGCAGACCGTGAAGACCCATGTGAGCCGGATCCTGGTGAAACTGGGGCTGCGTGACCGCACCCAGGCGGCGGTCTACGCGTACGAAACCGGGCTGATCCGTCCGACGGGCTACTGAGGTCGGGGCGTAGTACCTGAGGGGGACCTGGAGAAATCCCCTTCCGGCCCGACGTGGGTGAGGGGGACGGCGGCCTACCGTTCTGTACGTGACCGAGACGACCACCGGGGGGACCCGGACCCATTCGCCGGAGCTGAAGCTGGCCTCCGGGATCGTTGCCCAGCTGCGGCACGACCTGATCACGGACGCGTTCGCGTACCGGCCGCTGGAGCGGATGCGCACGGACGGGCCGCTGACCAGGCTGCTGCCCCGGCGGATACGCCCGCGGGCGGCCTGGACGCCACACGCCCTGATCGTGATGAGTGCCGGGTTCGTCGTGCTGATGAGCCTGGCCAACGGCAGCGGCGCCTCCGGGCCCTTCAGCGCCTTCGTCTTCGGCCTCGTCGCGGCGGCGCCGGTGCTGATGACGCTGGTGCGGCCGGCGGGCGCGTTCTGGGCCTCGCTGGCGGCCACGCTGGCGCTCGCCGTGGTCGGCCCCACCGGTTTCTGGCCCTGGTCGCCGGCCACGTTCGTGGCCCACGTCCTGGTCATGGTGCTGGTGACGGCCCGCACCCGGCCCCGGGTCGGGGGGTGGATGTGGTTCGTCACGGTGCTGCTCGGGGGCCTGCTGAGCAGTGCGCTCAGCCTGGACGGGACGGACAACACGGGCCCGCTGGCGGTCGTGTCCGCGATCGCGCTGCTGGCCGTCAGCGTGCTGAAGATCCGGAGCCAGGCGGCGAAGGAGGTCACCGCGCAGCAGGAGGTGACGGCCGTCGAGCGGGACAAGCGGACGCTGCTGGAGGAGCGCACCACCATCGCGCGGGAGCTGCACGACGTGGTCGCGCACCACATGTCGGTGGTCGCGATCCAGGCGGAGGCCGCCCCCTACCGGGTGGAGAACCCTCCGCCGGAGCTGGAGCAGGCGTTCCTGACCATCCGGGAGAACGCGGTGGCGGCGCTGACCGAGCTGCGCCGGGTGCTGGGTGTGGTGCGGTCCGCCGACTACGAGGCCCCCGAGGCCCCGCAGCCTACGCTGGCCTCGCTGGACGGGCTGCTGGCCAACGTCCGTGAGGCGGGGCTGACGGTGGACAAGACGGTGACCGGGGCGGTGCGGGAGCTGCCGCAGGGCGTGGAGCTGTCGGCGTACCGGATCATCCAGGAGGCGCTGAGCAATACGCTGCGCCATGCGCCGGGGGCGCGGGCGGGCGTCGAGATCGGGTACGTCCTGGGCGGGCTCGGGCTGCGGATCGTGAACGACGCGCCGACCGGGGACGTCAGGCCCTCGCCGGGTGCGGGGCACGGGATCACGGGGATGCAGGAGCGGGTGGCGATGCTGGAGGGCGAGATGACGGCCGGGTCCACGGCGGACGGCGGCTACGAGGTCGCGGTCTTCATACCGGTGCGGGCGCGGACGGGCGAGGACGCCGCATGACGATCAGGGTCCTGATCGTGGACGACCAGATGATGGTCCGCGAGGGCTTCTCGGTGCTGCTGAACGCGATGCCCGACATCGAGGTGGTGGGCGAGGCGGTCGACGGCCGCGAGGCGATCACGCAGGTCGCCGCGCTGCGGCCGGACGTGGTGCTGATGGACATCCGGATGCCGGTGCTCAACGGCCTGGAGGCGACCCGGGAGATCGTGGCGGCCGACGCGGACGCCAAGGTGCTGGTGCTGACCACCTTCGACCTCGACGAGTACGTCTACCAGGCGCTGCGGGCGGGGGCTTCCGGCTTCCTGCTCAAGGACGCCTCGGCCCGCCAGCTGGCCGACGGGGTCCGGGTGGTGGCCTCGGGCGAGGCGCTGCTGGCCCCTTCGGTGACCAAGCGGCTGATCGCGGAGTTCTCGAAGCTCGCCGAGTCCCCCAGGGTGGGCGACCGGACGCAGGTCGGTGAGCTGACGGACCGCGAGACGGAGGTGCTGATCCTCATCGCCCAGGGCCTGTCCAACGCGGAGATCGCGGAGCGGCTGGTCATCGCCGAGTCCACGATCAAGACCCACGTCAGCCGGATCCTGGTGAAGCTCGGCCTCCGCGACCGCACCCAGGCCGCCGTCTTCGCGTACGAGGCCCGGCTGGTCACGCCGGGGTAGGCACGTTCCCGCACACGGATGGCGTATGCCGACGGCAGCCGCGGCGGCTCGGTCCACGGGCGCGTTCGGCGACCTGGTCGTGCTGCCGGCACCGGTGGGGATCGAGTTCGAGACGGAGGAACTCAAGAAGTACGTCCGCCAGGCGGTAGCGTCGGGTCATGGACGAGGGCGCTGTTTTCGATCCGTGGTCGGCCGGGTTCGTCGCCGATCCCTATCCCGCGTACGCCCGGCTGCGGCGCGCGGGGCGGGCCGTGTTCTACGAGCCCACAGGACAGTGGCTGATCCCGCACTACGACGACGTGAGCGCGCTGCTGCGGGACCGGCGGCTGGGCCGCACGTACCTGCACCGGTTCACGCACGAGGAGTTCGGGCGCACTCCCCCGCCGGCCGCGCACGAGCCCTTCCACGTGATGAACGGCAACGGGCTGCTCGACCTGGAGGACCCTCACCACGCGCGGGTCCGGCGGCTGGTGGCCAAGGCGTTCACGCCCCGGATGGTGGAGCGGCTGGCGCCGACCGTCCGGCAGCTGGCGGGCGAGCTGGTCGAGGGGCTGCTCGCGGACGGCGGCGGGGACCTGATCGCCCGGGTCGCGGAGCCGCTGCCGGTGGCGGTGATCGCCGAGCTGCTCGGGGTGCCCGAGGGCGACCGGCACCTGCTGCGCCCCTGGTCGGCGGCGATCTGCGGGATGTACGAGCTCAACCCGTCCGAGGAGACCGCCCGGGCGGCGGTGCGGGCCTGCCGGGAGTTCGACCTCTACCTGCGGGAGCTGATCGAGGAGCGCCGGCGGGAGCCGGACACCGATCTGATCTCGGCGCTGATCGCCGCGCACGACGAGGAGGGGCGGCTGAGCGAGCAGGAGATGGTGTCCACCTGCGTGCTGCTGCTCAACGCCGGCCACGAGGCGACGGTCAACACCACGGGCAACGGCTGGTGGACCCTGTTCCGGCACCCCCAGCAGCTGGCCGCCCTGCGCGCCGACCCGGCCGGGGTGCTGTCCACAGCTGTGGAGGAGCTGATGCGCTTCGACACCCCGCTCCAGATGTTCGAGCGCTGGGTGCTGGACGACATCGAGGTCGGGGACGTGAAGATCCCGCGCGGCTCCGAGGTGGCCCTGCTGTTCGGCTCGGCCAACCGCGACCCGGCCCGGTTCGCCCGTCCGGACGAGCTGGACCTCGTACGCACCGACAACCCGCACATCACCTTCGGCGCCGGCATCCACTACTGCCTGGGCGCGCCGCTGGCGCGGCTGGAGCTGTCCGCCTCCTTCGGCGCGCTGCTCGCGGACGGCGTGCCGCCGCTGCGGCTCGCCGCCGAGCCGCAGTGGCAGGAGGGCTATGTGATCCGGGGCCTGAAGGAGCTGCGGGTCGAGTTCTGACGCCCGGCCGCCACCGCCGCCCGCGCCGGTGTCCGCCCGCGCCCGTACCCGTGCCCCCTACCCCCGCGGCAGCGTCAGCCCCCACGCGCCCGGCCGGAGGGTCCACGTACGCCGCCGCACCGGACCGGTGACGCGGTGGTCGGCGCGGTAGCGGAAGTCCGCCCCCGAGACGGTCACGGTGCGGGCCCGCGCCGTCACCGGGTCCCGCGACAGCCCGGTCCGTACGGTGACCTCCGCCAGCCCGCCCGCCGAGGCCACCGACACGTCCCGCACCGGCTGGTCCACGTCGCTGAGCAGCACGCCGTCCGCCTCCACCCGCAGCCGCGCCCCCGCCTGCCCGCCGACCGGCGGCCGCACCAGGGTCCGCACCAGCGACCGGCAGGCGCTCCACACCGAGGGCGCCGGCGGCGGCGCCGCGCCCACCGCCGGGATCCGCAGGCCCCCCAGCACCACCCCGTCGCTGTCGTCGACCAGCAGGTCGAGCCGCTCCACCACCCCGTCCAGCGCCGCCCTGGCCGCCAGCACCGCGCTCGTCGGCACCCCCAGCGACCGGGCCACCGCCAGCGAGCCGGACGGCCCCACCGGCACCAGCGAGACGGCGCCCTCGCGCAGCTCCCGCTCCCGGTGCAGCAGCGACACGGCACGGGCCAGAGCCCGGTCGTCCCCCACGATCACCGGCCGCCGATGGCCCCGCCGGGCCAGTGCCCGCGCGAACTCCTCCGGCCCCTCGGGGAGGCAGATCTTGGCCTCCGCACCGGCACTCAGCACGTCCTTCGCGATCCGCACGGACTCGCCGTCCAGGCGGCGGGCGACCGGGTCGACGAGCACGAGCAGGCCGGCCTCCGCCGCGCCCGCGTGGCTCATGGTGGGCTCTGGAGCCGACACCTCGGTCCTTCCTCGGGTAGCATCTTTGTGCAAGAGCCCCTTGCGCTATTGCGCCAGGGGCTTCGTCTATTCCGGGGCACCGGTCCGACGGCTCAGCCTGCGGTGTACATCGTCGTACGCCCCCTGACCTTGGACATGCCCCATCCGGAAGAGGTGTACGCCTGTGCCCGCTCTTGTGCTGCTCGGAGCCCAGTGGGGTGACGAGGGCAAGGGAAAGGCCACCGACCTCCTCGGTGGTTCCGTCGACTACGTCGTCCGCTACCAGGGCGGCAACAACGCCGGCCACACGGTAGTCGTGGGCGACCAGAAGTACGCCCTGCACCTCCTCCCGTCCGGCATCCTCACCCCTGAGTGCACCCCGGTCATCGGCAACGGCGTCGTCGTCGACCCGGCCGTGCTGCTCTCCGAGCTCAAGGGCCTCAACGAGCGCGGCGTCGACACGTCGAAGCTGCTGATCAGCGGCAACGCGCACCTCATCACGCCCTACAACGTCACCCTCGACAAGGTGGGCGAGCGCTTCCTCGGCAAGCGCAAGATCGGCACCACCGGCCGCGGCATCGGCCCCACCTACGCGGACAAGATCAACCGCGTGGGCATCCGGGTCCAGGACCTCTACGACGAGTCGATCCTCATCCAGAAGGTCGAGGCGGCGCTGGAGAACAAGAACCAGCTGCTCGCCAAGCTCTACAACCGCCGCGCGATCGAGGCCGGCGCGATCGTGGAGGAGATGCTCCAGTACGCGGAGCAGATCAAGCCCTTCGTGGCCGACACCACCCTGATCCTCAACAACGCGCTCGACGAGGACAAGGTCGTGCTGTTCGAGGGCGGCCAGGGCACCCTGCTCGACGTCGACCACGGCACGTACCCCTTCGTCACCTCGTCGAACCCGACCGCCGGCGGCGCCTGCACCGGCACGGGCGTCGGCCCGACGAAGATCACCCGCGTGATCGGCATCCTCAAGGCCTACACCACCCGCGTCGGCGCCGGTCCGTTCCCGACCGAGCTCTTCGACCAGGACGGCGAGGACCTGCGCCGCATCGGCGGCGAGCGCGGCGTCACCACCGGCCGTGACCGCCGCTGCGGCTGGTTCGACGCGGTGATCGCCCGCTACGCCACCCGCGTCAACGGCCTCACCGACTTCTTCCTCACCAAGCTGGACGTGCTGACCGGCTGGGAGCAGATCCCGGTCTGCGTCGCGTACGAGATCGACGGCAAGCGCGTCGAGGAGCTGCCGTACTCGCAGACGGACTTCCACCACGCCAAGCCGGTCTACGAGTACCTGCCGGGCTGGTCCGAGGACATCACCAAGGCCAAGACCTTCGCCGACCTGCCGAAGAACGCGCAGGCGTACGTGAAGGCCCTGGAGGAGATGTCGGGCGCCCCGATCTCCGCGATCGGCGTCGGCCCCGGCCGCACCGAGACGATCGAGATCAACTCGTTCATCTAGGGCACGCACCCGAGGAGCCCCCCACCGCGGCGCGGTGGGGGGCTCCTCGCGTTCCGGGCGCCGCGGACTCAGCTGTCGCGCAGCTCCTGCGTGCAGCACTTGACGCTGCCGCCCGCCTTGAGGAGCTCGGACAGGTCCACCCCGACGGGGTTGAACCCGCGGGCGGCCAGCTCGGCGGCCAGCCGTTCCGCGGCCTTCGGCAGCACCACGTTGAGCCCGTCGGAGAAGGCGTTCAGCCCGAAGACCTCCGCGTCCCCGTCGGTGGCGAGCAGCGCGTCCGGGTAGAGCCGCTCCAGCACCTCGCGGCTCTCCGGCGAGAAGGCCGCCGGGTAGTACATGACCTCGGTGTCGCTGAGCACCGCGAGCGCGGTGTCCAGGTGGTAGAAGCGCGGGTTGACCAGGTGCAGCGGGGTGACCGGGACGCCGAGGAAGGCCTCGGCCTCGGCGTGCGAGCGCGGGTCGGTACGGAAGCCCGTACCGGCCAGCAGCCGGTCGCCCACCAGCAGGTAGTCGCCCTCGCCCTCGTTCACGTACTCGGGGTCGAGGAGGTCGGCCCAGCCCTGCTCGCGGAACCAGGAGAGGTAGGCGGGGCCCTCGGCGGCGCGCTCGGGATAACGGAAGCGCGCGCCGAGCACCTTGCCGCCGACGACGGTGGCGCCGTTCGCGGCGAACACCATGTCGGGCAGGCCCTCCACCGGGTCGATCTCCTCGACCTTGTGTCCCAGTTCCTTGTAGAGCTCGCGCAGCTGGACCCACTGGCGGACCGCGAGGGGGTTGTCCGCGCCGTCCTCCGGCTCCATCCACGGGTTGATGGAGTAGCGGACGTCGAAGTGGTGCGGTCGGCACATCAGCAGATGGCGGACGGTTGCCTGGCGGGTCATGCCTTACTGGTCCTTTCGCTGCATTGCGGATATCCGGCCGGGCAGGGACCAGATGTAGGAGAAGCCCGTACCGGCGCCGTGGTCGAACTCGGCCTCGGACTCGTACGAGGCGATGCTCAGCCGGTACAGCGAATGGCCGGAGTGGCGGGTCTGAACGGTGACGGAACCCTTGTAGAGGCGGACGGACACCTCGCCCGAGACCCGCTCCTGCACGTGCTCGAAGAAGGCGTCCAGGCTCTGCCGCAGCCCGCCGAACCACTTGGCCTCGTATACCAGTTCGGCGTACTTGCGCGAGACGAGCTCCTTGTAGTGGAACAGGTCCGACTCCAGGACCAGGTTCTCCAGCTCGCGGTGGGCCTCGTACAGGATGGCCGCGGCCGGGGCCTCGTACACCCCGCGGACCTTGAAGCCGACCAGCCGGTTCTCCATGATGTCGATCCGGCCGACGCCGTGCGCGCCGCCCAGCTCGTTGAGCCGGGAGACCAGCTCGACGGGGCCGAGCCGGACGCCGTCGAGCGCGACCGGTACGCCGCGCTCGAAGCCGATCGTGACGGTGGCCGGCTCCTCGGGGGCCGCCTCCGCCGCCGCGGTGATCTTGTAGACCTCCTCGGGCGGCGCGGCCGAGATGTCGTCGAGCGGACCGCACTCGACGCTCGTGCCCCAGATGTTGGTGTCCCGGCTGTAGGGGCTGGTCTTGAAGGCCGGGATGGACAGGCCGTGCTCCTCGGCGAACGCGATCTGCCGGCCGCGGGTGGTCAGGTCCCACTCCATCACCGGGGAGATGATCCGCAGGTCCGGGTTGAGCGCCGAGATGCCCGCGTAGAAGCGGACCTGGTCGTTGCCCTTGCCGGTGGCACCGTGCGCCACGGCGTCGGCGCCCTCCGCCTCGGCGATCTCCACCAGCCGCTGCGCGATGAGCGGGCGGCTGAGGGAGGCGGCCATGTAGTACTTGCCCTCGAAGACGGCGTCCGCCTTCAGGGCCCGGAAGGCGTACTCCTCCAGGAACTGCTGCCGGAGGTCGTCGACGTACACCCCGGACGCGCCGTTGCGCTTCGCGCGGTCGGCGACGTCCGACAGGTCCTCGAACTGGCCGATGTCCGCGCAGAACGCGATCACCTCGGCGTCGTAGTGCTGCCGCAGCCAGCCCAGGGCGAGGGAGGTGTCGAGTCCGCCCGAATACGCCAGAACGATCTTCATTGGCACCCTCTCTGCGACCGGGTCAGGAACCGACGGCGGAGAGCTCGTGCGCGAAGGGCGCACCCTCTCCGGCGCGGAAGCGGGTGAGCATGGCCCGGGTGTAGAGCCGGGGTCCCCAGACCTCTGGCGAGAGGGGCAGGTCGGCGCCGTCGTGGATGAGGCCGACGATCTCGTAGAAGAGGGTGAGGCAGTACGCGGCGGTGCGCTCGCTGAGCCCCTCCGCGGTCTCCTCGGCCGCGTTGATCGGGAAGCGGACCACCTTGATGATCGGGCCGGCGTCGATCTTCGCGTTGATGTGGTGGGCGGTGGCGCCGAACTCGGTGCCGCCGTCGTTGATCACCCAGTCGTAGCCGCCGATGCCGCGGTACGTCGGGATCGCGGGGTGGAAGTTGATCGCGGACTTCTTCGCACTGGCCAGGTTCTCCGGGGTGAGGATCAGGTCCGCCTTGAAGCAGAAGATCCGGTCGCCCTGCCAGGAGTCGACGAAGGCCGGGCGTTTACCGCCGTGGTCCCACAGCACGGTGTCGGTATGGGGGAAGAGGGAGGTGAGGTAGGCGGAGGCGAGTTCGCTCCAGCGCGAGTTGTCGCCGATGAATAAGACGGAGTCGTTCGACATGGTGGAGCCTCTTCTTCTCTCTTGTCGTTTTCGTGGTACGAACACGAGTGCCGTCGGCTACTCCGACTGCACGGAACGGCCCTTGAAGATGAAGGCCACGCCGCAGAGCACCGCGACGACGGCGGCGGCGGTGACGGGGGTGATGTCCTCCGACAGCAGCCAGTACCCGAGGAAGACCGCGATCACGGGCGTGACCAGCGTGTAGCTGGTGGCGATCGCCGTGCGGACCGTCTTGAGCAGGTACATGTACGCGGTGTAGGCGAGCAGGGAGCCGCCCACGATGAGGTAGAGCCACGACCAGACCGCGCTGGAGTCGGGCATCTCGGTGATGCGCTCGCCGCCGATCAGGCCGACGAGGGTGACCAGGGTGCCGCCGGCCAGCATCTCGGCGGCGTAGGCCATCGGGCCCTCGGGGATGTCCACGTGCTGGCTCATCACCGAGCCCAGGGACCAGCAGAGCGCGGCGATGCTGATGATGACCGCGCCCTTGGTGGCGCCGGAGATGCCGCCTTCGAGGTTGATCAGGATCACGCCGAGGAAGCCGCAGGAGATGCCGACGATCTCGAAGCGGTTGGGCCACTTCTTGGTGTAGAGGCCCGCCATGAGGGCGGTCCAGATCGGCACGGTCGCGATGCCGACCGCGGCCAGGCCGCTGGTGATGGACTTCTGCGCCACCGCGATGCTGGCGACGCAGCCGCCCTGCATCAGGGCGCCGATGACGGCACAGTTCACCCACTGCTTCAGGGTCGGGAGCTGGTGCTTCCGCAGGTACAGGAAGGGCAGCAGCAGGAGCCCGGCGAGCAGGAAGCGGGTGCCCGTCATGACGTAGGGCGGCATGGTGGCGAGCGTGTAGTCGATCGCCAGGTAGGTGGAGCCCCACACGATGTACGTGATGATCACCGCGACGATCGCGAGCGGTGCCAGCCCGGTCTTGGTCTGGGGGGTGTCAATGGCCGTCACGAATGACTCGCCTTCTCACAGGGGGACGGGGAACACGCGGGAAACACGGAGAACGCGTCCGCGGGGACGCGTACGGCGAGCGCGGGCACGAATGCGGGCGCGGGGGTGTGTGGGGCCGGCGGTCCGGCAACGCCTGGCCGGCGGTCGCGCTCCGGCCGGCCGTGGGGCTACTGCTCCTCGAAGCCCGGCGAACAGGTGTAGCCGAGGATGAGGATGTCGCGCACGGCGGGAGCGGAGTGGTCGACGACCGTGATCGGGCTGACGGAGTGCAGGACCTTGCGGTCCGCCCAGAACATCGTGTCCATCGGGCCCTGGAGCTGGAACTGCGCGGTCAGCCGCTCGTCGTTGTCGTAGACGCTGGAGATGCCGCCGTCGGCGTTCGTGCGGGACATCAGGTGGATCGCACCGAAGTCGATCTCGTCGCGGTGCACGCCCTCGGGGGTCGGTTCGCCGATCTCCTCCGGCCGGGCGATGATCCTGAACTGGTGACAGGCCACCAGCCAGGGGTGGTCGAGGCGTTCGTCCTCGACGGGGAAGTGGTCGAAGTCGAACTCGACCAGCTCGCGCATCAGCGGGTTCTTGACGGCCGCCTCGGTGACGGGCTCGACCACGCGGTGGATGCCGCCGGCGTAGCGGTTGGCCGTCTCCGACTGGAAGTACGGCTGGTGGGCGAGGAGGCGGAAGTTCCGCTCGCGCGGGATGTAGAGGAAGCGGCCGTAGCGGCGCTCCCGGAACCGCGCGTTGTTCTTCAGGTAGTTGTCAGGGCCGAGACGGTCCCACTCCGCGGCCAGCTCCGCCTCGTAGGCGGTGCTCGTCAGTGCCGCGCGCATCTCGGCCCCGCGGACTAAGGAGTAGCCCTGTCCTGCGAGGTCGTCGGATATCTGCTTCGTGCTGCTTGCAACTGCCATGTGCCGTGCACGCCCTTTCGGGTGCCTTGTGAGCCTTGTAAGGAGACGCACCCGGGAACGACTGTGACGGAGGTGATCGGGGTCACTCAAGGCAAGCCATTGAAATGTGACCCCAATCACACTCAAGCAGTTCTCGATGAGAACTGGCCTGTTTTTTAGCACAGTTGGAGCAATTTTGGTCAGCCGGATCGCCCCGGGTCAGGCGGCCGCGATCACTTCGATCTCGACCATCCAGGACTCGGAGAGGGTCTGCGCCACGATCGCGGTCGTGGGCACGGGGCGTCCGCCGAGCGCCGCCGTCCGGGCCTTGGCGTTCGCGCCCGCATACGACGCGTCGCGCAGGTAGCTGGTCAGTCGCACGATGTTGTCGACGCTCATGCCGGCCGATCCGAGGATGGTCCGCAGGTTCGACCAGATCAGGTCCAGCTGCTCCTCCAGCGTCGCGCCCGCCGCGCCGCTCTCGTCCAGGCCCATCGTCCCCGCGACGAACAACAGCCGCTGCGGGTTCACGACCTCCATGGCGTGGACGTAGTCGCCGCTCGCCGGGTACACGCCGCGGTCGGGGTTGTGGGTACGGGTCTCCGCAAGGGTGATCTCGCTCATGTGACGGATCCTGGCAGGAGGTACGAACCAATCCGGACAGCAGCGCTCGCGCTTACCCCGATCAAGTGACGGACATGTCCGACTTCGTAACCCGGCCTTCACCCTGGCTCGTTAACGTCCCCGTTACGCGCTTTACCAGGCGAGTTGGGCGATCTCCTCGGACACCACCGCGCAGGCGTCCGCGGCCGGGTCGATGAGCGGGAAGTGCCCGACCCCGTCGAGCACCGTCAGGCCCACCGTTTCACCGGCCTTCGCGGCGGCCGCCACGTACGACTCGGCCACCCGGCACGGCACGACGATGTCCTCCCGGCCGTGGACCACCGTCGTGGCGATGCCCGTCGGCAGCAGCGCGGCCGGGTCGGCGTAACGCAGCCGCTCCTCGAACCGATCCTGCCCGCCGAGGAGTTGCGCACACGCCCCGCCGCAGACCGCGAGTTCCTCGGAGAGCCGGAAGTCCGCGATCGGCGCCAGCGCCACCACCCCGCGCAGCGGCGGCGGCTCCGCCAGCCGCCACGGCGAGCCGGCCGGCAGTACGTGCCGTGCCGCCGCCCAGAGCGCCAGCTGCCCGCCGGCCGAGTGCCCGGTCACCACCGTCCGCCGTACGTCGGCCCCCGGCAGCGCGGCCGCGGCCAGCCCGGGCAGCGCGTCCATCGCCGCCGCCACGTCGTCGAAGGTCTCCGGCCAGCGGCCCGCCACCGGACCGGAGCCGCCCTGGTGGGGTACGGAACTCCCGCGCCGGTACTCCACGTTGGCCACCGCGAAACCCTGCCGGGCCAGGAAGCCGGCCAGCGGCGTGATGTGCTCGCGGTCGTACGGGGCCCGCCACGCGCCACCGTGCAGCACCACCACCAGCGGTGCCCGCTCCCCGCCGTCCCGCGGCGCGTAGAAGTCGACCACCTGGTCCGGGTGCGGACCGTACGGGGCCGTCGCGTCGGGGGCCACGGGCGGGTGCGAGAAGGCCGACGCCTCCTCGGCGGCGTCCCGTTCCACTGCGGGGTCCGTCACGTGGCTCAGCCTCTCTGGGACAGGGGACCCGTCGGTCCGGGCAGCGGGACCGTATCAGCATCCACCGGAGCGTCTGCTTCCGGCCGGGGCGCGGGGCGCTGCGCGGGCGGGACCGGGGTCCCGCCCGCGCAGCGGAGCAGTGTCGTTTCGCCCCCGGTGCCGCCCGGGACGGCGATGATCACCCGGAAACGTGACCCGGGCGGGGGACGGTCAGGCCGAGAGGATCCCGGCCAGCGTCCGCGCGGCGCGCTCCGCGTCGGCGAAGCCCACGTACAGCGGCGTGAAGCCGAACCGCAGCACGTCCGGGTGGCGGAAGTCGCCGATCACGCCGCGCGCGATCAGCTCCTTCATCACCGCGGCCGCGTCGTCCGTCCGCAGCGCCACCTGACTGCCCCGCTCGGCGTGGGCGGCCGGGGTGACCGACTCGACGCGGCCGGCCGGCACGTACGCCTCGACGCACTCCAGGAAGAAGTCCGTCAGGGCCAGCGACTTGGCGCGCACCGCCTCGACGTCCACCCCGTCCCACACGCCGAGGGCCGCCTCGAGCGACAGCATCGACAGGATGTCCGGGGTGCCGACGCGGCCGCGCAGCGCGCCGTCCGCGGGCACGTACCCGAGGCTCATCGCGAAGGGCTCGGCGTGCGAGTTCCAGCCCGGCAGCGGGGAGTCGAAGGCCGCCTGGTGCCGTTCCGCGATGTACAGGTACGCGGGCGAACCCGGGCCGCCGTTGAGGTACTTGTACGTACAGCCCACCGCGAGGTCCACGCCGTGCGCGTCCAGCCCCACGGGCAGCGCGCCCGCCGAGTGGCACAGGTCCCAGACGGCCAGCGCGCCGGCCGCGCGGACCGCGGCGGTCAGACCCGGCAGGTCGTGGAGGCGCCCGGAGCGGTAGTCCACGTGGTTCATGAGCACCACGGCGGTACGCGGACCCAGCGCGGCCAACAGCTCCGCCGGCTCCACCGGGACCACGGTCAGCCCGGTCATCCGGGCCGCCGAGGCGGCGATGTAGCCGTCGGTCGGGAAGGTGGTGGCGTCGACGATCAGCTCCGTACGGGGCTCACCGCCGGACCCGCCCCCCGCCTCTGCCGCGCCGCGCGCCGCGACCAGCCGGGCCGCGCCCACCAGCGCCTTGAAGAGGTTCACGCTCGTGGAGTCGCCCACCACGATCCGGCCGGGGGCCGCGCCCACCAGCGGGGCGATCAGGTCGCCGATCCGCTCGGGGGCGGTCCACCAGCCGCTCTCGTCCCAGGAGCGGATCAGCAGCTCGCCCCACTCGCGCGCGACCACGTCCGCGACGCGGCCGGGCACGGCGGCGGGCAGCGCGCCGAGGGAGTTGCCGTCGAGGTAGACCACGCCCTCGGGGAGGGCGAAGCGCTCGCGGAGCTTGAAGAGCTCGTCCGCGGCGTCGAGTTCGGCGGCGCGTATGGACAGGTCGGGGTGCGGGTTCGTGGTCGGCTCAGACATGGCTGCGTGCCGTCCACAGCTCGGGGAAGACGTTCTTGCCGGCGCGCTTCTCCAGCCAGGCCACGCCCGCGGAGCCGCCGGTGCCGACCTTCGCGCCCATCGCGCGGCGGGTGGCGACCAGGTGGTCGTTGCGCCAGCGCCAGACCAGCTCGCCGACGTCCGTCAGCGCCTCGCCGAGCCGGACCAGCTCGCCGTGCTGGTCGTCGGCCGAGTAGATGCCGGCCCAGACCGCCTCGACCTCGGGCGAGGGCTCGTACTTCTGGGACAGGTCGCGGTCCAGCACCGCCGACGGCACCCCGAGGCCGCGGCGCGCGAGCAGCCGCAGCACCTCGTCGTACAGGCTGGGCTCGTGCAGCGCCTTCTCCAGCTCGGCGTGCACGCGCGGGGCGCCGCGGTGCGGGACAAGCATGGAGGCGGACTTCTCGCCGAGCAGGAACTCCATGCGGCGGTACATCGCGGACTGGAAGCCGGATCCCTCGCCGAGGGCGCTGCGGTAGGCGTTGAACTGCGCGGGGGTGAGGTTGATCAGGGGCCGCCAGGAGGCGTTCAGGGCCTCCAGCTCGCGGCAGGAGCGGGCCAGGGCGTCCATGGCGACGCCGAGGTCGTCCTCGCGGAGGGCCCGCGCGGCGGTCTCCCACTCGTGGACGATGACCGTGAACCACAGCTCCATGACCTGGGTGGTGACCAGGAAGACCATCTCTCCCGGATCGTCCGAGAGGGGGTGCTGGAGGTGGGTGAGCACGTCCGCCTGGACGTAGTCCTCGTAGGGGGTGGTGCCGGCGAAGTCGAGGTTCGGGGTGTCCGAACCGGCTCCGGAGGCATCAAGGGGGTGCGACATCGCTGTCTCCTCGACACGAACTTCCGGGTAGCGGTCCGCTCCTTCCTGGTGGCTGTGGAGCCCCGGTCCCCTGCGGGCATCATAAGCCGCATCCCCCGGCCCGTCCCGGGGTGATATGGGCCACTTTCCGGCCGCGCTCGAGCCCAACCGGAAAGCAGCCCTCCGCCCCGCGGGGGCTCAGCCGAGGGTCTCGGCCGCGGTCTCCGAGGAGTCGCGCAGGAAGGTGGAGCAGCGCTCGTACTCCTCCTGCTCACCGATCGCCTGCGCGGCGCGGGCGAGGGCGTGCAGGGCACGCAGGAAGCCGCGGTTCGGCTCGTGCTCCCACGGCACCGGGCCGTGTCCCTTCCAGCCGGCCCGGCGCAGGGCGTCGAGACCGCGGTGGTATCCGGTACGGGCGTAGGCGTACGACTCGACCGCGCGGCCGCCCTCGAAGGCGTCGTCCGCGAGACGGGCCCAGGCCAGGGAGGAGGCGGGGTACTTCGCGGCCACCTCGGCCGGCTCCGTCCCGGCGGCCAGCAGCTCGCGGGGCTCGGGGTCGTCGGGCAGGTGGGTGGGGGCGGGGCCCCCGAGGAGGTTCTGGTGGGTTGCCATGTGCCCAGTGTGCCGCGTACCCCCCGCTCCTCCGCGCCGCGGGGGCCCCGCGGGGCACGGCGTGGGCCCGGCGGCGGCGGTCAGGGGGTGGAGGTCAGGGCGCTCAGGAGGGTGGCCGGGGCCGGCGAGGTGATCAGGGCCGCGCCCACGAGGAGGGTGTCGGCGCCGGCCTCCCTCAGGGCGGCCGCGTCGGCCGGGGTGGTGATGCCCGACTGGGCGATGCGGATGACGTGGGGCGGGACCGGCGCGGAGAGCTTGGCGAAGGCGTCCGGGTCCAGGGCCAGGGTGTGCGGGTCGCGGGCGTCGATCGCGATGATCCGGGCGTCCGCGGCCAGGGCGCGGGTCACCTGTTCCTCCGTGTGCGCCTCCACGACCGGGGTGAGGCCGATGTCCTCGGCCAGGTGGAGGAAGCGTTCGAGCTTCCGGCCCGGCAGGGCGGCCGCCATCAGCGGCAGCAGGTCGGCCCGGCGCGCCCGGGCCTCCCAGACCTGGTACTCCGTCACCACGAAGTCCCGCAGCATGACGGGCACGTCCACCGCGGCCCGTACGGCGTCGAAGTCCCCCTGCGCGCCGCGGTGCCTGCGCTGCTCGGTCACCACGCTCACCGCCGCCGCGCCGCCCGCCACGTACGCGGCGGCCAGCGCGCCCGGGTCGGGCACGTCGGCCAGCGGGCCCCGGGCCGGGTCGGCGCGCTTGACCTCGCCGATCACCCGTACCCCGTCGGGCCCGCGCAGGACGGCGCCGGCGTCGACCGGCCGGCAGGCCGTCGAGACCCGCTCCCGCAGATCGCTGAAGGGCACCGCCAGCTGGCGGACCACGACGTCGGCCCGTACCCCTTCCATCAGTGTGGCCAGGGGGGAGTGGGAGCGCGTGCTGTCGGTACGAGGGGTTCCGCTTCGATTCACAGGCCGATGGTCCGGGCCGGGGCGGCCGGGGCACAATCAACGGCCGCCCGGTGTGTCAGATCCCGGCCGGAGTGCCGGAGCCCGGCTCTGGTGCCAGACCGTCAGGGACCCGGGTCAGGTGCGCGGGAGGGCCGCCGGGGGTGCCGGCAGGCGGTCCCGGTACGGCGCCTCGCCCGGCAGGGCGATCGTGGCCCGGCTGACGAGCTGCGCCCGGTCCGCGTAGGGGAGTTCCAGCCCGAACACCTCCTCCAGCAGGTCCGGCACCTCGGCCGGCGCGAAGCGCCGTTCGGTCGCGGTGCCGTCCGGCGTGACGGTGGTCAGGACGGTGCTGTCGAGGAAGAGGTGCCGGTCGGGGGTCATCCGCTGGGCGACCAGCCGTACGGCGAACGGGGAGCGCCGGTGCGTCGACATGAAGTGGCTGGCGACGAGCCAGTCCGACGGGTGGCGCTCGTCCGTGGTGAAGGCGTGCAGGTCGAACCACCCCTCCGGGCCGCGCGCCCGGAGCGCGTACACCCCCCGGCCCAGCGCGGTCGACTCGCGGCGCAGCCGGAAGCCCCAGCCGTCGGTGCTCGTGGCGCCGTCGGCCAGCTCCAGCGGCTCCAGCGGGCTGCGCCCGAAGCCGGGGTCGCAGATCCAGGCCCGCCCGGTGCCGGCGGTCTCGGCGGTCTCGACCCGCAGCAGCGCGTGGGTGGCGGGCCGGACGCCGGCGGCGCCGGCGCGCACGCGCGAGCAGAGCCCGGTGACGCCGAAACCGATCCGCTCCAGGGCGGCGGCGAAGAGCAGGGCGTGCTCGTGGCAGTAGCCGCCCCGGCGGCGGCGGACCAGCTTGTCCTGGAGGTCGGCCAGGTCGAGGGAGAGGGTCCGGCCGAGCGCGATGTCCACGGTCTCGAACGGGACGGAGGTGACGTGCGCCCGCGACAGGGCCCGCAGCACGGCGAGGGTGGGGGCCAGGTCACCGTCGTACCCGATCCGGCGGAGGTACGCGTCGAGGTCGAGGCGCCGGCCGTCCCAGGAGGCGGCGGGCGCGGTGAACGGGGCGGGCGGCGAGAGCGGGGCGGCGGTCATGGCGCCCCATCGTGCACGTCCGGCCACCATCCGCCTCACGGCCCGTAGCGACAACGTCACCTCCCGCCTCCCGTACGTCACCTCGGGGCCCCCTCCCGTGACGGGGGTGGTGGGCCCCCCACCACCCGGCGCCCGAGCCAGGTGCCCGGCGCACCTCCCCGCGGGACCGCCCCCGGAACGACGGTGGGAAGGCAACCGACTCAGCCAGAGGGGGCATGGCGTGAACACCGTTGTCAGGAAGGAACTGTCCGTCGTGGGGGCGCAGGCGGGGCGAGGCCCGGCCCGGCTCCACCGGGACCACGTCGCCGAGGTGACCGAGGACCTGTGCTCCACGGTCTTCACCTCGCTGCGGCGCCGGGACCAGCGTGAGAAGGGGCGGCAGTACGTACGGGGGCTGCTGGCCACGCGCGGCCGCAAGTCGATCCGCAACATCGCGGCCCAGATCGGCGGCCCGGCCGCCGAGCAGAGCCTGCACCACTTCATCTCCAGCTCGACCTGGGACTGGCAGCCGATCCGTACGGCGCTCTCCCGCTACCTGGAGTCCTCCACGCCGCTGACGGCGTGGGTGGCGCAGCCGATGGCCATCCCGAAGGGCGGGGACCACTCGGTGGGGGTGGGGCACCGCTTCGACCCGCACCAGGGACAGATGTTCCGGGGCCAGCAGGCCTTCGGCATCTGGTTCACCTCGGCCGACGTGATCACGCCGGTCGGGTGGCGGCTCTTCCTGCCGGAGCAGGGGGAAGAGGGCGAGGCGGCGGCGTACGAGGCCCAGGCCGCCGCCGGTGACGGGGCGTCGGTGCCGGGGCCGGTGCCCGGCTCGGGTCCGGTGCCCGGCGAGTCGTACGAGGAGTGCGCGACCACCGGTGTGCTGGACACGGTCCGGCAGTGCGGGATGCCGCCGCGGCCGGTGATCATGGACATCCGGGACATCGGCACGCGGTCGACGATGAACCGTTTCGCCGAGGCGCGGCTGCCGGTGATCGCGCGGATCAGCCCGTCCACCCGGCTGCTGGTGACGGATCCGGCGCTGCCGGGTCACGGTGCGGGGACGCTGGCCGCGCGGGACATCCTGCAGTCCGTGAAGGGGCTGCGGGCGCCGGTGGAGTGGCCGGACCCGGTGCACCCGGGGATGCGGCGGAACTCGCTGGTGGCCGCGGTGCGGGTGATGATGCCGGACCCGTCCCCGGCGCGACGGCGGCACCTGCTGCTGCTGGGCGAGTGGACGGACCCGCGGCGGCTGCCGTCGCAGCTGTGGGTGACGGACCTGGTGCGGATGCCCGCGGCGCCGTTGCTGCGGCTGACGAAGCAGGCGCGGCGGGTGGCGGTGGCCTCGACGCAGAGCGTGCAGGAGGTCGGGCTGCGGGATTTCGCCGGGCGGTCCCTTCCGGGGTGGCACCGGCACGTGACGATGGCGTCGGTGGCGCATGCGGCGCGGTGCCTTTCCGCCGGCGCGGGCTCGGCCGGTGCCGGTTCGGCCGGCGCCGGCTGGGGTGCTGCCGGTTCGGCCGGTGCCGGCTGGGGTGGTGCCGGTTCGGCCGGTGCCGGGCGGCTGGCGGTGCCGGCGTACGCGCGGGCGGCCCTGGCCTAGGCCCGGTACCGGTCCCGTGCCGGGCGCCGGTCCCGTGCCGGGTGCCGGTCCCGTGCCGGGTGCGTTGCCCGGTGCCGGTGCCGGTGTCGTGCCGGGTGCGGGTGCCGTGCCGGGTGCGGGTGCGTTGCCCTGCGGGGCCAGGTCCCCTACCCGCCCTTCCTCCGTTCCCCGGGCTCCGCCCGGACCCCGTCGGGGGCTCCGCCCCCGTACCCCCGCTCCTCAATCGCCGGAGGGGCTGGATATGCCTGCGGGGGCTACTGCCAGCCTCGCCGGCGTTTGAGGCGCGGGGGTCTGGGGGCAGCGCCCCCAGTTTCGGGAAGGGGCGGGGTGGGGAACCGGCTCCGCGCAGCGGCAACGGCCCGCACCCGGCAACGGACCGCACCCAGCACGGGACCGGCACCCGGCACGGGACCGGCACCCGGCAACGGACCGCACCCCGCACGGGGCCCGCACCCGGCACGGGACCGGCACCCGGTAACGGCGCCGCACCCCGCACGGGACCGGTACGGGAACCGCGCCCCCGGCAACGGACCGCACCCGGCACGGGGCCCGCACCCGGCACGGGAAGCGGACCGGGCTACGGGACGCGGCGCCGGAGGGACGTGCGGGCTTTGCGGAGGCGGAGGGCCATCTGGATCTCCAGGGCCGCCGCCGGCTTCTGCCATTCCGGCCCCAGCAGCTCCGCGATCCGCTCCAGACGCCGCGACACGGTGTTCGGGTGCACGTGCAGCGCCTCGGCCGCGTGCGTCGGGCTGCCGCCCGAGTCGAAGTACGCGTCCAGCGTCCGCGTCAGCTCCGTGAAGCGGCCCGCGTCGTACTCCAGGACCGGCCCGATCGTCCGCCCGATGAAGGCGTCCACGTCGTGGTCGGCCGACAACAGCAGCCCCAGGAAGCCGAGTTCGCGCAGCGAGGCCGTGCCGCCCACACCGTCCAGCGCCGTCAGCGCGTCCAGGCAGCGGACGGCCTCCTCGTACACCCCCGCCATCGAGGACGCGCCCTCCGCCGGCCCCGCCGCACCCGTCGAGACGGGGTGGCCCAGCAGCGGCGACAGCTCCGCGGAGACCTGGTGGCCGGCGGCCGAGGCGTCGGTGCCGGGCAGCATCAGCACGATGCAGCCGCGGCGCACGCTCTTCAGGCCCGACATCCGGTACGCGTACGAGGACGCCCACGCCACCGCCTTGCCCAGCTCCCCGCCCTCCGGCCGGGCCACCACGATCACGTGCGGGGTGTCGAGGTCGATCCCCAGCCGCCGGGTGCGCTCGCGCAGGTGCAGGTCGGAGCCCTGCGGGCGGTCCAGCAGGTCCTGGAGCAGCTCGTCGTGCACGGGGCCCTCGGCGGCCGCCGTGCCACGCTGGATCAGCATCAGGGAGGCCACCGACTGGCCCGCGAGCTGGAGCAGCCGTACGTCCTCGTCGGTGAGCGGCGCCGACGGGCTGAGCACCAGCACGCCGAGGTCCTCCGCGCCCGCCAGGACCGGCGCCACCCACGCGCCCCCGTCGGCCGCGACCGGCCGCCGGTCGGTCTGCGCCTGGAGCACCGCCCGAGTGATCGTTTCCTCGGCCAGGCAGCCCGGCGGGAACACGCCGGTCACGGTGAGCTGCCGGCCGCCGGGGTCCCGTACCTCCAGGACGCCGTCCAGCGCGTCCGCGATGGCCCGGGCCAGGGTGCCCAGGCCGGCCCCGTCGAGCACCAGGCCGGCCATCCGGGCGTGGCACTCCCAGAGGTAACGGACCCTGGTGAGCGCGGTGTTGGTGCGCGAGCCGAAGCGTTCCAGCTCGGTCACCTCGTCGCGGGTCTGCTCCAGCAGCCGCGCCTTCTCGATCGCCACCGCGGCCAGGTCGGCCAGCGAGAGCAGCACCCCGATCTCGTCCGGGGTGAAGTGCCGCACCTTCCGCTCGGCGCCGTACAGCGCGCCCAGCGTGGTGTCCCCGTGCCGCAGCGGCACCGCGATGATCGCGTGCAGGCCCTCGGCCCGCACCACCTCGTCGATGCCGGGCGCGTGCGGGATGGTGTCGTCGGCCAGGTAGTCGGCGCTCCACACGGGCGCCTTGCGGGCCTGCGCGAGGCTGCCGAGGCCCTGCCCGTCGCCCAGTTCGAGCCCCACGTTGAGGGCGGTGGTCTCGCCCTCGGAGGTGCGCACGTACGCCGACCCGTCCGGCCGGTTGAAGCTCACGTACGCCATGTCGAAGTCGAGCAGCCTGCGTGCGCGCCGGGTGATGACCCGCAGCAGCCCGTCGATGTCGTAGGGGGACGTCAGGTCGTGCGCGGTGTCGACGAGCGCGGCCAGCGCGGCCTCCCGCTGTCTGCGCCGGCCGGCGCTGTCGCGTACGGACCGGGCCAGTTCGACGGCCCGGGACAGCTCCTCCAGCTCCCCCGGGGCCGCGCCGGACCGGCGGGCCTCGTGCAGCAGGTCGTCGAACCGGCCCCCCGGCGCCTCCTGGGCCAGCAGTTCGAGCACGGCGAGCGCACCGCCCCCCGCGGATTCGTCGTCGGCCATGGCGATTCCCCTCCCTCCCCGTCAGCGGAATCAAGCCACGGTGATTGAACCTAGGTTCCTGTGATCCACGGGTCAAGCGGGCTCCTGACCAGCGAGTCGAGCGGTGGCCGGACCACCACCGGGGGGCGGATATGTGTCACCGGGTCACCTTCCCGCGCGCCTCTCGGGGCGGGGAGTGTGGCGGTCACAGGCACCGGGGGGTGCTCCCCCCTGCCTGTCCACAGCTGTCCGCACAAGGCTCCGTAACTGGGGGGACGCCATGTCACACATCAGCGACTACCGCCGCTCGCTGGAGCGCAGCAGGCTGTCGCGCGCGAGCGGGGACCGGCCCGGCACGTTCGACCTGCGGGGGCGTGAATGGGACCTGCTGCCCGACGTGTTCGCGCCATCCCACTCGCGTTCCACGGACGTGGCGATGAAGCTGCTCGGCTTCGACGACGACCTGGAGGTGCCGCGTGCCGGCTCCTTCCTGGAGATCGGCAGCGGTACGGGCGTGATCGCCGTCTCCGCGGCCCTGGCGGGCTGCGAGCGGGTCGTGGGCTCGGACATCAGCCCCCAGGCGGTGCGGAACACCGCGCTGAACGCGGAGCGGCACGGCGTGTCGGACCGGCTGCGGGCGGTGCAGGGCGACCTCTTCGAGGGCCTGACGCCGGGCGAGCGGTTCTCCACCGTCTACTGGCACTCCAACTTCGTGCTGGCCCCGGCGGACTACACGTACCGGCACGTGCACGAGCGGGCCTACGTGGACCCGGGCTACGCCGCGCACCTGCGCTACCTGCGCGAGGCCCCGCTGTGGACGGAGCCGGGCGGCTCGGCGCTGCTGCACTTCAGCGACCGGGGCGACGTGCCGGGGCTGTGGAACATGGCGGACTCCTGCGGGCGGGAGCTGCGCGTGCTGCGCAGCCGCCGGATCAAGGAGGGGGCGGAGACGGTGGAGCACATGCTGTTCGAGATCACCGTGGCCGAGGCGGTGGTGCCGATGCCGCTGCCGAAGCCGGTGCCGCGCCGCACGGTCCCGCTGCGGGGGCCGGGCCACCTCTGAGGTGCGCCGCGGGCGGTACGGGTCCCGCTGCGGCACCCGGCGGTCCGGGGTCCTGCGCGGCACCACGCCGTACGGGGTCCTGCCCGGCGCCACGGCGTACGGGGTCCTGCCCGGCGCCAGGCCGTACGGGGTCCTGCCCGGCCCCAGGCCGTACGGTGCCCCGCGCGTCCGCCGGAGGTACGGGGTCCCCCGCCGCCAGTTCGCGGGTCACCAGCCGTACCGCGCGGGACCAGAGGGCGAGGACGGCCCGGGTGTGCGCGGCCGCGAGGGCGGCCGCGGTGGCCGGCGCGATGCCGCCGCGCGACGGCAGGCGGCCGATCCTGGGGCCCGTACCGCTGAGGGTGTCGCCGCGCAGCCGCGTGCTGCGGGCGACCCGGGCCAGCGCGGGCAGGGAGAGGGCCATGCCGGTCCCCCAGCCGACCAGGCGCTCGACGGCGCCGCCGTCCCCGAGGCCGGTCCACATCAGGCGCTGCGGGCGGGCGCCGGCCCGTACCAGGTCGTGCCAGCGGGGTGCGCCGAGGGCGGCCTCGTAACACTCGTACAGCAGCCGGGCGAGGCCGACGGCGGTGGCGCCGAGGTCTTGGACGCGGACCGAGGCGAAGGAGGCGATGGCGCGCAGGTCGAGGCCGCGGTCCCGGGCGCGTTCGAGGCCGGAGAACCAGGCCTGGACGAGCGCGGTGTAGCCGTCGGGGCCGAAGACGGGGCCCGCGTGCACGCCGAGGCCGGCGCCGAGGCAGCGTTCGGAGGCCGCGAGGCCCTCCTCCGTGGCCGGCAGGACGACGACAACGTTGGGGCGGTCCACCGCGAGCACCGTGCGGTGGGCCGCCTCAACGGTGCCGTCGACACCGCCGTGCCACGGCGCGAGGGGGACGGCGACCAGGCCCTGGGCGCCGTCGCTGGCGCGGTACAGGGGCAGCAGCGCGTCGCACGCGCGCCGGGCGTCGTGGACGAGCAGTTCCTCCAGCGCGGTGCGGGCGGGGATGCCCCGCGCGGCGAGTTCGGCGAGCTGCGCCGCGTACGCGCCGGTCTCGCGCAGGCCCTGGACGAGCGTGCCCAGGTCGCAGAGCAGCCCCTGGACGCCGGTGCGTCCGGCCAGCCGCCGGAGCTGGCCGCCGTCCAGTCCGGCCCGGCCGATGCCCTCCAGCCAGGGGGTGACCCCCTCGTCGGCGAGCTGCCGCAGCACGTCCGGGGTTTCGGACAGGTCGGCGCAGGTCATGGGGCCGCTCCCCTCGGGTGGTCAGGCGTCCAGGGAGGGCAGCAGCAGGGCGCGGCGGCCGTGCAGCCCGCCCTGCTCGATGCGCCGGTGCACGTCGGCGGCGGCGCTGAGCGGCAGCCGCTCGACGGAGCGGGGGCGCAGGGTGCCGGCGGCGAGCAGCCGGTTGATGGCCACGGCGGCCTCGGCGAGTTCGGCGGCGGTGGCGCTGGAGATGACGAAGCCGCGGACCGAGCCGTCCTTCATGTACAGGGCTCCGGCGGGCAGCACGGGCTCGGTGCGGGCGCCCGCGAGCAGCACGATGCGGCCGCGGGGGGCGAGCAGGGCGACGGCGGCGGCCAGGTCGTTGCGGCCGGAGGTGTCGAGGTGCAGGTCGATGCGCCCGGCGAGGGCCTCGGCGGCCGCGGGGTCGCGGTAGTCGAGCACCTCGTGGGCGCCGAGGGAGCGCACGTACTCGGCGTCCTCGGCGCGGGCGGTGGCGATGACGCGGGCGCCGGCCTCGGCGGCCATGACGGTCATGGCGGAGCCGACGTTGCCGGCGGCACCGGCGACCAGGACGGTCTCGCCGGCGCGCAGGCCGCCGTGGGTGAAGAGGCCCAGGTAGGCGGTGGCGGCCGGGTGGACCACGGCGACGGCCTCGTGGGGGTCGGCTCCCTCGGGCAGCCGGTAGAGCCGGTCGCCGGGGACCACGGCCAGTTCGGCGGCCGGGCCCTGACGGCCCGCGTGGCCGAGGCTGTTGCTCCACACCGGGTCGCCGGGGCGGAACCCGGCGGCGCCCGGTCCGGCCTCGACGACGGTGCCGACGAGATCGCGGCTGATCACGAAGGGGAAGCCCAGCGGGGTGCGGTAGAGGCCGGAGCGGACGAAGGTGTCCACCGGGTTCACCGTGGTGGCCGTGACGCGCACCAGGACGTCGGTCGGCCCGGGAAGCGGGTCGGGGAGTTCGCCGTACCGGATGGCGTCCGGGGTCCCGAGGTCTTCGATGAAGGCAGCACGCATACCACGGGAGTCTGGCGGTGCCCCGGCGGCCCGGCATCCTGCCGCCCGCCAGTCTGTCAACTCTCGCTGACGCCGGCGGGCTTCCTTCCGTACGGTGTGCCGGGTGGAACTGGAATTCACTGACGCAGAACCGGGATCCGCCCTGCTCGACGGGCCGGTCCGGACCCTCTACCGGAACCTCCGTCCGGCCCTGACGGACGACTCCTTCACCGACTTCGCCCGGGAGGCCGCCGGGCAGGGCCTGGTCTTCACCGTGGGCCTGAGCAGCGGCGAGGCCGTGGGCGTGGCCGGGCACCGCGTGCTGGCCACCAGCCGGGGCCGGGTGCTGTTCGTGGACGACCTGGTCACCGGTCCCGCGCTGCGCGGGGGCGGTTTCGGCGCGGCGCTCTTCGGCGAGCTGGAGCGCCGGGCGCGGGCGGCCGGCTGCGTGCGCATCGAGCTGGACTCGGGGGTGGTCAACCGCGGGGCGCACCGCTTCTACCACCGGCAGCGGATGTCCGTGGCCGCCTTCCACTTCGCATACGAGCTGCCCGCGGCGGGCTGACCGCCCGCCCCCTACGGGCCCGCCCCCGCATGCCCCCCCCCGTACGCCCCCGCCCCCGCATGGCCCCCGTACGCCCCCGCACCAGCTCCCGCCGGCGGCCGGACCACCCGCCCGCCCGGCCCGCCGGATTTCCGGAATCGTCCGGTCCCCGGATATCCGGGCACCGGCCCACCTGACGTACTCCATTACCGCCAACCCCGCCCCTGAACAGGGGACTTGACGGACCTCCCGGGCATTCTTTGACCCTCCGCCGCGACGCTCAGCAAGCTCTCGGCCATGGCTCAGACGACACACACCGAAACCCCGCTCTTCGAACTCAGCTCCTCGCTCCACGTCGACGCGGCCCCGGAAGAGGTCTACGCCGTCGTGAGCGATCTCGGCCGCAGCGGCGAATGGAGCCCGGAATGCGTCGGCGGCGAATGGATCAGCGGTGAGCCCCGCACCGTCGGCGCGGTCTTCCGCGGCGAGAACCTGCGCTCCGAGGACGTGGTCGGCTGGGCGCCCGTCGTGCGCGGCACCTGGTTCACCGAGTCCGAGGTCGTGGCCGCCGAGCCCGGCCGGATCTTCGACTGGGCCATGCGCGACAGCGCCGGCCGCAGGCAGGAGAGCGTCTGGGGCTTCGCCATCGCCCCGGAGGGCACCGGCTCCCGCCTGACCCACCACTTCCGGATGGGCTCCGCCACCGAGGGCATCAAGGGCATCACGGCGGAGATGAGCGCCGAGCGCAGGCAGCAGTTCTTCACCGAATGGGGCGCGAAGGTCGAGGGCGACCTCGGTGCCACGCTCGCCCGCATCAAGGACGTCGTCGAGGAGAACTGACCGGTTCCGGGTTCCGGGAATTCCCTTCCCCCGGAAACGGGTGCGGGGAATTCCCGGCGGACCGCCGCCGGAATTCCGGCGCTCCTCCCCACCATCCCACGCAGTGGAGTCCCGGTTTCCCCGACCGGATTCCCGTACCCAAAGACGAGATTGGCCATATGCTTCTGCAGCGCATAGGAAATCGTGGAATCCGCCTGGGAACCCTCTTCGAGCGAGCTGCTTCCCGGCACCCCTCGAACGTCCTGATCCTCGACCACGACCTCGACACCGCCCCGCAGCTCGGCCGTCGCGCCACCATCGCCGAGGCCGCCGACGCCGTGGACGACCTCGCCTCCCGGCTGTGGGCGGTCGGCGTCCGCCCCGGCACCCGCGTCGTCGTCTACAAGACCGACGGCTTCGACATCACCCTCATGGCCTGCGCCGCCGCCCGCGTCGGCGCGGTCCCGGTGCTGCTCTCCCCGCAGCTCGACGGCGCCACCGCCGCCGAACTGGTCCGCCGTACCGAGCAGCCCTTCCTGGTCACCGACCGGACCAAGCTGGACACGGAGCTGCCCGAGGAGGTCTTCGCACTGGCCGAGCGCGTGATCCTCACCTCCGGGGAGCACGAGCAGGCCACCGCGCTCGCCTCGCTGGCCGGCGTACGGCGCATCCCGCCGGTCACCATGCCGCCGGACCACCCCACCCTCATCACCCACACCTCCGGCACCACCGGCACCCCGAAACTCGCGGTCCACACCGGCCGCAGCCTCCAGGCCCGCTACCTGCCGCAGGCCGCCGCCGTCCGCCCGGTGCTGCCGGGCCGCGAGACGATCGCGCTGCACGTCTCCTTCGTCCACTCGCGGCTCTTCACCGCCCTGGCGATCTCGCTGCTGCGCGGCTTCCCGATCGTCGTGCTGCGCGACTCCGAGCCCGGGCACGTCGCCGACCTCTTCGCCCGCCTCAAGCCCGGCGTGCTGGAGGCCCACCCCAACTCCTTCATGGAGTGGGAGGAGCTGGCGGACGACCCGCGCGGCCCGCTGTCCAACGTGAAGCTCTTCAGCTCCACCTTCGACGCGATCCACCCGCGCACCGTGCGCACCCTGCTCGCCGCCACCCGCCGCCGCGGCGCGCTCTTCGGCCAGCTGTACGGCCAGAGCGAGGTCGGCCCCGCCGTCGTACGCGCCTTCTCCCGCCGCCGCGGCGAGGACGAGGACGGCCGCTGCGTGGGCATCCCCTTCCCCGGCATGACGGACGTCCGCGTGGTCAGCCGCGACGGCAACCCGCCCTCCGCGGAGAACCCCGGCTACATCGAGGTCCGCAGCGACGGCCGGATCGTCACCTACCTCGGCGAGCAGCAGCGGTACGACAAGCAGCTCTCCGAGGGCGGCTGGTGGCGCATGGGCGACGTCGGCTACCGCACCAAGTGGGGCTGCGTGCACCTGCTGGACCGCGAGGTCGACCTCATCGAGGACTTCGGCTCCACGCTCGCCGCCGAGGACACCCTCTTCGGCCGGCTCGACGAGCTGACCGAGGTCATCATCATCCCCGGCCCCGACGGCCGTGCCACCCCCATCGTCTGCACGAAGAACGACGAACCGCTGGACGCCGTCCGCTGGCAGTCGGCCGCTTCGCTGCTCAACCCGATGGCCGAGCCGGTGCACATGCGCCTGGACGAGCTGCCGCAGACCGCCACCACCAAGATCAAGCGCCTGGAGCTGGCCCGGCTGCTCGCCGACCGCCTCCCCGTGGGCGCCTGACCGCTGCCCGGAGACCACATGTCAAGGATCATCATCGTGGGCGGCGGCATCGGCGGACTCGCCGCCGCCCTCAGCGTGAGCGCGCAGGGCCACCGGGTCCTCGTACTCGAACGCGCGCCGGAGTTCGCCGAGATCGGCGCCGGCATCCAGCTCGCCCCCAACGGCCTGCACGCCCTCGACCGGCTCGGCGTCGGCGAGGAGACCCGCGCCATCACCGTCCGCATGGACGAACTCCGCTTCATGGACGGCGTCTCCGGGCGCCACGTCACCAGCCTGCCCCTCACCGAGGAGTACCGGGAGCGGTTCGGCAACCCCTACGCCGTCGTCCACCGCGCCGAACTCCACCGCATCCTGCTGGAGCGCTGCCTGGCCGACGACCGCGTCGAACTGCGCGGCGACTGCGAGGTCACCGGCTACGGCCAGACCCCGCACGACGCCACCGTCCTCCTGAAGGACGGCGGGCGGCTCACCGCCGACGCCGTCATCGGCGCCGACGGCATCAACTCCGCGATCCGCGCCCAGCTCGTCGGCGACGGCGCCCCCCGGATCTCCGGGATCACCGTCTACCGGGCCGTCATCCCCATGGCCGAGGTGCCGGCGGAGCTCCGCGAGCGCGCGCACACGGACCGCGCCGTCGCCTGGTGGGCCGGACCCCACTGCCACCTCGTGCACTACCCCATCGCCGGCGGCCGCCACCTCAACCTGGCCGCCAGCAAGGACGACGGCGGCACCGAGGCCTTCGCCGGCCGCCCGGTCGACGGGACCACCGTGCTCCGGGAGTTCGCCGGCCTCGGCGACACCGCCCGCCGGCTCCTCGCCCTCGGCCGCGACTGGAAGACCTGGATGCTCGTCGACCGCGACCCGGTCGACACCTGGACCGACGGCCGCGTCGCCCTCCTCGGCGACGCCGCCCACCCGATGCTCCACTACGCCGCCCAGGGCGCCTGCCAGGCCCTGGAGGACGCCATCGTGCTCGGCGAACTGCTCGACTGCCCGGCCGGCGACTTCGCCGCCCGCTTCGAGGAGTACACCGCCCTGCGCCGCGAGCGCACCGCCCGCGTCCAGCTCGCCGCGCGCTGGTCGACCGCCCTCTGGCATCCCTCCGGCGAGGCCGCGGCATCACGCAACACGCTGCTGGAGTCCCTCACCCCGGCCGAGCTGACCGACCACGTCAGCTGGATGCACGGCGTACGCGACCCGCTGCGCGACTCCCTCACGGGGGCGGCGCCCACCCGCGCCGCCCTCACCCGTCCCGCCACCAGCCCGATCGGAGCCACCGCATGACCGCGTCCACCGAGAACCATGCCGAACTGTGCGTCGTGGGCGCCGGCCCGCGCGGCCTGTCCGTGATCGAGCGGCTGCTCGCCCGCGAGCGGCACACCCCCCGCCACGCCTCCGTGACCCTGCACGTCGTCGACCCGGCCGCGCCCGGCGCCGGGGCGGTGTGGCGCACCGAGCAGTCCCGCCACCTGCTGATGAACACCGTCAGCTCGCAGATCACCGTCTACACCGACGCCAGCTCCAGGATCGACGGCCCGATCGAGCCCGGCCCCAGCCTCTACGAGTGGGCCCGCTCGCTCGCCCTGCTCGGCACCGAAGGGGAGCACTCCGAGGAGACCCTCGCGGAGGCCCGCGCCCTCGGCCCCAACACCTACCCCTCGCGCGCCTTCTACGGCGAGTACCTGCGCGACAGCTTCCGGCGCCTGGTCGCCGGCGCCCCCGCGCACGTCACGGTCGAGGTCCACCGCGCGCGCGCCGTCGCCATCGCCGACACCCAGGGCATCCCCGGCGGTCCCCAGGGCATCCGCCTGGACAACGGCACCCGCCTCGACGACCTCGACGGCATCGTCCTCGCCCTCGGCCACGTCCCGGCCCGCCTCTCGGTCCGCGAGGAGCGCACCGCGAGCCTCTCGCGCATCCACCACCTGACCTACGTCACGCCCGGCAACCCGGCCGACGTGGACCTCAGCACCATCGAGCCCGGACAGCCGGTCCTGCTGCGCGGCCTCGGCCTCAACTTCTTCGACCACATGGCGCTGTTCACCGCCGGCCGCGGCGGTTCGTACGAGCGGCGCGAGGACGGCACGCTGGCCTACCGGCCCTCCGGCCGCGAGCCGAAGCTGTACGCCTTCTCGCGGCGCGGCGTCCCGTACCACGCCCGCGGGGAGAACGAGAAGGGCACCGACGGCCGCTACTTCCCCCGCCTGCTCACCGCCGAGTTCATCTCGGGACTGCGCGAGCGTGCCGAGGGCGGCGTCCCGGTCAACTTCTCCGCCGACCTGTGGCCGGTGATCTCCCGCGAGGTCGAGTCCGTCTACTACGCGACCCTGCTCGCCGCCCGCGGCCTCGGCGAGGCCGACCGCGAGCGGTTCACCCGCCGCTACCTCGCCTTCCCGCACGGCGTCGACGCCGGCGGCCTGCTCACCGAGTACGGCATCGGCGAGGCCGACCGCTGGGACTGGGAGCGGCTCTCCCGCCCGTACGGCGACCGGAAGTTCACCAGCCGCGCCGAGTTCCACGCCTGGCTGGTCGAGCACCTCGCCGCGGACGTCGCGGCCGCCAAGGAGGGCAACGTCAGCGGGCCCCTCAAGGCCGCCCTCGACGTCATGCGCGACCTGCGCAACGAGATCCGCCTCGCCGTCGACCACGGCGGCCTGGAGGGCAACTCGCACCGCGACGACCTGGAGGGCTGGTACACGCCGCTCAACGCCTTCCTGTCCATCGGCCCGCCGGCCTCCCGCATCGAGGAGATGATCGCGCTGATCGAGGCCGGGGTGCTCAGCATCACCGGCCCCGGCACGGTCGTCCGCATCGACACCGCCACCAAGCAGTACGTCGCCGAGTCCACGGAGGTCCCCGGCGAGCCGGTGCGCTCCACCGCCCTCATCGAGGCGCGGCTGCCGGAGCCGGACATCCGCCGCACCGCCGACCCGCTGCTCCAGCACCTGCTGAACACCGACCAGGCGGCGCCGTACCGGATCGCCGGCACGCACGGCACCTCGTACGAGACCGGTGGCCTCGCCGTCACCGAGCGGCCGTACCACCTGATCGACGGGCGCGGCCAGGCCCACCCGCGGCGCTTCGCGTACGGCGTCCCGACCGAGTCCGTGCACTGGGTCACCGCCGCCGGCATCCGCCCGGGCGTGGACTCCGTGACCCTCGGCGACTCCGACGCGATCGCCGGCGCGGCCCTGGCGCTGCCGCCCGCCACGCGGGTGCCCGCCGGGGTGCGGCCGGTCGTCTCCGACACGACCCTGACCGGGGTGATCGTTTGACCCGCCGGCCGGCCGGGGGGCCCTTTGCCGGGGGCTCCCCGTCGGGCGGGGCGCGGCCGGACGCCGGGCGGCTTCCCCTCGACGCCGGTCTGCTGTCCCCCGTCCGGGCCGGGACCCCGGTCGAGGCCGCCACCGACGACCGGGCGTGGTTCGCCGCCATGCTCGGCGCCGAGGCGGCCCTCGCCCGGGCCCAGGCCCGGCTCGGCACCCTGCCGCCCGCGGCGGCCGAGGTGATCACCGCCGCCGCCGACCCCGACCTGTACGACGTACGGGCCCTGGCCCTGGCCGCCCGCGAGACCGCGAACCCGGTGGTCGGCCTGGTCGCCGCGCTCACCGCCGAGGTCGCCCGCCGCGACCCGGCCGCCGCCGACTCCGTCCACCGCGGCTCCACCAGCCAGGACGTCTTCGACACCGGCGCCATGCTGGTGGCCCGGCGGGCCCTGCGCCTGGTCCGCGCCGACCTGCGCCGGACCGCCGCCGCCCTCGCCGAGCTGGCCCGCGAGCACCGCGACACCCCCGTGGCCGGCCGCACCCTCGCCATGCAGGCCGTTCCCACCACCTTCGGCCTCAAGGCCGCCGGCTGGCGGGAGCTGGTCCTCGACGCCGAACACCGGCTGTCCACGGTGCTGGAGACCGGGCTGCCGGTCTCCCTCGGCGGCGCCGCCGGCACCCTCGCCGGCTACCTGGAGTACGCCGAACTCGACTCCGGCCCCGGCTTCGACCGCGAGCGGTACCTCGACGACCTGGTCGACGCCTTCGCCGACGAGACCGGCCTGGCCCGGCCCGTACTGCCCTGGCACACCCTGCGCACCCCGCTCGCCGACCTCGGCGCGGCCCTCGCCTTCACCGCCGGCGCCCTCGGCAAGTTCGCCGTGGACGTGCAGGGCCTGGCCAGGACCGAGACCGGCGAGGTCAGCGAGCCCGGCCCGGCCGGCCGGGGCGGTTCCTCCGCCATGCCGCACAAGCGCAACCCCGTACTCGCCACCCTGCTGCGCAGCGCCGCGATCCAGGTGCCGCCGCTGGCCGCCGGGCTCGCCCAGTGCCTGCTCGCCGAGGACGAGCGGTCCGCCGGAGCCTGGCACGCCGAGTGGCTGCTGCTGCGCGAGTGCCTGCGGCTCGCCGGCGGGGCCGCGCACACCGCCGTCGAACTGGCCGAGGGGCTGGTCGTGGACGAGGAGCGGATGCGGGCCAACCTCGCCCTCACCCGCGGCCAGATCGTCTCCGAACGGCTGGCCGCCCGGCTCACCCCGGAGCTCGGCAAGGCCGCCGCCAAACGGCTGCTCACCGCCGCCTCCGCGCACCCGGGCCCGCTCGCCGACGCCCCCGAGCTGGCCGGCCGGCTCACCCCGGCCGAACGCGCCGAGCTGTGCGACCCGGCCCGGTACACGGGCGCGGCCGGCCTCCTGGTCGACCGCGCGCTGACCCGCGGGGACGGCGGGGACGGCGGGGACGGCGGGGACAACGGGGACCACGGGGACCACGGGGACGGCGGGGACAGCGGAGACAGCTGACACGGCTGAGCCGGGGGAGATGGCCGGCGAAGACGGCAGAGAACACGGATGGGGCAGGACCCCGGAGACTTCGGAAGGGACCCGATGAACGTGCACGACCGCCGGCACGAGGGCCGGCACCACGGACGGTGGATCACCGAGTGGGACCCCGAGGACCCCGCCTTCTGGGAGCGCACCGGCCGTCGCGTCGCCCGCCGCAACCTCTGGCTCTCCGTGCTCTCCGAGCACATCGGCTTCTCCGTGTGGAGCATGTGGTCCGTCCTCGTGCTCTTCATGTCCCCGGAGATCGGCTTCGACTTCACCAAGTCGGAGAAGTTCCTCCTGGTCATCACCCCCACCCTGGTCGGCGCGGTGCTGCGGCTGCCCTACAGCAGCGCCGTCGCCCGTTTCGGCGGCCGCAACTGGACGGTCTTCGCCTCCGGTGTGCTGCTCGTCCCGGCCGGCCTGGCCGCGTACTTCGTCCAGCGCCCCGGCACGCCGCTGTGGGTGTTCCTGCTGATCGGCGCCCTCGCGGGCGTCGGCGGCGGGAACTTCGCCTCCTCGATGACCAACATCACCGCCTTCTACCCGCTGCGCCACCAGGGCTGGGCCCTCGGCCTCAACGCGGGCGGCGGCAACCTCGGCGTGGCCGTGGTCCAGCTGCTCGGCCTGCTGGTCATCGCGACCGCCGGCGACACCCACCCCTCGTACGTCGCCGCCGTCTACCTCCCGCTGATCGCCCTCGCGGCCGTGCTGGCCGCGCTCAGGATGGACAACCTGGCGAGCGTACGGACCGAGCGGGGCGCCCTGCGCGAGGCGGCGGCCCGCCCCCACACCTGGTGGATCTCGGCCCTCTACATCGGCACCTTCGGCTCCTTCATCGGCTACGGCTTCGCCTTCGGCCTGGTGCTCCAGAGCCAGTTCGGCTCGACCGCGCTGGAGGCCGCCTCGGCCACCTTCCTCGGCCCGCTGCTGGGCTCCCTCTCCCGGCCGATCGGCGGCCGGCTCGCCGACCGGTTCGGCGGCGCCCGCGTCACGTTCTGGAACTTCCTCGCCATGGCCGCCGGCACCGCGGTGCTGCTCGCCGCGTCCGCGGGCGGCTCCTTCGGGCTGTTCATCGGCGCGTTCACCGTGCTCTTCGTCCTGAGCGGGCTGGGCAACGGCTCGACGTACAAGATGATCCCCGCCGTGCACGCGGCCGAGGCCGAGCGCGCCGTGGCCGCCGGGCACGACGCCGCCCAGGCCTTCACCCGCTCCCGCCGCCTGGCCGGTGCCGTCATCGGCATCGCCGGAGCCGTCGGCGCCCTCGGCGGGGTGGGCATCAACTTCGCCTTCCGCACCGCGTACGGCACCTGGGGCTCCGGCACCGCGGCCTTCGCCGTGTTCCTCGCGTACTACGGCCTGTGCATGCTCCTGGTGCGCGCGGTGTACCTGCGGCGCGGTCCGGGGCGCGGCGAGGACCCGGCGACGTCGTCCGCGGCCGGGCCGGCCGCCCGGGTGCGGAGCGGCGCGGGTGTCTGAGGCACGTACGGCGGGGGTGTCCGGGGGGCGTACGGCGGGGGTGTCCACGGGGCGTGGGGCCGGCGGGCGTACGGCCGGGGTGGCCGGAGTCCGTGGGACGCGGGGCGACGGGGCGGGCGCGCGGGGCGGCGTACCCGGCGCACCCGGCGCCCCCGCCGCCCGGGTCGACACGCACTGCCCGTACTGCGCCCTCCAGTGCGGGACGGTGCTGGAGCGGGGCGGGGACGGAGGGGACGGAGGGAACAGAGGGGACGGGCACGGCGTCACCGTCCGGCCCCGCGAGGACTTCCCCGTCAACCGGGGCGGCCTGTGCCAGAAGGGCTGGACCGCGCCCGAGGTGCTGGGCGTCGCCGACCGGCTGCGCACGCCCCTCGTCCACGGCCGCCCCGCGACCTGGGACGAGGCGCTCGACACCGTCGCCGACGGGCTGCGCCGGATCCAGGAGCGGTACGGGAAGGACGCCGCGGCCGTCTTCGGCGGCGGCTCCCTCACCAACGAAAAGGCCTACCAGCTGGGGAAGTTCGCCCGCGTCGCCCTCGGCACCAGCCAGATCGACTACAACGGCCGCTTCTGCATGTCCTCCGCCGCGGCCGCCGCCGGCGCGGCCTTCGGCGCGGACCGCGGCCTGCCGTTCCCCGTCACCGACCTCGGCACCGCCGACGTCGTCCTGATCGCCGGCGGCAACCCGGCCGAGACCATGCCGCCGCTGATGCGGCACCTGGAACGCCCCGACCTGATCGTCATCGATCCGCGGCGCACCCGCACCGCCCGTCAGGCCGCGCTGCACCTCCAGCCCGCCCCCGGCACCGACCTCGCGCTCGCCCTCGGCCTGCTGCACGTCGCCGTCGCCGAGGGGCTGGCCGACCGGGCGTACGTCGAGCGGCGCACCACCGGCTTCGAGGCCGCCTGGCAGCGCGCCGCGGCCTGGTGGCCCGAACGCACCGAGCGCGTCACGGGCGTGCCCGCGGCGCAGCTCCGCGAGGCCGTCCGGATGCTGGCCGGGGCGGAGCGCGCGTACGTGCTGACCGGGCGCGGCGCCGAGCAGCACAGCAAGGGCTCCGACACGGTCGCCGCGTTCGTCAACCTCGCCCTCGTGCTGGGCCTGCCCGGCCGCGAGGGCGGCGGCTACGGCTGCCTCACCGGCCAGGGCAACGGGCAGGGCGGCCGCGAACTCGGCCAGAAGGCCGACCAGTTGCCCGGTTACCGGCTGATCACCGACCCGGCCGCCCGCGCGCACGTGGCGCGGGTGTGGGGCGTGCCGGCCGACTCGCTGCCGGGCCCCGGCCGGAGCGCGTACGAGCTGCTCGACGCGCTCGGCACCGAGGGCGGCCCGCGCGGGCTGCTGGTCTTCGGCTCCAACCCGGTGGTGTCCGCGCCCGACGCGGGCCGGATCCGGGACCGGCTGGCCTCCCTGGACCTGCTGGTGGTGGCCGACTTCGTGCCGTCGGAGACGGCCCGGATGGCGCACGTCGTGCTGCCGGTGGCCCAGTGGGCCGAGGAGGAGGGCACGATGACCAGCCTGGAGGGCAGGGTGCTGCGCAGGCGGCGGCTGCTCTCCCCGCCGCCGGGCGTGCGGACCGACCTGGAGGTGCTGGCCGGGCTGGCTTCCCGCCTCGGGGCCGCCACCGGCTTCCCGTCGTCCCCGCGGGAGGTCTTCGCGGAGCTGCGCGAGGCCACGCGTGGGGGCGTCGCGGACTACTCCGGGGTGAGCTGGGAGCGGCTGGACGCGGGCGAGGTGCTGCACTGGCCCTGTCCCGAGGGCGGCGACGGCACGCCCCGGCTCTTCCTGGACGCCTTCGCCCACCCCGACGGCCGCGCCCGCTTCGCGGCCGTGGACCACCGGGACAGTGCGGAACTGCCCTCCGCGGACTATCCGTTGTACGGGACCACGGGACGCGTCCTTGCGCAGTACCAGTCCGGTGCGCAGACCCGCCGGGTGCCGGAACTGGTCGCCGCCGCGGGCGAGCCGTACCTGGAGGTCCACCCCGACACCGCCGAACGCGCCGGTCTGGCCGACGGCTCCCTCGCGCGGGTGTCCTCGCCGCGCGGGGGCGCGGTGGCGCGGGTCCGCTACGACGGCACCCTGCGCACCGACACGGTCTTCCTGCCCTTCCACTGGCCGGGCGGAGCGAGCGCGAACCTCTTCACGAATCCGGCCCTGGACCCGCGCAGCCGGATGCCGGAGTTCAAGGTGTGCGCGGTCCGGATCGGGCCTGCGGGGGAGGCGGAGTCGATTGCGGCGGGCGGGACTTGGAGTGGTGCTGCTTCGGGGGCGGCTTCGGGGGCGGCTTCGGGCCGGGCCTCTGGTGCGGCTGCCGGGGTGCTGGGTCCGGAGGTGAACTCGGCTGGTAGCAGCGCTGGTTCCGGCGGTTTCCGGAACTCCCCTGTGCCTGATGGCGGTTCAGAATCCGGTACGAACTCAACTGCCAGCAGGCTTGGTTCAGGACGTACCGCGAACTGGGGCTCGGGTGACGCGCGTTCGGGCGCGATCGCGAACTCGACTGCGCCTGGCGTCAGTTCACGACATCTACCGAACTCCCTTGCTGACAGCACTGGTTCTGTATCGGCCGGCTCGGCATCGGGCGGCTCGGCTTCGATCGGCTCGGCTTCGGGCGAGGACGACGCGGCTGCGGGTGCGGACGGGTCCGCGGGGAGTGTGGAACCGGTGGCCGCCGGACAGGCGGGTGCGGCATGACCGGGCCAGGAGTGGTGGTCGTCGGGAACGGTACGGCCGGGCGGGCGGTGGCCGAGCGGCTGGTGGCCCTCGGGGTCGCCGTGACCGTGCTGGGCGAGGAGCCCGCGTACCACCGGCCGCTGCTGGCCGGTGTGCTGTCCGGTGACCTGCCGGGGGCTGCGCTGGAACTGCCGCCGGTGCCGGGTACGCGGGCCGGGGTGCGGGTGACCGGCCTCGACCTCGCGCGCCGGGTCGTGCGGTGCGCCGACGGTACGGAGGTGCCGTACGCGCAGCTGGTGCTGGCCACGGGTAAGGTGCCGCGGCTGCCGGAGCTGCCGGGCATCGACGGGCCGGGCGTCGTGGTGCCCCGTACCGCGGCGGCGTGCGCCGCGGTTCCCGAGGGGGCGGCGGTGGTGCTGGGCGGGGGCCCGCTGGCGGTCGAGGCCGCCTTCGCCCTGCGCCGGTCGGGCCGCGAGGTGGCGCTGGTGCACCGTGGCCCGTGGCCGCTGGACCGGCACCTGGGCGCCCGTGCGGGAGCCGCGCTGGCCGGCCGGCTGACCGCAGCCGGCGTCTCCCTGCACCTGGGTGCCGGGGCGGCCGAGTTCACGCCGGGCAAGCTGCAGCTGGCGGACGGCACGGTGCTGGCCGCGGACGTGCTGCTGCCGTGCACCGGAGCGTCCCCCGACACCACCCTCGCCGACGCCGCCGGCCTCCCCACGGCCACCGGCATCCTGGTCGACCCCTCCTTCCGCACCCCCGACCCGCACGTCTGGGCCCTGGGCACCTGCGCCCGGCCCCTCGCTCCACGGGAGTTCAGGGCGGTACGGCTCGCGTACGAAACCCCCGGCACCACCCGGGCACGCACGGCCGGGCCCGATGCCGAGTGGGCAGCACCGGGGCCGGCACCAGCACCGGGGTCGGCGCCAGGGGCGGCGCCGAGCCCCTCGGCCGACAGCACCGGAACCGCCCCCGCCCTCGACCCCACGCGGTCGGCAACCGGCGGCGGATCCCCCGGCTTCGACACCGTCCTCCGGCAGGCGGACACCCTCGCGGCGGCCCTGACCAGGGCCCTCCACGCCGAGGCCGCGCCCGCACACGACGCCGACGCCCCCGGCCAGCCCCCCACCGGCACGACCCCGGACCCCCGGTCCCGATCCACCGGCATGCCCGACCTGCTCCGGCTCCGGGCGCCCGAGGCCGACGTACTCCGCCTCGGGACGTTCGACGGCGCCCACGAGACCGTCACCCTCAGCGACCCGGCACGGCACCGCCACGCCGAAGTGGCGTTGCGGGAAGGGCGGGTGGGCGGGGCCGTCACCGTCGGCCTCCCGCACGGCGCCGCCGCCCTGACCCGCCTCCACGACTCCGGCGCCCCCGCGCCCCGGGACCTGCTGGCCCTGCTCCTCGGCGCACCCGTGGTGCTCCCCCGTACCACCGACCCGCTCGACGACGTGGTCTGCCACTGCAACAACGTCACCGGCCGGCACCTCGCCGAGGCCCACGCCGCCGGCACCCGTACCCGGGCCGGCACCGGCTGCGGCGGCTGCGCCGCGGACGTCCGCACGTTCTGCGCCGCCCTCGGCCCCACCACCAACGGAGCGATATGACCCGGCACCTGGTCGTCGTCGGCTACGGAATGACGGGCCACCACCTGGTGGCCGAGACCGCCGCCCGGGACACGGCGGGCGAGTGGCGGATCACCGTACTCGGGGAGGAGGACCGCCCCGCGTACGACCGGATCGCCCTCACCACCTGCGCCACGGGCCGGGACCCGGACGAACTCGCCCTCCCCGCACCGGAACCCGACAGGACGGCCCTCCGCCTCGCCACCACCGCCACCCGCCTCGACCCGGCGGCCCGCACCGTCACCACCGCCAGGGGTGAGGCGATCCGGTACGACGCGCTGGTCCTGGCCACCGGCTCACGGCCCTTCGTGCCGCCCGTACCCGGGCACGACGGGCCGACCTGCCACGTGTTCCGCACGGTCGACGACGTACGCGCCATCCGCGCCGCCGCCCGCCCGGGCCGGCCCGCGGTCGTGGTCGGCGGCGGGCTCCTCGGCCTGGAGGCAGCCGCGGCCCTGCGCGACCTCGGCATGCGCGTGCACGTCGTCGAACGCGCGCCGTGGCTGATGGCCCTCCAGGTGGACGAGGGCGGCGGAGCAGCGCTCGCCCGCCAGATCACCGCTCTCGGCGTCGCGGTGCACTGCGGGGCCTCGCTGCTCTCCGTGGACCCGGCGGGCGTCGACCTCGACTCCGGCCGCATCCCCGCCGACCTGGTGGTCTTCGCGGCCGGCGTCCGGCCCCGCGACGAACTCGCGACGGCCGCCGGCCTGGCCCGCGCCGAACGCGGCGGCATCCTCACCGACGTCCGCCTCCGCACCTCCGCCCCCGGCATCTGGGCCGTCGGCGAGTGCGCGGCCGTGGAAGGGCGCTGCCACGGCATGGTCGCCCCCGGACAGCGCATGGCCGAGGCCGTCGCCGCCCAGCTCACCGGCGACCCGGAGGCGGCCTTCCCCGGCGCCGAGCTCGCCGCCCGCCTGAAGGTCCTCGGCGTGGAGGTGGCCGGCTTCGGCGACGTCCACGGCGGCACACCGGGCGCGCTGGAGTTCACCCGCCACTCCCACACCACCGGCACCTACGCGAAGCTCACCCTGGACGCCGGAGCGCACACCCTCCTGGGCGCCGTCCTCGCGGGCGACACCCGCCCGTACGCCCGCCTCCGCGCCCTCCACAACACCCCCCTCCCCGCCTCCCCCGACCGCCTCCTCCTGCCGTCCTAGCCTGCGGCTGGTGCCCTCGCCGGCTGCACCGGCCGAAGCGGGATCAGCGCCCCCGCGGCACTCCGGGTGCGCGTACGCCGGTTCCCTCGCGCCACTGGCGGAGAAGCCGTCGTGGACCAGGTGCGTCCGGCGCGGCTCAACCGGCCTGTCGCAGAACGGGCAGAGCGCGGCGACCCCGTTCACCGGCTCCTCACCGCCGCCGGGTCGCCACCGAGCATGAGGTGGAACCTGCGGACGGTGCGTGCCGTGGCACGGCAGTAGCTCCACGCCCCGATGCGACCGTCGTCCGCAGGCCCGCGGGTGGTGAGTGTTTCCCAGTCCGCGAAGGCCCCCTCCGCGCCTCCACCCTGCCGGGCCGCGGCGTCGCGGACCCGCCGGCCGTGGCGGAGCAGCCGGTCGGTGAGCCGTGCGACCGTGTCGGCATCGGGCATCTGCCCGAAAGGGACGAGGGCTTTGGCGACAAGAGCCCGCCCCTCCGCGAGATCGATGCGTGTCGTCATGCGGACACCTCGCTGTGAAACGGCGAAAACGTTGTGGTCATGGCCCCTCCGACTCGTCCGACTGGCGCGACGGTCAGATCGTGCCCCTCCGCAATGGGGACGAGGGACACAGCCTGTGTCCCTCTCCCGTATCCGTCAGACCCGTCCGATCCACTCCGCGAACGACGCCAGGGCTTCACTGGTGGACCGCTTGATCCGGAGGATCTTGCCGATGTCCTCCCGGGCCCACGGATGCTCGCGTACGTGTTGTGGTGCCAGCCCGCGGGCCGTCCTGAGCGATGCGAACGCCTCGTCCGGCCGGCCCGCCCAGAGCTGCGCACGGCTCAGCTCCACGTAGAAGCCGCTGCGCCGCTCCGCCGGCAGTTCGTCGCCGGGCTGCCACTCACGTGCCAGGTCGAGCGCGGTTCCGACGTGCTCCCCGCCCAGGCTCACCGCGACGGCGACCTCGTGGACGCGGACGCTCGAGGGACCGAACGCAGTGCCCGAGTAGATGCCCTCCGCCAAACCGTCGGCCAGCGCCGCTGCCTCCCTCAAGTGGTCGTGGGCGGCGCCGGCGTCGCCGGCCCGGGCAATGACGACCGCCGCGCGCATGTGGAGAGCACCACGTACTGCGGCCGACCGCCGGTTGTCCGGCGGGGGTGCGCTGTCCAGCGCCCGTTCCAGAGCGAGCTGTCCGGCCCGGTGCGCGCGCCGCGAGGAACGTCTCCGCCTGTACGTAGGCGACGGCTGCTTCGGTGTGCGGATCACCGGTCTGCGCCGCTCCCCACCGCATGACCTCGATCAACCGCGCCGAAAGGTCGTACGCGCCGAACTTGTAGGCGACCGCATCCGCTGCTCGTGCCACAGCTACGACGAGCTGTGCGGCCGCGGCCCGCTCCCGCCCCCGTGCCTGGTGCAGGTGTCCCAACGAGTCGGTGAGCAGTCCCGGGGTCGTGTCCGCGATCCGCCCGTACTGGGCGGCCAGCCGCCATCCGGCCGCTGCGTCCACCAGGTTCCGCAGGGGTACGAACGGACGCTCCGGCGGACCGAGTGGGAGGTCGTACCCGGCGATGGCCGCGGAAAGTGCGGGCAGCGCCGCGTGGACGCGGTGGCCGGTACCGGCGTAGGCGGGGTCGAGCCGTGACGCGTCCAGGTCCAGGGCGGCGGCGAGTGCCTCGAGAAGTGCCGGCCCGGGCCGGCGTGCGCCGCGTTCGACTGCCTTCACCATCGAATGCGACACGTGCGCTGCGCGGGCGAGTTCGGCCTGGGTCATGCGGCGGGCGCGGCGGCGCAGGGCGATGCGCTGCCCGATGTGTTCGGCCATGTGCGCACCGTAGTGGGAGGCGAAGTCGTGCGCGTCCGTTACGCCTTGACGATGTCGACCAGCTCGGCCAGGGAGTCGATGGACCAGTCGGCCGCCGCGCGCACCTCGGGGTCGTCGGCCCACCAGTGGCCCCACGGCCCCCGCCGCAGGTGGGCCGTACGCAAGCCGGCCGCGCGGGCGGGATGGATGTCGTTGGCGGGGTGGTCGCCCACGTAGAGGGTCTCGTCCGCCGGGGCACCGGAGACCTCGAGTACGCGGGCGAAGAACTTCGGGTCGGGCTTCGAGACGCCCCACTCGCCCGAGGTGGCCACCACATCGGCGGGCAGGTCGAGCGCGCGCAGCAACTGGCCCATACGCGGGCTCTGGTTGCCTGCGATGACCACGCGTGTCCCGGCCGCGCGCAGTGCTGCGAGGGCGGGGCGGACGTCTTCGTACAGGTCGCTCTCGTCGAGTCGTTCACCGCGGCCGGCGGCCTCGCGGGCCGCGTACTCGGCCGCGAGGTCGATGCCGGGCCGGAGCAGGCGCACCGCGTCGGCGTTGTCGCGCCCGTCGACGACGACTGCGCCCACCAGCGCGGACAGCGTGTGCGCCGGCACGCCGAGCCAGTCGGCCCAGGCCGCCCAGTAGCGGTCGTCGCGGGTGAGCGTCTCGCCTACGTCCAGGACCACGGTGCGGATCACCGGGCCACCGTACCGGCTGCCGGAACCGCCACGGACCCCTACGTGACGGACCGGCGGCGCACCTGACGGAGTGCTGGGTTCGCGATGGCCGGGGGAACGTGGCCGGAACAGGATGCATTCGACTCACCACGCACGCTCCCCCGACGGAGGAAGTCGAACCATGTCCGGTACCGCCCCAGCAGAACAAGACCAGACAGGCCAGGCCCCGTTCGGGGCCACGGTCGCGGTGATGGCCGTCGTCGGGCTCGTGCTCGGCAGCCAGGCGTACGTGACGATCCCCCTGATGCCGCAGATCGCGGAGGCCTGGGGCGTCTCGCAGTCCTCGGCCGCCTGGGCCACGTCCGCCTTCGCCATCGCCTACGCGTGCGGCTCGCTGCTCAGCGGCCCGCTCGCCGACCGCTTCGGCCGCCGCAGCGCCATCTGGTCCACCCTCGCGGTGATGGCCGTGGCCACCGTGGCCGTGCCGCTGGCCGGCGGGCAGGGCACCGGGCTCGCGCTGCGGGCCGCGCAGGGCGTGGCGGCCGGCGTGTTCGCGCCCGTCGTGTTCGCGTACTTCGGCGAGCGGCTGCCCGCACAGCGGCTGGCCCTCGCGCTGACCACCGTCTCCGCCGCGCTCGGCGGCGCACTGGTCTTCGGCCAGCTCGCCGCCCAGTTCCTGGAGGCCCAGCTCGGCTGGAGCGCCGTCTTCTGGATCACCGCCGTGGTGCTCGCGCTCGGCGCCGCGGCCGCCCGCAAGGTGATGCTCCCGGACGTCCCGCGCACCGCCCGCGGCGGCTTCGCCTTCGGCAACGTGCTGAGCAGCCCGCGCCTCGTCCCGCTGTTCGTCACCGCCCTGGCGGTGCTCGGCGGCGTGACCGCCATCTACACCGGCGTCCAGCTGTACGGCCCGGACTCGCTCGGCGACCCGGACGCGATGTTCGCGCTGCGCGCCAGCGCGCTGCCCTCCCTGCTGGTGGCCGTGCTCGCCGCCCCGAAGCTGGCGCACGTCAAGCCCACCACCCGCGCCGGCGGCGCCCTCGCGCTGGCCGCGCTGGGCATGGTCGGTGCCGCCCTGTCCGGCGACAGCGTGCTGGTGCTCGGCATCGCGCTCTTCGTCACGATGGTGGGCGCCTCCACCGCCGGTCCCGCGCTGGTCCAGGCCGTCGGCGGCGCCGCGGGCGCCGACCGCGCCACCGCCATCGCGGTCTACAGCTTCCTGCTCAACCTCGGGGCCGGCCTCGGCGCCCAGGTCCCGCAGTCCACGGACGTCTTCACCCACCTCGCCCTCTGGATCGCGCTGGCCTTCGTCGCCGCCATCGGGCTGGTGGCGCTGGCCGCCAAGGCGTCCGCCAGGACGGCCGCCGCCGAGCAGCAGGCGGCCCCGGTCCTCAGCCGGGCCCGCTGATCCCGAGGGCCGGGCCCGCTGATGCCGAGGGCCGGGCCCGCTGATCCCCGGGACCCCTGATTCCCAGGGCCGCCGATCCCCGGGCCCACCGCGGCCCGCGGCCCGCGGCCCACGGCCCGAGGCCCACCGCTCCCCCTCACTCCCCACCGCTCCCCGCCGGCCCGCCGACCCCGGCAGGTCCCCGATCCCAAGGCCCGCCGATCCCCCCCAGGTCCGCCGATCCCCGTACGAGAGGTCTCTTCCGCATGAGCACCCTGCCGCCCCCGCCGAGCACGGACTGGAACTCCGACGCGCTGGTCCTCGACGCCTACCTGTACCGCATCGGCTACACGGGCGAGATCGCCGACGACGCCGAGACGCTGCGCGCGCTGCACCGTGCCCACACCGACGCCATCTCCTGGGAGATCGTCGACCTGGCCCTCGGCAACCCGATCGCCCTCGACGTCCCCAGCCTCTACAAGAAGATCGTCGACGCCGGCCGCGGCGGCTGCTGCCTGGAGTCCAACCTGCTCTTCGCCGCCGCGCTGGAGCAGGCCGGCTTCACCGTCACCCGCCACCTCGCCCGCGTCCGCCGCGGCAGCACCGCGCTCCGCTACCGCTCCCACGCGGTAGTCGTCGTCGAGGCCGGGGGCCGCCGCTGGCTGGCCGACGTCGGCTTCGGCGACGAGGGCCCGCTGGAGCCGCTGCCGTTCGAGGACGGCGCCCAGGTCACCACCGGCGACTGGACCTGGCGGCTGGACCGCGAGGGCCAGGACTGGATCCTGCGCTGCCTGCACCACGACGGCTGGTTCGACGTGTACAGCCTGCGCGAGGAGCTCCAGGCGCCGGTCGACTTCGAGGTGTCGAACGTCTACACCTGCACCAACCCCTCCTCGCCGTTCATCGGCAAGCTGGTGGCCCAGCGCGGCGGCGACACCGTCCGCCACGTCCTGCGCCACCGCACGCTGACGGCGACCTGGCCCGACGGCCGCCAGGAGGTCACCGAGCTGACCGCCGACGAGACCGTCCGGCACCTGCGCGAGACCTTCCGCATCACCCTCACGCCGGACGAGGAGCGCGCCCTTCGCGAGGGGGTCCTGTCCCGCTAGCGGCTCCCCGGGCCTGCTCCCCGCGACGGGGGGGAGCAGGCCCCTGCCGTACCCCCGCCGCACCCCTGCCGTACCCCCGCCCGCACCCCCGCCCGACCCCACACGCCCGTACCCACCTGCCCGTACCCCGTACGAGGAGACACCTGATGCTGCGGAATCCCGCCCGAACGAGCGGGCTCTACATAGGGACCGTGCCCGAGCAGGCCGCCGCCACCCGCCCGGGCACCACGATCACGGTGGACCACGCCCTGGACGTGCTGCCGGACGTCTCGCGCCACCTGACGGTCACCGAACTCGCCGAGCACGTCGACGACATGGCCGCGCGCCTGTACGCGGCGGGCGTCCGGGCGAGCGACCACGTGGCGATCTACAAGAACAACAACTTCGACATCTACATCCTGGCCAGCGCCGCCTCCCGGCTCGGCGCCGTGCCCGTGATGCTGTCCCCCGCCCTCGACGGGGTGAGCGCCACCGCCCTGCTCGGCCGCCTGGACACCCCGCACCTGCTGACGGACGACACCAAGCTCGACGGCGTGCTCGACGCCGCCGAGGTCGCCGCCGTCACCCGCGGCGTGATCTCCGCTTCGCCGGCCCGCGAGGGCGTCGTCTCGCTGCACGACCTGGCCGGCTCGCCGCGCCGCGAGCCGGTGCTGCTCGACGCCGACCAGCCGGCCCTGATGACCCACACCTCGGGCACCACCGGACTGCCCAAGCTGGTCATCCACTCCGCGCGCAGCCTGTACGGGCGCTTCCGCCCCCAGCGCCGGCTGGCCCGCCTCATCAAGAGCGGCGAGACGGCCGCCATCCACCTGTCGTACGTCCACTCCCGGATGTACCTGGGCATGGCGGTGCTGCTCCGCAAGGGCATGCACGTGGTGGTCATGAACGACACGGAGCCGGAGCGGGTCGCGGACCTCTTCGCCCGCGTCCGGCCCGGGTTCGTCGAGACCCACCCCAACTCCTTCATGGAGTGGGAGGAGCTGGCCTCGGACCCGCGCCGGCCCTTCTCGAACGTCAAGTACTTCTCGTCGACGTTCGACGCCATCCACCCCGGCACGATGGACCGCCTGCTGAAGGCGTCCGACCGGGACAACGCGGTCTTCTTCCAGATCTACGGCCAGAGCGAGTGCGGCCCCCTCACCGGCCGCTCGTACACCCGCAAGAACGCGCACAAGGCGGACGGCCGCTGCCTCGGCTTCCCGATGCCCGGCATCACCAGGTACCGCCTGGTGCCGCGCAACGGGCAGCGCCCCTCCCGCGAGCACCCCGGCTACATCGAGGTCAGCACCCCGGGCCGGGCCATCGGCTACTACGGCGAGAAGGAGCGCTTCGCGCAGCAGGCCTTCGGCCCGTGGTGGCGCGGCGGCGACGTCGGCTTCCGCACCAAGGTCGGCTGCCTGCACCTGCTCGACCGCGAGGTCGACGTGATCCCGGGCATCCACTCCACCCTGGAGGTCGAGGACGCGGTGCTCCAGCGCCTGGAGGAGCTGGCCGAGCTGGTCCTCGTACCCGGCCCGAACCAGGAGCCGCTGCCGGTGGTGTGCACGCGCCACGGCGAGCCGCTCGACGAGGCCCGCTGGGCGCAGGCGGTCGCCGACCTGCCGCGGATGGCCGCCCCGATCCAGATCCCCCTGGCCGACCTGCCCAGGACCGCCACCATGAAGGTGCAGCGGATCAAGCTGGCGGCCGACCTCCGCGCACAGCTGGAGCAGGCGTCGTGACCGAGCACATCCAGAGCACCGCGACGGACTACGACGTCCTGGTCGTCGGCGCCGGCCCCACCGGCCTGATGGCCGGCTGCGAACTGCTGCGCCGCGGCGTCCGGGTCCGCATCATCGACATGGCCCTGGAACCGCTGGAGGTCCCCAAGGCGCTGGCGCTGTGGCCGCGCGCGCTGGACATCCTGGAGGACATGGGCGCCGGAGCCGCGATCCGGGCCGCCTCCACGCAGATCAACGGCTTCAGCTACTACTCCGACCGCCGGCACCTTGCCACCTTCGACTTCCCCGAGGACCTCGCGCCGCGCCACCTGCCGCAGCCCGAGACGGAGCGGGCCCTCACCGCCCGGCTGCACGCGCTCGGCGGGAAGATCGAGCGCGGGGTGCGGCTGCTGGGCGTGGAGAAGGTCGACTACTCCGGCGACATCGACGCCACCGACGGGGTCACGGCCGTCCTGGAGCACGGCGACGGGATGATCGAGCGGACCCGCGTGCCCTTCCTGATCGGCGCGGACGGCGCGGGCAGCAAGGTGCGCGGCGAGCTGGGCTCCGGCTTCACCGGCAGCACGTACGAGATGGAGTTCGCGCTGGTCGACTCCCGCATCGAGGGCCACCTGCCGGCCGACCAGATCCTGTACTTCCAGAACCCGAACGGCACCCTGGTCATCGTCCCGCAGCCCGACGGCGTCTTCCGCTTCCTGTCCGTCATGCCGCGCGGCGGCGAGGGCAGGGTCGGCACCGAGATGATGCAGCGGATCCTGTACGACCGGGGGCCGCGCGGCGTGAAGCTGACGGAGCCCGTGTGGGAGACGGTCTTCCGCGTCCACGCGCGCACCGCGACCGACTTCCAGCGCGGCCGGATCTTCCTGATGGGCGACGCGGCACACGTGCACAGCCCCGCGGGCGGCCAGGGCATGAACAACGGCCTCCAGGACGCCCACAACCTGGCCTGGAAGCTCGCCGCGGTCATCCACGGCCGCTCCCCCGCCCGGCTGCTCGACACGTACGGGCCGGAGCGCTCGGCCGCCACCCAGCGCATCGTCCGCGACACGGACCTGCAGACGCGGGCCTGGATGTTCAACGGACGGGTGCAGGTGCGGGCGCGGGACGCGGCGTTCCGCGTGCTGGACCGCACCGGGATCGTCTCGCACTTCTACGCGCCCGTGATGGCGGGGCGCCGGCTGGCGTACGACATCGTCCGCGAGACCCAGCGGCCTTCCCGCAAGGCGGGCTGCGGTCTGCACGAGAAGCTGCCCGGCGGCCTGAAGGTCGGCGCGGTCTTCCCGCGCCGGCTGGCCGTCTCCCACCGGATCTCCGGTCCCGACGCGGACCCGGAGGCCTGGTCGCTGGTCGTGCTGCCGCCCTCCAGCGGCGGTTCGGACTGGCTCACCGAGATCGGCCACATCGTCGACCGCTGGCCGCAGGTCCGCGTCGAGCGGCTCCGCCGGCGCAACTCCGTGCGGGCCACCGGCTGCTGGCGGCCCGGCTACTACCTGGTGCGGCCGGACGGCCACATCGCGGCGCACGGCCACGACCGCGACCTCAACAGGCTCGAAGCCGAGCTGGCCGCGGCCCTCCTCCCGATCGGAACCCGCTGATGCGCCCCCTCGTCGTCGTCGCCTACCACTCCGGGTACGGACACACCGCCGCCCTCGCCGCGGCCGCCCGGGAGGGCGCGGAGGAGGGCGGGTCCCGGGCGGTGCTCGTGGACGTGGAGACGGTGGACGACGCCGGGTGGGCGCTGCTCGACGGGGCGGACGCGATCATGTTCGGCGCCCCGACGTACATGGGCAGCGCCTCGGCGGCCTTCCACGTCTTCGCCGAGGCCGGCTCGAAGCGGTGGGCGGCCCGGGCCTGGCAGGACAAGCTGGCCACCGGCTTCACCGTGGCCGGCTCGATGAACGGGGACAAGCTGCACACCCTGCAGTACTTCTCGATCCTCGCGGCCCAGCACGGGATGCACTGGGTGAACCTGGACGTCACGCCCGGCTGGAACTCCACCACGGGCTCGGAGCACGACCTGAACCGCCTCGGCATCAACCTGGGCGCCGGCGCCCAGGCCAACACCGACCAGGGCACCGAGGGCGTCACCAAGGCCGACGTGGAGACCGTCCGCCACCTGGGCCGCCGCATCGCGCAGCTCGCGGTGGCCCTGCACGGGGTGGCACGGGCCCACTGAGCCGCCCGGCCCGGGGTACGACGTCGACGGCCCGGCCCCCGCTCGTCGCGAGCGGGGGCCGGGCCGTCGGCCTGCGGGGCGCCGGGCCGCCGGGGCGTTGGGGGCGCCGGGCCGTCGGGCCGTCCGCGCACGGCGCCGAGCGCCCGGCCCTACCCGTCGCGGCGGCGGTCCCGTACCTCGGGGAGCGGGACGAAGCCGGCCGCCCGGTACGTGGCCACGGCGGCCGTGTTGGCGCTCGGCGTGCAGACGTCGGCGCCGGACGCGCCCAGCTCCCGCAGCGCCGCCGCCGCGGCCCGGGCGACCGCCGTGCCGTACCCGCGGCCGCGGTGGTCCCGGTGGACGCCCAGCGGTTCGAGCAGCCCGGGCCGTCCGGGCCCGGCGGACCACACGGTCACCGCGGCGACCGCTGCGCCCTGCCCGTCGTACGCGACCAGGCACCGGGCGGCGGCGTACGGCGCCCCGGACGCCATCGCGTGCCAGCGCTCCTCGGTGAACGTCGACCCGTCGAACGCCGACCGCAGTACGGCGGTGAACGCGGCCGCCCCCTCCGGCCCGGCCGCCCCGACCCGCAGGCCCGTTTCGCGTACCGGCGCCGGCACCGGCTCCGCCAGGTCGCACCGCAGCGGTGTCCACGGCTCGTCCACGCCCCAGCCGTCCGCGTGCAGCAGCTCCTGGAGCAGCGCGTCCGCCGGAGCCTCGACGTTGGCGCTCCCCGCGGGCAGCACGCCCCGCTCCGGCCGGCCCGCGTCCTCGGCCAGCCGCCGCGCCAGCTCCTCGTCCCGCCGCGCGTCCGGCGCGATCGTCAGGCGCAGCAGCCCGGGCCCGTCCAGCAGCCCCACGGCGAGGATCCGGCCGTCCCGGCTCCACGTACGGACCGCCGCGGCGGTCTCCGCCGCCCCGAACCGCCAGAACCACCCCACGTCCCCCGGGTGCAGCTGTACCGCCGCCCGGTCGTCCTGCCAGTGCCGCAGCGCCTCCAGCGCCGCGCCCAGCCCGTCCGCGTCCGGCGTACCCAACTCGATGGCCACGGCCCGATCCCACACCACCGCGCCCCCGCTCCGCACCCGGTATTTCCGAACGCCGCTGGGGCTCGCCGGGGCGGCCGGCGTCGCCGGGGAACAGGCCCGGCTGGTCGGCGGGCTCCGGCACCCGGTGGTCACGGGGGGCGACCGGGTGCTGGCGGAGCGCCTGCGCCGGCTCGCGCCGACGTACGAGCGGCTGCGCGCCGCCCTGGAGGACGGCGCGGCGGCCTGACGCGGACGCGGGCCGGCGTCAGCGGGCGGTGCCGGCCGCGAGTGCGCGCAGGGCCAGGTGGTACGACAGGGGGCCGAAGCCGGCGATGGTGCCGGTCGCCACGGCGGAGATCACCGAGACGGAGCGGAAGTCCTCGCGGGCGTGCGGGTTGGAGATGTGCACCTCGATCAGCGGGGCGGTGCGCTGGGCCACGGCGTCGCGGAGGGCGTACGAGTAGTGCGTGAACGCGGCCGGGTTGAGGACGACCGGGATCTCCTGGTCGGCGGCCTCGTGCAGCCAGCCGATCAGTTCGGCCTCGGCGTCGGACTGGCGGACCTCGACGTCGAGGTCGAGTTCCTTGCCCAGCCGTACGCAGCCGTCGGCGAGTTCGGCGTGGGTGGTGGTGCCGTAGATGCCGGGCTCGCGCAGGCCCAGGCGGCCCAGGTTGGGGCCGTTGAGCACGAGCACCCGGCGCGGGGCGGTACCGGCCACGGGAGCGGGTGCCGGTGCGGTCGCCGCTTCCCCGGCCGGCGGAACGGCCTCCCCGGCCGGGGCCGAGAGCTGCGCGAAGGCGGCGTCCAGGGTGCCGCGCGCGGGGGCCTCCAGGATGCCGGGGCGGCCCACCCCGTCGAGGACGACGAACCTCAGGCGGTCGCCGCGGCTCTTCTTGTCGACCCGCATCGTGTCGAGCAGCTCGGGCCAGCGGTCGGCCCGGTAGCTCAGGGGCAGGCCGACGGCGTCGAGCACCGCGCGGTGGCGGCGTACCGTGGCCCAGTCCAGCCGGCCCTCCACGCGGGCGAGTTCGGCGGCGAAGACCATGCCGACGGCGACGGCCTCGCCGTGCCGCCAGGTGTAGCCCTCGGCCTTCTCGATGGCGTGGGCGAGGGTGTGGCCGTAGTTGAGGACCTCGCGCGGCCCGGCCTCCCTGAGGTCGGCGGAGACCACCTCGGCCTTGACCCGTACGGCGCGGACGACCAGCTCGGCGGTGTGCGGGCCCTCGGGGGTGCGGGCGGCCGCCGGGTCCCCTTCGACCAGGTCCAGGATCACGGGGTCGGCGATGAACCCGGCCTTGACGATCTCGGCGAGGCCGCTGACGTAGTCGGCGGTGGGCAGGGTGGCCAGGGCGTCGAGGTCGCAGAGCACGCCGGCCGGCGGGTGGAAGGCGCCGACCAGGTTCTTGCCCTCGGCGGTGTTGACGCCGGTCTTGCCGCCGACGGCCGCGTCGACCATGCCGAGGACGGTGGTCGGTACGGCGATCCAGCGCACCCCGCGCAGCCAGCCCGCGGCGACGTACCCGGCCAGGTCGGTGGTGGCGCCCCCGCCCAGTCCGACGACCACGTCGGTACGGGTGAACCCGGCCCGGCCCAGGGCCGCCCAGCACTCCCCGGCGACCCGGAGGGTCTTGGCCTCCTCGGCGTCGGGCACGGGGAGGGCGGTGACACGGTGGCCGAGGGCGGTGAGCCGGTCCCGCACCTCCGCGGCGCGCGCCCCGAGGGCGTCGGGGTGGATCAGGGCCACGCGGCGGGGCTCTTCGCCGACGAGCGGCGGGAGCTCGCCGAGGAGGTCCCGGCCGACCAGCACCTCGTAGGCGGGATGGCCGGCCGAGGCGGCGACGGGCACGCGGGTCACGGCGGGGGATGCGGTCGTCATGGGGTCTCCGGCTCCAGTGCGTCGAGGACCGCGTCGGCGACCTCTTCGGGGGTGCGGTCGTCGGTGGGCACGACGACCCGGGCGACCGCGGAGTACAGGGGGCGGCGCCGGTCGCGCAGCTCGCGCCAGCGGCGGTCCGGGTCGGCGGCGAGCAGGGGGCGGGTGCGGCCGTCGCCGACCCGGCGCAGGGCCACCTCGGCGGAGACGTCGAGGAACACGACCGGCAGACCGGTGAGGAGAGCACGTGTTCCGGAGTGGAGCACCGCTCCGCCGCCGAGCGAGAGCACCGCTCCCGGTTCGGCCACCGCCCTGACGACGGCCCGGTGTTCGCGCTCGCGGAAGCCGGCCTCGCCCTCCCGGGCGAACAGCTCCGCCACGGTCAGGCCGGTCTCGGCGGCCACGTCCTGGTCGGTGTCCCGGTAGGCGGCACCGAGCCGGCGCGCCAGCAGCGCGCCCACGGTGGACTTCCCCACCCCCATCGGCCCGACCAGCACGACCGCGGGCCCGGCGGCCGCCCGGCCGCCCCCCGTCACCGCCGCGCCGGTCACCGGTAGGTGAGGTGGTCGAGGTACGACGTGACGTTGCGGCGGGTCTCGGCGACCGAGTCGCCGCCGAACTTCTCCAGCACCGCGTCGGCGAGGACCAGCGCCACCATGGCCTCGGCGACGATCCCGGCCGCCGGCACCGCGCACACGTCGGAGCGCTGGTGGTGGGCCGCGGCGGCCTCGCCGGTCGCCACGTCGACGGTGGCGAGCGCGCGGGGCACCGTCGCGATCGGCTTCATCGCGGCGCGCACGCGCAGCAGTTCGCCGGTGCTCAGGCCGCCCTCGGTGCCGCCGGCGCGCCCGGAGGTGCGCTTGATGCCCTCGGGGGTGGCGACGATCTCGTCGTGGGCCTTCGAGCCGGGGACCCGGGCCAGGTCGAAGCCGTCGCCGACCTCGACGCCCTTGATGGCCTGGATGCCCATCAGCGCCGCGGCCAGACGGGCGTCCAGCCGCCGGTCCCAGTGGACGTGGGAGCCGAGCCCGACGGGGACCCCGTACGCCAGCACCTCCACCACGCCGCCGAGGGTGTCGCCGTCCTTGTGGGCCTGGTCGATCTCGGCCACCATCGCCTTGCTCGCGCCGGCGTCGAGGCAGCGCACCGGGTCGGCGTCGAGCTTCTCCACGTCCGAGGGGGCGGGCAGGGATCCGTACGGGGCCTTCGCGGCGCCCAGTTCGACCACGTGGGAGACGATCTCGATGCCCGCGGCCTCCTTCAGGAAGGACCGGGCCACCGCGCCGAGGGCGACGCGCGCGGCGGTCTCACGGGCGCTGGCCCGCTCCAGGATCGGCCGGGCCTCGTCGAAGCCGTACTTCTGCATGCCGGCCAGGTCGGCGTGACCGGGGCGCGGACGGGTCAGCGGCGCGTTGCGGCCGGTCTCCTTCAGCTCCGCCGGGTCCACCGGATCGGCGGACATGACCTTCTCCCACTTGGGCCACTCGGTGTTGCCGACCATCACCGCCACCGGCGAACCCAGCGACAGCCCGTGCCGGACACCACCGAGGAAGGTCACCTCGTCCTGCTCGAACTTCATCCGCGCGCCCCGCCCGTAGCCCAGGCGGCGTCGTGCGAGGTGGTCGGCCACCAGGGCGGTGGTGGCCGGGACCCCGGCCGGCAGCCCCTCCAGGGTGGCGACGAGCGCCGGTCCGTGGGACTCACCGGCGGTCAGCCAACGCAGCCTGCTCAGCACTTTCTCTCACTTCTCCTTGGTGGGGACTTCGTACAGGGGGAAGAGGCGGGCGAGTTCGGTGTGGAACTCGGGGAAGGTCTTGGCGACGCACCCCGGGTCGTCCAGCGTCAGCGGCACGCCGCTGCCGAGCCCGAGGACCGCGAAGGACATCGCGATCCGGTGGTCGCGGTGGCAGTCGACGACCGCCGGGTGCGGCAGGCCGGGGTGGACCGTGAGCGACTCCGGGGTCTCGTCGACGCGGATCCCGCAGGCCCGCAGGTTGGCGGCCATGGCGGCGATCCGGTCGGACTCCTTGAGCCGGGCGTGGGCGACGCCGGTGATGGTCACGGGCCCGTCGGCGAGCGGCGCGATGGCGGCCAGGGTCATGAAGGTGTCGGAGATCTCGCCCATGTCGACGGTGAACCCGCCGGTCAGCCCGCCGGCCGGGCCGGTGACGGTGGTGGCGTGGTCGCCGATCTCCACCTCGGCGCCGGTCAGCCGGAGCACCTCGGCGAAGCCCAGGTCGCCCTGGAGGCTGCCCGAGCCCAGGCCGGGCACGGTGACCGTGCGGCCGGTGACGGCCGCGGCGGCGAAGAAGTAGGAGGCGGTGGAGGCGTCCGGCTCCACGACGAAGTCGGTCGCGGTGTAGCCGGTGGGGGCCACCTCGACGGTGCTGCCGGTCTCGGTGACCTCGGCGCCGAAGTACCGCATCAGCGCGATCGTCATGTCCAGGTACGGGCGGCTCACCAGCCGCGGCACGTCCACCGTCAGCGGCCCGGCCATCAGCGGCGCCGCCATCAGCAGCCCGCTCAGGTACTGGCTGCTCAGCCCGGAGTCCAGCTCGACCCGGCCGCCGGCCAGCCCGTTCGCCGCGATGGTGAGCGGCAGCCCGCCGCCCGGTGCGGCCTGTACGTCGGCCCCGAGGCGGGCCAGCGTCCGGGTGAGCGGGCCGAGCGGGCGGGCGCGCAGCTGGTCGGAGCCGTCGAAGACGAAGGTGCCGCGTCCGGTGGCCGCGAAGGGCGGCAGGAAGCGGGCCGCGGTGCCGGCGTCGGCGCACCACACCCGGCCGGGTGCGAACGGGCCGACGCCGTTGCCGGTGACCTCCCAGCACTCGTCGGAGGGCGTGGCGGAGGTGGCGACGCCGAGGGTGCCGAGCGCCCGCCGGAAGGCGACCGTGTCGTCGCTGACCAGCGGCGCCCAGAGGCCGGAGGTGCCGGACGCGGCGGCGGCCAGCAGCAGGGCGCGGTTGGTGAGGCTCTTGGATCCGGGAACGCGGGCCGACAGCACGGGCGGCCGGGACGTGTCGAGCGTCATGGTGACTCCTGGGTCTCAGCGGGTGCGTGGACTGCGGGCACGGCTGCGGGCGCGGCTCCGGGCGAGCGAGTGGCGGGCGGCGGCCGCGACGCGGTCGGCGGTGAGCCCGTACTGGCCGTACAGGCGGCGGAACGGGCCGTCGGCGCCGAAGCGTTCGAGCCCGACCGCGTCCCCCGCCCCGCCGACCATCGCGTACCAGCCGAGTGCCGCCCCGGCCGCCACGGAGACCCGGGCGGTCACGTGCGGGGCCAGCACCCGGTCGCGGTAGGCGCGGTCCTGGGCCGCGAACCGCTCGGGACGCGGCAGGCAGACCACGCGGGTGCCGATGCCGTCCCGTTCGAGGATGTCCCGGGCCTCCAGGGCCACGGCCGTCTCGCCGACGGCGGCGATGAGCACCGTCTGCGGCTCACCGCCGCAGGCCTCCGCCTCAGCGAGGACGTATCCGCCACGCGCTTCGTCGATCATGCGGTCATCGTGGGCCAGCGGGCCGGGGCCCTCCAACGGCCCCGGGGCCCGCTCGTCAGGTCGGTGCCCCGGTCCGTCAGGTCCCGCGGCGGGACCCTAGGGCCGGCCACGGCCGAGTTCGAGCAGCAGCCGGGCGAACTCCTGTCCCACGACGCCGAACTCGGCCTCGTAGGAGCCGACGATGCGCTGCTCGCGGCCGCGCACGATCCGCGGCCCGCCGGAGGAGATGCGGGCCTTCTGGACCTCGCCGGAGAGCCGGCACCGCTCCTTGATCAGCTCGATCAGCCGGCGGTCGGCGTCGTCGATGGCGGCCCGGTGGGCCAGTACGGCCTCCACGGCCTCGGTCGCGTTGTGCGCCCCGGCACGCACCCCGGTGGCCGGGTCGAAGACCGGGTCGAGGGGCGCGGCGGGCGCGGTGTCGAGGGACAGGACGGACATGGGAACTCCCTTGGGTGATCGGGACGAACGATCAGACGGCCGCGGGCACGGGCGCGCGGAGCCCGCCGAGGGCGAGCGCCGCCACGACGCGGGCGGGGACGGCGCCCCGGCCCGCGCGGCGGGCGACGGCCGCGCCGAGGGTGTCGAGCAGCAGCCCGGCACACAGGTCCGGCGGCAGGTCCTGCCGTACGGAGCCCTCGCGGGCGCAGTCGCGGATCAGCTCGGCGACCCGCCGCTCCAGGTCGGCGCGCGCGCCGGTGACGGACCGTCCGTCGGGTCCCAGCAGCAGCTGGACGAAGGGGAGTTCGCGGGCCGGCCGGTCGGGCACGGAACGCACGAACCGTTCGAGCCGGACGAACGCCGGGTGGGCGTCGTCCGTCGGGCGGAGTGCGGACAGGAGGTGCCGGCCGGCCCGGTCCAGGGCCATCTCCAGCAGTTCCTCCTTGCCGCTCACGTGGTGGTAGAGGGTGGACTTGGTGAGGCCGAGGCGTGCGGCGAGCACGCCCATGCTGGCTCCCGCGAAGCCCTTCTCGTTGAAGAGGCGGACCGCCTCGGCGAGCAGGGTGTGACGGGAGTGCGGGGTCCGCCGGGCGACCGGTCGGGCGGTGCGGCCGGCCGGCGCGGACGGCGCGGACGGCCCGACCGGTGCGGACGGTCCGACCGGCGCCGCCGTACGGACCGCCGTCACAGGTCCGCCAGGGCCCGGACCGGGTCCTCGATGCAGTCGGCGACGAACCGCAGGAAGCCGCCGGCCGCGCCGCCGTCGCAGGCGCGGTGGTCGAAGACGAGGGACAGCTGCGTGGTCTTCCGGGAGAGGACCCGGCCGCCGACCGACCAGGGCCGCTCGACGATCCGGCCGATGCCGAGGATCCCGGCCTCGGGGGCGTTGAGCAGCATGGAGCTGCCGTCGACCCCGAAGACGCCGAAGTTGTTGAGGGTGAAGGTGCCGCCGGACAGCTCGGCCGGGGTGAGCGCGCCGTCGCGGGCGCGGCCGACCAGGGCGGACACCTCGGCGTGCAGGGTGCGGGCCGACATCCGGTCGGCGCCGCGGACCACGGGTACGAGCAGACCGGCGTCGGTCTGGGCGGCGACGCCGAGGTGTACGTCGCGGTGGCGCAGGATCTCGTCGTCGCGCACGGTGGCGTTGAGCTCGGGGTACCGGCGCAGACCGGCCACGGTGAACCGGGCCAGCAGCGCGAGCAGCCCGGGCCCGTCCGCGTCCTGGCGGGCCCGCAGCGCGAGCAGCTCGGTGGCGTCGACGTCCACCCACACGGTGGCCGTGGGCACGGCGGCGGCCCGCGCCACCTTCCGCGCGATGGCCCCCCGAACCCCCTTGAGCGGAACCCTGTCGACACCGTCCAGGCCGCCGCCGGCCCCGTCACCCGCCGCGGCGGCGGGGCGTGCGGCCGCCGCCTCCGTTCCGGCCTGCTCGGCCGCGCGGCGCAGGTCGCGCTCGGCGAGTGCCGCGTCGACGTCCTGACGCGTGATCACCCCACCCGCACCCGACCCGCTCACGCCCGCCAGGTCCAGCCCGTGCCGGGCGGCCAGCGCCCGCACCACGGGCGACACGACGAGCACGGCCCCGGCGGCCGGGGCAGCCGGCCCCGGACCGACGCCGCCCGCCGCCACACCCGCGCCCGTCAGGGAGCGCCGGGGCGGGCGGCGCCGGCCGACGCCGGACGGCTGGGTGCCGTAGCCGATCAGGACGCGGCCCGAGCCCTCCGGCTCCGCCGCGCCGGTGCCGGCGGCATCCGCCCCGGCAGCCGCACCCGGAGCAACCGGCACCCCGGTGTCCGGCGCGAACGAGATCAGCGGGCGGCCGACCTCCAGCACCGCGCCCTCGGCCGCGTGCAGGGTGGCGACGCGGCCCGCGTACGGGGACGGCACCTCCACGGTGGCCTTGGCGGTCTCCACCTCCACCACCGGCTGGTCGACGGCGACGGCGTCGCCCTCCGCCACCAGCCAGCGGACGACCTCCGCCTCGGTCAGGCCCTCCCCCAGGTCCGGCAGCAGGAAGTCCGTCGTGCCCACGCCGTCGCTCCGGTCCGTGCTCATGCGTCCTCCCACTGGAGTTCGTCGACCGTGTCGAGGATCCGGTCCACCCCGGGCAGGTGGTGCCGTTCCAGCTTCGGCGGCGGGTACGGGATGTCGAAGCCGGTCACCCGCCGTACGGGCGCGTGCAGCGCGTGGAAGCACTGCTCTCCGATGCGTGCGGCGATCTCGGACGCCACACTCGCGAAGCCCGGGGACTCGGCGATCACCACGGCGCGCCCGGTCCGCCGCACCGAAGCGGCCACCGTCTCCTCGTCGTACGGCACGAGGGACCGTACGTCGACCACCTCCAGCGAGCGGCCCTCCGCCGCCGCGGCCCCGGCCGCCTCCAGCGCCACCGGCACCGAGGGCCCGTACGCCACCAGCGTCGCGTCCGTGCCCGCCCGCCGGACCACCGCCCGGCCCACCGGCTCGGTCCGCGCCGGCAGCGCCACCGGCTCCTTCGCCCAGTACAGCCGCTTGGGCTCCAGGAACACGACCGGGTCCGGCAGCTCGATCGCCTCCCGCAGCAGGCTGTAGGCGTCCGCGACGGTCGCCGGGGCCACCACCGTCAGCCCTGCGGTGTGCGCGTAGTACGACTCCGACGAGTCGCTGTGGTGCTCCACGCCCCCGATGCCGCCCGCGTACGGGATCCGGATCACCATCGGCAGGTTCAGCCGCCCCCGCGTCCGGTTCCGCATCTTCGCCACGTGGCCCACCACCTGCTCGAAGGCCGGCAGCGCGAAGGCGTCGAACTGCATCTCGGCGACCGGCCGGAAGCCGTTCATCGCCATCCCGACCGCCATGCCGATGATCCCGGACTCGGCCAGCGGCGTGTCGAAGCAGCGCTCCTCGCCGAACCGCGCCTGCAGCCCGTCGGTGATCCGGAAGACGCCGCCCAGCGGGCCCACGTCCTCACCCAGCACCACCACCGACGGGTCCTCGGCCATCGCGTCGGCCAGCGCCCGGTTGAGGGCACCCGCCATCGTGACCCGCTCCACGGCCGCACCGGCCACGGCGGCCCCGGCCCCGGCCACCGCACCGGCCACCGTCTCCACCCCCGACAGGGTCGGCGTGCTCATCGCTCCTCCTCCAGCACCATCTCGGCCGCCAGCAGGGCCGCCTGTTCGCTCAGCCGGGCGGACCCGCCGCCGCGCACGTGCCGGAACAGCTCGCCCGCCTCCGGCGGCGCCGAACGGACCAGCCGCTCCCGCAGGTCCGCGGCCCGCTCCTCCGCGACGCGCACCGCGTCGGCCGCCTCCGCGTCGGACAGCAGCCCGGCCCCGCGCAGGTACGTCTCCAGCCGCGCCAGCGGGTCCCGGGCCACCCAGCTATCGGTGACCGCCGGGTCCCGGTAGCGGGACGGGTCGTCGGCACTGGAGTGCGGGTCCATCCGGTACGTGTGGGCCTCGACCAGCGTCGGCCCCTCACCCGCCCGCGCCCGGGCCACGGCCCGGTCCAGCACGGCCAGCAGCGCGGCCGCGTCGTTCCCGTCGACCTGCTCGGAGGGGATCCCGTACCCGATGCCCTTGTACGCCAGCGAGGGCGCGGCGCTCTGCTTCTCCAGCGGCACGGAGATCGCGAACCCGTTGTTCTGGATCAGGAAGACGACCGGGGAGCGGAAGACCGCGGCGAAGTTCAGCGCCTCGTGGAAGTCGCCCTCGCTGGTCGCGCCGTCGCCGATCAGCACCAGCGCCACCGTCGGCTCGCCGCGCAGCCGCGCCGCGTGTCCGACGCCCACCGCGTGCGGGGCCTGCGTGGCCAGCGGGGTGGCCTGCGGCGCCGTGCGCCAGCGCACCGGGTCGTAGCCGCAGTGCCAGTCTCCGCGCATCAGCGTGAGCGTCTCGACCGGGTCCACCCCGCGGGCGGCCACGGCCACGCAGTCCCGGTACGTCGGGAACAGCCAGTCGTCCTCCCGCAGCGCGAGGGCGGCCGCGATCTGGCAGGCCTCCTGCCCGTGCGCCGACGGGTACACCGCGAGCTGGCCCTGCTTGGCCAGCGCGGTGGCCTGCTGGTCGAAGCGCCGGCCGGCGACCATCGCCCGGTACGCGGCCAGCAGCCGTGCCCCGTCGGGCAGCCGGTCCGCCGCCCCGTCCGTCAGGGTGCCGTCGGCCTCGATGAACCGTACGGGCCGCTCGCCGGGCAGCAGCGGGTGCCGCCCTGCCCTCCCGGCCGCGGCCGGCCGCGGCCGCCTGCCGCGCGCGGCGGCGGGCCGCCGCTTCGCCTCGGCCCCCGTTCCCGCCCCGGCCCCCGCGACGGAACGCGTCTGATCGACGGTGCTCACGACTCCCCTTCTTCCTGCCCTCGTGGGTCCCTGGATCCCTTGGTCACGCCCGGTACGGCCAGCTCGGCCGTACCGCGCCCGGTCCGCGCGTACAGCACGGCCCCGTACGAGCCACCGGTGCCGTACGAGCCGCCGGCCCCGTACGGGCCGCCCGCCCGCCGCACCCGCAGCGTCCGCTCCTCGCTCCGCCCGGCGAACCGGAACTCGCCGCCGCCCAGGTGCGTCAGCGGCAGCACCCGCCCGCCCCCGGTGCGCAGCCAGAGCCGCTCCCCCCGGTCGTCGGCCGGCTCAAGCGTCACGGCCGTACGCGCCTGCCCCGCCCGGAACGGGTCCTCGTCCTCCCGCGCCAGGAAGCCGGCCGGCACGCTCAGCTCCCCGGCCAGCGCCGCGGCCCCGCCCGGCGCCAGCGGCCGCGGCGGCCGGTTCACCAGCACGTCCCCGCGGTGGAAGAACTCCCGCCAGGCCACCGGGAAGGCGCGCACCAGCCGCTCCGTCACCGGCACGTCGAGCGCCAGGTGCACGCAGTGGTCCTGGCCGTGGTTCAGCACCTGGTGGGTCCGGGTGAAGTCCCCGAACCACAGGTCCCCCGGCGCCCACCGGTGCACCTCGCCGTCCAGCACCAGCACCGTCTCGGTGTTGGTCTGCACGGGGACGTGCAGCCGGGCCGTGCCCCAGCGCAGCCCCTGGGCGGCCTCGATCCGCCCCGCCGCCCCGGTGCCGGGCCGGCGGCACATGAAGCGCGCGCCGAACACCGGTGCCGGGAAGGTGTCGAGGATGTACCGGACGTGCGGGAAGCGCTCCAGCAGCGGCGCATCGGTCCAGTCGCCCGGCCCGCCCGGCGAACGCAGCACCAGGCAACGCCAGTCGTCGGCGGGCGGCCGTACGCCGCGCAGCTCGGCGGCGAGCCAGCCGGCGTTGAAGGAGGTGCTCAGCCGGGCGGCGGCCGCGGGCATGGGCACCACGGCCGCCCCGGCGAGCACCTCCGTGCTCACAGCGCGGTCCCGAGCCGGGCCAGCGACGTCAGCGTGTGCACGCCCTCGGTGGTGGCCTCCACGTCGAAGACCATCCGCTCGTCCGGCATCTTGCCGATGATCTCGGCGGCACGGGTGGACAGCGGCTGCCCGAGGGCCTCCGCCGACTCCCACAGCTGCACGGCGCCCCAGCGGCCGCGCTCCTCGTCGCTGATCCACACCTTCAGCAGCAGGCCCTCGTAGCCGGCCCAGCGGTCCACGGCCTCGTCGCGCAGGAACTCCCGCAGCGACTCGGGCGTGTGGCCGGTGCCCTCCAGGTCCCACCACGCGATGACGGCCTTCACTCGGCCTTCCCCTCTCCCGCGAGCAGTTCCCGCACCAGGCCTCCGACGATCCGGGGCCCGTTGCGGGTGAGCAGCGATTCGGCGTGGAACTGCACGGACGCGAAGTGCGGTCCGCGCAGCGCGTGTACCTCTCCGGTCTCCCGGTCGCGGCTGACCTCGACGACGCCGACGCCCTCGACCTCCGCCTTGTCCTCGGCGGAGCGGGCGGCGAACGTGTTGTAGAAGCCGACGAGTTCGTCGGCGCCGAACAGCTCCACCGGCTTCTGGACGCCCTGGTTCGGGGTGTCCCGGCGGACCAGGTCGAAGCCGAGGAGGGTGCTGAGCACCTGGTGGCTCAGGCAGACCGCGAAGAACGGCCGCCGTTCGTCGAGCAGCCGCCGGACCGTGCCGCGCAGGTGCGCGATCTTCGGGTGCCCGGTCTCGCGCGGGTCACCGGGGCCGGGGCCCATCACCACGAGGTCGTACGCGGTCACGTCGTACGCCTCGTCGAAGCGGCGTACGGTCACCCGCGTCCCGAGCGAGCGGAGCTGCTGCTCGATCATCGAGGTGAAGGTGTCCTCGGCGTCGACCACCAGGATCCGCTTGCCGGCCAGGGCCGGGTCGGGGTGGGCGGTGAGCCGCTCGTCGGCGTCGTCGAACCAGAAGCGGGCCACCGTCTCGTTGCGGGCGGCCAGTGCCGACAGGACCTCCGGGTGCCGGGCGAACGAGGCCGGGCCGGTGTCCTTGAGGGCGCCGAGCAGCGAGGACGCCTTGGCGCGGGTCTCGGCCACCTCGCCCTGCGGGTCGGAGTGCCGTACCAGGGTGGCGCCGACACCGATGCGGACCTGGCCGGTCCGGTCGATCTCCGCGGTGCGGATCAGGATGGCCGAGTCCATGGTGCGGGCGCCCCGCTCGTCGCGGCCGATGAGGGCGAGGACGCCGCTGTAGTAGCCGCGGCCCTCGGGCTCGTACCGGGCGATGACCCGCGCCGCGCTCTCCAGCGGACTGCCGGTGACGGTGGGCGCGAAGAGGGTCTCGTGCAGGATCTCGCGCGGGTCGCGGTCGGTGCGTCCGCTGATGAAGTACTCGGTGTGCGCGAGGCGGGCCATCTCCTTGAGGTGGGGCCCGGTGACGATGCCGCCCGTGTCGCAGATGCGGGCCATCATCTTCAGTTCCTCGTCGACCACCATGTACAGCTCGTCGGCCTCCTTGCGGTCGGCGAGGAAGTCCAGCAGCCCGGACAGCTCGGGCCCCTGCGGCGGGTAGCGGTAGGTGCCGCTGATCGGGTTCATCACGGCGGTGCCGTCGTGCAGGCTGACGTGCCGCTCGGGGCTGGCGCCCACCAGGGTGCGCTCGCCGGTGTGCACGATGAAGGTCCAGTAGGCGCCGGACTCCAGGCGCAGCAGCCGCCGGTAGAAGGCCAGCGCGTGACGCGGGGAGTAGTCGGAGATGTCGGCGACGAAGGAGCGGCGGATGACGAAGTTCGCGCCCTCGCCCCGGCCGATCTCGTCCTCGATGATGCGGCGGACGGTGTCGGCGTACGCCTCGTCGTCCACGTCGAAGCCGCCCTCGGACACGCCGAGCGGGATGTCCGGCAGCCGCTCCAGCGCGTCGGCCACCGGCAGGACCTGGCGGCCCGTGACGCGCAGGGAGAGCAGCGGGGCGCCGTCGTCGGGCGCGTGGAAGCCGCGCTCGGCGAGCTGGCGGTACGGGATGAGGGTGAGCACCTCGGGGCCGGGCCCGGCGGCCGGGTCGAGGGGGACGCCGGCCAGCGTCTCGGACGTGGTGACGTCCCCGGTGAGGACCTCCAGCCGGCTGCCGTTCGTCTCCGGGCGGTGCAGTACGGCGAAGGCGGGCGGGCGCTCGCCGAGGATCCGGCGGAGCAGGTCGTCCCGGCCGGTGGTGTCCTGGGCCGTCATGCGGTGACCTCCTTGGCTGTCGTGACCACCGCACAGCGCGAAGCCGCGTACCGGACGGTCATCCAGTGGTCCTCGGCCGAGAAGTCGGCGATCGCGTCCGCGACGAGGAACGGCTGGATGTCGTGGGTGAAGGCCTCGACGGCGCTGGCGAGGATCCCCACGTGCGCGTAGACGCCGACGATGATCAGCTGGTCGCGGCCGGCCGACCTGATGCGGTCGAGCAGGTCCGTGCGGAAGAAGGCGCTGTAGCGCCACTTGGTGAGCACGGTGTCGCCGTCGCGCGGGGCGAGCGGCTCCACGATCTCCCGGTCGGCCGGGTCGGCCCGCATGCCGGGCCCCCAGAAGTCCTTCAGCAGGCCGCGGTCGGCCTCGCTCATGCTGCCGGGCTGGGCGGTGTAGTACGTCGGGATGCCGTGCCGGGCGGCGAACTCCCGTACCTGCACGGCGTGGTGGACCAGCGACTCGCGCAGGTCGCCGGGGAGGGGCTTGAGGAAGTAGCGCTGCATGTCGTGCACGAGCAGCACGGCGCGGTCCGGGTCCACCGTCCAGTCGGCGGTGTTCCCGGGCAGCTCGCCGGCGGTGGGCAGCGGGTAGGAGGTGATGGGCGGGATCCCGGCCATGTCGGTCCTCTCGTGGCTGGAGTGGTGCGGAGGAACGGGCCCGTGCGGCACTCGGGACAGGGCCGCACGGGCCCGGGGCGGGGCCGGCCCGGGACAGGGGGCCGGCCCCGCGGCGGGGCGGGCCCGGTCAGGCGGCCCCGAGCGAGGCACCGCCGTCGACGGTCATGACGTGCAGGGTGATCTGCTCCGCCTCGTCGGACAGCAGGAAGGCGACGGCGTCGGCGACGTTGTCCGGCTGGGCGATCCGGCCCAGCGGGATGCCGATGCGGAAGGCCTCGGGATTGCCCTCCAGCGTGCCGCGCGCGGCGGACTCGTCCGGCCACATCGAGCGCAGCATCGGCGTGTCCGTGGAGCCGGGGGCGACGATGTTGCAGCGGATCCCGTGCCGGGCGACCTCCAGGCCCAGCGACTTGGTGAACATCGCCGCGGCCGCCTTGGAGGCGGCGTACGCGGCCATGTCGGCGCGCGGCGTCGCGGCCGCGTTCGAGGCGACCGTGACCAGCGCGCCCCGGTGGCGGGTGAGCATCCGCCGGGTCACCGCGCGGGACAGGTGGAAGACGCCGTCCGCGTTGACCCGGAAGGTGGTCTGCCAGTCCTCGTCGCTGTAGTCGGTGACCTTGCCCAGCCGCAGCACGCCCGCCGAGTTCACCAGGTACTCGATCGGACCCAGCTCGTTCTCGACGCGCTCCGTCAGCTCGTCCACAGCGGCGCTGGAGGCGACGTCCGCGGCGAACGCGTAGATGCGCGGCCCCTTGTACTCGGCGGGCGGCGCCTCCGGCACGTACTGGCCGTCCGAGCCGATCCGCACCGCCTCCCGCACCTCGGCGAGGTGGGCCGCCTCCGCGGCGCGGGCCGCGGCGCACTCCACGCGGAGCTCCTCGTTCAGCTCCTCGACGGCCGCGCGCAGCGTGTCCGCGTCCCGGTCCACGGCGGCGACCAGCGCCCCGCGCCGCGCCAGCGCGCGGACGACGGCCCGTCCGATGCCCCCCGCCGCGCCCGTGACGACGGCGACCTTGTCCAACATGGTTCCCCTCCAAGGGATTCGCGGGGCCGCCCCATCTCGGCGGCCGCGTCACTTCTGCCAGGCGGTGACCACCGAGATGGCCTGCGACGGGTTGAGCCGCGGGTCGCAGAAGCTCGTGTACGCGTCGCCCACCCGGTCGGCGGCGGACGCGTTGACCACGCACTCCGTGACGTCGTCGGGCGTCGTCTCCAGGTGCAGGCCGCCGGCGACGCCGCCGGCGGACTCGACGGCGAACTGGAAGGCCCGTACCTCGCGTTCGACGGTCTCCAGGTACCGCGTCTTGTAGCCGCCCGGCGTCGAGACGGTGTTGCCGTGCATCGGGTCGGTCAGCCAGATCACCGGGTGCCCGGCCCGCCGCACCGCCTCCACCAGCGGGGGCAGCTTGTCGGCGGCCGCGTCCGCGCCCATCCGGGCGATCAGGGTGAGCCGGCCGGGCTCGCGCCGCGGGTCGAGGATCCCGCAGAGCGTGACCACGTCCTCGGGGCTCATCGTGGGGCCGACCTTGCAGGCCACCGGGTTCTCGACCTGCGACAGCAGCGCCACGTGCGCGCCGTCGAGCTGCCGGGTGCGCTCGCCGATCCACGGGAAGTGCGTGGAGGCCAGGTAGCGGCCGCCCTCCCCGTCCGGGCGGACCTGCGGCAGCTCGTAGTCGAGGAGCAGCGCCTCGTGGCTGGTCCACACCGGCGGCTCCAGCAGCACGTCGTTGCCGTCGCGGCGGTCCGCGTACCAGCCGAGGTGCTTGTTGATCTCGCAGGCGGCCATGTAGCCGGTGAGCATGCGCAGCGGGTCGGGGCGGCGCGAGGCCGGGTCCGGCTCGGGGCCGTTGACCAGGTGACCGCGGTACACGGGCAGTTCGACGCCGTCGATGACCTCCGTGGGGTTGGAGCGCGGCTTGGCGAACTGGCCGGCGAGGCGGCCGATCCTGACCACCGGCTTGTGGGTGATCATCTTGAGCGCGCCGGCGACCAGGTCGAGCACCGCGGCCTTGCGGTGCACGTCCCGGGCGGTGCTCTCGTCGGGGTCCTCGGCGCAGTCCCCCGCCTGGACCAGCTTGGCCTCGCCGAGGGCGACCCGGGCGAGCGCCTCGCGCAGGGTGCGCACGTCCTGGGCGCGGACCAGCGGGGTGTGGGCGGCCAGCTCCTGGCGGACGAGCTCGACCTGTGCGTGGTCTTCCCATTCGGGCTGTTGGAGGGCCGTCTTGAGGCCGATGTCGAGCAGGGTGTTGTCCACGGGTGTCTCCTGGTGCGTAGATCGTTCCGAGGTACGAGTGACTCGGCGCGCGTCGTCTTCGGCACGCGCCGGGGTGAGGGGTGGCGGGGCGGTCAGGCGCGGCCGGGCACCCGTCCCGTGTCGTCCCAGAAGCGCAGCTGCCCCTGCTGGGGGAGCGCGCCGGTCCTGGCGACGGCGGCGCCGCCGAGGACCAGCGCGCGTGGCCGGCCGGGGGAGAGGGCCGGCCAGTCGGGGACCCGCGGAGCGCGCGGCACTCCGGTGCGTGCGAAGGAGACCACCAGGTCGGCGAGGACCTCGCCGGCCTCCGTCGGCTCCCGGCTCGGCTGCCCGTCGGTGTCGGCGGCACCGGCGAGGTGTCCCGCCGGACCACGGGTGCCGAAGAGGAGGGCCACGGCCGCCTCGTGGGCGGCGGCCGGGTGCGCGGGGCCCGCGGGGCCTGCCGGGTGGGCGGGATCCGCCGGGTGGGCGGCCGCCGGGAGGGCGAGCTCCAGCACGTACTGCGGCCAGCGTCCGGCCCGCGCGTGGCGGTCGGCCATGCGCAGCACCGGGTGGCGGAAGTGGGCGTCCTCGCGGATCGCGGCCCACAGGGACGGGAGGCCGGCGGTCCGGCCCTCGGCGAGGGCCGCGGCGCGGTAGGCGCGCAGCACCTCGTCCGCCGCCGTACGGTCCGCGGCCGGGTCGGCCTGGCGCAGCAACTCGGTGATCCAGGTGCGCAGTTCGGCCTCGTCGGCGGGTCCGGGGCCGGCCGGCGGGAGGCCCGGGGCGGCGTACACGGAGAGCACGGGAAGTTCCGGGGGCGGCTGTTCGTGGTCGTACGCGCGCAGCCAGACGCCGTCGAGCACCGGGCCGCGGTAGTGCCGGCCGCTGCGTACGGGGCGTTCCTCGGGGCGTACGGAGAACAGCCGGTGCCAGGCGGCGTTGAGCTCGGCCGCCGGCACCGCGCGCAGGCCGGGCACGGTGGTGCCGAACCGCGCGGCGAGGGTGTCGTACACGGTGCGGGCGTCCTCGGCGGTGAGGCAGAGGCCGGGGGCCCGGACGTGCGCGGGCCTGACGGGGACGATGCGGCGGATCAGCGGGCGGGTCACCGGCAGCAGGGCCAGCTGGTGCACGCTCGCACCGCCGGCCTCGGCGCCGACGAGGGTGATGTTGCCGGGGTCGCCGCCGAAGGCGGCGGCGTTCTCGTGGGTCCAGCGCAGGGCGGCGACCTGGTCCTGGAGGCCCCAGTTCGCGTACGAGCCGGTCTCCGGGTCGGCGAGCTCCTCGTGCAGGCCGAAGCCGAAGACGCCGAGGCGGTGGCCGAAGGTCACGACCACGACGTCGCCGCGCTCGGCCAGCCGGGCGCCGTCGACGCCGGCCGCGCCGCCGGAGCTCCACGAGCCGCCGTGCACGTGGACGAGGACGGGCCGGGCGGTGGTCTGGTGGGTCGAGGGGGTCCAGACATTGACGTACAGGGCGTCCTCGGATCCGGTCCCGTCCGGCTGGAGAAACGTTCCTGCCGCCTGGCCGGCGTCCCGTACGCCGCTCCAGGCGGCCGGCGGGCGGGGCGACGCGAACCGCAGCGGGCCCACGGGCGCGGCGGCGTACGGGATGCCGCGGAAGGCGATCACCCCACCGGTGCGCTCGCCCTTCACGTAACCGGCGGTCGTCCGGGCGACGGGCGGCGCCGGCGGGACGTCCGCCCGGGCGGGCAGGACGGCCGGAGCCTGGGCGCGGGTGGCGTCCACCTCACACCTCCCGGCGGGACGGGAGGCGGCCGGGGGGTACGGGAACACAGGTGGCCGAGCAGCAGAAGACGGCGGCCGTGGTCATGCCGGAACTCACTCCTCGACGGATCAGGGAGGCTCGTGGCGAGCCGGTGGCGGGTCCTGTCGATCGTGTCGGCTGGCCCAGGGGCCGCCCAACGCAGTGATCCGCTTTCCGTCAAGTGCCGTCACAGTGCGTCAGGTCCTGTGGGGCGGGGTTCCGGTGCCCTATTGGGCTTCTGACGTGGGGAGTTGGAGTTTCGGGCCGTCCTCTCGGGAGCCGGCCGGGGGGCCGGTTCCGGCCGCGGTCGCCGGTCGGGCGGCGACCGTTTCCCGGCCTGGCGGCCGGGGGCCGTGGCCATCCGGCGCGGAGCCGGCCCCAGGGAGTCAGGCAGGCGTGGCCGGGCCGGTGGCGGGCTGTCGGCGGGCCGGTGGAGGCGCCCACGGACGGCACCCACGCGCACCGGAACGCACGAGCCGGCCAGGGGCCGGGGCGCGGGGCGGCTGCGGGGCGACTGCGGGACGGCGCCCGAAGGCCCGTGGGCCGATGGCCGGCCGGCCTTGACAACGCCTCGGGGAGGCGCACCCCGGAAGACAGGTCCACGGGCCCACCGTGGACCACCGCCCCGGGGCGCGGGGCCGGGCACGGCCCGCACCACGGCGCACCACCCCGCACCCGTCCCGGAAGCCTCAGGCCACCTGCCCCGCCACCGCCGCCGGCTGCGTCCCCAGCAGCAGCGCCCGCCGGACGGCGCGGGCCGCCGCCGCGCCGTTGCGGCCCACGTCCGCGCGCAGCGCGTCGGCCAGCGAGCGGTAGGTGTCCAGCGACTCGGCCCGCCGTCCGGAGCGCCGCAGGGCCGAGAGGTACGGGGCGCTGCCCGCCTCGCGTCCCCGGTAGGAGGCGATCAGCTCGGACAGCTCGGTGCGCAGCTCCTGGTGGCGCCCCAGGGCCAGTTCGGCCTCCACCCACTGCTCCAGGACGGACAGCCGGGTGGCCTCCAGCTGTGCGATGCGTTCGCCGAGGCGGGCGCCGGCGGCGACCCCGTCGAAGGCGGGCCCCTTCCAGAGGCGCAGCGCGCCGCGCAGCCGGCGGGCCGCGGTCTCGTAGTCGCCGCGGGCCATGGCGCGGTAGCCGGCCCCGGCCTCGCGTTCGAACTCGTGCAGGTCGGAGCGGCCCCAGCCGGTGTCGAGGAGGTAGCCGCCCGGCAGCGAGACCAGCACGGTCTCGGGGGTGCGGGCCTCGGCGCCCTCGGCACGGCCCAGGGCCGCGCCGAGCTGGTCGCGCAACTGCCGTACGCAGCTGTGCAGGACGGCACGGGTGTGCTCCGGCGGCGCGTGCGCCTCCAGTTCCTCGGCGAGCACCGCGACCGGGACCACCTGGTCGGTGTGGGCCGCGAGCACCGCGAGCACCTGCCGCGCCTGCGGCGTGGCGGGCGTGATGGGCACACCGTTCTCGAGGACGTCGAGCCCTCCGAGCACGTCAATGTCCACAGATCTCTCCCAGGGCAGGGCGAGGCCGCGGTCGGCGGCGAGCCTCACTCACAAAAAAATAATACCCGGAAGTTTTTTTCAGGGCTACAGAGATGCGCCCGCGGGGATGCGATCCCCGTCACGGCCCCCCGGCGGCGCCGGCCCCGCGCACGCAAAGCGGCGGCCCGGCACGGGGCCGGGCCGCCGGAGAGGGCGGGAGAGGGGGAACGTCAGGCGGCGGGAGCGCCGGGGGTCGCGTCGGCGCGGCACGAGGGGCAGTCCCCCTCGGCCTCGGCCGTCGCCTCCTCCTGGGGGGCGACGGCGGCGGCCGCGGTGAGGTCCGGGGCGAGCGCGCCCAGGGCCCGCCCGCCGCGCCCCGGCAGGGTGTCGAGCAGCACGGCCACGGCCGGGATCACCAGGCTGGGCATGAGCAGCGTGTAGAGGGTGGAGACCTGTTCGTCCAGGTCGGAGCCCTGCAGCGTCTGCGACATCAGGTTGATGCCGGCGTACGCGCCGACCACCAGCCGGGCCGTCGCCACCGGGTCCACGTGCGGGAGCAGCTCACCGCGCTCCTTGGCCTCGGCGAGGATCCCGGAGTTGAGGTCGATCCAGCCGTGGAACGGACCCGAGCGGGCCAGGCTGCGCCCGGTCTGGTCGAGGGTCAGCCGTGCGCTGCCGCGCATGAGGATGTCGTGCTTGAGCCGGTACGAGAAGATCATCCCGACGTCGACGAACTCCTGCGCCTTGAACTCCTGCGGCGTGTGGGTGGGTTCCACGTGCACCTGCGCGTCGATCACCGCCTGCGCGAGGTCTTCCTTGGAGTCGAAGTGGAAGTACAGCGCCCCCTTGGTCACCTGGGCGATCTTGACGATGTCGGTGAGTTTCGCGGCGTCGTAGCCCCGCTCCTCGAACACCGTGGCGGCCGCCTCCAGGATCGCCTGGCGCGTGCGCACCGCCCGGTCCTGCTTGACCATGGGTCGTTCCATCCTGCTCATCTGCTGTTCTTCCCTCTCCTGCCCCCCATCTTTCAAAGCGCCGCACAACCCCCCTGCAGCGAACGGTGAGCGCGTTCCGTCCTGTCGTGTTCCGGTGTTCCCAGTCTGTTTTCCGGCACCCGCGGCAATACATGCCCGCGGGTACGTTCCTCGGGAACCAGCTTCACACCATCGTGAAGCCGCCGTCCACCGGCATGGTCACACCGGTGACGAAAGACGACCGCTCACTGCACAGCCAGGCGGCCGCCTCCGCTATCTCCCGCGGGTCGGCCGTACGCGGCTGCGGCGTGGCCGCGTGGAGCTGCTCCTCGATGCCCGGGACGGCCGCGAACCACTGCTCCACGACCTCGGTGCGCGTGGTGCCGGGCGCGACCGCGTTGACTCGAATTCCCTGTGCGGCGTACTCCGCGGCCGCGGCCCGCGTCAGGCCGATCACCGCGTGCTTGGCCGCCACGTACGGCGCGGCGACCGGGGTCGCGACCACGCCGCCGACGCTGCTGGTGTTCACGATGGTGCCGCCGCCGGTCTCCAGCATCGCGGCGATCTCGTCGCGGAGACAGTTCCAGATGCCGCGGACGTTGACGTCCATGATCTCGTCGTAGAGCTGGTCGCCCATCTTGTGCAGCGGGCTGCGCCCCACGCCCCAGCCCGCGTTGTTGAACGCCGCGTCCAGCCGGCCGAAGGTCGTGACCGCCTGCTGGACCGCCTCCGCGGTGTCATCGGGCCTGGTCACGTCCGTCACGGCGTACGTCGCCTCCGCGCCCCCCGCCCGCAGCTCGTCGACGATCTCCTTGAGCCGGTCCTCACGGCGGGCGGCCAGCACGACCTTCGCGCCCTCGCGCGCGAAGACCCGGGCCGCGGCGGCACCGATGCCGCTGCTCGCTCCGGTGATCAGTGCGACCTTGCCTGCCAGCAGTCGGTTCTCGGACATGGATGGGCCCCCTTGGTGGCGAATGTCGATTGTTGCTGCGTGTTCCTGGAAATCAAGCGGCCCAAGCGTGCCCGCTCGCGGCCTCTGCGTCCAAAGCGCGCAGCAGCGGCTCGTCGATCTCCGCGAGGGAACCGACGACGTGGCGGACGTCGGCCTCGCGCATCAACTGCCGCTGGAAGCCGTGCTCGAAGGTGCTCGGGTGGCCGATGAAGGCGGCGCCCAGGTCGCGTGCCGCGTCGGAGACGCGGGCGACGTCGTCGATGAAGACCGCCCGGGAGGGCTCCAGTCCGAAGAACTCGGTCGCGATCTCCCGGACGCCGGGGCGGAAGTCGTTGGTGCAGACGTACCGGGGGCCGTCGAAGAGGTGCGCGTAGTGGCCGAGGTGGCGGTCGAAGTGCTCCTTGGACAGGCCGCCGTAGCAGACCGTGCGCAGCCCCAGGGCCCGCAGCCGGTGCAGCAGCTGCTCGGCACCCTCCAGCACCCGCAGCGGGTGGCGCTCCAGGTAGGCCGCGCGCTCCTCGAAGTACACCTCCAGCACCCGCTGCGGCGTCCAGTCCAGGCCGGCGGCCGCGGCGGCCGCGCGGGCGGCGACGTGCCGGGGCTGCGAGAAGATCTCGCGCTCGACGGCGGCGTCGTAGTGGCCGCCGCGGCTGGTGACGAAGTGGTGGATCACCGGGCTGAAGGTGTCGCTCAGGAGAACGCCGTCGATGTTGACGGCGGCGAGGCGCAGGTGCCGCAGCGGACGGATGTGCTGCACGGAGTGCACGGGGTTCTCCAATCGGCGGAGCCGGTATCGCGTGGGGTTCAAGAAGGTTTCCGGGCGGCTGCCGCCATGTGCATGCAGAGCGTCCCCCCGAAAAAAACCTGACAGCAGGGATGTTGTCAGGTCCCAAAAGATACCCGATTACGTTCCACAGGGAACCCCTGGACCGGACTTTTCGATCATCCCGGAACGATCAATTCCTCCCGGCTGACCAGCCACTTTTCCCGCCTGACCAGCGAAAATGCGGTTTTTGAGGGGTGTGAATCATGTCACTCGGGCCCCCCGGAGGGGATGATCATCGGGTAATCCTGGGCCTGTCAAAGAAACCCGGAAGTACGTACTTTGCCTTCGGCGGGCTCAAGTCACTTTCGGCCAGACCTCAAGGGACCTCATGATCACGACCCTGGAACCGACCGACCGCGCGACCACGTCCACCCCCGTGCGCTGCGAGTGTCCGTCGCACCTCGACGGGCTCACGACCACGGTCCCGCGCCAGCTCGTCCACCGGGCGGCCGTCGCCGAGGTCTTCCTGACCGGCTGGTGCCGGCTCGCCGAGGACCGCTTCCACGTGCGGGCCCAGTGGCCCCGCGGGCACAGCTTCTTCACCCCGATCGCCGGCAGCCACTACGACCCGATGCTCGTCGCCGAAACGGTCCGTCAGGTCGGCGCGCTCCTCGCGCACGCGGCGTACGACGTGCCGCAGGGCTACCAGTTCCTGATGTGGGGCCTGGACTACACCGCCGTCGCCGACCACCTGGTGATAGGAGGGGCGCCGGCCTCCCTCGACCTGGAGGTCACCTGCCCCGACGTCCGCCGCCGCGGCAAGCAGCTGACGGGCCTGCGGTACGAGGTCGTGGTGCGCCAGTCCGGCCGGGTCATCGCCACCGGCGGCGCCGGCTACACCTGCACCTCGCCCGCCGTCTACCGCAGGCTGCGCGCCGAGCAGCTCGCGCAGCGGCCCGCCCCCGGCCTGCCCGCCACCCCCGTCGTCCCCTCGCAGGTCGGCCGGCTGTCGCCGTTCGACGTGGTGCTCTCCCCCACCGGCCGCCCGGACGCCTGGCAGCTCCGCTACGACACCCGCCACCCGGTGCTCTTCGACCACCCCGGCGACCACCTGCCGGGCATGGTGCTGCTGGAGGCGGCCCGCCAGGCCGCGGTGGCGCTCTCGCCCGAGCGCGGGGTGCTGCCGGTCACGGTCGACAGTTCGTACCACCGGTACGCGGAGTTCGGCAGCCCGGTCCTGCTCGGCGCCGAGCGGCTCGGCCAGGGGCGCGACGGCAGCCGCCTGGTCCGCGTCACGGGCACCCAGGACGGCGAGACGGTCTTCACGGCCGTGGTCACCACGGCCCGCCCGGCCGTCCCCCTCGCCCTCTGGTCCTGACCGGACGCACGACCCGCCGCACCCCCGGGCACGGATCCCCTGTCCCTGCCGGGGGACCACGCGCGTCCGGGCCCGTGCGCGCCGGGCCCGTCGGCGCCGGGGCCACCCGTGACCCGTCCACACCGAACGCAGGAAGGGGCCTCCCCACCGCTCACGCGGACGGGAAGGCCCCTTCCTCCACAACCTGGGGACGAACCGGCCGGACGGCCGGCCGACGCTCCCCGGCCGTTACTTCAGCTTGGTGCCGGTGGAACGCAGGTTCGCGCAGGCCTCGGTGACGCGCTTGGCCATGCTCGCCTCGGCCAGCTTGCCCCAGGTGCGCGGGTCGTAGGTGGACTTCTTGCCGACCTCGCCGTCGACCTTCAGGACACCGTCGTAGTTGCGGAACATGTGGTCCGCGACCGGGCGGGTGAAGGCGTACTGGGTGTCGGTGTCGAGGTTCATCTTCACGACGCCGTTCTCCAGCGCGGTGGCGATCTCCTGCTCGGTGGAGCCGGAGCCGCCGTGGAAGACGAAGTCGAACGGGTTGGTCTTGCCGTACTTCTCGCCCACGCCCTGCTGCAGGTCCTTCAGCAGCTCCGGACGCAGCACCACGTTGCCCGGCTTGTAGACGCCGTGCACGTTGCCGAAGGAGGCGGCCAGCAGGTAGCGGCCCTTCTCGCCCAGGCCCAGGGCCTCGGCGGTGCGGATCGCGTCCTCGACCGTGGTGTACAGCTCGTCGTTGATCTCGTGGCTGACGCCGTCCTCCTCGCCGCCGGTCGGGGTGATCTCGACCTCGAGGATGATCTTCGCGGCGGCGGCCTTGGCGAGCAGCTCCTGGCCGATGGCCAGGTTGTCGGCCAGGGTCTCGGCGGAGCCGTCCCACATGTGCGACTGGAAGAGCGGGTTGCGGCCGGCCTTCACGCGCTCGGCGGAGATGTCGAGCAGCGGGCGGACGTAGCCGTCCAGCTTGTCCTTCGGGCAGTGGTCGGTGTGCAGGGCGACCGTGATGTCGTACTTCACGGCGACGACGTGCGCGAACTCGGCCAGGGCGACCGCACCGGTCACCATGTCCTTGTTGTACTGGCCGCCCAGGAACTCCGCACCGCCGGTGGAGATCTGGATGATGCCGTCGCTCTCGGCCTCCGCGAACCCACGCAGGGCCGCGTGCAGGGTCTGGGTCGAGGTCACGTTGATGGCCGGGTAGGCGAACTTGCCTGCCTTCGCCCGGTCGAGCATCTCGTTGTAGACCTCGGGGGTTGCGATGGGCATCTGTCCGCTCCTTGTGATGTGCGGGTGGTGTGCTGTTGGCCCTGACCTGGGGGCGACGTCATCGTCGGGGCTATCTTTCCAGACTCTCGGCCCCGGTCCACCCGGCGTATCCGTGCCACAAGCACACAAGGCGGAGCGTTTCACGTGAAACACTCCGCCTTGCCCATATAGCCGCAGGTCAGCCGCGCCAAAGGACGAAAGTCACGACTTGTCGCCCGTCAACGCCGGTTGCTCCTAGGCGAGGCCCAGCTCGTCGAGCTGGTACCCGGTCAGGTACGGCAGCCCGGCCTCGGCGATCGCGCCGGCCGCACCGCGGTCCACGATCGTCGCCACGGCGACGACCTCGCCGCCGGCCTCGCGGACGGCCTCGACGGCGGTGAGCGGCGAGCCGCCGGTGGTGGAGGTGTCCTCGACGACCAGGCAGCGACGGCCCTTGACGTCGGTGCCCTCGATGCGGCGCTGCATGCCGTGCGCCTTCTGGGCCTTGCGGACCACGAAGGCGTCCAGGCGCCGGCCGCGCGCGGCGGAGGCGTGCAGCATCGAGGTCGCGACCGGGTCGGCGCCGAGGGTGAGGCCGCCGACGCAGTCGAAGTCGAGGTCGGCGGTGAGGTCGAGCATGACCTGCCCGACCATCGGCGCCGCCTGGCCGTCGAGGGTCACCCGGCGCAGGTCGATGTACCAGTCGGCCTCGCGGCCGGAAGAGAGGATGACCTTGCCGTGCACGACGGCCTTGTCCTTGATCTGCTGGAGCAGCTCACCACGTACGTCACTCATGCCTTTGAGCTTAGGGCCTGTCTTCCCGCCCCGGTCCCGCCCCGATCCCGCCCGCGGCCAGGCCCTGTCTTTCGGGTCACGTCGGGCGGCTCGCGGGGCCCGGCACGCACGCCCACCGCGTTGTCGTCCCTCCTCCGCCTCGCGATCGCACGCACCAGGGCCTAGGCCCTGTCTTTCGGATCAGGCCGGATCAGGGAGCGGGGCCTGGTGCGTGCGATCGCAAGGCGGAGGAGGGAGTCAACGCGGAGCGTTGGCGACCGACGACAACGCGGCGAGCGTGCGTGCCAGACCCCGCGAGCCCGGCGTGATCCGAAAGACAGGGCCTAGAGCCGCCGCCAGGACCACACGGTCTCGATCTCCAGCGGATCGACCGGCGTCACGAGCCGCGGCAGCGTGTTGAGCCCGTTCGGCGGACCCGACTGCGGCTCCACGCACACGGCCTCGGCCTGCTCGTCGTACACGACCACCCATTCGGCCCGGCTCCGCACCGTCAGCTCCAGCTGCCCCGGCCAGGTCAGCGTGACCCGGACGCCGTCGGGCATCCCGAAGCAGTCGTCCCAGGGCCCCGGCAGCGGATCGATCCGCCGCCCGGTGGGCAGGTGGTCGTCCCCGCGCTCCTCCTGCCAGGCCGCGTCGAACTCCACCCGCGCGTCCTCGCCGCCGATGTTCCGCAGGAACCAGGGGTGCCAGCCGGCCTGCGCCGGGAAGGAGTCCTGGTACGTCTCCACGCCGAGCGCGAGGGTCAGCGAGTCCTCGGCCAGCTCCACGCGCTGCGTGACCCGCCCGCTGTACGGCCAGGGGTCGGCCAGGTCGTACGTGAACGCCGCCGAGGCCTTCTCGGCCGCGGCCACCCGCCAGGCGGCGTCCCGCGCGAAGCCGTGGATGGCGTGCGGGGGTGCGTTCACCGGCATCTGGTGCTCGGCGGCCCCGTCCCGGAACCGCCCGTCCCGGATCCGCCCGCACCAGGGCACCATCGGAAACGCCCCGTACCGCTCGCCCTGCCGCAGCAACTCGGTCCCGTCGACCCGCAGACTCGCGATCCGGCACCCGTTCCCCTGATCGACAACCAGATCCACGCCACCGGCGCTCAGTTCGGTCACTTCACTCATGCCCCGACCCTACGACCGCCACCCCGATTCCTCCCCCACCCCGAGCGCCCCCGCGAGATCCTCGCCACCGAACACCCGTGACCACCCCCCGAAGAGCCCGAGCCACCACCCCGCCGCGGCCCGAGCCACCGCCCCGCCGGCGCCCGAGCCACCACCCCGCCGCAGCCCAAGCCACCACCCCGCCGCAGCCCAAGCCACCACCCCGCCGGCGCCCGGGACAGAGCCCCTCCAGACCCGGCGCACAGCCGGTCCAGTTCCGGCGCACAGCTCCGAGGAGGCCCCGGGCCACAGGCCCGGCGGGGCCCGGGGCACCCCCGTGCGGGCCCGGAGGCCGCTCGGCTGAAGCGGGAAGATGCCCCTGCCCCGCCCTTCTTCCGTTCACCGGGACCACGCCCCGGACCCCGCGGGCCTGCATCCCGAACCCGCGCACCTGTGCCCCACACCCCCTCGGGGCTGCACCCCGGGCCCGCACGGACTGTCCCCACACCCCTCGGGCGGGGCCCGGGGCGCAGCCCGACGGGGGTTCCGAGCCGCAGGCCACCGGCGGGGATCCGGGGCAGAGCCCCGGTGAACGGGAGAAGGGCGGGACCGGGGCACGATTCAGCGGGGCGGCCCGGCACCACGTCCCCACCCGGTACCGACCCAGCCGGACGGTCCCCGGGACCGGGCCGAAAACCCGTACCGGCCCGACCGGCCGGCCCCGGGGCCCGGGGCAGAGCCACGGTGAACGGAAGAAGGGCGGGACCGGGGCACAGCGGCAGCAGCCCCCGGACCGGCAGGTCACCGGCAGCAGCCCCCGGACCGGGAGGTCAGCGGCAGCAGCCCCCGGACCGGGAGGTCAGGGCCGGCGACGCCGAAGCGACCGCGCCACCACGACCGCCCCCGCCAACGCCAGCGCGGCAGCCGGCGCCACCCACCGCATCGCCCCGCCCGCTCCCCCCGCCTCCGGGGCCGGAACCGGCGCGTACCGCCCGCGCGGCGGCGCGTGGTCGACCTCCTCCGCGCTGCGCCCGATCATCGTGCGCCGCGCATGGGCCGCCTCGGCCGGCACCCGCGTGCCGAAGTCGTCCTCCAGGAAGGGATCCAGCGCCGGATCGAGCGACGGCGGCGGCACCTCCGCGTCGAACACCGAAGCCGACCCACCAGCCCCAGCCCCCGGATCCACACCCGCACCCGCACCCGGCACGGGACCCGCACCCGACGGAGACTCCCCCTCCGCCCCGCCCCCCGGTGCCACGGCCGCCTCGTCCCCGAGCGCCGAACCCACCCGGTCCAGCAGCCTGCGCACCGCCGCGTCGGCGGCCTCCGGCGCGAACTCGGCGGCCCTCCCGGCCACCTCCGCGTCCCCGGCGAACTCCAGCCAGGTCCCCTCGGCCCCGCCCCGCAGCGCCACCCGCAGGGTGACCGACACCGAGCCGGAGCCGCGTACCTCCGCGCCCTCGGCCACCACCACGAACCCGGCATCACCGGCCTCGACCACGGAGACCACGCCCCGGTACGTCACGGTGCTGTTCCCGACCCGCACCTTGAGCCGTCCGCCGAACGACCCCCCGCCGACACCGCCGAGACCGCCGACAACACCGGTACCACCGGCCCCGCCCCCGGCCTCAGACGCAGAAACCGCTTCACCCGCGTCCCGCTGGAGCCCGGGCACGCAGCCCGCCACCCGCGCGGGATCCCGCAGCACGGCTCGGAGGTCGTCCACGGCCACCGGTACGAACACCTGATGCTCCATGACAGCCGAGCCTACCCACGGGGACGCCCCGCGCACCCTCCCGCGCACCGCCGACCCACCGGACACCGCCCCACCGCCATCCCCACCCCGGCGGAACCCCTACGTGTACCGGGGATGCGGCAGCGTGGAAGCCGGCAGCCCGCGCATCCTGGCCCGCTCCGCGTCCCGCGAGGCCGCGTCCAGCGCGGCGTCGGACAGCGAACGCAGCGCACCCGCGTCCCGCCGCACCCCCAGCGCGGGCGGCCGTCCGGGGCCGGCCAGTACGAATCCCCAGTCCACCGGCGCCCCGCCGCGCCCGGTCGACCGGTCGGGCCCGGCCTCGAACCCCGACAGCCGGCCCCCCGCCGTGTACGGCCGGGTCGCGAGCCCCGCGGCCCGCAGCGTCGCCTCGACCGTCCAGAACGTGCGCGGCCGCGCCGACAGCGAGCCGGCGTGCACCACCGCACGGCCCCCGGGCCGCAGGGCCCGCGCGACCAGCCCGTAGAACTCCTGCGAGTACAGCTTCGTACTCGGCGTGATCCCGGGATCCGGCAGGTCGGACACGACCACGTCGTACCCGGCGGTCCGGGCCGGCCCGGCGGCACGGGACCCCGCCCCGCCACCCGGACCACCCCCACCCACCCGGCCCTCCCCCTCGCCCGCCCCCTCCCGCAGCCACTGGAAGGCGTCCGCCGTCACCACCCGCACCCGCGGGTCGCCGAAGACGTGCCCGTTCAGCTGCGAGAGCATCGGGTCCGTACGCGCCAGCCGCACCACCCCCGCGTCCAGCTCGACCACCGTCACGCGCCGCACGTCCGGGTACCGCAGCACCTCGCGCGCAGCCAGCCCGTCCCCGCCGCCCAGCACCAGCACCCGCTCGTGCGGTCCGTTCATCGCGGGGTGCACCAGCGCCTCGTGGTAGCGGTGCTCGTCGTACCCGCTCACCCGCAGCCGCCCGTCGAGGTACAGGTCGAGCGACCGGGGTGACCCGCGCGAGGGGCCGGTGACCACCAGTTCCTGTACGTCGGTCTGTACGGCGACCCGCACCTCGGCCCCGTACACCGCCCGCCGCGCCACCCGCTCGAAGTCGTCGGCCAGCACGGTGGCGGAGGCCAGCACGGCGAGGACGCAGAGGTTGGCCGCGAGCAGCAGCCAGCGCGCCCGCCGGCTGAGGTCCCCCCGGAACAGCCACAGGACGAGCGCCCCGCCGACGGCCGCATTGACGGTGCCGGTCAGCATCGCGCCGGTGAGCTGCCCGAGCATCGGCAGCAGCAGAAAGGGGAAGGCCAGGCCGCCGACCAGGGCACCGACGTAGTCGGCGGCGAAGAGATCGGCGACGGCACCGCCCGCGTCCTGCCGTCTGACCCGCTGGATCAGGGTCATGAGCAGCGGGATCTCCGCACCGATGAGCACCCCGATCGCGAGGGAGAAGGCCACCAGCGCGGGCCTGGACTCGCCGAGCCAGGCGAAGCACGCGTACAGCGCTGTCGCGGACAGCCCGCCGACGAGCGCGAGCACCGCCTCCACCGCCCCGAAGCCGACGGCGGGCCGCGCCCGCAGCCGCTTCGCGAGGAGGGAGCCGACGCCCATCGCGAAGACCATCACGGACAGCACGACGGAGGCCTGGGTGACGGAGTCGCCGATGAGGTACGAGGCGAGCGCCAGCAGTTCGAGTTCGTACACGAGTCCGCAGGCCGCACAGACGAACACGGTCGCGAGCACCAGCAGCCGCCCGGTCCTCGGCCGCACGGGCAGCGCCGCCGAACCGGCCTCCACCACGGCCACGGGATCCCCGCCGGGCACGAGATCCGCCGCGGGCGCCGGGAGCCCGCCGGGGGCGGCGGGAGCGCTCGGGGCCTCCCCACCACGGGCAGGGGAACGGTCGATCATGAACCGAACCGTACGTCACTCCATGCCCACACCCCGTCACCCACATGGGTGCAACTGGCGCACTGTGTCAGCCAGTTGGCGGATCGTTTGTGCGGCGGCGCACCCCACCCCGCGCCGAACCGCACCACCCGCGCGACCACCACGACCGCCACGACCGCCACGACAACCCCGCGCCACAACGCCACCACAGCACCACACCACCACCACGACACCACCCACCCGCGCCGCACCTCAGATCAGCGAGGCCGCCATCCGCACCCCCACGCGCGTCCGCGTGGCCACCAGCTGGCCCTCCTGCGGGTACGCGTGCCACGTGCGCCACCGCACCTGACCCTCGTACCGCTGCGCCAGCATGGCCGTGAAGGCGTGCGGGCTCCCGGGAAAGGTGCCGGCGAGTCCGTTCGGGTGATCCGCGACCAGCGCGAGCAACTCCTGCGCCCGCCCCGCGAACGAGCCCTGCGACAGCGTCTCGACGCGCGCGGCGAACTCGTACTCCCAGGCACCGATGCGCTTGGCGACCCCGAGCGGCAGCGGCGTACTGCTGCCGGGCATGCAGGCGACCGTCTCGGAACAGATGACGTCGCCTTCTTCGAGCAGCACCTGGTGAGAGGCCCCGAGCAGGCGCAACTCCACCTTGGCACCCGTGAGTTCGAGCTTCATTACGGCGAGGGCGGGCAGCGGTTCACGGCCCAGGGCCCAGGCGAGGTCGGCGGCACGCGTGTCGGTGTACGTGGTCTTGAGGGTCGTGAGCATGAATCGGCTCCGCAAACGCGCGAGGGAGGTCGGCCGGACGCGCCCCGGCCGGCCGTGCGGCGGATGGGGGTGTCACCGGCTCGTCCACAGGAAAGCCCTGGGAGATCCGAGGAGGCCCGAGGAAGTCCGAGGACTGGTCTACTCAACCGAGGGAATCATGAAAGGCACGGCGCACACAGCGTTTTTACCCAACTTGACGTGGTTTACATCCCCTCGGGGGCTACCCAGTTCACCTGTTCAACGCGACAGAGCCCGGCGGAAGTTGCGCCGCCGGGCCCTCGGGCCTTGCCGGATCACGCGCGGCCCCTCAGGACCCGCCGCCCCCGCACCCTCCTCCCCCGCCCCCGCAGGACGAGGACGAGCCGCCACACGACGAGGAGGAACCGCAGGACGACCCCGTGCCGCACGACGACCCGGCGCTGTGGGAACCGGAGTCGGCCCACCAGCTCCCCGACCGGCGCCGGCGCGGCCGGGTCTGCGCCCCGCTGCGGGCCATCACCCAGACGAGCCCCGCCACCAGCAGTACCAACAGCACTCCAAAGGCCAGGAACATGATCCTCGCCCCCTTCTGCACTCGCTCGGTCCCCCGAGTGCGGGATCCCCGCGTCCCGCGTAACCGGGGTGTCCCCCCGCGCCCCGCGGCCCAAAGCACACTTGAGCTAGTCCAGAGGTTCCGCGCAGGATGGCGCCCATGACCGCACCTCACGGCACCCCGCCCGGACCCGGGTCCGCCGCCGGCCGCCCGTTCCTCAACCGGCGCCTGGCCTCGTTCGGCACCACGATCTTCGCGGAGATGTCCGCGCTCGCCGTCAGCACCGGCTCCGTCAACCTGGGCCAGGGCTTCCCCGACACCGACGGCCCGGAGGAGATCGCCGAGGCCGCGGTACGCGCCGTCCGCGAGGGCCGCGGCAACCAGTACCCGCCCGGCCCCGGCATCCCCGAGCTCCGCCGGGCCGTCGCCGACCACCAGCGCCGCTTCTACGGGCTCGCCCACGACCCGGACACCGAGGTGCTGGTCACCGCGGGCGCGACCGAGGCCATCGCGGCCTCCCTGCTGGCCCTGCTGGAGCCCGGCGACGAGGTCGTCGCCCTGGAGCCGTACTACGACTCGTACGCGGCCTGCATCGCCATGGCCGGCGCCACCCGCGTCCCCGTCACCCTCCGCCCGCACGAGGGCGCCTTCCGGCTGGACCTCGACGAGCTGCGGGCCGCCGTCACCCCGCGCACCCGCCTGCTGCTCCTCAACACCCCCCACAACCCCACGGGCACCGTCCTCACCGAGGCCGAGCTGCGCGCCATCGCGGAGCTGGCGGTGGAGCGGGACCTGCTGGTCGTCACGGACGAGGTCTACGAGCACCTGGTCTTCGAGGGCGCGCACGTCCCGATCGCCTCGTTCCCCGGCATGCGCGACCGGACGGTCACCATCTCCTCCGCCGGCAAGACCTTCTCGTTCACCGGGTGGAAGGTCGGCTGGATCACCGCCTCCCCCGCGCTGACCGCGGCCGTCCGCACCGCGAAGCAGTTCCTGACCTTCGTCTCGTCGGGCCCGTTCCAGTACGCCGTCGCCGAGGCCCTGGCCCTGCCGGACGCGTACTACGAGGGCTTCCGCGCCGACATGGCCCGCAAGCGGGACATCCTGACCGGCGGCCTGGAGGCGGCCGGCTTCGAGGTCTTCCGGCCCGCGGGCACGTACTTCATCACCACCGACATCACCCCGCTCGGCGAGCGGGACGCCCTGGCCTTCTGCCGCGAGCTGCCGGCCCGCTGCGGCGTCGTCGCCATCCCGAACTCCGTCTTCTACGACGACGAGACGGCGGGCCGCTCCCTCGTCCGCTTCGCCTTCTGCAAGAAGGACGAGGTCCTGCAGGAAGCCGCCACCCGCCTGCGCAAGCTGTAGCCGGCCCCGACGGCCCACAGCCTCCAGCCCCCAGCCCGAAGCCCCACCCCGGCCCCCTGGCCTCAGCCCCCGGCTCAGGCCTCGGACCCGGAACGCCAAAAGCCCGGCCAGGGGTCCCGGTCGTCGTGACCGGGGCCCCCGCCGGGCTGTCCGTACGCCCACGGGACCTGCCCGGCGCTCGGCGCCGGGGTCCCGGTCAGGGCGCGGCCGCTCAGGCCTCGTCGTCGCCCTCGGGCTCGTCGCCCGCGGAGTCGATCTCCTTCTCCAGGCCGAGCTGCTCCACGAGCCACTTGTCGAACTCGATGGAGGCGCGGACCCAGCTGACGGTGGAGGAGACGAAGTGCTCCAGGCTGACGCCGGTGCCGATCAGCATCTGCGCCTCGCCGATGAGGCGGACGGAGCCGTCGTCGTGGGTGTGGGTGTAGACCTTGGGCCACAGGGTGCGGCGGTTCCAGTCGTCGATCGACTCGAGGAGCTGCGGACGCTCCTCGATCGCGTGCGGACGGTCGTAGAACGTCCGGACCGAGAACACCTGCTGCTCGTCCTCGCCGCGGAACATGAAGTACGTGCGGAACTCCTCCCACGGCGCCGCGAGGTCACCCTCGTCGTCGACGACGTACTTGAGCTCCATCTGCTCCAGCAGCTGCTTGACCAGGTCCTGGTCGGGCACGACGGGACCCGCCGGTCCAGTGGCCTGCGGGTCGGGCTGGCCCCCGAAGTTCGGAATCGAGGCCGGATCGATGCTCACCGTGATTTCCCTTCGTGCGGATACCGCCATCCTCCCCCATCACGCCCACCCCATGGCAACCCCCGCCGCCGCGATCCGCTGCGGGCGGAACCCGGCCGCCCGGAAGGGGCGCGCGAAAGGGCGGCGGGACCCCCGGAGGTCCCGCCGCCCATGGCCGCTGAGCAGGGCCGATCAGGTCGCGCGGCCCACGATCAGGCCGTCGCCCGCCACGTCCACGCGGACCGTGTCACCGTCCTTGATCTCGCCGGCCAGGATCTCCTTGGCCAGGCGGTCGCCGACCGCCGTCTGGATCAGGCGGCGCAGGGGGCGGGCGCCGTAGGCCGGGTCGTTGCCCTCGTCGGCGAGCCAGGCCAGGGCCGCCGGCGTGACGTCGAGGGTCAGCCGCCGTTCCGCCAGCCGCTTCGCGAGGCGGGCGATCTGGAGCTCGGCGATGTGGGCCAGCTCGTCCTTCGAGAGGGCGGAGAAGACCACGATGTCGTCGAGCCGGTTGAGGAACTCCGGCTTGAAGGAGGACCGGACCACGTCCAGGACCTGCTGCCGCTTCACCTCGTCCGAGGCGCCGGGGTCCATCAGGTACTGGCTGCCCAGGTTGGACGTCAGGATCAGGATGGCGTTGCGGAAGTCCACCGTCCGCCCCTGCCCGTCGGTGAGCCGCCCGTCGTCGAGCACCTGGAGCAGCACGTCGAAGACCTCGGGGTGGGCCTTCTCGACCTCGTCCAGCAGGACCACGCTGTACGGGCGCCGGCGCACGGCCTCGGTGAGCTGGCCGCCCTCCTCGTAGCCGACGTAGCCGGGCGGCGCGCCGACCAGCCGGGCGACGCTGTGCTTCTCGCCGTACTCCGACATGTCGATGCGGACCATGGCCCGCTCGTCGTCGAAGAGGAAGTCGGCGAGGGCCTTCGCCAGCTCGGTCTTGCCGACGCCGGTGGGGCCGAGGAAGAGGAAGGAACCGGTGGGCCGGTCCGGGTCGGCGATGCCGGCGCGGGTGCGGCGTACGGCGTCCGAGACGGCGCGTACGGCCTCGGTCTGGCCGATCAGGCGGCGGCCCAGCTCGTCCTCCATGCGGAGCAGCTTCTGGGTCTCGCCCTCCAGCAGCCGGCCGGCCGGGATGCCGGTCCAGGAGCCGACCACGTCCGCGATGTCGTCCGGGCCGACCTCCTCCTTGACCATGGTGTCCTTGGCGGCCTCCTGCTCGGCCTCGGTGGCCTCGGCCAGCTCCCGCTCCAGGGTGGGGATCTCGCCGTACAGCAGCTTGGAGGCGGCGTCGAAGTCGCCGTCGCGCTGGGCGCGCTCCGCCTGGCCGCGCAGGTCGTCGAGGCGTTCCTTCAGCTCGCCGACGCGGTTGAGGGACTGCTTCTCCTTCTCCCAGCGGGCGGTCAGGCCGCGCAGTTCCTCCTCCTTGTCGGCGAGGTCCTTGCGCAGCCGGTCCAGGCGCTCGCGGGAAGCCGGGTCGGACTCGTTCTTCAGCGCCAGCTCCTCCATGCGGAGGCGGTCCACGGACCGCTGGAGCTCGTCGATCTCCAGGGGGGAGGAGTCGATCTCCATGCGGAGGCGGGACGCGGCCTCGTCGACCAGGTCGATGGCCTTGTCGGGGAGGAAGCGGGAGGTGATGTAGCGGTCGGAGAGGGTGGCGGCGGCGACCAGGGCGCTGTCGTTGATGACGACCTTGTGGTGGGCCTCGTACCGGCCCTTGAGGCCGCGCAGGATGGCGATGGTGTCCTCGACGCTGGGCTCGGCGACCAGCACCTGCTGGAAGCGCCGCTCCAGGGCGGGGTCCTTCTCGATCCGCTCGCGGTACTCGTCGAGGGTGGTGGCGCCGACCATGCGGAGCTCGCCGCGGGCCAGCATGGGCTTGAGCATGTTGCCGGCGTCCATGGCGGAGTCGCCGCCCGCGCCCGCGCCGACGACGGTGTGCAGCTCGTCGATGAAGGTGATGATCTGCCCGTCGCTGTCCTTGATCTCGGCCAGGACGGTCTTCAGGCGCTCCTCGAACTCGCCGCGGTACTTGGCGCCCGCGACCATGGCGCCGAGGTCGAGGGAGACCAGGCGCTTGTTCTTCAGCGACTCGGGCACGTCGCCCTTCACGATGCGCTGGGCGAGGCCCTCGACGACGGCGGTCTTGCCGACGCCGGGCTCGCCGATGAGCACCGGGTTGTTCTTGGTGCGCCGGGACAGGACCTGCACCACGCGCCGGATCTCGTGGTCCCGGCCGATGACCGGGTCGAGCTTGCCCTCGCGGGCGGCGGCGGTGAAGTCGGTGCCGAACTTCTCCAGGGCCTTGTACTGGCCCTCGGGGTCGGGGGTGGTCACCCGACGTCCTCCTCGTACGGATTCGAAGGCGGCCAGCAGCTTCTTCGCGGTCGCGCCCTCCCGGGTGAGCACTTCGCCGGCCGCCCCGCCCTTGGCGGCCAGGGCGATCAGCAGGTGCTCGGTGGACAGGTAGTCGTCGCCGAGCTCGCCGGCCTGCCGGTCGGCCTCGGCGAGTACGGCGAGCAGGTCGCGGCTGGCCTGCGGGGGCGCGACGGTCGAGCCGGTGACGCTGGGCAGGCCGGCCAGCACCTTCTCGGCGCCGGTGCGCACGGCGGCCTGGTCGGCCTCGACGGCGGCGAGCAGGTCGGTGATGTTCTCGTTGTCGGTCCCCGAGAGCAGGGCCAGGAGCAGGTGCGCGGGGGTGAGGTCGGGGTGGCCGTCCTTCACCGCCCTCGTGGTGGCGGCGTTGAGGGCTTCCCGGCTCTTGTTGGTCAGCTCGGCGTCCACGTACGGCTTCTCCTCTCCGGGACGATCGGCAGGTACACCCGGGTCCCGGCCGCATCGGGGGACCCGCATCGGTCTGACTTCATCAACGGATACAAAGTTGAGTCTATTCCGCTCAACCCATGAAGTTGAGTCTATCCGACTCAAGCCAGGGCTCAAGCCCTACGCTGCGGTCATGTCCCTGGATCCACTGAACCCGACGCCCGAGTACCTCGCCTTCTGGCGGGAGCGCCACATCTGCACCCTCACCACGACGCGCCCCGACGGCACGCCGCACGTGGTCCCGGTGGGCGTGACGTACGACCCGGAGGCCGGCCTGGCGCGGGTGATCAGCAACAAGAACAGCAAGAAGGTCCGCAACGTGCTGGCGGCGCAGCCGGACGGCGCCCGGGTCGCGGTCTGCCAGATGGAGGGACGCCGCTGGGCGACCCTGGAGGGGCGCGCGGTGATCCGTACGGACGAGGAGGCGGTGGCGGACGCGGTGGCCCGCTACGCGGAGCGCTACCGGCGCGTGCCGTCGCCCAACCCGGACCGGGTGGTCATGGAGATCACGCTGGACCGGGCGATGGGCCGGGCCTGAACGACGGCCCGGGCGCGGGGCAGGGCCCGAGGGGCGGTACGAGGCGCCTGCGCGGCCGTGCGCCGGGCCCGCACGCCCGCCCGGCGGGTTTCGGTACCGGAACGACCAGTACGCGCCACATGCCCCGTTCTTTGGCCGGTCCGCGGTATGGACGCGGACAGCACAACGGCGCCATCGTGTTCAGGTCCACGATGGCGCCGTTGTGTGGGGGAAGCGCCTAAAGCGATCTGCAACGACGGGGGAATCGCTTCAGGCACTGCGGGGGGTGGCGGTGGTGAAATCGGGCTCGAAGAGCTGGTGGTCACGCTGATCGAGGTTGACGAAGACCATGCCGTAGCGGACTTCGCACCGCACGGGCTGGGGCGCGCCCCGGGGCCTGCGCAGGCAGCGGTACGCCCGCACGTCCTCGTCCTCCTCGCGCACCACGACGATGGGCTGGCCGAACAACGTGACCATCAGGGAGTCGCCGGCGTGGGGGATCGCCGTGACGAGATCGATGAACTGCCAGCCGGAGCGGTACGCGGAGGCCATTTCCCGGCGGAAAGAACGGTCGTCAGGAGTCATCACGCCACCGTCTCGGGGAGCGAGTTCCACCCGGTGTCCGCCTTGGTACCCGTCGGCGCGGTGGTCCAGCCGGTGTCGTCGGCAGCGCCCGCCACCACGGCACCCGTCCCCCCGGACCCGACACCGCCGCCCAGAGCCCCGTAGGCCACAACCGTGGAGAAAACAACGGCAAGCGCCGAGCGAAGCATTCTCTTATACATGGTCGGCTTCGTCCTCACTTGATGGAATCCTCTCCCCCGCGTGTCAGACGATGGCTCATTCAGGCACGTCCGTGCCACAAGGACGATGCATCATGTTCTTGCATGTTCAGGACCCTGGGGGGTGGAGATTTGCCCAGCATCACCACAAAGCCGACACATCCCCACTCGGTCACGGCCCTGTGCGACGACGGCGCGCGGTTGTACGCCACCGCGCTCAGCACCGGACGCATCGCCCGCGCAGAAGTTGAAAGCGCTCCTTGCCTGCTGGAATTCGCGCTGCTCCATCCGGATCCGGATGACGCGAACTCCCTGCGTCCGGTTCCACCGTCCGTCGCACTCGCGCAGCGCCTCCACCCGATCGAACGCGAGATCCAGGACCGGCGTCGGCTGTCCGTAGAACTCACCGACACTTTCGAGCCGTTCCTCGCCATCAGCGCGCAGACCCCCTCCAACACCCACGCCATCACGGTGCTGGAAGGCTTCGACCGCATCAACGCGGCGCTCAACATCGCCACCGCCGAGTGCCACACGGAGGTCCTGACGGTACAGCCCGGCGGCCCCCGTCCGTCGCTCGCGCTGACCCAGGCGCTGGAGCGGGACGCGCCGCTGATCAACCGCGGGGTCAGCATCCGCACGCTCTACCAGCACACCGTCCGCCACAGCCAGGGAACCCTGGCCTACGTGGACCGCATCTCCTCGGGGAAGGTGGAGATCCGCACGCTGGAGGAGCTGATCGAGCGGCTCATCATCTTCGACCGGACGGTGGCCTTCATCCCCGCGAGCGACGACCGCCGGGTCGCCCTGGAGCTGCGCCACCCGGGCCTCGTCGAGTACCTCATCAAGGTGTTCGAACAGCTGTGGCGGCGCGCCGTGCCGCTGCGCGAGGAGGTCACCTACACCCCGACGCCCGACGGCATCACGGGCGTCCAGCGCTCCATCGCCCAGCTGCTCGTGGAGGGGCACGTGGACGAGGCGATCGCCCGCCGGCTGGGGATGAACGTGCGCACATGCCGGGCGCACATTGCCAAGCTGGCCAGCCATCTCGGCAGCGGGAGCCGAGCGCAACTCGGTTACCTGATAGCCCAGTCGGGCATCCTCGACGCACCGGAAAGCTGAACGGCCCCCGCCCGCAGGGGCAGGGGCCGATCTTGGCCTGAAATCGCCTACTCGGCCGGGCGCTTGGGGCGCCAGACCACCAGCGCGCTGGTGTGCTGCACGTCCTGGTACGGGACCAGGTCGCGCCGGTACGACGCGTGCACCTGCGCCTCGCGCTGCTGCATGGCCGCGGCGGCGCCGTCCAGCGCCGAGGAGAGTTCGGCGACGCGCTGCTGGAGCGCGGCCACCTGGTTCTCCAGTTCGATGATGCGCTTGATGCCCGCGAGGTTGATGCCCTCGTCCTGCGACAGCTGCTGCACCGTGCGGAGCAGCTCGATGTCGCGGGCCGAGTAGCGGCGGCCCCGGCCGGCCGTGCGGTCCGGGGAGACCAGGCCCAGGCGGTCGTACTGCCGCAGGGTCTGCGGGTGCAGGCCGGAGAGCTGGGCGGCCACCGAGATCACGTACACCGGCGACTCGTCGGTGAGTTCGTACGGGTTGCGTCGTCGGCCGTCGTTGTTCATGGCGTCACGCTCCCTTCGCGGCCTGGAAGAGTTCTTCCCTGGGGTCCTCGTCCGCCGTGGCGTCGCGGTACGACTCCAGGGCCTCGCGCGCCTTGTCCGACAGCTGCGTCGGTACGGCGACCTCGACGGTGACCAGCAGGTCCCCGCGGGTGCCGTCCTTGCGCACCGCTCCCTTGCCGCGCGCCCGCATCGTCCGCCCGTTCGGCGTGCCCGCCGGGAGCTTCAGCGTGACCGGCGGCCCGCCGAGGGTCGGCACCTTCACCTCGCCACCGAGGGCGGCCTCCACGTAGGAGACCGGCACGGTGACGGTGAGGTTGTCGCCCTTGCGGCCGAAGACCGGGTGGGAGTCCACGTGGACCACCACGTAGAGGTCGCCGGAGGGACCGCCGCGCTCGCCCGGCGCGCCCTTGCCGCGCAGCCGGATCCGCTGGCCGTCGGAGACGCCCGCCGGGATGCGGACCTGCATGGTGCGCGAGGAACGCGCCCGGCCGCTGCCCTTGCAGACCTCGCAGGGGGTCTCGGCGATCAGGCCGCGCCCCTTGCAGTCGACGCAGGGGTCGGTGAGGGAGAAGCCTCCACCGCCGCCGCGCGAGACCTGTCCGGTGCCGACGCAGGTCGGGCACACCCGGGGCGTGCCGTTCTTGTCGCCGGTGCCGGAACAGGCCTTGCAGGGCGCCTGGGACGACATCCGGAGCGGGACGGTCGCGCCGTCCACCGCCTCCGTGAAGCTGAGGGTGACCTCGGACTCGATGTCCTGCCCGCGCCGGGGCTGCGTCCGCGTGCCCGCGCCCGCACCCCGGCCGCCGAACAGCCCGCCGAAGACGTCCCCGAGTCCGCCGCCGAAACCGCCGGCCCCGCCCCCGGCCTGGGCGCCCCCGAAGAGGTCGCCCAGGTCGAAGTTGAAGGAGCCGCCGGCTCCGGGACCGGGGCGGAAGCCGCCGTTCCCGAAGAGCGCGCGGGCCTCGTCGTACTCCTTGCGCTTCTTGGGGTCGGCGAGGACGTCGTTCGCCTCGGAGATCTCCTTGAAGCGCTCCTCGGCCTCCGCGTTGCCCTTGTTGGCGTCCGGGTGGAACTCGCGGGCGAGCTTCCGGTACGCCTTCTTGATCTCGGCCTCGGTGGCGTCCTTGGGGACGCCGAGAACCTTGTAGTAGTCCTTCTCCACGAAGTCCTTCGTGCTCATCGACGTCCCTCCTCCCGCGTGCGGGTGCTGCCTACTTCTTACTCACTGTCCTGCTCGGAGTCTTCCGACTCCTCCGCCTTGGCCTGCGCCCCGGGCTGGGGCTCGGCCACCGCGACGCGCGCGGGGCGGATCGTACGCTCGCCGATCCGGTACCCGGGCTGCAGGATCGCCACGCAGGTCGTCTCGGTGACGTCCGGCGCGTACGAGTGCATCAGGGCCTCGTGGATCGTCGGGTCGAAGGGCTCGCCCTCCTTGCCGAACTGCTGGAGGCCCATCTTGGCGACGACCGTCTCCAGGGATTCGGCCACCGACTTGAAACCGCCCACCAGCTCGCCGTGTTCCCGGGCGCGGCCGATGTCGTCGAGCGTGGGGAGGAGCTCGTTCAGGAGGCTCGCGACGGCGATCTCCTTGACCGTGATCCGGTCCCGCTCCACGCGGCGGCGGTAGTTCTGGTACTCGGCCTGGAGCCGCTGGAGGTCCGCGGTGCGCTCGCCGAGCGCCGTACGGGTCTGGTCCAGCTGGGCCACCAGGGCCACGTCCGTTGCGTCCCCGGCCGGGGCCGCCGCCTCCTTGGCGGAGTCGGCGGCCTTCGGCTCGTCGGGCGTGCCGTCGGCGGGGACTTCGGGCTTCTCGTCGAAGCCCTGGGTCTCCTCCGACATCAGACCTGGCCGCCCTTCGGCTTGTCCTCGTCGATGATCTCGGCGTCGACGACGTCGTCGTCGGCGGCCTGGGCACCGGCGTCACCGGCAGCGGCACCGGCGGCACCCTGCGCGGCCTGGGCGTCGGCGTAGATCGCCTGGCCGAGCTTCTGGCTGACCGCGGCGACCTTCTCGGTCGCGGTGCGGATCTCCGCCGTGTCCTCGCCCTTGAGCTTCTCCTTCAGCTCGGCGAGAGCACCCTCGACCTCGGTCTTGACGTCGCCCGGGACCTTGTCCTCGTTGTCCTTGAGGAACTTCTCGGTCTGGTAGACGAGCTGCTCGCCCTGGTTGCGGGTCTCGGCGGCCTCGCGGCGGCGGTGGTCCTCCTCCGCGTACTGCTCGGCCTCCTGGCGCATGCGGTCGACCTCGTCCTTGGCGAGCGAGGAGCCGCCGGTGACGGTCATCTTCTGCTCCTTGCCCGTGCCCAGGTCCTTCGCGGTCACGTGCATGATGCCGTTCGCGTCGATGTCGAAGGAGACCTCGATCTGCGGGACGCCGCGCGGGGCCGGCGGCAGGCCGGTCAGCTCGAACATGCCGAGCTTCTTGTTGTACGCCGCGATCTCGCGCTCGCCCTGGTAGACCTGGATCTGCACGGACGGCTGGTTGTCCTCGGCCGTCGTGAAGATCTCGGACCGCTTGGTCGGGATCGTGGTGTTGCGCTCGATGAGCTTGGTCATGATGCCGCCCTTGGTCTCGATGCCGAGGGACAGCGGGGTCACGTCGAGGAGCAGGACGTCCTTGACCTCACCCTTGAGGACACCGGCCTGGAGGGTGGCGCCGATGGCGACGACCTCGTCCGGGTTCACGCCCTTGTTGGCCTCCTTGCCGCCGGTCAGCTCCTTGACGAGCTCGGCGACGGCCGGCATGCGGGTGGAGCCGCCGACGAGGACGACGTGGTCGATCTCGGACAGGTTGATGCCCGCGTCCTTGATGACGTTGTGGAACGGCGTCTTGCAGCGCTCCAGCAGGTCCGCGGTCAGCTGCTGGAACTGGGCGCGGGTCAGCTTCTCGTCGAGGTGCAGGGGGCCCTCGGCGGAGGCCGTGATGTACGGGAGGTTGATGGTCGTCTCGGTGGAGGACGACAGCTCGATCTTCGCCTTCTCGGCGGCCTCGCGCAGACGCTGCAGCGCCATCTTGTCCTTGGACAGGTCGACGCCGTGGCCGTTGGCGAACTGCTTCACCAGGTAGTCGACGACGCGCTGGTCCCAGTCGTCACCACCGAGGTGGTTGTCACCGTTGGTGGCCTTCACCTCGACGACGCCGTCGCCGATCTCCAGGAGGGACACGTCGAAGGTGCCGCCACCGAGGTCGAAGACGAGAATGGTCTGGTCGTCCTTGTCGAGGCCGTACGCCAGGGCGGCCGCGGTGGGCTCGTTGACGATGCGGAGGACGTTCAGGCCCGCGATCTCGCCGGCCTCCTTGGTGGCCTGGCGCTCGGAGTCGTTGAAGTACGCCGGCACGGTGATGACCGCGTCGGTGACCTTCTCACCCAGGTAGGCCTCGGCGTCACGCTTCAGCTTCTGCAGGATGAAGGCGCTCATCTGCTGCGGGTTGAAGTCCTTGCCGTCCAGGTTGATCTTCCAGTCGGTGCCCATGTGGCGCTTCACCGAGCGGATGGTGCGGTCCACGTTCGTGACCGCCTGGCGCTTGGCGACCTCGCCCACGAGGACCTCGCCGTTCTTGGCGAAGGCGACGACGGACGGCGTGGTCCTGGCACCCTCGGCGTTGGTGATGACGGTGGGCTCTCCGCCTTCGAGAACGCTGACGACGGAGTTAGTGGTGCCCAGGTCGATGCCGACCGCACGTGCCATTTTTGATTCCTCCATGACTTGAGTGGAACAGACTCAAGGATGCCGTACCGCCGCGCGCCCGTCAACAGACCTGAGCCGTGGCGACTCAACTCTTACGCGGCCCTTACGCTCACCCCACCGGCGGCACGAGGGTCCGGGGGGCCCGGACCGGACGGCCGGGGAGCCGGCGCGGCGGGAAGGATCGGCGGCCGTGCGGGGGACCCCGTTCGCGCGGCACCCGGCAGCCGCGGAGCGGACGCGGCAGGGTGCCGGTATGCCCGCGCTCCCGCTCCCCCCGCTTCCGGCGTCCCTCCCGCGCCCCCGGCCGGGCACGGCCAAGCGCGCCACCGACCTGTTCGGCGCGGCCCTCGCGCTGGTCCTGGCGGCCCTGCCCCTGCTCGCCGTCGCCGCCGCGGTCGCCCTCACCACGCGCCGCTCCCCCTTCGTGAAGGAGGAGGTCGCCGGACGGGGCGGCACGCCGTACCACCGCCACCTCTTCCGGGGGGCGCCCTGGGTCACCCGGTACGCCCTCGACGGGCTGCCGCAGCTGTTCGACGTGCTGCGCGGCGAGATGTCCCTGGTCGGGCCGCGCCCCCTGCCGCCCGGGGAGGGGAACCCGCGCGAGCGGACCCTCGTACGCCCCGGCATGACGGGCCTCTGGCAGGTCAGCGCCCGCTCCGACCTCCCCTGGGAGGAGATGGCCCTGCTCGACCTGCACTACGTCGAACACCACTGGCTCGGCATGGACCTCGCGATCCTCGCGCAGACCCCCCGCGCGGCCCTCCGCGCCCGCCGCCCCGCGGCCGCCGCGCCCCGCGCCGAAGTGAGGGCGGCCTGAGCGACACAGATCACCGCCTGCACGACTACAGTGCGGCGGTGGGGGGCGGTAATCTCAGCTTGACTGAATAAGTTACCGCTTAGTAAGTGCCCGCCCGAGGAGCCCCCAATGCAACTCGCCGCGATCATCGTGTCGCTGGTCCTGACCGTGGTCGGCGTCGCGCTGCTCGCCCGAGCCGTGGCGTCCATCTACCGGTTCGTCAAGATCGGCCAGCCCGTCCCGGCGGGCAGCCGCACAGACCGGCCGAAGGAGCGGACGATCACCCTGGTCCGGGAGTTCCTGGGCCACACGCGCATGAACCGCTGGGGCATCGTCGGCTTCGCGCACTGGTTCGTCGCGATCGGCTTCCTGACGCTGCCGCCCACGCTGGTCCAGGCGTACGGGCAGCTCTTCCAGGCGGACTGGCTGCTGCCGATCGTCGGCGACTTCCTGCCGTTCGAGCTCTACACCGAGTTCATCGGCCTGATGACGGTCGTCGGCATCGTCGTCCTCATGGTGATCCGGCTGCTGTCGCTGCCCTCCCGGGCCGGCCGCAAGTCCCGCTTCGCCGGCTCCAAGGCCTGGCAGGCGTACTTCGTCGAGTACGTGATCCTCACCATCGGCCTCGCGATCCTCACGCTGCGCGGCCTGGAGGGCGCCATCCACGGCGTCCAGCACTACGAGGCCGCGTACTTCGCCTCGTACCCGCTGGTCGAGGCCTTCAACGGGCTGGAGCCGAGCACGCTCCAGAACCTCATCTACGCCGTCGCCATGGTGAAGATCAGCGTCTCGCTGATCTGGATGATCGTGGTCTCGCTCAACACCAACATGGGTGTGGCGTGGCACCGCTTCCTCGGCTTCCCGAACATCTGGTTCAAGCGCAACGCCGACGGCGCGACCGCGCTCGGCGCGCTGCAGCCGATGACCTCGGGCGGCAAGGAGATCGACTTCGAGGACCCGGGCGAGGACGACGTCTTCGGCGTCTCCCAGGTCGAGCAGTTCTCCTGGAAGGGCATCCTCGACTTCTCCACCTGCACCGAGTGCGGCCGCTGCCAGTCGCAGTGCCCCGCGTGGAACACCGGCAAGCCGCTCTCGCCGAAGCTCCTGATCATGTCGCTGCGCGACCACGCGCACGCCAAGGCCCCGTACCTGCTGGCCGGCGGCGGCAAGACCATGGAGGGCGAGGAGAAGGCCACCGAGGAGCAGCTGAAGGACGTCCCGGCCGCCGCCTTGGCCGAGGCCGAGCGCCCGCTGATCGGCACCGTCGAGGAGAACGGCGTCATCGACCCGGACGTGCTGTGGTCCTGCACCACCTGCGGTGCGTGCGTGGAGCAGTGCCCGGTCGACATCGAGCACATCGACCACATCGTCGACATGCGCCGCTACCAGGTGATGATCGAGTCCGCCTTCCCGTCGGAGGCCGGCACGATGCTGAAGAACCTGGAGAAGAAGGGCAACCCCTGGGGCCTGGCCAAGAAGCAGCGCGTCGAGTGGACCAAGGAGGTCGACTTCGAGGTCCCGATCGTCGGCAAGGACGTCGAGGACCTGTCCGAGGTCGACTACCTCTACTGGGTCGGCTGCGCCGGCGCGCTGGAGGACCGGGCCAAGAAGACCACCAAGGCCTTCGCGGAGCTGCTGCACATCGCGGGCGTCAAGTTCGCGATCATGGGCGGCGAGGAGAAGTGCACCGGTGACTCGCCGCGCCGCCTGGGCAACGAGCCGCTGTTCCAGCAGCTGGGCCAGGAGAACGTCGCGATGCTGAACATGGCGTTCGGCGAGGACGACGAGGACGAGTCGACGAAGAAGCCGAAGTCGGCGAAGAAGATCGTCTCGACCTGCCCGCACTGCTTCAACACCATCGCGAACGAGTACCCGCAGCTCGGCGGTGACTACGAGGTCATCCACCACACGCAGCTGCTCCAGCACCTCATCGACGAGGGCAGGCTCATCCCGGTGACGCCGGTCGACGGTCTGATCACGTACCACGACCCGTGCTACCTCGGCCGCCACAACAAGGTCTACACGCCGCCGCGCGAGATCATGTCCGCCGTCCCGGGCCTGCGCCAGCAGGAGATGCACCGCCACAAGGAGCGCGGCTTCTGCTGCGGCGCCGGCGGTGCGCGCATGTGGATGGAGGAGCGGATCGGCAAGCGCATCAACACCGAGCGCGTGGACGAGGCGCTGTCCCTCAACCCGGACATCGTCTCCACCGCCTGCCCGTTCTGCCTCGTGATGCTGACCGACTCGGTCAACGGCAAGAAGAACGACGGCCAGGCCAAGGAGTCGCTCCAGGTCGTGGACGTGGCGCAGCTGCTGCTGGACTCGGTGAAGACCCCGGTCGAGCCGGAGGCGGACGGCGAGGGCGTCTCCGAGCCGGAGCCGGAGCCCGCGAAGTAGGCGCGAAGTAGGCGCGACGCAGCCGCGCCGCGGCTGAACCGCCCCACTGCTCGGCCGCACCGGCGCACAGCCGCTCGACCGCACAGCCGAAGGCGAACGGCCGGTCTGCCCCCCGTGGCAAGACCGGCCGTTCGCGTGTGCGGGGGCTGGGATCAGCCCTGGTGGCGGCCGCGGCGCAGGAGGGCGAAGCCCAGGCCCGCGGCACCCGCGGCGGCCATGCCGCCGCCCGCGGCGACCAGGACCGGGGTGTCGGAGCCCTTGGCCTCGACGCCCTCGGCGCCGGCCTTCACGCCGCCCTTGGGCAGGACCCGGTGGGCCGTGGCCTCCTTGGCCCGGCGCGCGTCCTCGGCGCCCTTGGCGTCCTTGGCGTCCTTGGCGTCCTTGGCCGGGGTGACGACGGCGGCCTTGCGGCCGGTCCTGCGGTCGACCTTGTACTGCTCGACCAGCTTGCCGTGGAAGTCGTAGACCCAGCTGTCGCCGCCGTTGCGGCCGTCGATCACCACGAACTTGGCGTGCTTGCCGTCCTTGACGATCTTGTACGTCCAGCCGTCGTTGACGGCGCTCGGGTGCTTCAGGTCGAGGGTGCCGAGGTGGTTGCCGTTCGGCATGGAGATCTCCACGCGGGGGCCGTTCGCACCCTTGATCAGCTTGGCGACGCGGCCGTCGGGCATCTTGACCGTGGCGACCGAGACGGTCTTCTTCCCGCGCTGCTCGTGCTGGTCGTGCTTCTTGTGCTGCGGCTTCTGCTGCTTCTTGCCGCCCTCGACCCACGAGGTCACGGTGCCGTTGGGCTGGAGGACCACGTGCAGGCCGTTGTTCTGTCCGTAGGCCGGCCGGCCGTCCTTGGAGACGAGGGTGTCGACCGTGACGCCGTTGGCGGAGATCACGGCCTCGAAGTGGTTCGGGCCGATCTTGTAGACCTTGGCGACCGAGCCGTCGGCCAGGCGGACCGTGGTGACGAACTGACGGACCTCGTTCCCGCCCTTGTCCTTGTCCTTCGCCTTGTCCTTGCCGGGGAGGACCTCGGGCTTCACCTCGGGCTGGATCTCCGGCTTCACGTCGGGCTTGCCGGGAAGGACCTCGGGCTGGATCTCCGGCTTCACGTCCGGCTTGGCCTCGTCCGTGCCCGGCAGGACCTCCGGCGTGGTCTCGTCGGCGGTCCGGCCCGCCTCCGTCTGGTTGGCCGCGGGCGCCGGGGAGGCGGCGAAGGCGGCGTGGGCCGGGAGGGCCAGGGCGGCGACGGCCCCGGTGGCGACGGCGGCGGTACGGACGGTGCGACGGATGGCGCGCATGACGGTTCCTCGTGACTTCGTTGGGTGCGTGACCTGCGGTTCTTCGTTTTCCAGGCCCCTTGCGGTGGCGACGGATACGACGTTACGCACCATTTGTCTGGACCATCGGTAGGGAATGTAACGGCCGACCACAGAGTCCACCACGACCCCGTAAATGCCCCTGAAGCCCGCAAAACGGACCTGGGGCAGACCCCCCGGGGTCCCCCTAGGGGATGTCACAGCTCAGCCGCAAAGGCCCCGGGTTCCGGCCGCCCGCCCACCCTCTCCGCCACGACCAGGTACTTTCGATCACGTGGCTGGATTCAGGATCGGACGCGGCCGGGACAACCGCACCCCCCAACAACCCCCGCGGCAGCAGCCGTACGGACAGCAGCAGGTGCCGCCGTACGGGCAGCAGCCCTACCCCCCGCAGCAGCAGTACCCCCCGCAGGGACCGCCTCAGCAGTGGCCCCAGCAGGGCGGCGGCACCGCGGGCGGCCAGGGTGAGCCGGAGTACTTCGACCCGTACCACCAGGCCCCCCAGGGCGGCGGCTACGCCCCCCAGGGCGGCCCGCAGTACGGCGGCGGGCATGGCGACGCGTACTCCGCGGACAACCCCGGGCACACCCGGGCGTTCTCGATCGGCGAGGAGCCGTACGGCGGCGGCGCGACCTACCAGGCCGGCCAGGCGGCGCCCCCCGCGGGCCCCCGGCTGCCCTGGAAGCAGCTCCTGAGCGGCATCGTCCTGCGCCCGGGCCCGACCTTCCTCCGGATGCGGGACTACCCCGTCTGGGGCCCGGCGCTGACCGTGACCTTCCTGTACGGGCTGCTCGCCGTCTTCGGGCTGGACGACACCCGCGAGGACGCGATCAACTCCACCCTCTCGAAGGCCGTCCCGATCGTGCTGTCGGCCGGCGTGGCCTTCGTGGTGTGCGGCCTGATCCTCGGCGCCGTCACCCACACGCTGGCCCGCCAGCTGGGCGGCGACGGCTCCTGGCAGCCCACCGTGGGCCTGTCCATGCTGGTCATGTCCATCACGGACGCCCCGCGGCTGGTCTTCGCGATGTTCCTGGGCGGCGAGCACGCCCTGGTGCAGGTGCTGGGCTGGGCCACCTGGGTGGCCGCCGGCGCGCTCTTCACCTCGCTGATCAGCAAGGCGCACGACCTGCCGTGGCCGAAGGCCCTCGGGGCCTCGGCGATCCAGCTGGTCGCCCTGCTGTCGATCATCAAGCTGGGCACGCTGTAGCCGCAGCCCTCCCCCACGAGCCACACGAAAGGGCCCCCGCCGGAAACCGGCGGGGGCCCTTCGTGCATCCGGGGGGCGGGACTCAGGCGTCCAGCACCTGGCCCTCGCGCTTGACGACGGGCGGCTCGACGCTCCACGGGAACTCGATCCAGTCGTCCGTGCGCTTCCACACGTACTCGCACTTCACCAGCGAGTGGGACTTCTCGTAGATCACGGCGGACCGGACCTCGGCGACGGTGCCGACGCAGAAGTCGTGCACCAGCTTGAGGGTCTTGCCGGTGTCGGCCACGTCGTCCGCGATCAGCACCTTCTTGTCGGAGAAGTCGATCGCGTCGGGCACGGGCGCCAGCATGACGGGCATTTCGAGGGTCGTCCCCACGCCCGTGTAGAACTCCACGTTCACGAGGTGGATGTTCTTGCAGTCCAGGGCGTACGCCAGACCGCCGGCCACGAAGACGCCGCCGCGGGCGATGGAGAGGATGATGTCCGGCTCGTAGCCGTCGTCGGCGATGGTCTGCGCGAGCTCGCGCACGGCATTGCCGAAGCCCTCGTACGTCAGGGACTCTCGTACTGCGCTCATACCCGCCTTCACTTCCTGACTTCGGTGCGGTGGAAGTTCACGAAGGACCGCGAGGCCGTCGGGCCGCGCTGGCCCTGGTAACGCGACCCGTACCGCTCGCTTCCGTACGGGAACTCCGCGGGCGAGCTGAGCCGGAACATGCACAGCTGACCGATCTTCATCCCCGGCCAGAGCTTGATCGGCAGCGTGGCCAGGTTCGACAGCTCCAGGGTCACGTGCCCCGAGAAGCCCGGGTCGATGAACCCGGCGGTCGAATGCGTCACCAGACCCAGCCTGCCCAGGCTGGACTTCCCCTCCAGTCTGGAGGCGATGTCGTCCGGCAGCGAGATGACCTCGTACGTCGAGGCGAGGACGAACTCGCCCGGGTGGAGGATGAAGGCCTCGTCCCCCTCGGGCTCCACCAGCCGGGTCAGATCGCTCTGCTCCTCGGCGGGGTCGATGTGGGGGTAACGGTGGTTCTCGAACACGCGGAAGAACCGGTCGAGACGCACGTCGATGCTGGAGGGCTGCACCATCGATTCGTCGAACGGGTCGATGCGCACCCGTCCGCTGTCGATCTCGGCCCGGATGTCCTTGTCTGAGAGAAGCACGTCCCGAGGATACGCAAGGCGCGCGGCCCCGCCCCAATCAGGACAGCCCGCGCGCCCCCGCTGCCAGCCGCTACCGCTTCACCGGCACCGCGTGCCGGAGCCGCGCGCAGCGCGGGCAGCGGATGAGCCGCCCGGGCCCGATCCGCCCGGCTCCGAGCTGCTGCATCGGGAACGAGGCGGTGCTGAATACGTGCCCTTCGGCACAACGGACGACGGTGTGCTCCATCGAGTCCCTTTCCCCAACGAGCCGACTGCGACGAATCGCCACATTAGGGGATGAACCACTGCGCGCTCCACGCGCCGCTCCGCCCGCTCACGGTACGCCCCAACTCCCGCCCCGCGCACGCGTATCCCTGACCGGAAACAACACAACGGCCCCGCGGCTTCTCCGCCGGGGGCCTGGCATGGGGTACAGTATGCGACGATGCATCACACACAACCGATGCACCATGCGGATGTAGTTTAATGGTAGAACATGAGCTTCCCAAGCTTATAGCGCGGGTTCGATTCCCGTCATCCGCTCCATGACGAAGCCCCAGGTCAGCGACCTGGGGCTTCGTCGTTGTCCAGACCGTCCGCCTCCTGGCCGGCCGTCGACGCGATCTGAACCTTGATCACTGGCCGTGCGCCGCTGCCGGCCGGTAATTTCGTGCGGCCGAGGACATCGCTGGAACCACCTGGTCGGTGGCCTCGGAGGGCGCGCATCAGGGGGCGGAACAAGCATGAAGGATCTTGTCGTGGGCAACGGCGAGCGCGAGGCGGCGGTCCGGCTGGAGAAGCACCGGGGAGAACTGACCGGGTACTGCTACCGGATGCTGGGCTCGTACGCCGAGGCCGAGGACGCCGTGCAGGAGACGATGGTCCGGGCCTGGCGGAACCTCGAGGGGTTCGAGGGGCGTTCGTCGCTGCGGTCGTGGGTCTACCGCATCGCCACCAACGTGTGCCTGGACGCACTGGCCGCCGGCAGGCGGCGGGCTCTGCCGATGGACCTCTCGGAGCCGTCGCCCGGCGCTTCGGCCCCGGGAGCCCCGGAGGAGGCCACCATGTGGATCGGGCCCTGTCCCGGAGGGGACCCCGAGGCGGCGGTGGCAGCGGGCGAGTCGGTGCGGCTGGCGTTCGTCGCCGCGCTCCAGCACCTCCCGCCCAGGCAGCGGGCCACGCTGATCCTCCGGGACGTGCTGGCCTTCTCGGCCCGCGAAGTCGCCGAGCTGCACGGCTCGACCGTCGCCTCGGTCAACAGTGCCCTGCAGCGGGCCCGGGCCACACTGGCCGCGCACCGCGGACCCGCCGACGGCCCCGTTACCCAGCCGTCCGACGCCGTCCGCCGCGTGCTGGCCGAGCGGTACGCCACGGCCTTCTCCCGCTACGACATGGAGGAGCTGAACATGCTGCTCCATGTCGACGCCACGCTGTGCCTTCCCCCGTACGCGAAGTGGATGCGCGGGGTCTCCGACATTCAGGCGTGGCTGACCGGGCCCGCCGTCGGCTGTCGCGGCTCCCGCCTGATCCCGACCACGGCGAACGGCACCCCCGCGTTCGGCCAGTACCGGCCCAGCCTCGACGGAACGGGCTACGAACCCTGGGCACTCCAGGTCATCGAGTTCTCCGGCAACCGCATCACCGGCATCAACGCCTTCCGAGACACCGCGCACCTGTTCCCGCTCTTCGGCCTGCCCGCACACATAGGCCCGACCGCCTCTCCCGACACCAGCGCCACCGATGGCCGCCACCTGCCGGGCCCAGCCCATGTCTGAAGGACCCCACATGCCTTGGTCAGAGCACATCGTCGTCCGTGACGGCGTCCGCGTTTCCTGCCGTGACTGGGGAGGTTCGGGGCCGTCCGTCGTCCTGTTGCACGGACTGGCCGGCCACGTGGGCGAATGGGACGCCATCGCCAGAGACCTGAGCCCCCGCTACCGGGTCGTCGCCATCGACCAGCGCGGCCACGGCGCCAGCGAGCGCCGTCCGCGGGACGTGTCCCGGGCCGCGTACGTCGCGGATGCCGTCGCCGTGGTCGAACGGCTCGGCCTCCAGCGACCTGTCCTGGTGGGCCAGTCGCTGGGCGGCCACACCGCCATGCTCGCCGCCGCAGCGCACCCCGGCCTCTTCCGTGCGCTCGTCCTGGTGGAGGCCGGGCCGGGCGGGCCGAACCGTGACGTACAGGCGGAGATCGGGGGGTGGCTCGATGCCTGGCCCAAGCCGTTCGCATCGCGGGAGGCCGCGGTCGAGTTCCTCGGCGGCGGTCCGGTTGGAGAGGGCTGGGCGGCCGGCCTGGTGGAGCACGACGGCGGCTGGTGGCCGCGCTTCGACCGGGACGTGATGGTCGAGTCACTGGCGGAGATTGCCCAGCGGTCCTTCTGGGACGAGTGGTCGAGGGTAACCTGCCCGACCCTGGCCGTCCTCGGCCAGTCCGGCATCATCTCGTCGGGGGAGATTGACGAGATGCTCCGGCGGCGGCCGGAGACGGTGGCTTTGAGCGTCCCCGGGACGGGACACGACGTTCATCTGGAGCGACCGGACGTCCTGCGGCACGTGCTCCGTGGGCTTCTTGGAAACGTCACATGATCTGCCATCCGCCGGACGGCGTGATCACGTTCCCGGTCACCGGCCGTTGGTCTCGGCGAGTGTGTGCGCGACAAGGGCGTTGGCGTGACCGTGTCCCAGGCCGTGCTCGGACTTGAGCCGACCCTTTACTGCGTCGGTCATGAGATGTCCCCGGTTTCCCGTCGAAATGATCTTGGTGGTGTCGATGATGCCTGCCCGGTGCGGCAGGCGGCTGGCAATTCGCCCGGGTGATGGCCAGGCGGGCTGTCACCGCGGTGAGCCCCAGCAGGCCGAGGCCCGCACCGGCGGTGAAGGCCAGGACGGAGATGGCGGAGGCCACGAAGCCGGCGAGAACGACCACGGGCACGAGGCGCGAGGCGCGAGCCCAGCGGCGGTGGCCCCGGGCGGCGAGCGGGCGGGTCAGGACGACGAACGCGGCGCACAGGGCCAGGTAACCGACCATCCCGGCGAGCATGTGCGCGGCGCCATGCCCGCTGATCACCGTCGCGTCCGGGGAGCCTTCGGGGAATCCCGCCCCCGCGTCCGCCGGGAAGATCGCGGCAGCCCAGAACGAGGCGCCGAAGACACCGACCAGGACCGGGCCCCAGGTTCCTCCCGCGCCGCCGCGCAGCACCCGGCGCAGACCGGCCGCACCCGCGATCAGCAGCGTTCCGGTGAGCAGGAAGTTCACCGTCTGGATCCAGCCCGCCTCCCCAAGGGCGAGCTGGCTGATCGCGTTACGGGTGAAGTCGAACCTCCCAGCCAAGTGCGCTGCGTCAGAGGCCACTCGGTCCCGTCCTCCGGCTTGTCGAGAAGGCCGTGCCACAACGTGCCGGTAGAGGCAGTGAACAGCGGCTGGGGGAGTTGGGTGAGGACGGCGGGCGGGCCGGCCAAGCGGGGGCGGCCAGGCCGAGCCGGGTGACGGGTCCGAGGTGCCGGGTCGCGGTGGTGATCAGCGGCGGGGTCCCCCGCGACCGAACGGCCCCGCGCCTTCCGACGTACGGTGGACGTACCCAGACCTGACCGGGCCGGCCTCGACGGGAAAGGACGGTGCCTCCTTGGACCGCAACGAGCCGGAGGCGGAAGCCCTTCCGCCGCCGGGGCACGCCGAAGTACGCATCGTCGCCGCCACCCCGGACGCCGCCCGGATGGTGGCCGACGTCCTCCGTCGCTGTTTCGCCGGCGACGAGCAGCGCAGCTATCCCGCCCCTGGCGGGGGCACCCGCCTCCACCTCACCGTCGACACCGCCCACCCCGCCGAACCGGCCCGGTCCTGGCTGGCCACCAGCAGGCCCCCGGGCGGCAGCGGAACCCACCCCGAGGAACCCTGACCCGGCAGTGGTGCACGCCGGCGCGCAGGGCGGGGCCCGGCGCGTCGGCTCCGGCGCGGAGTACGCTGGAGGTACCGGGAGCACCTCGTACACCCGCTCTCACGCGGATGTCGTTCCCGGCGCTCACCAGGCCGGGGCGCCCCGGGCGCCCCGGGGACGGGTCGCGGTCCCATGACCACCACCACCGCTCCCACCCGTCAGGCCCGCCTGGTCCTGACCCCGACAGCCTCTGCGGCCGGCCTGCTGGACGGCGCCTGGTGGCCCTACTCACGCGATCTCGCAACCGAGCTGCCTCCCCTGGTGGAGGCGCTGCGGGACCGCTTCGGACGCGTCACGCGGATCACCGCGCATCCGGGGCCCTGGTCCGTCGCCGTGCGCGCGGTCCCCGTCGGCGGTTACGCCGTGCACGTCGGCTGGTTCGCCGACCAGGCCCCCGACACGATGGTCCTGCTCTCGTACAGCCTCGGGCGCTGCGACCTGCTCGTGATCCCCCCGGAAACCGAACCCGCCTCCGCCGCGCGCCTGATGGCCGCCGCGTCCGCACCGGGCAACTTCCACACCACGGGAACCCTGATGTCCGAGGAGAGCGCGACCCGTCGCCTCCTGCGGGAGGCAGGGACCGGTGAGGACGCCTGGGAGACAGACGGCGGCGCCTCCCCGCAGCCCCGTCCCCACCCCCGCCCCCGTCCCGTCGTGGGGGCACGCATGATCTACCTGCCCCGGGGCGTGCGGGGATGACACCCGCGGTTCCCGCGAGCGCGCCGATCCCTCGTCCTGAGGCCGCGCTCCACCAATTCAGGCACGACCGGAACTCCGCATTGCGAATGGGCGGATATCTGGGTTCGCGAGCACAGATTTTGACCAGCCCCCCGAAGAGGGTTTTTACCGGCGACACACGCGTGAAAAAATCCGAACCCGAACGGAGCGGACCGCGTGCTACTGTCGGACCAGTTGCAGTTTTGGTACCCGTAAATTTCAGACGCTCCTGCGGCCTCATGCCGCACAGGGCGTTTTGCATTCCGGTCGTTTTCCGGCGGGGCATCATCGCGGCGACACGGCATCCGTAAAGCGCGGATTCCGCTGCACTGCCCCGAGGAGATATGACATGGCCGCTGGCACCGTGAAGTGGTTCAACGCGGAAAAGGGTTTCGGCTTCATCGAGCAGGAGGGTGGCGGCCCTGACGTGTTCGCCCACTACTCGAACATCGCCACCCAGGGATTCCGCGAGCTCCAGGAGGGGCAGAAGGTCTCCTTCGACATCGCGCAGGGCCAGAAGGGCCCGACGGCGGAGAACATCGTTCCCGCCTGACCCTGACGCGCCACACGCAGCTGGGGCCCGCATCCTTCGGGGTGCGGGCCCCAGCTTTTTCATTTTCCAGGGCTTGTGCGCGCACTGAATCACCCTGCCCGATTCCAGCGTCATCCCGCTGCATCCCGAAATTCCGACACCCCTCAGGAGGCACGGTCGGAATTCCTCGGTACGTGTCGTATCACGAAAGGTTCCAAATGGACCCCACACGCACGAACGGCCGTCCCTCCAGCACCCGCCGCACGGGCGGCCCCGCTCCGGCAGGGGGAGAGTTCGCCCTGCCCGAGACGGTCACGCCGGGGCTGCCTCCCGTCGAGGACTTCGCCGACCTCCCCCTGGACGAGCGCCTCCTGGCCACGCTCGGCACGCAGGGCGTGACCGTCCCGTTCCCCATCCAGGGTGCGACGCTGCCGAACTCCCTGGCGGGCCGCGACGTGCTGGGCCGCGGCAGGACGGGTTCCGGCAAGACGCTCGCCTTCGGACTGGCCCTGCTGGCCCGTACGGCCGGCCGCCGCGCCGCCCCCAGGGCGCCGCTCGCGCTGGTCCTCGTACCGACCCGGGAGCTCGCCCAGCAGGTCACCGATGCCCTCGCACCGTACGCACGTGCCGTGGGACTGCGCCTGGCCACCGTCGTCGGCGGAATGCCGATCGGCCGGCAGGCCTCCAGGCTGCGAAGCGGAGCCGAGGTCGTCGTGGCCACCCCCGGGCGCCTCAAGGACCTCGTCGACCGCGGCCACTGCAGTCTGAACGAGGTGGCCGTCACCGTCCTGGACGAGGCCGACCAGATGGCCGACATGGGCTTCATGCCCCAGGTGACCACCCTCCTGGACCAGGTCCGGCCCGAGGGCCAGCGGATGCTGTTCTCCGCCACCCTGGACCGGAACGTCGACCTCCTGGTCCGCCGGTACCTGAGCGACGCGGTCGTCCACTCCGTGGACCCCTCCCAGGGCGCCGTCACCACGATGGAGCACCACGTCCTGCACGTGCGCGGCACCGACAAGCAGAGGCTGACCACCGAGATCGCGGCACGGGACGGTCGGGTGATCATGTTCCTGGGCACCAAGCACGCCGTGGACCGCCTCACCGAGGACCTCCTCGGCCACGGTGTGCGGGCAGCGGCGTTGCACGGGGGGAAGTCCCAGCCGCAGCGCGCCCGCACCCTGGCCCGGTTCAGGAACGGTCACGTCACCGTTCTGGTCGCCACGAACGTCGCGGCCCGCGGAATCCACGTCGACCAGCTCGACCTCGTCGTCAACGTGGACCCGCCCACCGACCACAAGGACTACCTGCACCGCGGCGGCCGTACCGCGCGGGCCGGTGCGTCGGGCAGCGTCGTCACCCTGGTCACCGCCAACCAGCGCCGCGCCGTGACACGCCTCATGACGGCCGCCGGCATCGTGCCCGAGACCACCCAGGTCCGCTCCGGTGAGGGCGAGCTCGCCCGGATCACGGGCGCGCGCACCCCGTCCGGCGTTCCCGTGAAGATCACCGCGCCGCCCGCCGAGCAGCGCGGACGCGGCCCCGCTCCCCGCGGCCGGCGGGGTCCCGTCCCGGCGTCCCGGCGGGCCGCCGCACGGCGGCGAACCGCCGGCAGGGCCGCCTGAGCGTCGTGGCCCTCCGGTCGGGTGCCGTCCGCCCGGCGCCCGGGTGCCCGACCCTGCCGTGAGGCGGGGTCAGTGGTCGGAGTAGCTGACGTCGCCCATGGTCCAGGCGCTGATGTCCGCGATCGAGACGCGGTACATCCCGCCCGTCTCCGGGATCCCCACCGTGCCCTGGAGGATCCGCGCGAGGTGGAAGTGGAGGTGCGTGGGCGGCCCGTCCTTCGCCGCCGCGGTCGCGAAGACGGCGGAGAACTCGGCCAGCCGGTCGGAGTCCGCCAGGACCTCCGAGACCCGCTGCCGCCACAGCGCCTCGGGTGCCAGCCGACCTGTGATGACGGCGCCCCCGGTCACGACGGTCAGGGACATCTGGTTGCTCCGCCCGGACTCCACCAGCCTGGCGACGTCAACGAGCAGCTCGTCAGTCTTCGACATGGAACCCGATCCTACGGGGCACCTCACCCCGCCCACAGGCCGTCCGCCGGGTGGCAAGGACGACCGGGGGCGCGCGGGTGCAGGGGCGGCCGCGCGTTCGCAACGACCGCGCACTCCCGCCGGGAGCCCACTACCTCCTCACCCGGGACGGGAAAATCTATGACGGCTGGAGTAGATATCGAGCTGCGCTTGGGGTATGTTTTCTCTCGTAACCAGGAGAGACGACAGAGCCTGGCAGAGACGAACTGCCGGCAGTGCAGGACCCGCAGCAGCGGCGCTCCCCCAGGCCGCTGAGCAGTACGCAGTACCTGTAGGCAGAGAAGTTGATCATCGAGGAAGGACGGAGGGACACGGCACCATCGGGATCGCCCGGGCGGAAGTCTGGAGTCCGGGTACCGCAGGACATCGATAGCGAGGTGGTCTTCGGTCAAGCAGCTGCGATCCCCGCACCGACGGCAGTCACCGGGCCGGGTGTGCGGACACAGAAGGCCGGCGCTTCATCAGGGCCGGCAGGTGGTGTAGTAGTTCCTTCAGGGCCCTGGTGCCAGTACTGGCACCAGGGCCCCTCTATGCGTTTCACGGAAGAGGTGCCAATGACAGCGGACGACGCGCGCGGCCGGCTCGACGACGACGACTACCCCGCCTACACGATGGGGCGGGCCGCCGACATGATCGGCACGACCCCCGGATTCCTCCGGTCCCTCGGCGACGCCCGTCTGATCACGCCGTTGCGTTCCGAGGGCGGCCACCGGCGTTACTCCCGCTACCAGTTGCGCATCGCCGCCCGCGCCCGGGAACTCGTCGACCAGGGCACGCCCATCGAGGCCGCCTGCCGCATCATCATCCTGGAGGACCAGCTCGAAGAGGCCCAGCGGATCAACGCCGAGTACCGGCGTGCGGCCGGCGGAGGACTCGCGGCCGGCGGAGAGCGTCCCGCCGAGGGCTGAGCCCGAGGACGGAACGGGGACGGCGCGGGGATGGCGCGGGGACGCCGCGCTGTACGACGCCCGGCAGCCCTGGTCGGGCCCCGGAGCGGAGTACGGTTGAGGTACCGGGACCGACTCGTGCACCTGCCCTCCCGCGGATGCCGCTACCGGCGATCACTACGTCGGGCCGCCGGCAGGCGCCCCGGAGACAGGTCCACGCCATGGCCGGCTTCACCGATCCCTTCCTCCCGGCACGTCTGGCGCTGACGCCGACGACTTCCCTGTCCGGCCTGCTGGACGGCGCCTGGTGGCCCTACTCGGACGACCTCGCCGTCGAGCTGCCCCGCCTCGTGGCCGCGCTCCGGGCACGTTGGGGACCGATCACGCGGATCACCGCCAACCCCGGTCCGTGGCCTGCCGCCTCGTACCGGGTCCGGGTCGACGGGCTCGGCCTGCGCATCGGCTGGTTCACCGAACAGGACCGCGACACCATGATCCTCTTCTCGTCCGGCCGCCTCGGCCGCTGCGACCTGCTGGTGATCCCGCCCGGGACCGAACCCGCCTCCGCCGCCCGCCTGATGGCCGCCGCGTCGGCCCCCGGCAACCTCCACACGAGCGAAACGCTCATGTCCGACGAGAGCGGGAAGGCGCACCGGGCCGGTCACCGCGCGGGGGCGCACCGAGGCCGGGAGGCCGCCCCCTCGGCGGACGGCGGTGCCCTTATGCAGCCCCGCACCCCCCGTCAGGCGGACCACCGTGGGGAGAACTCCGCCACGTAGGACTGCTGGTCGGGGAGGAAGGAGGGGGCGAAGAGGGAGCGGGGGGCCAGGAGGGCCGTGGCCAGGGTGCGGAGTCCGTCGCGGTCGACCCAGGGGTGGACCAGGGCGTGGGTGGCCTCGGGGTAGTGGGCCACGCGGAGGGTGGCGGGCGGGAGTTCGCGGCGGTAGACGGCTTCCGTCTCCCGTACGTCGACGTTGAGGTCGTGGCCGGCCAGGACCAGGAGGACCGGGACGCGGCGGGCGGCCAGGGCGCGGAGGTCCCCGGTGGCGTCGGAGGTCCAGTTGCGCGAGGCGAAGCGCCAGCGGGCCGCGGTCATGGCCCCCTCGCCGGGCACCGCCGCCCGGTACTGCTCGTACGTGCCCCCGGCGCGCAGCACGCGCAGCCCCGCCTCGCGCCGCGCCAGCGCCGCCGCGGTCTCCTCCGGCGGGGCGTCCCGGTCGCGCAGCTCGGCCAGGGTGTTGTAGCGGCCCTGGCGCAGCCAGTTGACGGCAGGCGAGACCGCGATGACGAAGCGGATGCCGGGGGTGCGGGCGGCCACCTTCGGCAGCACCCAGCCCGCCTGGCTGGCGCCCCACAGACCGATGCGGCCGGCGTCGATGCCGGGCCGGGTACGGGCCCACGCGACGGCGTCGGCCGTCTCGGCCGCCCGGTCGTCCATGCTCTGGTCCAGCCAGTCGCCCGCCGAGCCGCCGACGCCCGGCTTGCTCCAGGACAGCGAGGCGTACCCGGCGCGCGCGAAGGCCTCCCACAGCGGCCGGTAGAAGCCGTCGTGCGTGGCGTCGACCGGGCCGTCGCCGTGGACGAACACCACCAGTCCGAAGGGGCCCTTCCCGTGCTCCGGGGTGGCCAGCACCGCGTCCAGGTTCCGGCCGCCGGCCCGCAGGCTGACCCGCTCCTCGCGCAGGTCGTAGCTGTTGCCCAGGACCACCGCCCCCGCCAGGCCCACCGCCGCCAGCAGGACGGCCACCACCGTCCGGAGTGTCCACCTCCGGACTCGCGAGCCCGGGCTCCCCCATCGTCGGGTCATCGCCCCCACCCCCTATTGCTATCCAGTTTAAAACTATCGTTCTCAGATCGGTCGTATTAAGATTGATAGCATGACGGAGTCCGATGCGCGAGAGCGCGAGCGAGAGCGGGTGGAGATACGGCACGGCATCCCCCAGGGGGCCGAGGACCGGATCGCCGAGCTGTACTGGGAGGCCTTCGGGCGCAAGCTGGGGGCCGCACTCGGGCCCGAGGAGCAGGGGCGGGCGTTTCTCGCCGCGCACCTGGACCCCGGCCGCACCCTGGTCGCCCTCGCCGCCGGCCGCGTCGTCGGCGTCGCCGGGCTCAAGACCGGCACCCGGGGCATGAGCCGCGCCGGAGCGGGGGACGTGCTGAGGGCGTACGGGTGGCTCGGCGGCCTCCCCCGGCTGGCCGCGCTCGCCCTGCTGGAGCAGGCGGCGGCACCGGGCGAACTCGTGCTGGAATGCCTGGCCGTCGACGCCCGGCTCCGCGGCCTCGGCACCGGCGGCGCCCTGCTGCGCGCCTGCTGCGCGTACGCCGCCGAGGCGGGCTGCACCCGCGTCGGCCTCCAGGTCGTGGACGACAACCCGCGCGCCCGCGCGCTCTACGAACGCGAGGGGTTCCGCGCCGTCGGCACCCGGCGCACGCCGTTCCTGCGCGAGCTGATGGGATTCTCGGCCGTGACCACCATGCACCGCCCGATCACCCCCGGAGCCGCCCCGTGACCCCCGACGCGCCCCGCCCCGAGATCCCGACCCGGCTGCTCGTCCACGCACTGGTGCGCGCCGACGGCAGCGTCGACGCCGGGGAGCTCTACGAGGTCGCGGGCGCGCTCGGGATGACCGACCAGCAGGTCAGGCTGTGTGTCAAACGGCTGGTGGCGGAGGGCGCGTTCACCCACGAGGGCCGCGGCCGCAAGGCCGTGCTGCGGGCCGTCGCCGACCCCGGCACGGGCGCGCTCGCGCCGGACGCGGAGTTCGTCGCGTACGCCTACCGCCAGGACCGGGGCCTCGAACCCTGGGACGGCCGCTGGCACCTGACCGCCTTCGCCGTGCCCGAGGCCCGCCGGGCGGCGCGCGACGCGCTGCGCGACACCCTGTTGCACCTGGGCGCGGCGCCGCTCCAGGGCGGGCTGTACGTCGCCGCCAACGCCATCGAGGAGTACGTCGCCCCCGCCGCCGAACGGCTCGGCATCCGGTCCGCCGTCACCCTGCTGACCAGCACCGACCTCCGGGTGGGCGAGCTGGCGGACCCGGTGGCGGTGGCCGCCGCGCTCTGGCCCCTGGCGGAGATCGCCCGGCGGTACGAGTCCCTGGCGGCGCTCGCCGGGCACTGGCTGGCCCGCACCGGGGCGCTGGAGCCAGTCGAGCGGCTGACCGCGGCCGTGGGGCTGGCGGCGGAGTTCACCCGCGCCATGGAGCCCGACCCGCTGCTGCCGCCGGAGCTGCTGCCCTCCCACTGGCCCGGGGCCCGGGCCCGCGCCCTCACCGCCCGCGCCTGGGAACTGCTGGCGGCCGGCGGCGGTGAGGAGCCTCGCCTCTTCGGCCTCTACGCGGACGCGCTGCGCGGCGCCACCACGGCGTAGGTCAGCACGGCCAGGGCCGCGAAGACGCCGATCACCAGCGCCATCGGCAGCGCGGAGGCCGCCCCGCCCAGCCCCACCAGCGGGGCGGCCACCCCGCCCAGGGCGTACTGGCACAGGCCCAGCAGCGCCGAGGCGGTGCCGGCGGTGCGCGGCCGCCCGTCCAGGGCCAGGGCCGCGGTGTTGGGGCCCAGCAGCCCGATGCTGGAGACGACCAGCAGCAGGGCGGGCAGCACGGCCGCCGGCCCGAGCCCGGCGAGCGCGGCGGCCAGCAGCAGCGCGGCCCCCGCGGCACACATCGCGACCCCGTACCCGACCAGCCTGCGCACCGGAGTGCGGCGCAGCAGGAGGGCGTTGAGCCGGCCCGTCGCCACGATGCCGAGGGCGTTGGCGCCGAAGACCAGGCTGAACTGCTGCGCGCTGAGCCCGTAGACCTGCTGGAGCACGAAGGGCGAGCCGGCGATGTACGCCATCAGGGCGCCGAAGCCGAAGGCTCCGGTGAACGTCACGCCGAGGAAGCGGCGTTCGCGCAGCAGCGCCCCGAACCCGCGCACGGTCCGGCCCAGTCCCCCGACGGCCCGCGCTCCGGGCGGCAGGGTCTCGCCGAGCACGAGCGCCGCACCGGCGAGGATGCCCGTCCCGATCAGCGAGAGGGCGACGAACACCCCGCGCCAGTCGGTGAGCCGCAGGATCTGGCCGCCGACCAGCGGGGCCAGGATCGGCGCCGCGCCGTTCACCACCATGAGCAGGGAGAAGACCCGGGCGGCGGCGGTGCCGGAGTACAGGTCGGAGACCACGGCCCGGGAGATCACGATGCCGAAGCCGCCCGCGAGGCCCTGTACGAACCGGAGGCCGGTGAGGGCCTCCACGGAAGGGGCGAAGGCGCACAGGAGCGAGGCGAGGGCGTAGCCGGCCAGACCCCACAGCAGCGGGCGGCGGCGGCCGAACGCGTCCGCGAGCGGGCCGCCGGCGAGCTGGCCCAGGGCCAGGCCCAGCAGACAGGCGGTCAGGGTGAGCTGGGCGTCGGAGGCGGCCGCGCCGAACTCCCCGGCGAGCTGGGGCAGGCCGGGGAGGTACATGTCCAGGCTGAGCGGCCCGAAGGCGGACAGCGCCCCGAGCACGAGCACCATGCGTACGGCCGGTCGCCCGGCCGCAGGCCGGGCCGCCGCGGCGGCTTCGGCGCGGGGGCCGGGGCCGGTTCCCACGACGGCTCCGGGGTCGGTTCCGGGGTCGGCCCCGGAGCCCGGTAGACCGGTCGAGCGGGGGCGTATGACACTCATGCCCGTAAATATACCTGCGCAGGCAGGTAGTTTTTCAAGGGTGTGCCCGGTGCCGGTCTCCGGACGGGGTGCCCGGATGGCGGAGGATGGGCGCATGGGAGAGACCACCGCCCCCGGCACGGAGATCGACCGGCTCGCCGAGACCGACGGCGTGCGCCTGCTGGGCCACCTGAGCCGCGTCGTCCACCTGCTGCACAACCGCACCCGGCCCGTGATGGCCGCCGCGTCCGGTCTGGAGGGGCCGGAGTTCGAGCTGCTGCTGCGGCTGTGGCAGCAGCCGGGTCACACCGCCCAGGCGGCGCCGCTGGGCGAGGCGATCGGGCTCACCTCCAGCGGTACGACCCGCCTGGTGGCCCGCGCGCTGGCCAAGGGCCTGGTCAGCCGGGAGCCCGACCCCTGCGACGGCCGGGCGTTCCTGCTCCGGCACACGCCGCTCGGCCGGGAGAAGCTGCACGCCGCCCTGGACGCGCACGCCGCCCAGCTCCGAGAACTCCTCGGCCGCCGCCTCCCGCCGGAGCTGACCGCCCGGCTCATCGAGGACCTGGCCGCCTTCGACGCGGCGCTCTGACGGCCCCGGCCGGCCTCCCCACGTCCCGACCCGGCCTCCCCGCGTCCCGACCCGGGGCCTCCCCGCGTCCCGGCCCGGCCCCCGCCCGCCCTCCGCACGTCGCGGTCCCTCCACCCGGCCTCCGCCCGATCACTCCGGCGGCTCCGGCACCTCCTCCAGCCCCCGCGTCGCCGGCCCCTGGAGCAGCGAGCCGTCGGCCGCGAAGCGGGAGCCGTGGCACGGGCACTCCCAGGTCCGCTCGGCGGTGTTGAAGCCCAGCTCACACCCCATGTGCGGGCACCGTACGTGCGACCGCCCGGCCACGTAGTGCCGGGCCACGGAAGCCTGGGAGCGCAGCACCGACGGCACGTCCCGGAAGGGCAGCCGCCGCCGCGGGTCCAGCAGCTCCGTCCACGCCGGCCGCGGCGCCCCGGTGACGTGCGCGGCCAGCAGCGGCCCCGCCGCCACCCCGTTGGTCAGCCCCCAGCCCCCGAAGCCGGTGGCGACGAACACGTGCTGGGTGTCGGGGTGCTCGTGACCCACGAGCGGCAGCCCGTCCACCGAGTGCACGTCCTGCGCCGCCCAGCGGTACCAGGGCTCGGCGATGCCGAAGCGGGCCGCCCACTCCGCCAGCCTGGCCAGCCGCGCGTCCGTGTCCGGGGCGCCGGGCTCGAAGGCCTCGCCGGTCACCACCAGGAGCCTGCGCCCCCCTTCGTACGGGGCCGTCCGCACCGACCGGACGCCGTCCTCCGGCGTGAGGTACATGCCCCGCGGCGCGCCGTCCGCGTCCACCGGCGCGGCCAGCACCAGTTCCCGGCGCACGCTCAGCCGGGCCAGCAGGGCGGTGTGCGCGGTGACCGGGAAGCCGGTGGCCACCACCACGTCCCCGGCCGAGACGGTGCTCCCGTTCTCCAGCCGCAGCACGCAGTGCGCCCGCTCGTGCACCTCCACCACCCTGCTGTGCTCGTAGATCCGCATGCCCCGGGCGCTGAGGGCGGCGGCCAGGCCGAGCAGGAAGCGCCGGGGGTGGAACTGGTACTGGTCCGGCACCCGTACCGCCCCCGCCACCTCGAAGGGCAGCTCGGTCTCCGTCACGAACGCGGCGTCGAGGCCGGCCTCGCGGGCCGCCTCCGCCTCCTGCTCCAGCTCGCCGACGCCGTCGGGGTCCGTGGCGTACGTGTAGGCCGGGGCGCGCTCCAGTTCGGCGTCGATCTCCAGCTCGGCGCAGAGCGCGGCGACCCGCTCCATGGCGTCCTGCTGGGCCGCCGCGTACAGCCCGGCGGCCTCGGCCCCGTGTTCCCTGCGCACCCGGCCGTACGTGAGGCCGTGCAGCGCGGTCAGCTTCCCCGTGGTGTGGCCGGAGACGCCGCGCACGATGCGGTCCCCCTCCAGTACGACGACCTCGGCCCCCGCCCGGGCCAGTTCCCAGGCGGTGCAGAGGCCGGCGATGCCCCCGCCGATGACGGCGACGTCCGCCGTGCGGTCGTGGTCCAGGGCGGGATGGCCGGTGCGCGGGGTGCTCGACACCCAGTACGAGTGCCCCATGTCGCTGCTCATGAGCAGCACGTACCCGCACCCCCGCCGTAGAATCCGATATGCACCTGTAGTGGGTGGATTGCCACGGAAAAGCACCGAGACGGGGCACCCGAGGACCGGGCAACCCGGGGACGCGGGCCCGAGACCAGCCGGGGAGCCGGGATGTCGGTCCCAGAGAGCGGGCTGGCGGCCGCGGTCGCCGAGCTGACGGCGGAACTCGCCGCCATGCGCTCCGACCGCGCCCGGCGCAGGCTCGTCGACCTGGCGACCGGGGTGCTCGTCAGCCAGCTGCGGATCTCCCCGGCGGAGGCCGGGGACCACCTGACGCGGCTGGCCGCGTCCACCGGCCTGGGCCTGGACGACATGGCCGCCGACATCGTCAACGGCGCGGCCGGGTCGCCCGCGGCCGCGCCCGGGGTCCCGCCCGCGTCCACCGAACCGCCGCCGGCGGAGGCCCGCCGGATGCGCCGCGGTGTGGCGGCGGTGCTCTCCAACGACACGGCCGCCGACGCGGCGACCGCACTGCTGGAGAACAGCCTGAGCGCCCTGGGCGTCCGGGCGGTGTTCCTGTGGCGCCGCACCGCGACCGACTGCCTGGAGCTGGCCGGCCAGGCCGGGGCGGGCCCGCAGGAGGCGCAGCACTGGCACTGGGTCCCGCCGGAGGGCGAGGGCCCCCTGCACCGCGCGCTGCGGTCGGTCGCCCCGACCTGGCTGCCGGGCGGGACTCCGGCGGACCGGGCCGAGCGCCTCCCCGGAACCTCCCGGGAGGCCGCCCGGGCCCTGGTGCCCCTCGCCCGCGAGGGGCAGGTGACCGGGCTCGCGCTGGCCGTCTGGCCGGGGCCCGCAGAGCTGACCGAGGAGGTACGGCGCACCGTGGCCGCCCTGTGCGCGCCGGCGGCGTACGTCCTGGACGCCACGGCGCCGGGGACGGCCGCGCCGCCCGTGGTCACCGCCCTGCTGGACGTGCTGGAGCGGCCGGGAGCGGTACTGGGGCCGGAGGGCGTGGTCGAGCACCTCAACCCGGCCGCCCTCAAGTCCCTCGGCCGGGACGGCCACCTCGGGCGCCCGGTCGCCCAGGTCTTCCCGCACACCCACGCCGGCCTGCTGGCCCTGGCCGAACGCGCCGCCGCCACCACGGCCCCCCAGGCGGCCCCCCGGCTCCCGGCGGACGGCACGCAGGCCGCCATGGGCTCCGTACGGGTGGTGCCGATCGGCGAGGGACGCTCCGTGGTGCTGTGGCGGACCACGGAGGACCGGGGACCGTCGCTGGCGCGGGCCCTCGGGCGCCTGGAGCGGCTGGCCTCCTTCGAGGACGACCTGGTCGGCGGCGGCTCCCGGTGGAGCGAGCAGGCGTACCCGGTGTTCGGCCTGCGGCCCGGCGACCCGCCCGTCCCGCTGAGGGCGCTCGCGCCGCTGCTGCACCCGGAGGACGTGCCCGAGCTGGAGGAGCTGCTGGACACCCTGACCAAACGCCACGAGGGCGGGCACGCACTGGTCCGGGTGGTGCGCGGTGACGGCGGTGTGCGCCACGTCCGCATCGCGGCGGAACCGGTGCTCGGCGGCGGGGTGCCGATCGGTGTGGTGGGCGTCTTCCAGGACGTCTCCGCCCAGCACCACACCGAGGTCGCCCTCAGCGCCACGTTCGACCAGCTGAACGTCGTCCAGGCGGACGCCGTGCTGCGCAACCGGCTGGTGCTCCGGCTCCAGCACGCGATCGTCCCCGAGACGCCCACCCTGGAGACGGTGCCCGGGCTCCAGGTGGCCGCCCGGTACCGGCCGGCCACGGAGGAGTACCGGGTGGGCGGGGACTGGTACGACGTCCAGACGCTGCCGGGCGGGAAGATCCTGGTCACGGTCGGCGACATCGCCGGGCACGGCATCACGTCCGCCACCTCGATGATCGCCCTGCGGGGCGCGCTGCGCGGGCTGGCCTTCGCCGAACGCGCGCCGGGGCGGCTGATGGGCTGGCTCAACGAGGTCACCCTGCACACCTCCAGTCAGCCCACGGCCACCGCGCTGGCCGCCCTCTTCGACCCGGCGGACCACTCGCTGTGCTGGACGAGCGCGGGGCACCCGCCGCCGCTGCTGCTGCGGAAGGGGCGGGCGCGCTTCCTCACCGGGCCGCACAACGTGCTGCTGGGCGCCCTGCCGGGGGCCGAGTACGAGGAGGCCACGGCCCAGCTGCGGCCGGGGGACACCCTGCTGCTGTACACGGACGGCTTCGTCGAGCGCCGGCACACGAGCCTCGACGACAGCCTGGAGGCCTTCCGGCGGACGGCGGAGCGGCTGGGCCCGGGGCCCCCGGACGAGCAGGCCGATCACCTGATGTCGGGGGTCATCGGCGACACGGACGACGACACGAGCCTGGTCGTGGTCCGGGTCGCGTGACCGGCCGGCCCCCGCTCACGTCACCGGGCCGGCACCGGGTCGCGCGACCGGGCCGGCCGGCGGGGCCGGCCCGCGGCGGGCCGGGACGGATCAGGCGGTGATCCAGTCGCTGGTCGCGATGACCGGGGTGACGCCGTCGCGGTGGATGGTGCCCTCGATCAGGCCGTACATCCGGTCGGCGGCGTAGTAGACCTCGTTGTCGTTCTTGAGGCCGAAGGGCTCCAGGTCCACCAGGAAGTGGTGCTTGTTGGGCAGGTTGAGGCGCACCTCGTTGACCCGCGGGCAGTGGTCGAGCACGCGCTCGGCCATCTGGTTCAGGGTCTGCTGGAGCGAGTACGAGTAGGTCTCCGCGAAGGCCTCCAGCATGTGCTTGCGGACCTTCCTGTACGACCGGTCCCAGTCGTGACCGGCCTCGTCGGCGGCCAGGTGGGAGTGCGCCCAGCGGGCGGTGACCTTGGTGGCCAGGATGCGGTCGTACGCCTCCTGGAGGGTCGTGTACCTGTCCTTGATGTAGCCGTGGAACTCCGAGTCGGTCGAGTTCATCACGGTCAGCTCCTTCAGGCCGGAGATCACCTGGAGGCCCGAGGTCTCGCTGTACGTGATCTGCGCGGTGCGCACCTCCTGGCCCTTGCGGACGAAGGAGTGCTGCTCCTTGCGGGTCGGCACGGGGATCCGGTCCCAGGCGAACTCCTCGATCCGGATCTGCGCCTCGCGGATCGGGGACTGGGAGGAGACGAAGTGCTTGGCGAGCAGGATGCCGAAGGCCTCCGGGGACTCCACGCCGTGCTCCTTGGCGAAGGCGTACACGGTGTTCTTCGTGGTGTCCGTCGGCAGGCAGTTGGTGTTGTCACCGGTCAGGTGCACGTCGCGGAACTCGCCGCGGAGCGCCACCGAGACGTTGAGGTCGCGGATCTCGTGCCAGGAACCGTCGCTGCCCTTGCGGGTGACCTTGACGATGCGGTTCTCGGCCTTGCCGTACTGGTTCTGGGCCAGGACGTGCTTGCTCATGCGCTGGTGTCCTTCGGGTACGCGGAGTCCATGGGATCCCGTACGCCCGGCGTCCGGCGGCCGCCCCGGAGCCCTTATTCCCGGACGGTCGCCCCCCGCCGTTCGGTCCCGGGGGACCGCCCCGGGACTGACGTGCATCCCGGTCCGTAGGTGGTTCATCGGATTGCAACACGCTTGCGGGGGGTTCGTCCCCGCGCGGATCATCCGAGAGCGGGGGCGGTTCCTCGTCGGAACCGCCGACACCCCGGGACGCTCCGCGCGGGCGGGCCCGCCGCTCAGTCCACGTGCGCGTCCGTGACGGCCAGGGCCTCGTCGAGGATCTCCAGGCCGGTCCGCGCCTCCGCCTCGGAAATGGTGCAGGGCGGGGCGATGTGGGTGCGGTTCATCGTGGTCAGCGGCCACAGTCCGCGCTTGCGGCAGGCCGCGGCGAAGGCGTTCACCGGGGCGTTGGCCTCGCCCGTCGCCGCGTACGGCACCAGCGGCTCCCGCGTCTCGGGGTTCCGTACGAACTCCAGCGCCCAGAAGGCGCCGGTGCCCCGTACCTCGCCGACCGACGGGTGCCGGGCGGCCAGCTCGCGCAGCCCGGGGCCCAGCACCTCGGCGCCGATGCGGGCGGCGTGCTCGACGACGCCCTCCTCGGCCATGGTGGTGATCGTCGCCACGGCGGCCGCGCAGGCCAGCGGGTGGCCGGAGTACGTGAGCCCGCCGGGGTACGGGCGGGTCGCGAAGGTCTCCGCGATCCGGGCGGAGATCGCGACGCCGCCCAGCGGGACGTAGCCGGAGTTCACGCCCTTGGCGAAGGTCAGCAGGTCCGGGACGACCTCCCAGTGGTCGGCGGCGAACCACGCACCGGTGCGGCCGAAGCCGGCCATGACCTCGTCGAGGACGAAGACGATCCCGTACCGGTCGCAGAGCCGCCGTACGCCGGCCAGGTAGCCGGGCGGCGGCACGAGGACGCCGGAGGAGCCGGGGACGGTCTCCAGCACGATCGCGGCGATGGTGGCCGGGCCCTCGAAGACGATGGTGTCCTCCAGGTGTGCGAGGGCCCGCTCGCACTCCTGCTGCTCGGTCTCCGCGTGGAACGGCGAGCGGTAGAGGAACGGCCCCCAGAAGTGGACCGTGCCGGCCGTGCCGGTGTCGGAGCCCCAGCGCCGCGGGTCGCCGGTCACGTTGATGGCCCCGGCGGTCGCGCCGTGGTACGAGCGGTACGCGCTCAGGATCTTGGGGCGGCCGGTGTGCAGCCGGGCCATCCGGACCGCGTTCTCGACTGCCTCGGCGCCGCCGTTGGTGAAGAAGATCCTGTCGAGGTCGCCGGGGGTCCGCTCGGCGATGAGCCGGGCGGCCTCGGAGCGCGGCTCCACGGCGAGACCGGGGGCCAGCGTGCAGAGCCGGCCGGCCTGCTCCTGGATCGCGGCGACGACCTTGGGGTGCTGGTAGCCGATGTTCGTGTAGACGAGGGCGCTGGTGAAGTCGAGGTAGCGGTTGCCCTCGTAGTCCCAGAGGTGACTGCCCTCGGCCCCGGCGATGGGCAGCGGGTCGATGAGGGCCTGGGCGGACCAGGAGTGGAAGACGTGGGCCCGGTCGGCGGCGCGGACCCGGTCGCGCTCGGCGCGCAGCGCCTCGGCCCCTGCCGCGGGCGCGGGCGCGGACGTGGGCCCGGACGCGGGCGTGTGATCAGACAACGTGCCGCCCGCCGTCCACGGTGAGGACGTCGCCGGTGGTGTACGCGGCGTCGGCCAGGTAGCGGACCGCCTCGGCCACGTCCTCGGGCGTGCCGACGCGGCGCAGCGGGGTGTTCTCGGTGATCCAGTCGCGGGAGCTCTCCCAGACCTGGCCGGCCCCGTCGTACCAGGGGGTGTCGATCAGGCCGGGGGCGACGGCGTTGACCCGGACCTCGGGGCCCAGCTGGGAGGCCAGCAGCCGGGTCATGTGGTTGAGGGCGGCCTTGCTGACGGCGTAGGGGACGGAGCTGCCGAGCGCGCGGGTGGCCGAGACCGAGGAGACGTTCACGATCGCACCGGCGCCGGAGGCGCGCAGGTGCGGGGCGGCGGCGGTGCTCATCTGCCAGGCACCGATGACGTTGACCCCGAAGATGTCCCGCCAGGCGGCGGCGTCGGCGCCGTCCAGGTCGTCGAGGGGGATGAAGCGGGTGGTGCCGGCGTTGTTCACGAGCAGGTCCAGGCGCCCGTACGCCTCGACCGCGGCGGCCACGATGCGGCGCGCGTCCTCCGCGTCGGCCACGTCGCCGCGTACGTACACCGCGTCCGGGAGTTCCGCGGCGAGGGCCTTGCCGGCCTCCTCGCTGCGGGCGGAGTTGACCACGATCCGGAGGCCGGCGGAGGCCAGGCGCCGGGCGACGGCGGCTCCGATCCCGGAGGAGGATCCGGTGATCAGAGCGACGCGGCTCTCGGTCATGCAGTGCTCCCATGGTCGTGCCGGATGGAGCGGGAAAGCATAGTCCATCTACCGCTAGACGGAAGTTTGATTCCGAGGAACGGAAATGAGGAGCCCAGGGTTCCGCACCCGCGGTCCCGAATGGGATCCCCGGCCCCGGGGTAGCCGCGCGGTGTATCGGGTTCCATACCGGGGCAAGGAGGACGCCATGGCCACCGATATGGCCCAGCTCATCGGGTACCGGGTCGAGGCATCCGACGGACACATAGGGAAGATCGACAGGCACTCCGAGTACGTCGGCCGGCAGTTCGTCGTGATCGACACCGGACCGTGGATCTTCGGCAGGAGCGTGGTCGTCCCCGCCACCCTGGTGGCGCGGGTGGACGACGAGGCGCAGACGGTCCATCTGGCCGCGACCAAGGACGAGATCAAGGACTCGCCCGACTTCGAGAGCGGGCAGCACGACGACGACGTGGCCTTCATCCGTCTCGTCGAGCAGTACTACGCGAACCGCCACATGTGACCCTGGACCCGGGACCTGGACGACGGAGCGGGAGGGCTTGGCATGGTGTCGGCAGCGGCCGGAGGGCCGGAACCGGAGAAGCGCAGCGGCGGACGCTTCGCCGTGGAGTCGCGCCCCGTGGACGGGGCCGTGGTGCTCTCCCTGGCGGGAGAGCTCGACCACGACACGGCCGCGCCCCTGCGCGAGGCCCTGACCGCCGCCCTGCGGACCGGGGCGCCGCGCCTGCTGGTGGACTGCGCGGAGCTGAGCTTCTGCGATTCCACCGGCCTGAACGTGCTGCTGCGCGGCAGACTGGAGGCCGAGGAGGCCGGAGCCCGGCTGGAGCTGGCCGGACTGCCGCGACCGGTGGCACGGATGTTCCGCATCACCGGCGCGGAGCAGGTCTTCCCGGTGCACGCCGACCTGGCGACGGCACTGGCGGACGGACGGGGAGGCAGCGATGAGTGATGTGGACTCTCCCCTGGGCCCACCCCCGGCGGCCCGGCCCGGCGAGCAGACCCGGCGGCTGGTGCTCCGGGGCACGCGGGGCGTCGTCACCCGCTGCCGCGACTTCACCCGCGAGGCGCTCGCCGACTGGCACTGGATCCCGTCGGTCGACGGACCGGCGTACGCCGACCTGCCCCCCGAGCAGGAGGAGCGCTGGGCCGTGGTCGAGGACGTGCTGCTACTGGTCTCCGAGGTGGTCACCAACGCCTGCATGCACGCCGGCGGCCCCAGTGAGCTGGTCCTGCACCACACCCCCGAACGGCTGCGCGTCGAGGTGACGGACGGCAGCCCGGAGCCGCCGCGGCTCCGCCCGGCCGGGGACCCGGCGCTGCCGGGCGGGCACGGACTCGTCGTGCTCCAGCGGCTCTCCCGCGAGTGGGGCTGGCGTCGCGTCGGCAGCGGCAAGACCGTGTGGCTGGAGGTGCCGTCACCGCTGCGGTACGAGGGCGACGGCCACCGGTCGCCCGGCGACCCCGCGGAGGAACCGCACGGGCCGGGCGGTCACCCGGACCGGCCCGGCCGCGGAGACGGCGCGCCCGAGGGCCTCACGGAGCGTCGTCCCGGGGCGGCGGGTCATCCGTCAGCAGGCCGGAACGCAGCGCGCCCAGCGTCCGGCTGAGGAGCCGCGAGACGTGCATCTGGGAGATGCCCAGCCGGGCCCCGATCTCGGCCTGGGTCAGCTCCTCGCCGAAGCGCAGGGCCAGGATCTGCCGGTCCCGCTCCGGGAGCTCGGCGAGCAGCGGCTTCAGCGCCTCCAGGCACTCGATCCGCTCGTACGCCGCCTCCTCCTCGCCCAGTGACCGCTGGACCGTGCCCGGGTCGGCGTCCTCCTGCACCGGGGCGTCCAGTGAGCGGGTGGAGTACGCCTGGGCCGCCCGGCGGCCCTCGGTGAGCTCGTCCTCGCTCACGCCGAGGCGCGCGGCCAGCTCCGCGTCGGTGGGGCCCCTGCCCAGGTCCTGCTCCAGCTCGTCGGAGGCCTTGGCCAGGTCCAGGCGCAGTTCCTGGAGGCGCCGCGGGACCCGTACGGCCCAGCTGGTGTCCCGGAAGAAGCGCTTGATCTCCCCGGTGATGGTCGGCAGGGCGAAGGAGGTGAACTCGGCCCCGCGGTCGACGTCGTAGCGGTTGATCGCCTTGATCAGGCCGACGGTGCCGACCTGGATGATGTCCTCCAGCGGTTCGCTGCGGCCGCGGAACCGGCGGGCCGCGTACTTCACCAGGCTGAGGTTGAGCTCGACGAGGGTGTTGCGGACGTACGAGTACTCGGGCGTGCCCTCCATGAGCGTCGCCAGGCGGCGGAACAGCACCACCGACAGGGTCCGCGCGTCAGCGGTGCTGACCTTCAGCGGATCCTCCGGGATCTCCGCGGACAGTCCGGCGAGGGCTTCCCTCGGGACGTCCTCCCCGGCCGCGGTGCCGGGGCGGGGAGGGAGCGGCTCCTTGACGGAGCGTGGTGCGGCGCTGTGCATGGCGGTCCTCCGACGGGGTCGGCGGTCGGCAGTTCCGACCGGTTTATACCCGGCGTACGGGCCACCGACCCCTTCTCGTGACAAAGTGGAACAGTCGACGTCAAATGAGGTCATTCATGGCTGAATCGGATCGCGCGCTGGAAGAGCTGCTGGCCGGGCTGACAGCCGTCCGCGACGGCGACTTCTCCGTCCGGCTGTCCGAGGACGTGCCGGGGCTGCCCGGCGAGATCGCGGCCGTCTACAACGGCATGGTCGGCCAGCTCTCCCTCGTCACCAGCGAGGTCACCCGGGTGGCACAGGAGGTCGGCGGCCAGGGCCTGCTCGGCGGGCACGCCCACGTACCGCGGGCCGGCGGCGTCTGGCGCGAGCTGACCACCGGCGTCAACAGCATGGCCGACAACCTGACCTCCCAGGTCCGCAACATCTCGCAGATCGCCCAGGCCGTGGCCCGCGGCGACCTCACCCAGAAGATCCGCGTGCAGGCCAGCGGCGAGATCCTGGAGCTGAAGGAGACCATCAACACGATGGTCGAGCGGCTGTCGGCGTTCGCCGAGGAGGTCACCCGCGTCGCCCGCGAGGTCGGCACGGAGGGCAACCTCGGCGGCCAGGCCACCGTCCACGGGGTCTCGGGGACCTGGAAGGACCTCACCGACAACGTGAACTCGATGGCGACCAACCTGACCAACCAGGTGCGCAACATCGCGCAGGTCACCACCGCGGTCGCGCAGGGCGACCTGACGAAGAAGATCGACGTCGACGCCCGCGGCGAGATCCTGGAGCTCAAGACCACCATCAACACCATGGTCGACCAGCTGTCCTCCTTCGCCGCCGAGGTCACCCGGGTCGCCCGCGAGGTCGGCAGCGAGGGGCGGCTGGGCGGCCAGGCCGAGGTCGCGGACGTCTCCGGCACCTGGCGGCGGCTGACCGAGAACGTGAACGAGCTGGCCGGCAACCTCACCCGCCAGGTCCGCGCCATCGCCGAGGTCACCAGCGCCGTCGCCGAGGGCGACCTGACCCGGTCCATCGCCGTGGAGGCCCCGGGCGAGGTCGGCGAGCTGAAGGACAACATCAACGCCATGGTCGAGTCGCTCCGCGCGACCACCCGCGCCAACGAGGAGCAGGACTGGCTCAAGACCAGCCTCGCCCGGGTGTCCAACCAGATCCAGGGCCTGCGGGACCTCCCCGCCGTCGCCGAGCTGATCATGCGGGAGGTGCCGCCGCTGGTCTCCGCCCAGTACGGCAGCTTCTTCCTCGCCCAGCAGGGCCCCGCGGGCACCGAGCTGGTCGCCATCGCCTCGTACGGCCTGCCCGACGACCCCGCGGCCGGTCCCCGCCGCTTCCTGCCGGGCCAGTCGCTGGTCGGACAGGCCGCGCTCGACCGCAGACCGCTCGTCGTGGACGACGTACCGCCCGGCTACGCCACCGTCGCCTCCGGCACCGGCGCCATCGACCCGACCACCCTGATCGTGCTGCCCATCGTGGGCGAGGACCAGGTGCTGGGCGCGCTGGAGCTGGCCGCGCTGCGGCCCTGGAGCCCGGTGCACCGCGACTTCCTGGAGCAGTTCGCCGAGCTGGCCGCGGTCAACGTGAGCTCCCTGATCGCCAACGCCCGCACCGACGAGCTCCTCGACCGCTCCCAGCGCCTCACCGTCGAACTCCGCGCCCGTTCCCAGGAACTCCAGGTCCGCCAGGGCGAACTCCAGCGCAGCAACGCCGAACTGAAGGAGAAGGCGGCCCTGCTGGCCGACCGCAACCGCGACATCGAGCGCAAGAACCTGGAGATCGAGCAGGCCCGCCAGGAGCTGGAGGAACGCGCCCAGCAGCTCTCCCGCACCTCGATGTACAAGTCCGAGTTCCTGGCCAACATGAGCCACGAACTGCGCACCCCGCTCAACAGCCTGCTGATCCTGGCCCAGTTGCTCGCCCAGAACCCCGACGGCAACCTCACGGAGAAGCAGGTCGACTATGCCACCGTGATCCACTCCGCCGGTTCCGACCTGCTCCAGCTGATCAACGACATCCTGGACCTGTCGAAGGTCGAGGCCGGCAAGATGGACGTGCACCCCGAGCCCGTCTCGCTGCGCCGCCTGCTCGACTACGTCGACGCCACCTTCCGCCCGGTGGCCGACGAACGCGGCCTCGACTTCCGCGTCCTGGCCGCGAACGACGTCCCCGACGAGCTGGTCACCGACGAGTCCCGGGTCCGCCAGGTGCTGCGCAACCTGGTCTCCAACGCCCTCAAGTTCACCGAGACCGGCGGTGTCGAACTCGGCGTCGAGGTCACGGACCCCGACGTGGTCCCGGCGGAGCTGCGCGGCGCCGGCCCCCTCCTCGCGTTCACGGTCACCGACACCGGCATCGGCATCCCCCAGGACCGGCTCGACTCGGTCTTCGGCGCCTTCCAGCAGGGCGACGGCACCATCGCCCGGCACTACGGCGGCACCGGGCTCGGCCTCACCATCAGCCGCGAGGTGGCGGTGCTGCTCGGCGGTGCGATCACCGTACGGAGCACCGAGGGCGAGGGCAGCAGGTTCACCCTGTACCTGCCGATGCGCATCGGCAGGGACGCCGCGGAGTGGGCACCCGACGAGTCCGGCACGGCGGCCGAGGACGCGGGCGACGAGACCGGCGCGGCGACCCTGGCGGGACGCACCGTGCTGGTCATCGACGACGACCCGCGCAACGTCTTCGCGCTCACCGAGATCCTGCGCGGTGCCGGGATGGAGGTGCTCAGCTCGGGCAACGGCGAGGCCGGCATCGAGCTGCTGACCGCCCACCGGGAGGTGGAGCTCGTGGTGATGGACCTGATGATGGCCGGGCTCGACGGGTACGCCGCCACCCGCGCGATCCGCGCGATGCCCGAGTTCGCCACGGTGCCGGTCGTGGTCGTGACGGCCAAGGCCATGCCGGACGACCGGGACGAGGCCCTGGCCGCCGGGGCCACCGACTACGTGACCAAGCCGGTGGACCCGGAGCGGCTGCTGGCCGCCGTGCGGACCTGGCTGGCGGTGGACTGAGGTCCCTCCCCCGCCGGACCGAGCCCGAGGTCCCTATCCCGCCGAGCCCAGCCTGAGGTTCCAGCGGCCCGCGCGGCCGCTGAGTTCCGTGGTGGTGCCGGGGCGCGCGTCCAGCCGCCAGAAGACCGCCGGCGGCAGACCGAGGGCGTGCACGACGGCCGCGCGTACGAAGGCCTGCTCGGCCTGCACGCGGTGCGGCCCCGGTGCCAGTCCGGCCAGCCACTCCCCGGCGCGGGCGACCAGTTCCACGACGGATTCGCCGCCGGGCGGCGCGTACGCCGGGTCGGTGAGCCAGCGGTGCACGGCGGCCGGGTCCTCGGCGGCCACCTCGTCCAGCGTGCGGCCGGCCCAGGCCCCCGTACGGAGTCCGAACGCGCCTCCGGCGCCGAACCGCCCCCGGCCCGCGTCGCCGTCCAGGGGCGGGGTGACCAGGCGAACTCGTACCGATGGGGGGTTCATAAGCGGAGCATAAACGCGGTACGGTCTCGGACGACATGACGACGGTATGACGGAAGCACCGGTGAGAATCCGGCACGGTCGCGCCACTGTGAACCCCCTCCCCCGGGCGGGGCAAGTCAGACCCGTAGCCGTCGTTGAGTGCACCACTGACCGGGACGCGTGTTCCCTCTGGAGGTACTGCCATGGCTCAGACCGCCGTGCCCGCGACGACCGAAGTCGCCCCCATCGCCCCCATCTCGCTGAAGACGCTGGCCCCTTGGGCCGTCTTCTTCGGCGTCGTGATGCTGGTCCTGCTCTACTTCGTCGGTGCCGAGCAGGGCGCCACCTCCGTCATGCAGGGCGAGACCATCCACGAGTGGCTGCACGACGGCCGCCACCTGCTCGGCTTCCCCTGCCACTGATCCACGGCGAGGAACCGATCGTGAACTCTGTCTCCGTACGGGCCCTGCTGGTCCGCGGAATGCTGGCGGGGCTGGTGGCGGGCGTGCTCGCGATGCTGGTCTCGTACTTCCTCGGCGAGTCGAAGGTCGACGCCGCCATCGCCATCGAGGAGGCCGGCGCCCACGCGGCGGCGGCCGGCCACGCCCACGAGCACGCCGAGGAGGTCGTCAGCCGCGCCCTGCAGTCCACGGCCGGCCTGGCCACCGGGGTCGTGCTCTACGGCGTGGCGCTGGGCGGCATCGCGGCGCTGGTCTTCTGCTTCGTCCTGGGCCGCATCGGGCGGTTCGGGGCGCGGGCGACCGCCGCGCTGGTGACGGCCGGGGCCTTCGTGGCCGTGACGCTCGTGCCGTTCTTCAAGTACCCCGCCAACCCCCCGGCCGTCGGCGACCCCGACACCGCCGGGAAGCGCACCGTGCTCTACCTGCTGATGATCGCGCTGAGCGTGCTGCTGTCGGCCGGTGCGGTGATCCTGGGGCGCCGGCTGGCACCCGGGCTCGGCAACTGGAACGCCTCCGTCGCCGCGGGCGTGTTCTTCGTGGCCGCGATCTCCCTGGCGTACGCGTTCCTGCCCGCCGTCAACGAGGTGCCCGCGGACTTCCCGGCCACCCTGATCTGGCAGTTCAGGCTCGCCTCCCTGGCGATCCAGGCCACGCTGTGGGCCGCCTTCGGCGTGGTCTTCGGCATCCTCGCCGAGCGGGTGCTGGAGCCCGCGCCGGCCGTCCCGGCCGGGACCTCCGCCGGCGATTCCGCCGCAACTGCCGCCTGAGGATCTCTTTCTGCCTCCTCAGGACTACTTCACACGCTGCCCCTTCGGGTACAACGGCCCTGTCACAAGGGCGAGTTATCCGGGGGGCGGCGCCGTGAACGAACCTGTCACGCGACAGCGGGTCTGGTACTGGTACGGCTGGACGGGCTCCGCGCCGTTCTGGCTCAACGCGTTATTGCTGGGGCTCGTGCCCTTCCTGCACGTGCTGCTGGTTCCGCAGATAGCGATCATCACCACCCTGGCCGCGCTGGGCGGACTCGTACGCCAGCTGGTCTTCCACGACTACGGCCACGCCGGGCTGCACCTGGCCGCGCTGGTGCTGGGCGCGCACGCCGTGGTCCTGGGTTTCATGGTCAGCACGTAGAGGCACCGGGCGGGTCGGTCAGCCCGCCGTGTGCGGTGCGGTGCGTACGACGGCCTGGTCGCCCCGCGGACCGAACAGGTGCAGGATCTCCACCGCCTCCCGGCCCGCCGGGCCGAACCAGTGCGGCTCCCCCGTGTCGAACTCCGCCACCTCGCCGGGCCGCAGCGTGAACTCGGCGCCGCCCAGGACCAGCCGCAGCTCCCCCGCCAGGACGTACAGCCACTCGTAGCCGTCGTGCGTCACCAGCTTCGGCTCCCGGGGGGCCAGCACCTGCTTGAACACCTGCACCCGGCCCGGGTACTGGGTGAGCGGCACCAGGACGCTGCCCGAGCCGCGGCGCAGCGGGCGCAGGTGCACCCGGGGGTCGCCGCTGGCCGGCGCGGCCACCAGCTGGTCGAGCGCCACGCGGTGGGCCCGGGCGAGCGGGATCAGCAGGTCGAGGGTGGGGCGCCGCTTCCCGGACTCCAGCCGGGAGAGCGTGCTCACCGAGAGCCCGGTCGTCGCGGCGAGCGCCTCCAGGGTCAGCCCGCGGTCCCGGCGCAGGGTGCGCAGCCGGGGGCCGATGCCGTCGAGTACCCGCTCAAGCTCCTCGTCCACGGCCCCATTGTGGGGGCCGTCCGGCCGGCCGGCCGGGGTGGCTTTGCGGTTTCCGCAAAGCGGCTCGGCGGGTGCGGCCGTCCGGGCGGAGCCTGGCGGGCGGACGACGAACCCGGAGCCGAGAGGCGGAGCGCAGCCATGACGACCCATCCTTCCGGGCCCGCGAGCGGGCCCACGCCCGGGCCGGTGACCGCGGCGGCCGAGGCCGCGGCGCCCGGGGCCCCCGCCCCCTCCCCCTCCCCCGCGCCCGCGCCCGCGCCCGGCGCCCCGGCCGCAGCCGCCGGGCCGGTCCTGGGCAGGCGCGGCCGGTGGACCGTGCTGGCGGTCTGCTGCCTGAGCATGTTCCTGGTGGGCCTGGACACCACCATCGTCAACGTGGGCCTGCCGGCGATCGGCGCGGGCCTGGCGATGGACACCCGGGGCCTCGAATGGACCGTGGACGCCTACACCCTCGTACTGGCGAGCCTGCTGATCTCCTCCGGCGCGCTGGCGGACCGGTTCGGCCGCCGCCGGGTGTTCCGGCTCGGGCTCACCGTCTTCGGCGCCGCCTCGCTGCTGTGCGCGGCGGCCCCCTCGGCCGGGCTGCTGGTCGCGGGCCGTGCGGTGCAGGGTGTCGGCGCGTCGATGCTCAGTCCGGTGGCGCTCGCGATCGTGGTGAACGCGATGCCCGACCCGAGGGAGCGGGCGCAGGCCATCGGCGTGTGGGCCTCGGTGTTCGGGCTCAGCATGGCCGCGGGGCCCGTCACGGGCGGTGCGCTCGTCGAAGCGCTCGGCTGGCGTGCGGTGTTCTGGGTGAACGCCCCGGTGGTCGCGGTGGCGCTGCTGCTGAGCGTGTTCTTCGTGCCGGAGTCGCGGGCGGCGCGGGCCCGGCGGCCCGACCTCTTGGGGCAGGTGCTGCTGGTCCTGCTGGTCGGGGCGGTGGTCGGCGCCCTGATCGAGGGGCCTCACCTCGGCTGGACCTCCCCTGTGGTCCTGGGGCTGTACGTGCTGGCCGCCGGGGCCGGGGCCGCCTTCGTACGGGTGGCGTCCCGGCGGCCGGAGCCGTTGGTGGACCTGGCGCTCTTCCGGCGGCCGGTGTTCGCGGGCGCGGTGCTGGGGGCGGTGGCGGTGTTCACCGCCTTGGGCGTGGCGCTGCTGCTGACCACCCTGTACCTCCAGGGGGCGCGGGGGTGGACGCCGACGGCCGCGGGGGCGGCGACGCTGCCCATGGCGCTGGGGGCGACCGTGTGCGCGCCCCTGTCGGGCCGGCTGACCGGGCGCCGGGGGCCCCGGCTGCCGCTCGCGCTGGCCGGCGGCTTCCTCGCGGCCGGCGGGCTGTGCCTGGCGGTGCTGCCGGACGGCGCCGGGGTGCCGCCGCTGCTGGTGGCGTACGGGCTGGTCGGCACCGGCTTCGGCTTCGCCAACGCCCCGATCACCAACACCGCGGTGAGCGGTCTGCCGCCGGACCGGGCGGGGGTGGCCGGCGCGATCACGTCCACCGCGCGCCAGCTGGGTTCCGCGGTCGGCGTCGCGGTCGCGGGCGGTCTGGTGGCGTCCGCCGCCCCTGCCGGACTGGCCGCGGCCTCGCGCCCCGGCTGGGCCCTGGTCACCGCCTGCGGGGCCCTGCTGCTCGGCCTGGCGTACACGACGGCCCGCCGGCCGCGGTGAACCCGCCGGCCCGCGCGACACGCCCGGCCGCGGCGCGGGAGCCCGATCACCCGAACGGCCGCAGGTGACGGGCCCGTCGCGCCGGGCGGCCGCGGGTGGCCCCCACTGCGGTGGCGCACCCGGCCCCTGCCGGCCCGCTCCGGGCGACACGGCCAACGTCCGCTGTTCCGGCGGGTGGTGGCGGACGGGCCCGGATCCCCTCGTCTCGGGCCGCGTCGGCCGGCCGCGGCGCCCCCTGGCCGCCGCCGGCAGCTGCCCAACCGGACGCGTCCCGTCCCCCCATCGGGGGTTTCCGGGCCACGTCGGGCACGGGAGCCGAGCGGCGCGGGAAGCTCCTGTGCATGAGCGGGACGCGGTACGCGCTGACGAAGGCCGTGGTGGCGGTCTGCCTCGTGCTGCTCGCGCTGCTCGGCGGCGGCACCCCCGCCACCGCCGCCCCCGCCGGCTCGTGCCCGGGGGCTCCCGCGGTTCCCTCGGGTCCCGCGGCACCGGCGGCACCGGCGGCACCGGCCGCCCCGGCACCGCCCGCCGCCCCGGCCCCGGCCGAGGCCCCCGGTACACCCGGCGGTCCCGGCGGTCCCGGCGAGGGTTCCGGCGAGCCGGTGCCCTGGGACACGGAACTCCGCGTCGCGGTGCGCCAGTCCGCACGCGGTACGGAGCCGAGGGCGCCCGCCGGCCGGACGCCCGGCGGCACCGCCGCCCCGGAGCCGCCGGCCGGCGGCCCGCTCGGCGCGCGGTCGTCCGTGTCCGGGCCCGGCGGATCCCTGCTCACGGTGAGGTGCGTGGTCCTGCGCTGCTGACGGCACCGGCGTCGGAAGCGAGTACCCCCGTCACCCCCCACACCGTGAGGACGTCCGCCATGCCCTTCGACCCCTTCGCGGCGCTCAACGCCATGCTGCGCGCGGAAGCCGCCCGCTCCACGCCCCGGCCGCCGGCCCCCGCCGGAACCTCCCCCGAGCCCGAGCCGCGCCCCGCGGCCGGGACCCGCCGGGACCCGGGGGAGCGCGGGACCGCGCCGCAGGACTGACCCGTACGCGGGAACCGGCAGCAAAGAGCGCCGGTTCCCGCGCCCTCGGCAACGGAGAGTGGTCATGTGTGAGGTTCGACCACGGGGCGCGGGAACCGGCGCCTGCAACCATGCTGCGCCGGGCGGGCCGGCCGGGGCATCGGGCTTTCGTCCCGACCCGGGCGGCCGAAAGTACGGGCTTACGGCTCGTGCTGGTAGAACCAGTAGAAGGCGCCGACGCCGACGCCGAGGGCCACCGCCAGAGCGATCACGACCGTGCGCCAGATGCTGTCGCCGGTGAGGCTGTAGAGGTAGCCGGTCGAGATGCCGGCGAACGCGAACCACAGGCCGGCCCGGACCTCCCGCATCACGTTCCCGCCGTACCTGAGCAGCAGGAACATCAGGCCGGCGAACAGGACCCCGCACAGGATCCCGTAGAAGACGTTGGCCGCGTCCACGGGACCCGTGTCGCGCTTCATGAACGCTGCGTAGATCCCGTACACGAGACCGCACAGCAGCGGACCCAGCCAGGTCCCGGTGTGGATCTCACTCATCGTGCCCATGTGCCGCCTGGCGGCGCTGGGTGCGGCATGTGCCATCGCGGGCTCCTTTCGCCGGCCCCCGGCCTCCCCCACCCTCAAGGGCACACCCGCGCCCCGGGACCGGCAAGTGGATCTCCGTCACCCGTGCGCAGCAGCCCCGGTCGCGCCACGCCCGGGGCCGGCGTTCCCTGGTGCCGTGCGGACTCGGGCGACGGCGGTGCGGGCGGTGTGGAGCGCGGTGGTGATCGCGCTGCTCGCCGTGCTCGTACCGCTGGGCGCCGTGGCGGTCTGGGCGGACCGGGTGCTCGGCGACGAGGAGGAGTACGTCGTCGTCATGGCCCCGCTCGCGGACGACGGCGCGGTACGCGGCGCCGTGGCCCGGGGAGCCGCTTCGGCGCTGGCCCGGCAGATCGACGCGGGGCCCGTCGAGGCCGGCGCGGAACGGCTGCTGGGCGAGGCGACCTCCTCCTTCGTCGGCACCGAGGCGTTCCGCACGGCGTGGAACGCGGCCAACCGGGCCGCGCACACCGCCTTCACGGACGCCCTCGACGGGGGCACGGGCGACACCGTCACCGTCGACCTCGCGCCGGTCGTCGCGGAGGTGAAGGCGGACCTCACGGCCGACGGGGTGCCGTTCGTCGACCGCATCCCGGTCGCCCGCACCGCGGTCACGGTCATGGAGTACGAGAACCTCGGCACGCTCAGGAAGGGCTTCCACGTGCTCCAGGACGCCGGAGTCCGGCTCCCCGCCGTCACCCTGCTGCTGCTCGGCGCCGCGGTCGTCCTCGCCCGGCGGCGCCGGGCCCTGCTCGTGGCGGCCGGGACCGGTCTCGCGGCCGGCGGCCTCCTGCTGGCGGGGGCCGTGTCCGTGTGCCGCCGGCTGACCCTGGACGACCTGCCGGCCGACGTCGACCGGGCGGCCGCGGGAGTGGTGTACGACGCGCTGACGGCCTTTCTGCGGACCGGCGCCTGGGTGGTGCTGGGGGCCGGGCTGGTCCTCGCGCTCGGGGCCTGGCTGTCCGGGCGGCTGCCCTCCCGGGAGCGGGGACGGATTTTCCCAAGGGTGTCCGGAAGGGTCCCGCATACCCCATAAGCTCGGTTGTGTTGAGAGAAGGAACGATTCGCGAGCTGCGCTACGGAAGCGGAATGAGCACGGAACAGGCACGGCCCGAACGCTCCACACCCCACGCCCTGGCCCCGCCCTCCTGGCTGCTGGAGGGGCTGCGGCCCAGCTCCGCCCCCATCCCCTGGGCGGCCGTCGTCCGGGCGGCCGTCGCCCTGGCCGTCCCGCTGGCCGTCGGATTCGCGCTGGACGAGCCCGAGTACGGCGCGCTGGTCTCGATGGGCGCCCTGTCCGGGGTGATGGCCGACACCGCGGACGCCTACCGGATGCGGGTCTACAACATCGCCGTACCGCAGCTGTTCGGCGCGGTGGGCGTCGCGCTCGGCACCCTGGTCTACGGGCACGGCTGGCTGGCGGTGGCCGTCCTGACGCTGGTCGCGCTGGTCTCCGGGATGATCTCGTCGATCGGCCAGGTGGCCTCCGTCTCCGGCCTGCTGCTCCTGCTCAACGCCGTGGTGGGGGCCGGCCTCGCGATGCCCCGGCCCTGGTGGATCGCGCCGGTGCTGCTGTCCGCGGGCGGCCTGTTCGTGCTGCTGCTGTCCCTGCTGGGGTGGCCGGTGCGGGGCCGGGCGCCGGAGCGGGCGGCGGTGGCGGCGACGTACCGGGCGCTGGCGGACGCGCTGGAGGCCGCGGGGACGCCCGGGCCCGGGTACGAGGAACGGCGCCAGGCCGTCACCCAGGCCCTGAACCACGCCTACGACCTGGTGCTGGCCCGACGGGCCCGGGTGCACGGGCGCAGTCCCTCGCTGGTGCGGATGCTGGCCCAGCTCAACGTGATCATCCCGATGGTCGAGGCCGCCCCGGTCGCGCACCAGCGCGGCAGGCCGCTGCCGCCCGAGATCCCGGCCGCGGTGCGCGAACTCGCCGACGCCGTCGAGGAGGAACGCACCGGCACCGGAGAACTCGACCTGGGACTCCCCGCCCCCTCGGGGCCCTCCGAGCGGGCCATCGAGTCGGCCCTGCGCCACGCGGCGGCCATCGTGCACGCCCCCGACCCCGACCCGTACCACGTCGACGACCGGCTCGGCCGCCCCGCCGCCCTGCGCACCAGGGCCCGGCACGCGGTGCGGGACGTGATGCTGTCCGGCGACTCCTGGCGCTACGGGCTGCGGCTCGCCCTGTGCATCGGGCTGGCCCAGTCCCTGGTCTCCCTGGTCGAGGTGGAGCGCTCGTACTGGGTGGCGCTCACCGTCACCTTCGTCCTCAAGCCGGACTTCGGCTCCGTCTTCTCCCGGGCCGTGCTGCGCGCCGTGGGCACGGCCGTGGGCCTGGTGCTGGCCGCGGGGGTGCTCGGCGAGGTGCCGCGCGGCTGGTGGGACGTGCCCGTGATGCTGGTGCTCGGCGCCCTGATCCCGGCCTTCTCGGCCAAGGGGTACGCCTTCCAGACCGCCGCCATCACGCCGGTGATCCTGCTGCTCTCCGACCTGCTCAACCACCAGGGCTTCGACCTGATCAGGCCCCGGCTGACGGACAGCCTGATCGGCTGCGCGATCGCCCTGGTCGCGGGCTACCTGCTGTGGCCGGAGAGCTGGCGGACCCGGATCGGCGACCGGCTGGCCGACGCGGTCGACGACGCCGCCCGGTACGTCGAGCGGTCGTTCCGTACGGACCTCGGCGACGACCCGGAGGCGCTGCGGGCCGCCCGGGTGGCGCGGATCCAGGCCCGCCGGCGGATCTACCGCGACCTGTCCTCCGTACGGTCGGAGTTCCAGCGGGCCCTGACCGAGCCGCCGCCCGCCGGCACGCGGGCGGCCGCCTGGTGGCCGCTGGTGGTGGCCGTGGAGCGGATCGTGGACGCCACCACCGCCGCCCGGGTGCGGGTCAACCACGGGGCCGAACCGCCCCGTCCCGAGGAGGTGGAGCGGATCGCCGCACACCTGCGGGAGCTGGCCTCGGAGGTGCGGGACGACCTGGCGGCGCTCCCGGTCCGGCCGCGCCCGGAGGACTCCGACGAGGAGGGCGTGCTGGGACCGCTCCGCCAGGAGGTCGTGGCCGCCCGGGCGATCGCCTCGGACCAGGTCTGAGCGCCGGGTCCCCCGAACGGGCCCGTCACCCACGCCCGGCCCGCGCGGCCGGGGGACCATCGGAACATGTGGCACCCCAGTGAGCGCGTCCTCGGCCCGGTGCTTCCGGCCGTGCTGCTGGCCGTGCCGCTGTCCCTGGCCCTGGCGGGATGTGCCGACGAGTCCGGGCTCCGCAGCCGGGGCAACCTCGGGGAGGTGCACGCGCCGGAGAGCCTGTGGACCGACATCCACCCCTCGCCCCCGGCCCCCGGTGAGCGTCCGGGGCGGCCGGCCGCCGTGCCGGGCCTGCCGCGGGTGCCGGGCGGCGACATGCGGGGCACGGACGTGCTGCGGGTGGTGCGGGCCGACATCGGCTCAGCGACCCGGGAGGACGGGGGCACCGGACGGCTGGTGGACCCCCGGGCGGTGCAGCGGCTGGCGCTCTGCCCCGAGAGCGGGAACCCGGACGAGGGCTGCCCGGTGCGCCGGGCGGTCTTCCACGACCTCACCGGCGACGGCAAGGACGAGCTGATCACGGCCGTGGACGTGGACGGGCGGCTGAGCGAGCTGCGCGTCTACACCGTCCGGGACGGCCGGGTGACGCGCGTGCTGTCCCGGCGCGCGGTGCTGGAGGGGGTCGAGGTCGCCGCCGAGCACCTCGCCGTCCGGGAGCCGACCTCCAACCCGGACCTCGTCTCCATCTCCGACTACGTCTGGGAGCCCGAGAGCGGCAGCATGGCCCTGTCCCAGCTGACCCTCGACGAGTGCCGCCTGCTCAAGGAGGCGTCCACGCCCTGCCCGCCGAGCGAGATCTGAGCGGGGCGGCCCATGTGGACCAGCCTGCGCTGGAAGATCGCCGCGACGACCACGGCGGTGTGCTGCGCCGTCGCGGCCGTCCTCGGGATCCTCGTGCACAACGTCGTCGCCCGGCAGATCTCCGGGGAGGTGCGCAAGGAGGTCGACGAGAAGCTGGAACACGCCATGGGCCACTATCAGTACGGCACCACCCACGGCGACGTGAACAGCTCCCTCGACCCGCCGGACCTGCCCCGCGACCTCGCCGAGCTGGTCGCGCGCGGGGAGACCGGAAGCATGGTCGGCACGGCCGGCGGCAAGCCGGTGATGTGGGCGGCCACCCCGGCCGACGGCAGACCGCTGGCCGTCTGGGTGCCGTACGGGGAGACGCGGGACCGGCTGAACTCCGTCGACGCCGCCATCCTCGCCTCGGCCGCGCTGGCCGCCGGGCTGGTCGCGCTGGCCGGCCTCTTCCTCGCCGACCGGATCAGCCGCCGGCTGGCACTGACCGCGGCGGTGGCCCGCCGGATCACCGAGGGCGACCTGGACGCGCGGGCCGGCTTCCCGACGGACGGCACCCGGCGGCACCGGGACGAGGTGCGGGACGTGGCGGTCGCGCTGGACTCGATGGCCGAGGCGCTGAAGGACCGTCTGGAGGCGGAGAAGAGGTTCACCGCCGACGTGGCGCACGAGCTGCGCACCCCGCTGACCGGTTCGATCGCCGCGGCGGGGCTGCTGCCCGAGGGCCGGCCCAAGGAGATGATCCAGGACCGGCTGCGGGCCCTGCACGGGCTCACCGAGGACCTGCTGGAGATCTCCCGGCTGGACGCGGGCGTCGAGCAGGCGGACCTGGCGCGGATCCAGCTCGGGGCCACCGTCACCCGGATCGTGGCCGGCTCCCGGCTCGACGCCGAGGTCAGGGTGGTGCGCGAGGCCGTGGTGCTCACCGACCGGCGGCGGCTCGACCGGATCCTGGTCAACCTGATCGTGAACGCCCACAAGCACGGGGCACCGCCGGTCGTGGTCACGGTGACCGGTCCGGTGGTCGAGGTCCGCGACCACGGGCCGGGCTATCCGAGCGACCTCGTGGACCGGGGGCCGCAGCGCTTCCGCACCGGGGACCCGGGCCGCGGGAAGGGGCACGGGCTGGGCCTGACCATCGTGGCGGGCCAGGCGGCCGTCCTGGAGATCGGGCTGGACTTCGCCAACGCACCGGACGGCGGCGCGGTGACCACCCTGCGGCTGCCGGCCCGGGTGCCGCCCGACGGGAGCTGAGCCGGGGTGTGTTTCACGTGAAACACACCCCGGCCCACCCCTCAACTACCGGATCAGACGCCGATGTTCTTGCCGTCCTTGCGCCAGACCGCGACGACCGCGGGGCGGACGATCTTGCCCGGTCCGTCGGGCCAGACCGACATCGGGTTCTCGACGGAGGCCCCGTCGAGCTCGCCCGGGTGCTGCACGGCGACCAGGACGCGGCGGTCCTGGACCAGCGGGCCGCAGGTCTCGGCACCGCGCGGGACGGTGAGGAACTGCTTCAGCTCACCGCGGCGCTCGCCGCGGGTGGCCACGCCGAACAGGCCGTCGTGGGAGCCGAGCTGGTTGCCGTCCGTGGAGATCCACAGGTTGCCGTGCGAGTCGAAGGCCACGTTGTCCGGGCAGGAGATCGGGCTGACCTTCTCCTTCGGGAAGCCCGCGAAGTAGGTGGCCGGGTCGTTCGGGTCGCCGGCGACCAGGAACAGGCGCCAGGCGAAGCCGTCCGAGGCCGGGTCGTTCCAGTTCTCCGCGAGCTCCAGGATCTGCCCGTGCTTGTTGGCGTTGCGCGGGTTGGCCTCGTCGGCGGCGGCCTTGCCCGCGGCACCGCGGTCCTTGTTGTTGGTCAGCGCGACGTAGACGCGGCCGGTGCGCGGGGACGGCTCGATGTCCTCGGGGCGGTCCATCTTCGTGGCGCCCACCTTGTCGCCGGCCTGGCGCGTGAAGACGAAGACCTCTTCCGCGGTCATGCCCTCGACGTGCGAGACGGCGCCGTCGGCGGTGGCGGTGGCCAGCGGGATCCACACGCCGGTGCCGTCGAACTCGCCGTCGTTCGGAAGCTTTCCGGTGCCGTCGATCTGGGCGGCCGGGGAGTCGCCGGTGAGCTTGGCGACGTACAGGGTGCCCTCGTCGAGGAGGGTCAGGTTGTGCTCGCGGGCGGCGCGGGACTTGCCCTTCTTCATCCGCTTGCTGGAGACGAACTTGTAGAAGTAGTCGAAGCGCTCGTCGTCACCGGAGTAGACGACCGGGCGGCCGTCCTCGGTCAGGCGCGGCTGGGCACCCTCGTGCTTGAAGCGGCCGAGCGCGGTGTGCTTGCGCGGGGTCGACGTCGGGTCGTACGGGTCGAGCTCGACGACGTAGCCGAAGCGGTTGACCTCGTTGGGCTCCTGGAGCACGTCGAAGCGCTTGTCGAAGCGCTCCCACTTGCGCTCGGAGGCGGCACCGCCGATGCCGTAGCGCTTCAGGCGGGCGGCCTGGACGGGCTCGGTCACGGCGCCGCCGTTGGCGAAGTACTGGTTGAAGTTCTCCTCGCCGTGGAGGGTGGTGCCCCACGGGGTGGTGCCGCCGGAGCAGTTGTTCAGCGTGCCGAGCACCTTGGTGCCGGTCGGGTCGGCGGAGGTCTTCACCAGGTCGCTGCCGGCCACCGGGCCGGTCAGGCGGAACTCGCTGGTGGCGGTGAGGCGGCGGTTCAGCTCGTGGCGGCGGACCGGGGTGAGCTTGCCGCTGCGGTGGTCCTCCTGGACCACGACGACGCCGAGGCCGTGCGCGGCCCAGGCGATCTCGACCTGCTCGCGGGTCGGGTTGTTCGCGTCGTAGTTCGCGAACATCAGGACCTCGTCGGTGTACTCGTGGTTCGCGACGAGGACCTGGCGGCGCGCGTACGCGTCGTCCAGCGGGAGGAGCGCGAGGAAGTCGTTGTTGTAGCCGAACTGGCCGGCCTGGGCGGCGGCGGTCTGGTTCTTCTCGTCGAAGGCCGGGGCACCGCGCAGGATCGGGTCGCCCCAGCGGATCACGACGCCCTGCTCGTAGCCGGCGGGGACGGTGACCTTGTCGTCGGTGTTGGGCGCGACGGGGGCGAAGCGCAGGCCCCGGGCGGCACCGGCGTCCACGGCGGTGGCGGCGGCCCCGGCGCCGGCGGCGGCACCCTCGGCGGCCACGGCCGGGGTCGCGCCCTGGCCGACGACGGCGGTGGTGCCGGCGGCGGTGGCGACGGTCACGACGGCGGCGGCGCGGAGCATCGAGCGGCGCGAGAGCGCACCGGCTATGACGTCGCCGACGTACTCGTTGTCGCTGGTGTTCGGCACCTCGTGGAAGCAGGCGTCACCACAGCGGAAGCGGCAGGTGAGCGCCGAGCGGCCACCCGCGTGCGGGGTGCTGATGAGCGGCAGGAGCTTGCGCACGTATGTCCTCCGGTGAATACACGGCGACGCTTCCCTGCGCCGACATCGTGTCGGAACGAATCCAGCCGCGACGGTAGGAGGCAGTTGCGCCACGGCGGCGGCGTGCGGATGAACGGTGGGTGAATCCGGCACGAAGGGGCGGAAGTTCACTCCGGCGGACCCCGGGACGGGCGCGTGGGGCCTCCCCTCCCTTGTTACGGGGAGCGGTCCCGATAACCTTACGTGTCCACTCTGGTCAGGGATCTTTCGCCAATTCCCCCGCAGTACGGACAAACATCGCACCCCCAGCTCATGCGAAAGGCCTCGCTCATGGGTATTCGGAGTTTGTTGCGCAAGGTGTTCGGCCGCGAGCGTGCGGAGTCCGTCACCGCCACGGGTACCGATCAGCCGGAGCGAGCCGAACCGATGGTCCCGGCCCAGTCCCCGGCCTCGGACAAGGCGCCCCTGGCCCCCCTGGACGCCGCCGCGGAACTCGTCGCGGCGTCCTTCGACAACCCCACCGTCCCCTCCCAGTCCGCCCCGCGCGACTCCGACCCGGTGCCGGTGGGCGCCCCGGAGCAGCGCGCCTCGCTCGGCGTCACGCCCCCGGCGGACGCCACCGTCCCGGAGGCCCGGCGCGAATCCCCGGCGCCGGCCGCTGCCGGGTCCGCTCCCGCCGAGGTCGCGGAGCCCGAGCCCGCCGCCGAGCCCGCGCCTGAGGCGGAGGCCCCCGTGGCGGAGGCCGACCCCGAGCCGGTCGCCGAAGCAGAGCCCGTCACCGCCGAGGCCGAGCCGGCCGTGGAGGCGGAGGCCCCGGTGGCCGAAGCAGAGCCCGTCACTGCCGAGGCCGAGCAGCCGGTGGCCGCCGAGCCCGAGCCGGTCGTGGAGGCCGAGCCGGTCGCCGCCGAGGCCGCATCGGAGCCGGTCGTGGAAGCCGAGCCCGAGCCGGTCGCCCAGGCCGAGCCCGAGCCGGTCGCGGAAGCCGAGCCCGAGCCGGTCGCCGAGGCGGAGCCCGCGGTCGAGGCCGAGCCGGTGGCCGCCGAAACCGCGGAGCCCGAGCCCGTCGCCGAGGCCGAGCCGCCGGCCGCCGGGGCCGAGGTCGTCGAGGGGCCCGCGCGGACCCTCGCGCAGGTGCGGGCCGCGTCCAAGGAGCTCGCCGACCCCTACAAGGCCGCCGGCAGCGTGCTGCGCGGCCGTGGTGCCGCGGGTGCCCGCGCCAAGGTGTACCTGGTGCTGGACCGCTCCGGGTCGATGCGCCCGTTCTACAAGGACGGCAGCGCCCAGTACCTCGCCGACCACGCCGTCGCCCTCGCCGCGCACCTGGACGAGGACGCCACCGTGCACACCGTGTTCTTCTCCACGGACATCGACGGCACCCACGACCTCACCCCCGCCAACCACGCGACCGTGGACGAGACCCACGCGGGCCTCGGCCGCATGGGCCGCACCAGCTACCACCGGGCCGTCGAGCAGGTCCTGGAGCACGTCGGCGGCTCCGACGTGCCCACCCTGGTCGTCTTCCAGACCGACGGCGCCCCGGACGCCAAGCAGCCCGCCCGCCAGGCCGTGGCGGACGCGGCGAGCTCCGCGAAGAACGTCCACTGGCAGTTCGTGGCCTTCGGCGACCACGACAACAAGGCCTTCGACTTCCTGCGCAAGCTCGAAGCGGACGCGGACAACGCCGGCTTCTTCCACGCGGGCCCCGAGCCCCGGGAGCTGACCTCCGCCGCGCTGGTCAAGGGCATCCTGGGCGACTTCCTGCGCTGATCCGGCAGGACGCCCCCGGCACGGCGCAGGGCCCGGAACCGACCTCGACGGTTCCGGGCCCTGCGCGTTTTCCACCTCACCAAGTGGTCCTAGAAGAGCAGCTCCCCGGCCGGGTAGCCGCTGCCGGTCCGGACGCGGGGCGCGTAGCCGCCCGCCCCGTCGCCCTTGTAGAAGTACAGGTCGCCGGCCGCGTCGCGGCCGAGCAGGTCGGCGCGGCCGTCGCCGGTCACGTCGCCGGGCGAGGTGAGGGCGGTGTAGACGTCCCAGTTGGTGCCGATCCTGACCCGGGCCTCGTACCCGCCCTGTCCGGTGCCGCGGAACAGCCACAGGTCGCCGGCGGCGTCGCGGGCCAGCAGGTCGGGCCGCCCGTCGCCGGAGAAGTCCCCGGGGCTCAGCAGGGCCTCGTACCCGGCCCAGCCGGTGCCGATCCGGACGGGCGCCGCGTAGGAGTGCGCACCGGTGCCGGCGTGCAGCCACAGGTCGCCCGCCGTGTCGCGGGTGATCAGGTCGGCGCGGCCGTCCCCGTTGGTGTCGCCGGGCGCGACGAGCCGGTCGTACGCGCCCCAGCCGGTGGCCGCCTGGACCCGGGTGGAGCCCGAGTACGTGCCGGCCGCGTCCGCCGGGTAGTGCCACAGGACACCGCCCGCGTCCAGGGCGGCCAGGGTGGTGCCGCCCGTGGGGCGGGCCACCTGGCGCATCCCCGCCCAGCCGGTGCCGGTCTTGCAGGCGCCGGAGAGGGTGCCGTCGCCCTTGCCCGTGTACCGGAAGAGGGCGCCCGAGGCGTCGCGGCGGAACAGCGCGCCGGTGGCCGGGGCGAAGGCGCCGCAGTCGGCCCAGGAGGCCGCGCCGCGCACCATCCGGTGGTCGGAGACCGCGGGGTCGAGCGGCAGGGCGTCGCCCTTGGGGGTCTTGAAGTGGGCCCGGCTGAAGAACACGTAGTCGAGCTTCTTGTCCAGGCGGGTGGTCTCGCCGGACCGGCAGCGGGTCTGCGTCCCCGGCGTGCAGGCCGCCGGGTCGAAGAACTCCGTGTCGGTCTCGTCGGCCTCCACGAAGGTCCCCTCGGCGGCGTCGCCGATGGTCCTGTCGTAGAAGGGCCGCAGGGAGGTCGTGCGGGGCGTGTGGTTGAAGTCGCCGCCCAGCACCACGGGGATGCCCTGGGCCTGCCACGCCTCGGCCTGCGCCGCGAGCTTCTCCGCCTCCGGGGCGGCGAGTGTGCCGTCGTCCCAGTAGAGGTGGACGGAGCAGGCCCAGTTGGCCCGGCTCTGGATGTAGTTCCTGACGCAGGGGATCTTGATCGGCTCCGCCTCTCCGCCGACCGTCAGGTCGAGGTCGGCGGTGGCCGTGACCGGCCCCTTCACCAGGACGGCGTTGCCGTAGTCGGCGCCGCCGCAGACGGTCGCCTTCCCGGAGACCGTGGGCGTGTAGTGGCCCTTGAAGCCGAGCGGCGCCAGGCGGGAGAGGATCTCGTCGTACTGCGGCCGGCAGACCTCCTGGAGGAAGATCTGGTCGGCGTTCCAGGTGCCGACGGCGGCCTGGGCGACGACGCTGTCGATCCGCTTCGCGTTGTCGTGGTCGGCGCCGACGCACATGTTGCCGCAGATGTTGTAGCTGACGAAGCGCAGCGGCGGTGCGGTGGCCGAGCCGACCGTGTCCGCCTGGGCGGGGGCGGCCAGGCCGACGGCCGCGGTGAGGGCGAGTACGGCCGAACCGAGGGCGGTCCAGGCGGACGCGGTGCGGCGGCTCACCAGTTCGTACCGATCTGGACCGCGCCGCCGCCGGTGAAGGACGGGCCGGAGTAGCGGTACAGGTTGCCCGTGGAGGCGTTGACCGCGACCAGGTCGCCCTTGCCGTCGCCGGTAACGTCGCCCACGCCGGCGAGGCCGCGCATGGTGTCCCAGTTGGTGCCGACCTTGACGCGGGCCGCGCCGCCGACGAAGTTCGGGCCCGAGTAGCGGTACAGGTCGCCGGTGGCCTTCTCGACCGCGACCAGGTCGGCCGTGCCGTCACCGGTCACGTCGTCGACGCCGACGACGGTGGAGTAGATGTTCCAGCCGGTGCCGATCTGCACGCGGGAGCCGCCGCCGAAGGACGGTCCGGCGTAGCGGTACAGGTTCCCGGTGGCCTTCTCGACCGCGACGATGTCGCCCTTGCCGTCGCCCGTGACGTCGCCGACGGCGGCGATGTTCGTCATCGAGTCCCAGTTGGTGCCGATCTTGACCTTGGTGCCGCCGTTGTAGTTGGGGCCCGAGTAGCGGTAGAGGTCGCCGTTGTTCTTGTCGACCGCGACCAGGTCGCCCTTGCCGTCGCCGGTGACGTCCCCGACCCCGACGATGTCCGAGTACGCGTTCCAGCCGAAGCCGATCTTCACGCGGCTGCCGCCGCCGTAGCCCGGGCCCTGGTAGCGGTACAGGTCGCCGGTGGCGGCGTCGACGGCCACCAGCTCGCCCTTGCCGTCGCCGTTCAGGTCCCCGACGCCCGTGAGGTTGTTCATCTTGGCCTGGGGCAGCTCGGGTTCGGCCGGGTACGGGTCGGCGTGGTCGGAGCCGAGGCCCGCGGCCGGACCGCAGTGCGGCCAGGCGCCCTCGCCCTGCTCGGCGAGGACCTTCTCGCCGATGCGTATCTGCTGCTCCTTGGTGGCCTGGTGGGCGTACGAGGCGTACGCCGTGCCGCCGAAGGCGTCCCAGGTGGACTTCGAGAACTGCAGGCCGCCGTAGTAGCCGTTGCCGGTGTTGATGGACCAGTTCCCGCTGCTCTCGCACTGGGCGACCTTGTCCCAGGTGGCCACGGAGGCGGCCGAGGCGGGGGCCGCGGTGAGCAGGGGGAGGGTGAGCGCGGCGACCGGGGCGGCCACGAGGGCGAGCAGGGCGGACCTGTTGCGGGTGAGGACGGACATCGCTGGGGCACCTCTGGTGTCGGGGCGTCAGGGCGGGGAGTCGTGCGGGTCGTCGGGGACCCGGGAGGGCACGGCGGGGCCGGGGGCCGGCCCCGCCGTGCGGGGAAGGCGGTGCCTTCCGGGGTGCCGCCTGTCGGATCAGGCGCCGGGGACTACCACTTGACGCCGATCTGGACCGCGCTGGAGCCGGTGAAGCCGGGGCCGGAGTAGCGGTACAGGTTGCCGGTGGAGGCGTTGACCGCGAGGAGGTCCGGGACGCCGTCCTTGTCGAGGTCGCCGGGGCCCGTGAGGTTGATCATCGAGTCCCAGTTGGTGCCGATCTGGACGCGGGTGCCGCCGTTGAAGTTCGGGCCCGAGTAGCGGTACAGGTTGCCCGTCGAGGTCTCGACCGCGACGATGTCCGCCTTGCCGTCGCCCGTGATGTTCCCGACGCCGACGATGGTGGAGTAGATGTTCCAGCCGGTGCCGATCTGGACGCGGGTGCTGCCGCCGTACGACGGGCCGGAGTAGCGGTACAGGTTTCCGGTGGCGGTCTCGACCGCGATGATGTCGCCCTTGCCGTCGCCGGTGATGTCGCCGACCGAGGCGATGCCGTGCATCGAGTCCCAGTTGGTGCCGACCTTCACGCGGTTCGAGCCGCTGTAGGACGGGCCGTAGTAGCGGTACAGGTCGCCGGTGGAGTTCTCGACGGCGATGATGTCGCCCTTGCCGTCGCCGTTCTGGTCGCCGACACCGACGATCGTGCCCATGGTGTCCCAGTTGGTGCCGATCTTGACGCGGGCGGCCCCGCCGGTGAAGTTCGGGCCCGAGTAGCGGTAGAGGTCGCCGGTGGCGGAGTCGACGGCTATCACGTCGCCGACGCCGTCGCCCGTGATGTCGCCGACCGCGGTCACGTCGGTCATGCCGGTGTCCTTCACCGTGGCCGGGGATTCCGCGACCTTGTTGTAGCGGTACGCGGACATGCCCTCGCCCTGCATGTAGCTGCGGGTGACCTTGATGTGGCGGGCGTTGGTGCCCGGGCGGGCGTGCTCGTAGATCCACATCTCGGTGTGGGAGGAGTCGACCCACTTGTCGAAGAGGACGACGTGGGCGTTGACGTTGTTCAACGCGTCGCCGGGCAGCAGCTGGTCGTAGCTGGAGAGCTTGGTGGAGTAGTCGGGCAGCGTCCAGGTGACCGCACTGGTGTTGAGGTGCCAGGCCATCGAGACCAGGCCGGAGCAGTCGGTCCGGTAGTAGCGGCCCTGCGGGTCCTTGGCCGTGGCCCCCTGGTTGTACGGGACGGCGTTGTCCACCCAGAACTGGGCGCGCTCCAGGATCTCCTGACGGGTGATCTGGCTGCCGACGGTCGAGGTGGCGGTCACCGCGCTCACGGCCGCCGGGGCCGCCGCGGGGCTCGCGGCCTGGGCCGGGGACAGACCGCCGAGGGCCAGGGCGCCGAGCGAGGCGGCAACGGCGGCGGCGGAGGCGACACGACGGGTCGAGAAGGTCATGGACATGACAGAGATCTCCTGGTGAGGATGTCGAGGTGAGGTGAGGTGAGGTGAGGTGGTGCACGTCGAGGTGACGCGGGGCGGACCGGCGCCGGGGCCGGCGGGTCCGGGCGCTTCCGGGCAGCGCGCACCGCGGCGCCGGCCGGCACGCGGTCGGGCGCGCCGGAGGAACCGGGCGGCGCCGGGAAGGCCGTGACCCGCGTTCAGGGAGAGGGGGAGAACCGCACCGGGACGGAGCCGGTGCGAGGGGACCGGGGCGTCAGCGCGCCGGTCGGCGGCCTGCGGCCGCGGGGAGGTGGGTGCCCGTCACTCCACCGGTCGCATGGGGGTGTACCCCTGCGCGGCGAGCGGGGCGGAGGCGCGGCCGAGGAGCGCGAGCGCTCCGCACGGGACAGCGGCCCCGTAGGCACTGCTCAGCAGGAACACCGCCTCCAGACCGACCCAGTGGGGCCGTACCCGGATGTGTTCGAGGTGGTCGGCGGGTTCCGTGTGGGCCCAGAGCAGGTCCTGGACGAGGTCGGCGCGCTTCCGGCTGCCGTCCACGTCCGCCGCACCGAGCAGCAGCGCCGTGACCATGTGCATGAGGGTCAGTCCCAGCCGATCACACCCGCACCGCCGCCGGCGACCGCCGTCGAACCGGCCGGGGACGAGTCCCAGCCGATGACGGGCTTGCCGGACGCGACCGCGCCGGGCGTGGCGGAATCCCACCCGATGACCCCCTGGGCCGCGCCGAGGCCGGCGGCGGCGAGCAGGACGGTGAGAGCGGCGGTGGCGAGGTGCTTGGACATGGACATCGGATCCCCCTGAGGTGCAGACTTTACCGTCAACTTGGCTTCTTCTCCCGAGGCGTTGGGCCGTTTCCGGTGTCCCGCCGCCCTCTCGGTGATCACCATCCTGCAGGGGTCCGGAACCCTCCGGAAGGCATTCGGGGTGGCACCAAGAGGGCTGGCACGGAGGTGCCACCTCACCCGAACCGCCTTGCGGATCGGTGGCCGTATGCCGACGATGGGCCCGGGGGACGATCAAGATCACGGCGGGCACCCGGATGCGCGCCGAGGACCCGGGGGTGGGGAAAACATGCTGGAAGTGCTGGGTCTGGGAGCCTCGGCGGAGTCCGTCTACCGAGGCCTGCTGGAGCAGCCGGGCGCCGGCGTCGCCGAGTTGTGCGAGCTGCTCGGACTGACCGAGACCGAGGTACGGGACGGGCTGGACCGGCTCATCGACCTGGAACTGCTGCAGCCGTCGCGCGACGTGCCCGGCCTCCTCCGGGCGCTCACCCCGGACGTCGGCCTGGAACTGATCCTGCGCCGGCAGGAGGCCGAGCTGGTGCGCCGCCAGCAGGAGCTGGCGGCCGGCAAGGAGGCGATGGCCCGGGCCGTCGCCAGCTTCTCCGGACTGCGCACCGGGACCGAGGTGGACGGCGCCGAACGGCTCATGGGCCTGGACGCGATCCAGCGGAGGCTGGAGACGCTCGCCCGGGACCTGCGCCACGAGTGCCTGGCCATCCAGCCCGGCGCCCAGTCCCAGGCCAGCCTGGACGCCTCGCGCCCGCTGGACGAGGACGCGCTGGCCCGCGGCATCAGCCTGCGGGTCATCCACCAGGACTCCGCCCGCAACGACCCGCCCACCCGGGCCTACGCGCGCTGGATCACCGAACTGGGCGGGGAGATCCGCACCAGCCCGGTCGTCCCGCCCCGGATGCTGATCTTCGACCGGACGACCGCGCTGGTCCCGATCGACCCCACCAACAGCAGGCTCGGCGCCCTGTGCACCAGCACGCCGGGCATCGTCAGCTCCCTGATCGCCCTCTTCGAGCAGACCTGGGAAGCGGCCGTCCCGCTGGGCGCCGACACCCGCGGCCGCGGCGACGGGGACGGCCCGTCCCCGGCCGAGCTGGAACTGCTGAAGCTGCTCGCCTCCGGCCTGACCGACGAGGCCGCCGGCAAGCGCCTCGGCGTCTCGCTGCGCACCGTCCGCCGCCAGATGTCCGCCCTCATGGAACGCCTGGACGCGGGCAGCCGCTTCGAGGCGGGCCTCAAGGCCGCCCAGCGCGGCTGGCTCTGAGCGCACCGCCCGCCAACTCCCGGCGAACGACGGCCCCGCGGCGTACAACCCCGCGGGGCCGTCGTGTGTCTCCTGTGCGAAACCAATCAACTTCCGTCACGGGGAGAACATGCGCCACTCCTTCTCTGTCCGCTCGCGGCGTTCGCTGGCGACCTTCGTGGCCCTGGCCGCAGTGGCGGGCGTCGCGCCCGTCCTCACCGCGGGTACGGCCCTCGCCGCCGGGCCGCAGCCGTGGACCGCCGGTGCCAAGGTCACCGGGGCGGACGCGGTCACCGACGTCCAGGACCTGGTCGTCTCGTCCGACGGCTCGGCCGTCGCGCTGTGGAACCAGCGGAGGGCGACCGAGACCGGTACGGAGCGCGTGCTGTACGCGGCCGTGCGGCCGGCCGGCGGCGACGTGTGGGCGGCGGCCGCTCCGCTGGCCGTGACCCCCACCGCCACGGGCGCGGCGAAGCTGGTGGCCGCGGGCGACGCGGTCGTCGCGGTGTGGACGGAGTACCCGGACGCCACCGACGACCCGGAGGACCGCACCAAGCCGGCCGCCCGGATCATGAGCGCCGTGCTCTCCGGGGGCACCTGGTCGGAGCCCACCACCGTGATGGGCCTGGACGCACAGCGCGAAACGGTCGGCATGGACCTGACGGCCGCGGCCGACGGCACGGTCACCGCCGTGTGGAGCGACCGTCCCCTGACCGCCGAGCTGATGGAGATCCGCACCGCCACCCGGGCCGCCGACGGCACCTGGTCTCCGGCCGTACGCGTGAGCAGGGCGCCGGAGGCGGGCGGCGAGGACGCGTACGGCGGCGAGGTCGCCGTGGACGCCGCGGGCAACACCGTGATCGCCTTCTCGCAGGTGCTCTCCGGGGCCGGCACCGAGCAGGTCCACACCGTCGTGCGCCCCGCCGGCGGCACCGCGTGGGGCACCCCGGTCGGCCACACCGGCCCCCTCAAGCAGTCCACCGCCGTCCCCCGGCTGGCCGCGGGTGCCGACGGCACCGTCGCCATGACCTGGTCCGGTCTGACGGGCGACATGACGGCCGGCAAGCCGCTGCTCGTCTCGACCACCAAGGACGCGGCCGCGGGCTGGACCCTCACGCAGGCGGCCCTGTCCGACGGCGTCGACGTCCTGCCGGACCCGCTGGTCGGCCCGGGCGGCGCGATCTCCCTGGTCTGGCGGAAGGACCCGAACGGCGGCAGCACCCTCACCGTCTCCCGGCCCGCCGGCGCGAGCGCCTGGTCCGAACCCCAGGCCCTGTCCACCGGACCGGTGCCCAAGGGCTACGACGGCGCGGTCGGCAAGGACGGCAGCGTCCACGTCGTCTGGGGCCAGCAGACGGCCGACGGCGGCGAACAGCTCGTGCAGGCCGCCAGGACCGGCGGCGGCTGGACCCCGGCGGCCCCGCTGCAGAACGGGACCGCCGCCGCCTTCGACGCCGAGGTCGCGGTCGGCGCCGACGGCGTCGCCACCGCCGCCTGGTCCGGCACCGCCCTGTGGGCCGCGCGCAGCCTGCCGCAGGCCGGGGTGGTCACCTCGACGGTGCCCGCCACCGCCTCCCTCACCGGCGTCACCGGCTCCACCACCCCGGTCTGGAAGCCGGTCTGGGACCTGGACCGGCCGGTCTCCGGCTGGACCCTGACCCTCACCGACCCGGCGGGCGCGGTCGCCCGCACCCTCACCGACGGGACACGGACCACCAGGATCGCCCCGGTGTGGAACGGCCTGGACGCGGCCGGACGCTACGCCGCCAACGGCCCGCTGAAGTGGACCCTCAAGGCCACCACGGCGGGCGCCGCCACCCCCGCCACCCTCGCCACCGGCACCCTCACGGTCACCGGCGGCACCCCCGGCGCCCGCGACCACGGCAGCGCCTCCGCCACCCCCGACGGCACCGGCGACGCCCTCGTGCTCACCACCAACGGCGGCATCCGGTCCGTCTACGGCGACCGCGCCACCGGCAGGTTCAACGGCACCGCCACCGGCTACGGCTGGCCCGCCGGCATCCGCCCGGTGCCCATCGGCGACATGAACGGCGACCGGTGCAACGACCTGCTGGTCCGCAACTCCGCAGGCGAGCTGCGCCGGTACACCCCGGCCTGCGGCAAGACGGTCACCCCGAGCACCACGAACAAGCCGATCGGCACCGGCTGGAACCAGTACGACGTCCTGACCTCCCCCGGCGACGTCACCGGCGACCGCCGCGCGGACCTCGTCGCCCGCAACGCCTCCACCGGTGCGCTGTACCTGTACGAGCGGCTGAGCACCGGCGTCTTCGCCGCCCGGGTGCAGATCCCGGGCGCGTACAAGGCGTACAAGAAGGTCCTGGGGGCCGGGGACCTGAACGGCGACGGCCACGGCGACCTGGTCCTGCACGACACCGGCAACGAGCTGTGGCGCATGAACGGCCTGGGCGGCGGCAGGTTCGCCGCCCCGGTGAAGATCGCCACCGATTGGGGCACCACCACCAACGCCCTGGTCGCCGCGGGCGACCTGAACGGCGACGGCCGGGCCGACCTGATCTCCCGCGACACGTCCGGCACCATCTGGCGCCACTCCGGCACCGGCAAGGGCACCTTCGCCTCCCGCGTCCAGATCGCCACCGGCTGGCAGGTCTACTCCGGGCTGTTCTAGTCCGGTCCGGAGGGTCCGGTCCGGAGGGTCCGGTCCTGCGGGCCCGGGCCCGCGGGTCCGGTAGTCCGGTCCGAACCGGCCGGAAACCGTCGGCGAAAAAGGTCCCCGCGGCGTACAACCCCGCGGGGACCTGGCGGGTCTCCTGTGCGAAACCAATCGACTTCGTTCACGGGGAACCCATGCGTCGCTCCTTTTCCGTCCGCTCCCGGCGCTCGCTGGCCACGTTCGTGGCCCTGGCCGCCGTCGCCGGCGCCGCCCCGGTGCTGGCCTCGGCCCCGGCCGTCGCCGCCGACCTCGCCCCCTGGTCACAGGCCTGGAAGGTCAACGGCACCAACGCGACCACCAGCCCGCTGGACCTGATCAGCACGCCGGACGGCTCGGCCGTCGCCCTGTGGCACTGGCGCCTCCCCGGCACCACCGAGTGGAAGCTGTACGCGGCCCGCCGCCCGGCCGGCGCCAACTGGACGGCCCCGCGGCTGCTCGCGACCACGCCCACCGAGGCCGGCTGGGAGAGCGCCCGCCTGACCGTCGCCGGCAACCGGGCCGTCGCGATGTGGATGGAGTTCCCGGACGACACGGGTCCGGGCAACGAGGCCCTCACCGCCGGCCGGATCATGACCGCGACGCAGAACATCGACGGCGACACCTGGTCCGCCCCGCAGCCCCTCGTGGACGAGGAGGCGGGCAGCCACCCGGCCGACCTGGACCTGGCGGCCGCCCCCAACGGCGCGGTGACCGCCGTGTGGACCGCCCGCCCGCTGGGCGCCGGCCACCGGGAGGCCTGGGCGGCCACCCGGTCCGCGGCCGGCACCTGGTCCGCGCCGGTCCAGATCAGCACCACCGCCGCGGACGGCGACACCGGCGTCGACGGCCCCCGCGTGACCGTGAAGGCCGACGGCACGGCCGTCGTCGCCTACCGCCAGAGCAACACCGACCCCGAGACCGGCGGCGGCAGCAGCATCCGTACGTCGGTCCGCGCGGCCGACGCGACCTCCTGGAGCAAGCCCGTTCCGGCCGCCACCTCCAGCCGGTCCCTCGGCTTCCCCCGGCTGTCCACCTCCTCCGGGCAGCTCGCCGCCGGGCAGGTGTCGCTGACCTGGACCTCGTCCGACCCCGAGACGGGCGACTCGACCATCCACACGGCCCTCTCCGCCGACCCGGCCACCGGCTGGACCGAGGCGAAGCCGTTCGCCGTCGGCGGGAACACCGGCACCCCCGAGACCGTCCTGGAGCCCGACGGCGACCTGACCGCGGTCTGGGTCGGCTACCAGGACGGGGACTCCTTCGCCACCCGCACCACCACCCTGGACCACGGCACCGGTGCCTGGTCCCCCGTGAAGAAGCTCTCCACGCAGTACGTCCCCGAGCAGTTCGACGTGGCCACGGGCACCGACGGGACCGTCCGCGTGCTGTGGACGCAGGAGCAGGCGGACGGCACCGGCCGCGAGCTGTTCCAGGCCGCCCTGACCGGCGACACCTGGTCCGCGAGCAGCGCGATCAAGGGCTCCCAGGCCGACTGGGCCCGGGGACAGGTCACCGTCGACGGCAAGGGCGACGCCGTCGCGATCTGGTCGGGCGAGACCGGCAGCACCGAGTACCTCTGGTACGCGTACACGACCGTGTACGTCCCGCCGCTGAAGGTGGTCTCCTCGACCGTCCCCGCGACGATCCCGCTCGCCGGGACGATCACCGGCAGCAAGCCCTGGGCGGCGGTCTGGACCGTCAACCACTCCTCCAGCAACTACACGCTGACGGTCACCGACCTGCGCGGCAACCTGCTGAAGGAGCTCAAGGGCGTCACCAGCACCGACAGGATCGCGCCCGGCTGGAACGGCCGCACCACCTCCGGCTCCGTCGCCCCGAACGGCCCGGTGAAGTGGACCCTCAAGGGCATCGCCGGGGGCCAGACCACCGAGGTCACCCTCGCCTCCGGGAACGCCACCATCACCGGCGGCGGCGCGGTCTACCGCGACTTCGGCAGCGCCTCGGGCACCCCGGACGGCTTCGGCGACGCCGTCGTGACGACCGCCAACGGCGGCATCCGGTCCATCTTCGGCGACCGCGCCACCGGTGCGTTCAAGGGCTCGGCCACCGGCTACGGCTGGCCCGCCGGCATCCGCGTGGTGCCGGTCAAGGACATGAGCGGCGACCGCTGCAACGACTTCCTGGTCCGCAACGCCAAGGGCGAGCTGCGCCGTTACACCCCGGCCTGCGGCAAGCTGCCCACGCCGACCACCACCAGCCGCCTGATCGGCGGCGGCTGGAACCAGTACGACGTCCTGACGTCCACCACCGACGTCACCGGCGACGGCCGCCCGGACCTGGTCGCCCGGAACGCCTCCACCGGTCACCTGTACCTGTACGCCCGCACCGGCGACGGCATCCTCGCCCCGCGGGTCCAGCTCCCCGGCGCGTACAAGCAGTACAAGAAGGTCGTCGGCGCCGGCGACCTGAACGGCGACGGCAAGGGCGACCTGCTGCTGCAGGACGCCAACAACAACGCCTACCGGATGTACGGCCAGGGCAACGGCACCTTCTCGAACCCGGACTACATCGGCGCCAAGTGGGGCGTCTCGTACAACTCCGTGGTCTCGGCCGGCGACTTCAACGGCGACGGCAAGGACGACCTGCTCGCCCGCGACACCTCCGGCAACATCTGGCGCCACCACGGCACCGCCAACGGCGCCCTCGGCGCCGGCGTGAAGATCGCCACCGGCTGGCAGGTCTACGGCGGCCTGGTCTAGCAGGACGTGCCGGGGGCCGTACGGACGTACGGCCCCCGGGCAAGCCGAAGGGGCCCGGGATCCTGAGCGGATCCCGGGCCCCTTCGTACGACCGGTACGACCGGTGCGACCGGTACGACTAGCGCGCGGCGTCCGGGTGGACGGCCTCGGAGACCGGGCGGTCGCCGGTGGCCTTCTTCTCGACCGGCTTGCGCAGGGCGATGTTCAGCTCGCGCAGGCGGGCCTCCTCCAGCTCCGTCGGCGCGCCCATCATCAGGTCCTGGGCGTTGCCGTTGAGCGGGAAGGCGATGGTCTCGCGGATGTTCGGCTCGTCGGCCAGCAGCATCACGATGCGGTCCACGCCCGGGGCGATGCCGCCGTGCGGCGGGGCGCCGTACTGGAAGGCGCGCAGCATGCCCGCGAACTCGGTCTCGACGGTCTCCTTGGAGTAGCCGGCGATCTCGAAGGCCTTGAACATGATCTCGGGCTCGTGGTTCCGGATGGCGCCGGAGGAGAGCTCGATGCCGTTGCAGACGATGTCGTACTGCCAGCCGAGGACGTCCAGCGGGTCCTGGGTCTCCAGGGCCTCCAGGCCGCCCTGCGGCATCGAGAAGGGGTTGTGCGAGAAGTCGATCTTGCCGGTCTCCTCGTCCTTCTCGTACATCGGGAAGTCGACGATCCACGCGAAGCGGAAGACGCCCTCCTCGAACTGGGCCGCGCGCTTGGCGGCCTCGACCCGGACCGGGCCCATGATCTTGGAGACCTCGTCGAACTCGCCGGCGCCGAAGAACACGGCGTGGCCGGGGACCAGGCCCAGGCGCTCGGTGAGGACCTTGACGTTCTCCTCGGTGAGGAACTTGGCGATCGGGCCGGTGAGGGCGTTGCCCTCGCCCACGCGGACCCAGGCCAGGCCCTTGGCGCCCAGGGAGACGGCGAAGTCGCCCAGGCCGTCGAAGAACTTGCGCGGCTGGTCGCCCGTGTCCGGCACCGCCAGGGCACGGACGTGCTTGCCCGCGAAGGCCTTGAACTCGGAGTTCTCGAAGACGTCGGTGATGTCGACGAGCTCCAGCGAGGTGCGCAGGTCCGGCTTGTCGTTGCCGTACTTGAGCATCGACTCGCGGAACGGGATGCGCGGGAACGGGGAGCTGACGTGGCGGCCGCCGCCGAACTCCTCGAAGAGCTCGGTCATCAGCTTCTCGACGGGCTGGAAGACGTCCTCCTGCTCGACGAAGGACATCTCGATGTCGAGCTGGTAGAACTCGCCCGGCGAGCGGTCGGCGCGGGCGTCCTCGTCGCGGAAGCAGGGCGCGATCTGGAAGTAGCGGTCGAAGCCGGAGATCATCAGCAGCTGCTTGAACTGCTGCGGGGCCTGCGGCAGGGCGTAGAACTTGCCCGGGTTCAGGCGGGACGGGACCACGAAGTCGCGCGCGCCCTCGGGGGAGGTCGCGGTCAGGATCGGGGTCGCCATCTCGTTGAAGCCGAGGGACACCATCTTGTGGCGGATCGCGCCGATGACGGCGGAGCGCAGCATGATGTTGCGGTGCATGCGCTCGCGGCGCAGGTCGAGGAAGCGGTACTCCAGGCGGCGCTCCTCGTTCACACCGTCGTCGGTGTTGATCGTGAAGGGCAGCGGGGCGGCGGCGCCGAGCACCTCGACCGCGGCGGCCTCGATCTCGATCTCGCCGGTCGGCAGCTCGGGGTTGATGTTCTCCGCGCCGCGGGAGACGACCTTGCCGTCGACCCGGACCACGGTCTCCTTGGAGAGCTTGTCCAGGACCTCGGCGGCCGCGGTGCCGGGACGGGCGACGAGCTGCGTGATGCCGTAGTGGTCGCGCAGATCGATGAAGAGGATGCCGCCCAGGTCTCGACGATTGTGCAGCCAGCCGCTCAGCCGGACGTCGGTGCCGACGTCAGAGGCGCGGAGCTCGCCGCAGGTGTGGGACCTGTACCGATGCATCGTTCATCCAGTTCTTCGCGACAGCGCGTCTTTCGCGACGCGATAGCAGGGTGTGATTCAACCCTCCCAAGGTTACCGTCCGGGCGCGACCGGCACGGCGGGCCGCCGCGGAGCCCGTCGGGCGCCCCCCGCGGGGGTGCCGCGACAGGCAGCGCGCGCCGATGACCTGTAAAGATGAATCAATGCGCACCGAGGACGTCCTGGCCGCGATCGCGACCGGCCTGTGGCGGTGGGACAACGCCTCCGGGACGGTCACCCTCGACGGCGAGGCCGCCCGGCTGCTCGGCCTGCCCGCGGAACCCGTGGAGCTCCCCGAGGTCGCCGTCCGCTCCCGCTTCCACCCGGTGGACTGGAACGAGATCAACGGCATCGTGAACCTCGCCGTCGCCGAGGGCACCCTCGCCGAGGCCCGGCTGCGCATCATGGACGAGGACGGCCGGGTGCTGCGCACCGTCCGCAGCCGCTCGAAGCCGCTGGTGAACGTCACGCCCGAGGGCCGCCAGGACTACGAGCTGATCGGCACGATCCAGGAGATCGCCGAGCCGCAGCCGGGCACCACCGCCGCCCACACCCCCATCACCGGCGACTGGCGCCGCTCCCGCGAGGCCTTCCTGCTGGACGCCGGCCGGGCGCTGGCCGAGGCCAGGTCCACCGCCGAGGTGCTGCGGGTGGCCGCCTCGCTCTCGATGCCGGGGTTCAACCCGGACGGGCTGGCCGTCTTCGGGGTGGCCGGGGAACGGCTGTCGATCATCGGGCACCACGGGCACCTGCCGGGGGACGAGATCCCCTTCAGCGACATGCGGCTGGACACGGACTACCCGGCGGCCGAGGTCGTACGCACCGGGCGGGCGATCTACCTGCCGACGCCGGAGGAGTACAAGCGGCGGTTCCCCGCGACCTGGCCGCTGGCCCAGCGCTTCGGACGGATCTCCTGGGCCTACCTGCCGCTGATCGTGGCCGGCCGGACCATGGGCGCCTGGATGGCCGCGTTCAAGCACCCGGTCTCCTTCTCGCCCGACGAGCGCTCGGTGCTCACCACCGTGGCCAGGATGCTCGCCCAGGCCCTCCAGCGGGCGGGCGTCGCGGAGTCGGAGAAGGAGCTGGCCACCGGCCTGCAGCGGTCGATGATGCCCACCCTGGGCCCGTCGATCCCGGGCATGCGGGTCGCGGCGCGGTACGTGCCCACCGGCGGCGGCCTCCAGGTGGGCGGCGACTGGTACGACATGATCCCGCTGCCCTCGGGCCGGTTCGCCCTGGTCATCGGGGACGTCCAGGGGCACGACGTACGCGCGGCCGGGCTGATGGGCCAGCTGCGGATCGCGGTGCGCGCGTACGCCTCCGAGGGGCACCGCCCCGACGCGGTGCTCTCCCGCGCCTCCCGCTTCCTGGCCGGGCTGCACGCCTCCTCCGAGGAGGAGGCGGAGCCGTACGACGACGCCGACTTCCGCAGCCCGCGCTTCGCCACCTGCCTGTACGTCGAGTGCGACCCGGAGACGGGGGTGCTGGAGGTGGCCCGGGCCGGCCACCCCGATCCGGCGGTCCGGATGACGGACGGCACCGTGCTGATGCGGTCCACGGCCGGCGGCCTGCCGCTGGGGATCATCCCGGACACGGACTACCCGACCACCCGGTTCACGCTGGAGCCGGGCGAGACGATGATGCTCTGCACCGACGGCCTGATCGAGACCGGCGGACACGACCTCGACACCGGCTGGGCCCGGCTGCGGGAGGTCCTGGAGGGCGAGACGCACCGGGCGGAGAGCCTCGACAAGCTCGCGGACGCGCTGGTGTCCGCCGTGCACGGCCCGTCCTCCCACCACACCACCGGACCGCTGGCCGACCGCCGCGAGGACGACATCGCGGTGGTCCTGCTGTGCCGCGAGGGCCCCGGCTGCGGCTGCGGCGACTCCGTCACGCACCCGTCCCGGCCGGCCCGCCGCACCATGCTGACGGTGGCGCAGGCCGAGCCCGAGCGCATCGCGGGCGCGCGCCGGCAGATCCGGGAGCTGCTGCACGACTGGGCGGACGCGGAGCAGGTGGACTCGGCGGTGCTGATGGTCTCCGAGATGCTCACCAACGTGCTGATGCACACCGACGGCGACGCGATGCTGCTGGCCGAGGCCAGCGGCGAACTCGGCGCCCGGCGGCTGCGCGTGGAGGTCGCCGACGGCAGCGACGAACTCCCCCACAAGCGCCAGCCCGGCGAGATGGCGAGCAGCGGGCGGGGCGTGCTGCTGACGGAGATGCTGGCCGACACCTGGGGCGTGGACCCGCGCGGCGAGGGCAAGTCGATCTGGTTCGAGCTGTACGAGCGCTCGAAGCCGGCCGAGGACGCGTCGGCGGACGGGATGACGGGCGCGCCGACGGACGGGGCAACCGACGCGATGACGAGGGCGACGACGGACGCGGGCCCCGACCGCCCCTGAACGCACCGTGGTTGGATGACGGGATGCCGAACAGTCCCCTGCTCCCCGACCCCGTGCGCCGCGTCGCCGCCTGGTGCGCCGTCTTCCTCCTCGTCACCGGCGTGGCCGCGGTCGTGGTCTGGCTGTGCATCACCTTCAAGGCGGCCGTCACCCCCGTGCTGCTCGCCGTCCTCGGCGCGGCCCTGCTCCGGCCGATGCACGGGCGGCTGATCCGGATGCGGGTGAACCGTTCCCTCGCCGCCGCGCTGACCTGCCTCGCGGTGGTCGCCGTGGTCGGCGGCGCGACGTACGTGGTCGTGCTGGCGCTGATCGAGACCGGCGACCAGATCGTCCTGTCCCTGCGCAAGGCCGGCGAGGACCTCCGCGAGCACTTCGGGGCGGCCGGCACCTCGCTGTCCGACCTGGCCAAGAACTCGCGGGAGCTGCTCTCGAAGTTCGGCGGCACCGCTGCCTCCGGCGTCATCACGGGCCTCAGCGTGGTCGGGCAGATGTTCGCGACCGCCCTGCTCGCGATGCTCCTGATCTTCTTCTTCCTGCGCGACTCCCACCGCGCGGCGGCCGGCCTGCGCTCCCTGGTGCCCAGCCACTCGGGCGACCTGATCGAGGCGATGGGCCGGCGCGCCTTCGACGCCGTCGAGGGCTTCATGCGCGGCACCACCTTCATCGCCGCGATCGACGGCGTGCTCATCACCATCGGTCTGCTGGTCCTCAAGGTGCCGGGCGCGGTGGGCCTGGGCGCGCTGGTCTTCGTGACGGCCTACATCCCCTACCTCGGCGCCTTCCTCTCGGGCGCCATCGCGGTGCTCGTGGCCTTCGCCGACCGGGGCTGGGTGGTCGCGCTGTGGACCCTGGGCGTGGTGCTGGCGGTCCAGGTCATCGAGGGCAACGTGCTCCAGCCGGTGGTGCAGAGCCGTACGGTCCAGATGCACCCGGCGGTGGTCATGCTGGCCATCACCGCGGGGGCGAGCGTCGCGGGCATCCTCGGCATGCTGTTGGCCGTCCCGCTGACCGCCGCGGCCTTCGGCGTCATCTCGGAACTGCGGGCGCGGTACACGAACACGCCCGGACCGGTGCCCGACGAGGCCGGGTGACCCGTCGGGCCGTGCACGACAGGAGCCGGCCGCACGCTTCCGCGTGCGGCCGGCTCCGTTGCGTTGCGTTCCGTTCCGTCCTGCGCCGATCCCGCGGGACGTCAGTCCTCGTCGGCCTCACCCGTGCCGCGGTGGCCGAGGCCGGTGCGGGCGGTGGTGGGGATGACGCCCAGGCGCCCGGCCTGGAAGTCGTCGAAGGCCTGCTGGAGTTCGGCGCGGCTGTTCATCACGAACGGGCCGTAGTGCGCCATCGGCTCGCGGATCGGGCGGCCGCCGAGCAGGACGACCTCCAGGTCCGGGGCGTTGGAGTCCTGGTTCTCGTCGGCCCGCAGCGTGATCGAGCCGCCCTCGCCGAACACGGCCGTCTGGCCGGTGTGGATCGGGCGCCGGTCCGTGCCGACGGTGCCGCGGCCGGCCAGCACGTACGCGAGGGCGTTGAAGTCCTCGCGCCAGGGCAGCGTGAGCTGCGCGCCCGGGGTGACGGTGGCGTGGATCATCGTGATCGGGGTGTGGGTGATGCCCGGGCCCTGGTGGCCGTCGAGCTCGCCCGCGATCACGCGGAGCAGCGCGCCGCCGTCGGGGGTGCTGAGCAGCTTGACCTTGCCGCCGCCGATGTCCTGGTAGCGCGGGGGCATCATCTTGTCCGAGGCGGGGAGGTTCACCCACAGCTGGAGGCCGTGGAAGAGCCCGCCGCTGACGACGAGGGACTCCGGCGGGGCCTCGATGTGCAGCAGTCCGGCCCCGGCGGTCATCCACTGGGTGTCGCCGCCGTTGATGACTCCGCCGCCGCCGTTGCTGTCCTGGTGCACGAACGTGCCGTCGATCAGGTAGGTGACGGTCTCGAAGCCGCGGTGGGGGTGCCAGGGCGTGCCCTTGGGCTCGCCGGGCGCGTACTCCACCTCCCCCATCTGGTCCATCATGATGAACGGGTCGAGGTGGCGGTAGTTGATCCCGGCGAAGGCACGGCGCACCGGGAAGCCCTCGCCCTCGAATCCACCGGGCGCGGTGGTCACGGCCAGCACGCGCCGCGCCTCCGTCCCCTGTCCGGGCTCGGCGACGCGGGGAAGCGTCAACGGGTTCTCAACAGTCACTGCAGGCATGGTCCGGCCTCCTTCTGCCTCGAGTTTAGTTGAAACTCGAACTTTCTGCCATCCCTGCAACCCGAATGGCCCCGGAGGAATTTCCTCCGGGGCCATTCTGGGCGCTGACCTGGACCTCTTGCGGCAGGCAGTGGGGTGCCTGGACTCGGCCGGCCGGGTCAGCAGGCCTGCGGTCAGGTGTTGCAGGCCGGGTTGGTGTCGCGGCACAGGTGGGCCGGCGCGGCGGCCGCCCCGCCCGCCGAGACCACTCCGACCCCCAGGGCCAGCGCCACCACGGCCACCAGTGCGGCCGCCTTCGCGCGGATCGACGTGCGCGTCATCCCTGCCTCCTCCGGTCGACGGGCGGGGGCTCCCCCGTTGGATCCCCCGTGCCCCTTCACCCGCCCGGGCCCCCGTGCGTCGGAGGGGCCCGGGCGGGCGGGCCGGGGGTTCCCCCGAACTCCCCCGGCACACCGATCTTCCGGCCGGCGGCGGCGGGGCCGCGATGGTTTCGGTCCTGGCCGAAGCGAGGCCGGGCGGCGGGGGGCGGGGGTCGGGTGCCGCCGGGGCCGGGTGCTGCCGTCGGGGCCGGGTGCCGCCGGGGTCAGGTGCCGCTGTGCAGGAGGTCCACGCCCAGGCCGGTGACCGAGTGCAGGACCGCCTTGCCGTCGCGCTCGGTGGTGATCAGGCCGGCCGCCCGCAGGGTGCGGGTGTGCTCGGAGACCGAGGGCAGGCTGATGTCCAGGTCGCGGGCGAGTTCGCTGGTGGTGCGCTGCTGGACCAGGGACTGCAGCACGGCGGCCCGGGTACGGCCGAGCAGCGCGTCCAGCGCCCCCTGCGCGGGTTCCGCCGCGGCCAGCGGGAGCGGGGTCATGGCCGGGTACAGGAGCAGCGGCGGGCCGTCGCCCTCGGCCGCCAGCAGCGGGCGCCCGGTCCAGAAGGCGGAGGGCATCAGCGTCAGACCGCGCCCGTCCAGCCGTACCTCGTAGTCCGGGGGCAGGCCGACCTCGAAGGCGGTGCCGTGCCAGCGGGCGGCGGTGTGGGTGCTGGCGAGCGCGGCCCGGATGCCGTGGGTGGCCATCAGCCGGGTGCGCCAGGCCACGTCCGCCCGGAAGGACTGCCGGACGCGGGCCCAGTGCGGCGCGAGCACGGCGTCGTGGGCCGCCCGCAGCGCCCGCTCCAGGTCGTCCCAGGCGTCCGCGTCACGGCCCCACAGGGAGCGCAGCCAGGAGGGGGTGCCGGGCGCGCGGCCGGCCGTGCGCCGCAGGGCCTCGGGGGTGAGCGTCCCGGCGGCCGCGCGGACCCGTTCCAGGCCCTCCTCGAAGTCGTGGGTGGGCGGCTCGACGAAGGAGGGGTTGTCGCCGTCGGGGCCGAGCAGGTCGAAGAGCGGGCGGACCCGGGCGGGCAGCTCGCGGCCCAGCCGGCCGCGCCAGCGGCCGAAGACGGCCTGCTGGTCGGTGCGCTGCCAGGCGACCAGCGCCAGGGCCAGCTCGACCAGCGGGTACGGCTCGGGCGCGAACGTGACGCCGAGCAGGTCCTCGGCAGTGAAGTGCACCCGCAGCATGAGCCCCCCTCGGTCCCCGCCGCGCGCCCGCGGCCCGGCGGCCGTCCGGGCCGCCCCGCCGGGTCCGCCGCCGTCCTGGCGGCCATGATGGAACTCTTCGACGTGGAGGACAACAGCGACCCGTCGGACCTCGGCCACCCGCCGCCCGGCCGCGCACGGTGCGGCCCGGAGGGCTACCCGCACATGCGGCTAGCCGTACATGCGGCGCATCGCGTAGTCGACCATCTGCTCCACGGCCTTCGCGTCGAAGACCATCCGGTGGTCGCCCTCCATGTCGAGGACGAAGCCGTAGCCGGTGGGCAGCAGGTCGATCACCTCGGCGCCGGTGATGACGAAGTACTTGGACTCCTTGCCGGCGTACCGGCGGAGCTCCTTGAGGGTGGTGAACATGGGGATCACCGGCTGCTGGGTGTTGTGCAGCGCGAGGAAGCCGGGGTTGTCACCGCGGGGGCAGTAGACCTTGGAGGTCGCGAAGATCTGCTGGAAGTCCTCGGCCGCGAGCTGGCCCGTGGTGAAGGCGCGTACGGCGTCGGCGAGCGACGGCGGCGAGGGCTCGGGGTACAGCGGCTGCTCGGCGTACCCGCCGGCCATCTGCCCCGGCATCTGCTGGGCCATCTGCGGCGGGGACTGAGGGGCCGCGTACTGCTGCTGGCCCGGCACGTTCTGGTCGTAGCCGTACATGGCCCAAAGAGTAACGAGTCACAGATGGCCCGATAGGGGTTGCTTCTTATTACCGGTGGGTAGCATCATCGTAGCTACTTGCTGGTAGATGTAACCGACCCTGCTTACGGAGCCGTCGCCATGGGGCACTACAAGTCGAATCTCCGCGACATCGAGTTCAACCTCTTCGAGGTCCTCGGCCGCGACAAGCTGTACGGCACCGGCCCGTTCGCGGAGATGGACACCGAGACCGCCAAGGACATCCTGTCCGAGATCGCGCGCCTCGCGGAGAACGAGCTGGCGGAGTCCTTCGAGGACGCCGACCGCAACCCGCCCGTCTTCGACCCCGAGACCAACACCGCCCCGGTCCCGGCCTCCTTCAAGAAGTCCTACAACGCCTTCATGGAGTCCGAGTACTGGCGCCTCGGCCTGCCCGAGGAGATCGGCGGCACCACCTCCCCGCGCTCCCTGATCTGGGCCTACGCGGAGCTGCTGCTCGGCTCGAACCCGGCCATCTGGATGTACTCCTCCGGCCCGGCGTTCGCCGGCATCCTCCACGAGGAGGGCAACGAGGCCCAGAAGAAGATCGCGCAGATCGCGGTCGAGAAGCGCTGGGGCTCCACCATGGTCCTGACCGAGCCCGACGCGGGCTCCGACGTCGGCGCCGGCCGCACCAAGGCCATCCAGCAGGAGGACGGCTCCTGGCACATCGAGGGCGTGAAGCGCTTCATCACGTCCGGCGAGCACGACATGGAGGAGAACATCCTCCACTACGTCCTCGCGCGCCCCGAGGGCCACGGCCCCGGCACCAAGGGCCTGTCGCTCTTCCTCGTCCCGAAGTACCACTTCGACTGGGAGACCGGCGAGCTGGGCGAGCGCAACGGCGTGTACGCCACCAACGTCGAGCACAAGATGGGCCTCAAGGCCTCCAACACGTGCGAGATGACCTTCGGCGACCAGCACCCCGCCAAGGGCTGGCTGATCGGCGACAAGCACGACGGCATCCGCCAGATGTTCATGATCATCGAGTTCGCCCGCATGATGGTCGGCACGAAGGCCATCGCGACGCTCTCGACCGGCTACCTCAACGCGCTGGAGTACGCCAAGGAGCGCGTCCAGGGTCCCGACCTGGCCAACTTCATGGACAAGACCGCGCCCAAGGTCACCATCACGCACCACCCCGACGTCCGCCGCTCGCTGATGACGCAGAAGGCGTACGCCGAGGGCATGCGCGCCCTGGTGCTCTACACCGCCTCCGTCCAGGACGAGATCGCCCTGAAGCAGGCGGCCGGCGAGGACGCCTCCGCGGCCATCGGCCTGAACGACCTGCTCCTGCCGATCGTGAAGGGCTACGGCTCGGAGCGCTCGTACGCGCTGCTCGCCGAGTCCCTCCAGACCTTCGGCGGCTCCGGCTACCTGCAGGAGTACCCGATCGAGCAGTACATCCGGGACTCCAAGATCGACACCCTCTACGAGGGCACCACGGCCATCCAGGGCCAGGACTTCTTCTTCCGCAAGATCGTCCGCGACCAGGGCGCGTCCCTGAACATCCTCTCGGAGACGATCAAGAAGTTCCTCGCCGAGGGCGAGGGCGGCGAGGAGCTGGCCCCGGCCCGCGACGCGCTCGCCAAGGCCGCCGTGGACCTGGAGGGCATCGTCGGCAAGATGATCACCGACCTCACCGCCACCGGCGAGGACGTCAAGAACATCTACAAGGTGGGCCAGAACACCACCCGCCTGCTGATGGCCTCCGGCGACGTCGTGATCGGCTACCTGCTCCTCAAGGGCGCCGCCGTGGCCGCCGAGAAGCTGGCGACCGCCTCCGCCAAGGACGTGGCGTTCTACCAGGGCAAGATCGCGGCCGCGAAGTTCTTCGCGAGCCAGGTCCTGCCGGGCCTCGCCGTCCAGCGCCAGCTGGCCGAGGCCGTCGACAACACGCTGATGGAGCTGGACGAGGCCGTCTTCTAGGCCTCCCCTCCTGATGGGGACGGGGTGCGGGGTGCCGTGTGCGAGCGGCACCCCGCACCCTTTGTCGGCGGTCCGTGGCACGCTCGTACCCATGAGTCCACACGAGCAGCACGGCGCCAGGGGGTACTCCGTCCCGACCGGACGGCCGTACGCCCTCAAGGAACTGCAGGCGCAGCTGGGCACCCTCGGCGACCGCGTCCAGGAGCTGTACGAGGGGGCGCACCCCACCGAGTACGACCCCGTCGCCGACGCGCTCCACGCGGCCTTCCAGCAGGCCGCCGGACTCGCACCCGCCCGCACCTACACCGGCTGCCCCGACCACCCCAACGGCGCGCTGGACCCCGAGGCGCCCGAAGGCTGGGGCCGCTGCCTGCTCTGCAACGACCGCAGGAGGATGGCCGCCCGGCGCCAGGGCACCCGCACCCCGGCCCCCGTACCCGCCGGCGAGCACCCGCGGCTCGGCTACCCCGTGCCCGAGGGCCCGTACACGCTCCAGCTCCTGCGCGCGTACCTGCGCAGGGTCGAGGAACAGCGCTTCCACCTGACGCCCTCCTCGTCCGACGAGGACTTCGTGCGGCTCGCCGACGACCTGCACCGCTCGTTCATCGTGGCCCGCGAACTCTCCCGTCCCCGCAACGCCTCGGGATGTGCCGAACACCCCGGAGCACCCATCGACCCCGACGCCCCTCCGGGGGAGGCCTGTATCTTCTGCGCCGGACGCAAAAGGCGCGCCCAGCGGTCACCGCAGACCCCCGAGATGCTGCCGCGCATCCGCCGGGGAGAGCGGCGGCAGCTGCACCGGCGCTTCGACCGTCCGACGGGCTGAGACCGGGCCGTGGGCGCCTCGCACCTGAAGGCGCCCCGCGACACATCCCACCTCTTCGGCTACCCGCCGCAGTCCGGACATGGCGAACACGACCGTCGTTAAGGTGAACCACATGAGCTCTCCCGCCCGCTTCGACCGCGGCCACACCGACGACCTGATGACCTTCCTGGCGGCGAGCCCCTCGCCGTACCACGCTGTGGCCAACGCGGCCGAGCGCCTGGAGAAGGCCGGATTCAGGCAGCTGTCGGAGACGGACGCCTGGGACTCGGGCGCGGGGGGCAAGTTCGTGCTCCGCGGCGGGGCGATCATCGCGTGGTACGTGCCCGAAGGCGCCTCCGCGCACACGCCGTTCCGCATCGTCGGCGCACACACGGACTCCCCCAACCTGCGCGTGAAGCCGCTGCCGGACACCGGCGCGCAGGGCTGGCGGCAGATCGCCGTCGAGATCTACGGCGGGACGCTGCTCAACACCTGGCTCGACCGCGACCTCGGCCTGGCCGGCCGGCTGACCCTGCGCGACGGCAGCCACCGCCTGGTGAACGTCGACCGCGCGCTGCTGCGCGTGCCGCAGCTCGCCGTCCACCTGGACCGCTCGGTCAACAGCGACGGCCTCAAGCTCGACAAGCAGCGCCACATGCAGCCCATCTGGGGCCTGGGCGACGTGCAGGAGGGCGACCTGATCGCGTTCCTGGAGCAGGAAGAGGGCCTGGCGCAGGGCGAGGTGGCCGGCTGGGACCTGATGGTCCATTCGATCGAGCCCCCGTCGTACCTCGGCCGCGACCGCGAGCTGGTCGCCGGCCCGCGGATGGACAACCTGATCTCCGTGCACGCCGGTACGGCCGCGCTGGCGGCCGTCTCCACGCGCGAGAAGCTCGACTACATCCCGGTACTGGCCGCGTTCGACCACGAGGAGAACGGCTCGCAGTCCGACACGGGCGCGGACGGACCGCTCCTGGGGAACGTGCTGGAACGTTCAATCTTCGCCCGCGGCGGTACGTACGAGGACCGCGCCCGCGCCTTCGCCGGCACCGTCTGCCTGTCCTCGGACACCGGCCACGCGGTGCACCCCAACTACAGCGAGCGGCACGACCCTTCGCACCACCCGCGGGCCAACGGCGGCCCGATCCTCAAGGTCAACGTCAACCAGCGGTACGCGACGGACGGCAGCGGGCGCGCGGTGTTCGCGGCGGCCTGCGAGCGGGCCGGCGTGCCGTGGCAGACCTTCGTCTCCAACAACTCGATGCCTTGCGGGACGACGATCGGCCCGATCACCGCCGCCCGCCACGGCATCCACACCGTCGACATCGGCGTGGCCATCCTCTCGATGCACAGCGCGCGTGAACTGTGCGGCGCGGACGACCCGTTCCTGCTGGCGAACGCGCTGGTGGCGTTCCTGGAGGGCTGAGGCCCCCGGCGGAGCGGGAGGGGGTCGCCTGCCCGGCCGGGCAGGCGACCCCCTCCCGCGTTCCTAGGCCTGGGCGTCGTCCATCCCGGCGAGGACCAGCGGCAACCGGGCCGCGCCGCCGGGCACCACGCGGACCGGAACTCCCCAGTCCTGCTGGTGCACGTGGCAGGCCGGGTACTCGATGTCCGCGTCGTCGTCGCAGGAGGCGGCCATCGCGGAGACGTGCAGCACGCCCTCGGTGACGCCCTCGGCCAGGGTGAGTTCGCGGGACAGGTCCGTCCCCTTGCCCTCGCCGGCCGCCAGCAGCTCCGGCGGGGTCGAGCTGACCAGCAGGCGGGTGGAGGGCCCGTACCGGGTGTCGAGCTTCTGGCCGGCCGGCGCCTGGAACACCACGTCCAGCCGGAGCGTGCCGGGGGCCACCTCGGTGGCGGCCCGCTGGGTGCGGTGCGCCACCGCGTCCACCCGTACCGCCTCCTCGGGCAGCCGGAGGCGGGTCAGCCGGTGCCGGGCCGACTCGACGACCACGATGTCGTCCCCCACGAGGACGGCGTCGCTCGGCTCGCGCAGGTCCGTGGCGAGCGTGGTGACCTGGCCGGTGGCCGGGTCGTAGCGGCGCAGGGCGTGGTTGTACGTGTCGCAGACGGCGACGGAGCCGTCGGGCAGCGCCGTGACGCCGAGGGGGTGCTGGAGCAGCGCCTGGGCGGCGTCGCCGTCGCGGTGGCCGAAGTCGAAGAGGCCGGTGCCGACGGCCGAGGCGATGGCGAAGCCGCCGTCCTCGGTCCGGTGGACGTAGCGCAGGGCGCTGGTCTCGGAGTCGGCGATCCACAGCCGGTCGCCGGCGGCCGCGAGCCCGGAGGGCTGCGCGAACCAGGCCTCGGCGGCCGGCCCGTCGACCAGGCCCTCGTTGGTCGTGCCGGCCTCGACCCGCACCGTGCCGGTGGCGGGGTCGTACGACCACAGCTGGTGCACGCCGGCCATGGCGATCCACACGCGGTCCGCCCACCAGGCCACGTCCCACGGCGAGGACAGGTCCACCTCCAGGGCGGGCCCCGAGGTGGGGGACCCCTGCCACCACTGACGGCCGGTGCCGGCGACGGTGGTGACCTCGCCGGTCGCGAGGTCGAGCCGGCGCAGCGCGTGGTTGACGGTGTCGGCGACGATCACGCTGCCGTCGGGCAGCAGGCACAGCCCCTGGGGCTCGCTGAAGGAATCGCTCCCGAAGCCGCGCTCCCCGGACCCGATCCGCCGCACGACGGTCTCGCCGTCCGGCTCGACCTCGACGAGCTGGTGCCGGGTGGAGTCGGACACCAGGAGGTTCCCGGACGGCAGCACCAGGGCCTTCCCGGGGAACCGCAGGTGCGTCGCCACGGGCTCGGGAGCCACGTACGGGCCGTCCCCGCGCCGCAGCGTCCCCTTGGCCTCGTGCTCGGCCTCCAGCTCCTCGACGAGCCGCGCGATGGCGTGCGCGTGCCCCTCGCCGGCGTGCTGGGCGACGACGTACCCCTCGGGGTCGATCACGACGAGGGTGGGCCAGGCGCGGACGGCGTACTGCTTCCAGGTCACCAGCTCCGGGTCGTCGAGCACCGGGTGCTCGACGCCGTACCGCTCCACGGCGTCCACGACGGCCGCGTGCTCCGCCTCGTGCACGAACTTCGGCGAGTGCACGCCGATGATGACCACGGTGTCCCGGTGCTTCTCCTCCAGCTCGCGCAGCTCGTCGAGGACGTGCAGGCAGTTGATGCAGCAGAAGGTCCAGAAGTCGAGGACGACGATCTTGCCCCGCAGGTCGGCGAGGCCGAGGGCCTTCCCTCCGGTGTTGAGCCAGCCCCCCTCCCCCACCAGCTCGGGAGCACGGACACGGGCACGGCGGGGCGCGGGCGCGGGGGTGGGCGCCGGAGCGACATCGTTCATGCTTCAAGCATGACATCCCTTGCGTGTCGCCCCCAGGGGTGACCGCCACCCGACATCCAGCCGACACGAACGCCTGTGTGGGAGCGTGACACCGGCACCTACGGAGGGAGCACCCCGCATGGCCACTGCGCCGGAGTACGGCGAGGGGATCGACCCCGAGCACGCGCTGAAGTACGCCATCCAGCACATCGCGGGCGACCGGGTGGAAATCGTCGAGGGGGTGATCGTGCCCGTGACGCCGACCTGGGACCACGAGAACGCAGCTGCCGAGATCCGGGACCAGATCAACGCCCGCGCACGGGAGCTGGAGTGCGTTATCGGCTCGGGGAACCTGGACCTGCCGAACTCCTCCAACTGGTATGTCCCTGACCTCGCCGTCGCACCCAAAGCCCTGGCCAAGGGCGGTTCCGCGCTGCTGCCCGACCAGACGCTGCTCGTCGTAGAGGTCACCTCTGAGTCCAACGCCGAGACCGACCGCGTCGTGAAGCGCAGGCGGTACGCCGAGTACGGCGCGCCGCTCTACCTGCTGGTCGACCGGCAGGAGGAGACCGTCACGCTCTTCTCCGGGCCCGGGCACCTGGGCTACGCGGCGGCCGACGGGCCGCATCCCTTCGGGACGCCGGTCCGCCTGCCCGCGCCGTTCGACCTGACCCTCGACACCACCGGGCTCTAGGCCAGGAACGACCGCAGGGACCGCGTGAAGGCCGTGACGAAGGCGTCGCGGGTGGCCTCCGGGAGGAGGTCCAGGGAGAGGTACGGGTTGAGGTCCTCCAGTTCGACCAGGAGGAGGTCGCCCGAGGGGGCGCGGCAGGCGTCCACGCGCTGGATGCCGTGGTCGAGGGTGTTCCACGTGACGAAGGTGCGGGCGAAGGCCAGGTCCGCCGGGGTGGGGTCGTACGGCTCCAGGACCCAGCGGCGGGCCGGGTCGGGGGCGTACAGGGCGTACTGGAAGGCGGCGTCCACGAAGTAGAAGGACACCTCGTACGCGAAGTCGATGCGCGGCTGGATCAGGATCTCGCCGGGCGTGCCCGCGGGGGCGGCCGTGAAGTGCAGGCCCATGGAGTCGGCGCCCCGCTTCGGCTTGACCGCGTACTCCGGGACCGCCGGGAGCCGGTCCAGGTGCGCCGGGTCGTCCACGGTGGGGATCACCGGGTGGCCGGTGCGGGTGAGCTCCAGGAGGTAGTCCTTGCCGGCCATGTCGCCGCGGCCGGTGAGCGGGTTGTAGACGCGGGTGCCGGCGGCCAGGGCGCGGGCGCGGAAGTCGGCGTACGCCTCCTGGTGGCCGAGGACCGGGCCGCTGTTGCGCACCACCACCGCGTCGAAGCCGTCCATCAGGCGGGGCGCGTCGAGCGGGTGGCAGAGCGCGAGGGGGAACTCCTCCCGCAGCCGCGAGGTGAGGAAGACGTCCTCGTCTCCGTAGCGGCGGCCGCGCGCCGGGTAGGCCAGGTCGGTCACGTAGAGAAGCTGCATGGGGTCAACGTAACCCGGGCAACGATCACGGCATGAAATACCTCGTACGGGACAAAATCTTCGCGGTCGGCGACGACTACTGGATCGAGGACGAGTTCGGCCGCCACGCCTTCCTGGTGGACGGCAAGGCCCTCCGGCTCCGCGACACCCTGGAGCTGAAGGACCCCGACGGCCGCATCCTGATCACCATCCGGCAGAAGCTGCTCAGCCTGCGGGACACCATGACCCTGGAGCGTGACCTGGCCCCGCTCGCGACGATCCGCCGCAAGCGGCTGTCCCTGATCCGCAACCACTACCGGGTCACCCTGGTCGAGGGCACCGAGCTGGACGTCGGCGGGCGCGTCCTGGACCGCGAGTTCCGCGTCGACTACGACGGCGAGCTGCTGGCGCTGATCTCGAAGCAGTGGCTGACGGTGCGCGACACGTACGCCGTCGAGGTCGTCCGCGAGGACGCCGACCCCGCGCTCCTGGTGGCCGTCGCGGTGTGCGTGATCCGGATGGCCGAGAGGGAGCGCGAGGGCGACTGATCCGGCGGTCTCAGCCGAGCTTGCGGAGCCGGCAGCGGGCCGGGCCCTCCGGGCGGAGGGTGATCTCGGCGTTCACCGGTACCTCGGTGTCCACCGCGGTCAGCTCGTACCCGTCCAGCACCATCGCCAGCGTCAGCACCGACTCCAGCATCGAGAAGTGCTGGCCGATGCAGGCGCGCGGGCCGCCGCCGAAGGGGAACCAGGCGTAGCGCGGGCGGCCCTTCTCCTCCTCCGGCGTGAAGCGGGAGGGGTCGAAGCGCTCGGGGTCAGGCCAGTAGAGCGGGTTCCGGTGGGTGACCCAGGGGGCGACGAGCACGTCCGCGCCGGCCGGGATGACGTACCCGTCGATCTCCGTGTCGGCCACGGCCCGGCGGCCGATGACCGGTGCCGCCGGGTAGAGCCGCATGGCCTCCTTGAGCACCTGGGTGAGGTACGGCAGCGCGTCGAGGTCGGCGGCCGTGGGCGTACGTCCGCCCAGCACCCGGCGCACCTCCTCGCGGGCCCGGTCCTGCTCCTCGGGGTGGCGGGCCAGCAGGTGGAGCGCGAAGGCCAGGGAGGTGGCGGTGGTCTCGTGGCCGGCCAGCAGGAAGATCAGCACCTGGTCGCGGAGCTCGGAGGCGTCGAAGGTGCCGTCCTCCGCGCTCTCCGCCTCCGCGAGGAGGGTCAGCAGGTCCTGGCCGGGGTCCCCGTCGGCGCCGGAGCCCGCCGCGCGCCGCTCGGCGATGATCCGGTCGCAGACGGCGTACAGCTCGGCGGTGGCGGCCGCGGCGCGGCGGTTGTCGGGGGTGGGCCAGTGGCGCGGGAGGTTCACCGGCGCGTACCCGCGGCGCAGCACGTAGTCGCCGATCACCGGGAAGGACCGCTCGACCACCGCGACGGCGGCCTCCACGTCCGCGCCGAAGAGGATCCGGGCCACCGCCCGCAGGGTGAAGCGGGTCATCTCGCCGATGAGTTCGACGTCCTCGCCCCAGGCGTCCGTCATGCGGGCGGTCTCCTGGGTGACGGCCTCCGCGTAGCCGTCGACCCGGCGGCGGGTGAACAGCGGCTGGACCAGGCGGCGCTGGCGGAGGTAGTCCTCGTCCTGGGCGGTCAGCAGGCCGTTGCCGAAGGACTCGCGGAGCTCCTGGTAGAAGCGGTTGTCCTTGCGGAAGTTGGCGGACTCGGTGGCGAGCACCCGCTGGGCGCCCTCCGCGGAGAACACCGCGTGCACCTCGGCGCGCAGGCCGGGCGGGCCGCCCCAGATGCGGACGACGTCGCCGTGCTCGCGCTGGGCGCGGAGCAGGGTGTCGATGGTGCTCTTCTTGAGGTCGAACAGCGAGCCCAGCAGCGGCACGCCGGCCGGTCCCGGTATCTCCCGCTTGCCCGTCACGGTGTGCGTCGTCATGCCATGGCCCCCTGTGTCGTCGTCCCGGCAGAGATTGTTTCGCAGTCGGGAGGCGGCACGGGGGGCCTTTTCGGCCAATGCGGTTGCGGTTTGCGGCAGTTGGACGGCTATGCGGCTTGCTTCGGGGCCCAGGTGCCCGCGGCGGCCACGCGCTTTCCGGGGCTGCCCGCCTTCGGGGGCCACGCGTCCGCGGCGGCTACGCGCCTTCCGGGGCCACGGCCTTCCCGCCGGCCGCACCGGCGACGCCGGCCGCCTCCGCCCGCCGCACCCCGCGCGACTCCGCCACCAGCGTCGCCACCAGCACCAGCAGCAGCGCCCCCAGCTGGACCGCGCCGTTGAACCGGTGCCCGGCCGCGGCCGTGGCCAGGGCGCCCGCCAGGGCCGCCGCCCGGTAGCGCAGCACGCCGATCCTGAGCACCGTACGGAAGGCCAGGTCCCCGGCCAGGTAGAGCGCGACCCCGCCCGCGAGGGCCAGGGCGGGCCCGGCGGGCAGCGGCTCGCCGAGGTGCCCGATGGTCTTCTTGACGCCGGCGGCGAAGGTCGCGACGCCGATCAGCACCGGCAGGAAGAAGTAGTAGTACGCGAGCATCGACAGCTTGAAGCGGCGGGCGCCGTCCGCCGCCGCGAGGTACTCCTCGGCCCGCCCCTCGTCCCGCACGAAGTACAGCCACCACAGCGCCGACGCGATGCCCAGGGCCAGGAACGCGCCGCCGAACAGCCCCACCGTCAGCGGCAGTCCCTCGACGCCGATGCCGATCGCGATGACCGACTCGCCGAACACGATGAGCAGCAGCAGCCCGTGCCGCTCGACCAGGTGCGCCGCGCTCATCCCGCCCAGCTGGCTGCTGACGGTCTCCTCCTCGGCCTCGGCGGGCGTGCCGGCGAACCGGACGACCAGCTGCGTGCCGAACTGGAAGACCAGCGCGAGTACCCACAGCGCCCAGGCCGGGCCGCCGTCGAAGAAGCCGGCGGCCAGCACCGACAGCGCGCACAGCACGTTCGGTGCGGCGAACCAGATCACGCTGCGCCCGTGCGCCTCCGTGTACATCAGCCCGTGCACGACCGTCACGAGCAGGTAGCCGATCCCGAAGGGGACCCCGCCGGCGCCGAACGCGGTGGGCACGGACAGGGCGCACATCAGGAAGCCGCACATCGCGAGCATCAGCAGCAGGCGGCGCCGCGGGCTGTCCGGCGGGACCTGGTTGGTGAGGTGCGCGTAGCCGCCGTACATCCAGAACAGCACGGTGAAGACCAGCACCACCCGCAGGAAGCCGGTGGCGTGGAAGCCGTGCGAGAGCAGCACGGTCAGCTGGGTGACCGTGAAGACGAAGACGAGGTCGAAGAAGAGCTCCAGGGTGGTGACCCGGCGCTCCCCCTCGCTGGACAGCTGTGCTGCGGTGCTTCCGGTACTCACGTGCTCTCCCCCTGAGCGGTGGCCGAACCCCTTCGAGCGTCGCCGCCAGGGAACCACACACCACCGCCCCGGGAGGCCCTACCGTCCCAGAACCCGGTCCTTCAGCGCCGGGAACTGCTCGCGCGTGACGGCGACCTTCTCCGGGTCCAGCTCCACGACGAGCACCTCCTCGCCCGCCCCGGCCTCCGCCAGCACCTCGCCCCACGGGTCCACGACCAGGCTGTGCCCGGACATCTCGACGCCGGCGTGCGTACCGGCCTCGGCGAGCGCCAGGACGTACGCCTGGTTCTCGATGGCGCGGGCGCGCGCGAGCACCGTCCAGTGCTCCCGGCGGCGCTCCGGCCAGCCGGCCGAGACGACGAGGGCCGTGGCGCCGGCGTCGACCAGCCCGCGGTACAGCTCCGGGAAGCGGAGGTCGTAGCAGGTGGACAGGCCCAGGGTCAGTCCGCCGGCCGGGAGCGTGACCAGCTCGGTGCCGGCGCCCATCATCACGGCCTCGCCCTTGTCGAAGCCGAAGCGGTGGATCTTGCGGTAGGTGGCCACCCGTTCGCCGTCCGGCGCGTAGACCAGCGAGGTGTTGTACATCCGGCCGTCCGCGGCCCGCTCGACCACCGAGCCCGCGTGCAGCCACACCCCCGCGTCGCGGGCGGCCGCGGCCATCACCGCGTGCGTGGGGCCGTCCAGCGGTTCGGCCTCCGCTTCGAAGAGCTCGTACGCGAAGGCGCCCGTCGGCCACAGCTCCGGCAGCACCACCAGGTCCGAACCGGCCTGACCGCGCACCAGCTCAGCGGCCCGCAGCCGTCGGTCCGCGACCGACTCGCCCCCGTCGATGGCGATTTGGATCAGAGACGCGCGCACACTGCCACCGTTCCGCCGGGCGTCCGCTGGGGGCCGGGCTCATGACTCGTCAATTCGGGCCTACGATCGTCACACGAAAGCACTGCCGGGGTGCTGCCCAGCAGCGTAACTTTGGCAGAAAGACTCCCCAGCCGGCCCCAGCCAGCACCCAGCCACCCGTCACCCGTCACCACCTGTCCGCACTGAACAGCACGAGGGGTCCCGTGACCGTCGAGACCGTCCATCCCAGCCTTCAGCCCTATGCCGACGCGTGGACCCACTCCATCGAGGCGATATCCGAACTCGTGCAGCCGCTGGCGGAGGGCGAGTGGAACCGGGCGACGCCCTGCCCTGGCTGGTCGGTCCGTGACGTGGTCTCGCACGTCATCGGCATAGAGACCGAGATGCTGGGCGACCCGCGGCCCATCCACAGCCTCCCGCGCGATCTGCGGCACGTGGTCGACGAGTTCACGCGCTACATGGAGGTGCAGGTCGACGTGCGGCGCCACCACACCGCGCCCGAGATGACCTCCGAGCTGGAGTACACGGTCATCCGCCGGTGCCGCCAGCTGCGCACCGACAAGCGGGATCCGGCCACGCTGGTCCGCGGCCCGCTCGGCGACCAGGTCACGCTGGAGCTGGCGCTGCGGCTGCGCGCCTTCGACGTGTGGATCCACGAGCAGGACCTGCGCACGGCGCTCGGCGTGCCGGGCAACCTCGACTCCCCCGGCGCCCACATCGCCCGCGACATCCTGCTCCAGGGCCTGCCGAAGGCCGTCGCCAAGCGGGCGGGCGCGCCCGCGAACTCGGCGGTCGTCCTCGACGTCCACGGCCCGCTGGAGTTCATGCGGACCGTCCGCGTGGACGCCGAAGGGCGCGGCACGATGGACGCCTCGGTCTCGCTCGGCCCGGCGGTCACGCTGGGCATGGACTGGGAGACGTACGTGCGCCTCGCGGCCGGCCGGGTCAGGCCGCACGCCGTCGCCGACCGGGTCAAGGTGGAGGGCGATCAGGACCTGGCGGACGCGATCCTGCGGGAGTTCGCCGTCACGCCCTGAGCGGGCGGCGGGGCGGCGGCGCGCTCGCGCTCGCGGTGCAGGGCCCGGGTGCGCAGCCGCAGGATCTGTACGACGCCCAGCGCCTCCAGCACGAACACGGACGAGAACGCGATCCGGTAGTCGTCCCCGGTCGCGTCCAGCAGCACGCCCACGGCCAGCAGGGTGGTCATCGAGGCGATGAAACCGCCCATGTTGGTGATGCCCGAGGCGGTGCCCTGACGGGCGGCCGGGTTGGCGGGCCGCGCGAAGTCGAAGCCGATCATCGAGGCCGGCCCGCACGCGCCCAGCACCGTGCACAGGGTCACCAGCAGCCACATCGGCGCGCGGTCCCCGGGGTACGCGAGGGTGGTGCCCCAGAGCAGGGCGGTCACCGCCACCGTGCCCAGGGCCAGCGGGATCCGGGTGGCCTGGCGCCGGGCGATGAGCTGCCCGTACACCAGGCCCAGCGCCATGTTGGAGGCGACGACCAGGGTCAGCAGGGCGCCGGCCGTGCCGCGGTCCAGGCCCTGCGCCTCGACGAGGAAGGGCATCCCCCACAGGAGCAGGAAGACCATCGCGGGGAACTGGGTGGTGAAGTGCACCCACAGGCCCAGCCGGGTGCCGGGCTCCCGCCAGGACTCGGCGATCTGGGAGCGTACGAAGCCCAGCCCGGCGCGCTGCACCGGCTCGGGCTCGTGTCCCTCGGGGTGGTCGCGCAGGAACAGCAGCAGCGGCACCAGCACGACCAGCCCGGCCGCCGAGCTGCCGGCGAAGGCGGCGGTCCAGCCGACCCCGTGCAGGACGGGGGCCAGGACGAGGGTGGAGACCAGGTTGCCGGCCATGCCGACGAGCCCGGCCAGCTGCGCCATCAGCGGCCCGCGGTGCGCGGGGAACCAACGGGTGCCCAGGCGCAGCACGCTGATGAAGGTCATGGCGTCGCCGCAGCCGAGCAGGGCGCGGGCGGCCAGGGCCATCCCGTAGGACGGGGAGAGCGCGAAGCCGAGCTGGCCGAGGGTGAAGAGCGTGACGCCGAGGGTCAGCACGCGCTTGGTGCCGAGGCGGTCCACCATCAGGCCGACGGGTATCTGCATGCCCGCGTAGACCAGCAGCTGGAGCAGCGAGAAGGTCGACAGGGCGGAGGCGTTGACGTGGAAGCGGTCGGCCGCGTCGAGTCCGGCGACGCCGAGGCTGGTGCGGAAGATGACGGCGACGAAGTAGACGGCGACGCCGATGGACCACACGGCGACGGCCCGCCGCCCGCCGGGGGGCTCGCGGTGGGCGGGGGCGGGGGTCTCGGGAGGGGCGGTGTCCGCGGCCCCGGCGGGGTTCGCTCCGGCCCCGGGGTGCGCTCCGGCGGCGGGGTTCGTTCCCTCCCCGGCGTTCGTTCCGGCGGTCATCGGACCTCGCCGCCCCGGACCAGCACCTCGACGCGGCTCAGGTGGGCGCGTACGGCCGCCGCGGCGGCGTCCGCGTCCCCGGCCCTGAGCGCCTCCAGGATCTCGGTGTGCTCGGTGACGTTCTGGGCGATCCGGTCGGGGTGGGCGTGCATGAGGGCGACGCCCATCCGCAGCTGGCGGTCGCGCAGCTGGTCGTAGAGGCGGGACAGGATCTGGTTGCCGGCGTGCCGGACGATCTCGGCGTGGAAGCACCGGTCCTCGACGGCGAACGCGGCCAGGTCGCCGCTCTCGACGTGCCGCCGCTGGGCGGCGAGCAGCTCCTCCAGCCGGGCCAGCAGCGCGGGCGGAGCCGGCACGGCCCTCCGCACGGTGAACTCCTCGACCAGCACCCGGGTCTCCACCACGTCCGCGATCTCCTGCGCGGAGACGGGCAGCACCAGGGCGCCCTTCTTGGGGTAGAGCCGCAGCAGCCCCTCGGTCTCCAGCCGCAGCAGCGCCTCGCGCACCGGCGTCCGCGACACCCCGACGGCCTCGGCCAGCTCGCCCTCGGTGAGCAGCGTGCCGCCCTCGTAGCGGCGGTCGAGCACGCCCTGCTTCACGTGCTGGTAGACGCGGTCGGCGGCGGGCGGCAGCTTGGCGGGCGCACTGGCTGCGGTGGTGGGCGCGGAGGCCGGGACTGATGGCATGGGCACAGCATAGATACAACAGAGGTGCAACCGGAGGGCCGTTCCACGATCCGGACGCCAGGCGGAGCGGCACTGCACCGAAGGATGTACCGCCGCCCCGCAAGCTTTCCTCCGGCCGCACGACGCAAGGGCGTTGGCGCGACGGGACGCTGTGAGCATGTCCCAGACAGCCTCGCCGTCCGTCGCCGCGCCGGCCCCCGCCGGTACGCGCAACCCGCTGCTCGACGTCCTGCGCGGTGCCGCCATCCTCGGCACCCTGATGACCAACGTCTGGATCTTCTCGACCCCGGGCTCCGAGTGGTCCGTGCTCCAGGGCGTACGCCTGCCCGACCCGGTCGCCGACCCCTCGGCGGCCGTCCTCTCCGAGACCGTCTTCCGCTTCCTCGCGGACGGCAAGTTCCTCGCCCTGCTCACCGTCCTCTTCGGCGCCGGCCTGGCCGTCCAGTACGACTCCGCCGTGCGGCGCGGCCGCCCCTGGCCGGCCGGCTACCGGCCGCGGGCGTGGTTCCTGCTGGCCGAGGGCACGCTCCACTTCGTCCTCGTCTTCGCGTGGGACGTACTGATGGGCTACGCCGTGACGGCCCTGCTCACCGCCTGGCTGCTGGCCCGCTCCGAGCGGGTGCGGGGCCGCGTGATGTGGACGGCCGCGGGCCTGCACCTCGCGTTCATGGCCGTCCTCACGGCGGGCCTGGCCGCCTCGGGACCGGACGACGGGGGCTCGGTGAGCGACCGGGCCGTGGACCTCTACGCCCACGGCGACTACCTCGCCCAGGTCTCCTTCCGCCTCCAGAACGCGCTCGCGCTGCGCATCGAGCCGGTGATCTCCTTCGGCCTGCTGCTCTTCCTCTTCCTGCTCGGGGTGCGCCTGTACCGGGCCGGGGCCTTCGGCGCCGACCCGCGCGGCCGCCGGCTGCGCGCCCGGCTGCTGGGGTGGGGCCTGGGCCTCGGCCTCCCGCTGAACGCGGCGTGCACCCTCGGCGGGGAGGACTTCTTCCTGCTGGGCCGGTACGCGGCCGCGCCCCTGGTGGCCCTCGGCTACCTGGGCCTGATCGGCCTGGCACTGGACCGGGCCTGGCTGCCGCGCGCCGTGACAGCGGGCCTCACCTCGGTCGGCCGGACCGCCCTGTCGGCGTACGTGCTCCAGAACCTGCTCTGCATGCTGGCCTGCTACGGCATCGGCCTGGGCCTGGCCGAGCGCTTCGCGGACGACGGCCCGTGGTGGGTCTTCGGCCTGTGGGCGGCGGTCTGCGCGGTGCTCGTCGCCGGCTCGACGCTGTGGCTCCGGCGGTTCCGGTACGGACCACTGGAATCCGTCCAGAAGCGGCTAATCCACTCCAAATCACAATGAACCCGACTGCCAGCATCTCAAGTTGGTCAAAAAATGAGATGTTCATGCAGCCATATGATCCCCTTGCACGTCTTGGTCAAGTAGGCCCGCACCGCAGGCGGTCCTGAAATGCCAAGAAACGTGAACGAACCACACACACCTGAACATTCGCGAACTCGGGGATAACACTTGATATTCAGCCTCACCCGCGTGCGCCGCGTCGCGGCCGCCACCGCGGCCGCCGGCGCCCTCCTCGCGGCCCCGCTCGCCACGTCCGCCACGGCTGCCTCCGCGCCGGCGACGTACGCCAAGGGTGCGTTCCTGATGAACAGCACCACCGGCTCGACGCTCTACACCAAGAACGCCGACACGAAGCTGCCCCTGGCCAGCACCGCGAAGATCATGACGGCCCGCGTCGTCCTGACCACCCCGGGCCTGGACCTGGACAAGCGCATCACGATGAAGCAGGCGTACAACGACTACGCCGACAAGGTCAGCGGCAGCAAGGCGTGGATCGTCAACGGTGACCGCCTGACCGTCCGCGGCTGGCTCAACGCCCTGCTGACGCCGTCCGGCTGCGAGGCCGCCGCCGCGCTCGCCGACACCTTCGGCAAGGGCTCGACGCAGTCCGCCCGCTTCGCCGACTTCATCAAGCAGATGAACGCCAAGGCCGCCTCCTACGGCCTGAAGAACACCCACTTCGACTCGTTCGACGGCAACTCGCCGGTCAAGACGGGTACGTACTCCACGCCGCGCGAGATGGCGAAGCTCGCCCAGACCGCGATGAAGAGCGCCACCTTCCGCGGCATCGTCGACGGCTACGGCAAGGCCACGGCCATCGCGTCGAACGGCAACTACCGCTACTACACCTGGAAGAACTCCAACCTCCTGGTGCGTCCGACGAACGACGGCGGCTACGGCTACTCCGGCGCGCTCGGCATCAAGACGGGCACCAACACGCCCGCCGGCAAGTGCCTGGTCTTCACCGCCACCCGCAACGGCAAGACCGTCGTCGGCGTGCTGCTGAACGACGAGGAGCGGTACGCCGACTCCATGAAGCTCATGAACTGGGCGTTCGGCGCGGCCGCGACGTCGTCCACGATGCGCGCCGAGACGAACCCGATCCCGGACGTGCTCGACTAACGGCTTCGGCCTGACTGAAGGTGCCGGGTCCCCACGAGGGGGCCCGGCACCGCCGTTTTGAGGGGGGAGACACATGTCGAGGAAATGGCTGACCGCCGCGCTGGCCGGCCTGGCCGTGCTCGTATTGGTCGTGACGTACCTGACCAGGTGGAACGAGCCGGAGATGCGCGGCATCGAGAGGGCACTGGCGGCCGAGCCCAACCCGTACCGGATGTCTCTGCGCGTCACCGTACGGGACGTCGACGGCGAGGCCCGGATCACCCGGACGCCGGAGGATTGCGAGACCTCGCCCGACCGGATGCTCTCGCTCTGCTCCGTGCCGCAGGGGCAGGAGGCCCTGACCGTCGCAGGCTTCGGCGCCACCGGCGCCATCCGCAACCATCACGATCCCTGCTGCTGGGACCAGGGCGACCTCACCTTCAACTGGCGCGGCGGCGGAATCGGCTTCGGCTACCAGAGCCGCCTCATGAACGGCAAGGAGGGGCCCTTCGACACGGACTGGTACGTCCGGCCCCTGACGCTGAGCGGTGAGGTGGGCGACGAGGTCATGGTGGGGCTCCCCCAGGACAGTGGGGTTCCCCCGTGGGAGATCTGGGTGCAGCTGCCGGAGGGAGTGTCGATCGTCGACATCAGCGACAGGTACGCGTCCGAGTACGACTGGTGCTACGAGATGCGGGAGAAGCCCGGGTGGGCGGCCTGCCCGGTCGCCGAAATGGTCTACCCCCTCTACCTGAGCGTCCGCCTGGACCGGAAGGTCGAGGGCGCCAAGGGCCGGATCATGGTCGGCCACCACCCCGGCGACCCGGACGCGTCCAACGACCGCGCCGAGATCACCGTGGACATCCGATGAGGCGCGCGTCGGGCGAGGCTGTGCTCCTGGGGTGGGGAGGTGGCGCCTGATGGCCGGCCTCACTCCGGCGCCGCCTGCAGGAAGCGGCAGCATCGACGTCCAGCCGTCGCACCTGTGGACCGTCTCGGGCCGGGTTGCCGGAGAGCAGGACGGCATGATGCGCGGCGCGAACACGCTCCTGCAGGAACTGCAGAAGTACCCCGACGCCGGCGGGGCAGGCACTGCCGCCGAGAAGTTCGCGCAGGCCTACAAGAAGATCGGCAACCTCTGGCTGGAGGTCTGGGCCAAGAGCGTGTTCAGCGTCGGCGGCCTGGCCGTCGGCTTTACGGAGACCGCCAACGCCTACACCAAGGCCGATGCGGCAGCCCACCCCAAACCCGGGCAGGCCGCGGAACAGCGTCCGCTGCCCACGGTCATCCACAAGAAGCCCAAGTTCGGCAGCGTCCCCGACATCAAGTGGGGTGACGACGATGGCGGCGACGACCTGACCCGCAGTGCGATGGAGGGCATACCGGAGATCGTCCGGGACCTCCTCCAGCCCGTCGCGAAGCACGTCTTCCGTGTCGGCAAGGTGGCGGACGTACACCCCTTCCCGCAGCAGCACTACCTCAACTCGCACTGTCACAGCTGGATGAAGGCCTCGACCGTCGTGACGACCACGGCGGACAACCTGACCATGGCCATCGGCCAGATCACCAACCACCATCAGGCGGACTGGGAAGCCGCCATGCGGACGTTCTGCAGCGCTCTGTGGGGCGGGACGGCGTGGGGGCGGTCTCGGCACGGCTACCAGTGGGCCCACACCACAGGCCCGCACGGGTCACAGGTGGCCACGGGCAGCGAACCGGTGATGACCGTCCTGAAGGACGCGGCGATCAAGATCAGCGACTGCCTGCGCGAGTATTCGGAAGCTGCCGTCGAGTTGAACAACGATGTCTTCGAAGAGCTCAAGCGAGCCATGAGCCAGGCCGCGAAGAGCATCGTCGACGACATCGAGAAGGCCAAGGAGAAGCCCAGCCTCAAGAGCATCGCCGGTGCCGTCAGCAGCGTAGCCATGGGGATCGGCGGGGCTACCGGCCTTCTGCTGAAGTTCGATGTCAACACGGTCCTGAATCTGGACAAGGCCAAGCTGAACCGGATCGTGGACGAGTACACCGGCATTCTGGACGGCCTCACCACGCGCATGAACGCCCTCAAGGACGTCCTGGACGAAGCTCACCTGAGCGCCCCGAAGTTCGAGGCCGGCGTCGCCCGCGCGCACGGATTCGGTGCCCGTGCCCTGGAGGACTTCAAGAGCACCTCACAGACCTGGTTGAAGATTGACTCGGTCACCGGCAAGTACACGCTGGACCTGGCCGCCAACGAGTACATGGCGGACGGCCACACGCTGGACAAGCACGTGGGCAAGACGGACCTGCAGCTGGCCCAGCGCCTGCGCGACCAGCAGTCGAACGGCCCGACCGCGGCCTGGCCCCACGGCAAGCCGAAGCCAAGCGGCTCCTCGTCCTTCCTGAACTACCAGCGGGCCCAGGAACTCACCCAGTACAACCTCAACCACAACGCCGCGGCGATCGAAGCCTGGATCAAGGGGCCGCCGCCACCGGCCGAGGGCGAGGTGGGAACCTTCAAGGCGACGGCGCCCCATGGCGAGATCAGCGGCCGCAGTGTGAGCAAGCAGCCGACCGACCCGACCGATCCGCTGTCCGGATACAAGCAGGGCGGCATGCGCGCCAAGGCGGAGAACGTGACGGGCATCGACACGAGGATCAAGTACGACAGCAGCCGCACCCCGCCGTTCACCGTCATGACCTCGATGCCCTGCACGTCCTAGCCGCTCAGCCGAGGAAGGCCAGCACCACATGTCCGTCGACCAGACGTCCTGGGAAGCCGCGGTACGCCACCTGTACGAGGACGCGTACCCGTACGACGCCACGGGCCCGCGCCGCCACCAGAACTGGGTCCTCGACCTTCTCGCACTGATGGCCCGGGTTCCGGACCCGCGGGGCTGGACCGGTCTCGACGACGCGGCACAGAACCCGGAACGCAAGGCGTCCCCGACCTTCCCCTTTGTCGCCCACCCCCCGGAGTACGTCGCAAGGCGTCTCCAGGAGATCGACCGGGACAGCGCCGAGAACCTGCTGCTGGCCCTCACGGACGACCGCTGCACCCTGTCCAACCTGGAGCGCTTCACCGAGAGCGAGGAGGAGTTGCGCGTGATGGCACGCACGATCCTCGCGCGTTATGGGGACGGGGCCACCTATCACACCAATGTCAAGATGCCCGGCCACGTACGCGGCACACTCGACTTCACCTCGTCGGGCTGGGCGTACAGCCCGCTGAGCGTCTACTCGGAGGACTACGGTCTGATCATCGTCTCCGACGCCGAGGTCGGCATGTTCTGGAACTTCTCCGACCACTGATCCGACCGGCTGGTGCGGGGCGAGCCCGAAGCGGCCGCGTTGGGTGCGCTGGGCTGGTCCCCCGACGGCCCGAACCCGGCCCACAACACCGCCGCTCTCACGGTGGACTTCCGGTGACGGGCGCGGCCCGCGCCTGCGGCGAGGGCCGGATCATCTCGCTGGTCCGCGAACGAGAGCACGTCGAACGACCCTGGCCCCGACCCCCACGGCGCGGAGCCCGCGTCCGGACGAGCAGTTCGGACGCGGGCTCCGCGTGGTGGAGGCGCTCACCTCCGGCTGGGCGGTCAGCCCCCTGGTGGTCGGCAAGACCACCTGGGCCGACCTGCCCCTCAGGCGGCCTTGGGGCCCTTGCCGCCCTTGTCCGGCTCACCGCGCTTGTTGGTCAGGCGGAGGGTGACTTCCGACGAGCCGTTGTCCTCCGTGACCCGCACCGGGCCCGTCACCGGGTTCCGCGGCAGGACGTAGCCCTCCGGCACGTCGATCTCGTTCAGGTAGTACTCGCCCGCCGGCAGGTCCTCGAAGCGGCACTCGCCCCGCTCACCCGTGGCGCAGCCCGCGTCCACCAGCTCGTCCGCGTTGATGCCGACGGTCTGGAGGCCCGCCGTGGCGTTGGTCTCGCGCCACAGCTCGAAGACCGCGCCCTCCAGCGGGCGGCCCGTCTTGGAGTCCGTCTTCAGCACCACGATCCGGCCCCGCGCCGGCGGTTCGGGCGTACGGGTGTTGCGTGCGGTGATCTCCACGCCCGCCGAGGCGTTGCCCGCCGTCAGCTCCAGCGGGCCGAAGACCGCCGGGGACGGGAGGTCGTAGCCCGTGGGCGCGGCCGTCTCCTGCCAGTAGTACGTGCCCACCTCGACCGTGGCGACGCAGCCGCCGCTGGTCGGCGTGGTGCAGGTGGCCACCGCGGTGTCCGGGGTCATGCCGGCCGTCTGGAGGCCCGCCGTCCCGTTCGTCTCCCGCCACAGCCGGAACGCCGCACCCGGCAGCGCCGCGCCCGTCTCCGCGTCCACCTTCCGCACCCGCACCTCACCCCGCGCCGGCGGTTCGGGCGTACGGGTGTTGCGTGCCGTGATCCCGACGCCCGCCGACGCGTTCTCCGCCGTCAGCTCCAGCGGCCCGAAGACCGCCGGGGACGGGAGGTCGTAGCCCGCGGGGGCCGCCGTCTCCTGCCAGTAGTACGTGCCCACCGGCACGGTCGAGGCGCAGCCGCCGCTCGGCGGGGTCGTGCACGTGGTGACCGCGGTGTCCGGGGTCGTGCCGCCGGTCTGGAGGCCCGCCGTGCCGTTCGTCTCGCGCCACAGCCGGAACTCCGCCCCGGACAGTGCCGTGCCCGTCGCCGCGTCCACCTTCTGCACCCGCACCTCGCCCCGGGCCGGCGGCACCGGGTCGTCACCGCAGGACGGCAGGTCGCCGTTGAAGGGGTACGCGTGGAACTCCGCCCCGGCGCTGTCCGAGGTGTGGGTCAGCGAACCCGCCGTGAAGAAGCGGCCGTTCATGCCCGGCAGCGAGACCGTGGTCGCGGAGGCGTCCTGGCCCACCAGGACGCTGCCCTGGAACTGGCCCGAGCCCGTCAGGTCCACCCGCGTCGCGTCCGGGAAGTTCCACAGCAGCCGGTCGCGGTACGGGCTCTCTCCGGAGTACGTGCTGATCGTGCGCGCCGCACCCGTCAGGTTGACCAGGATCGTGGCCCGCGCCGGGATGTTCGCGAACTCCAGGCCCTGCGGCCCGCCCGTGCCGGGGTTCACCAGGTCGAAGCCCACGTTGAAGACCTGGAGGGCGGACGTCCCGTCGCCCGTGAAGACGGTCGCGTAGCCGTTGTTCACCGCCCGGCCCGTCGGCGTGCGGGGGTTCCCGTCCACCCGCGCGTAGCACTGGCTCGCGGCCGTGAGGCGCGGGCGCAGCCCGAGGTAGGGGGTGGCCGCGTTCGCGTCCTGGGTCTTCGTGCCGTCGACCGTGCCGGTCAGCGTGCCCGCGTGCCGGACCACTCCGCCGTCCGCGATCAGCCGCTCGCCGGCCGCGACGGCGACGTTGCCGCCCGTCGTGAGGAAGTCGGAGCGGAGCGGCGGCCGCACCTGCGAGCCCGCGCCGACGATCCCGATGTTGTACACCGAGCTGCCGGCCGGGTCCTTGTCCTGGTCGAAGCCGCCCAGGACGACGACCTTGCCCTCGGCCTCCGCGGCCCGGCCGCGGACCCGGAAGTCCCCGCCGACGAAGATGCTGATGCCGCGGTCCTCCCCCGTGGGGTCGCCCGTGTGCACGGGCGGGTACGGGTCGGGGCACCGGCCGGGGAGGCAGGGGCCGAGGCCGTCCGGCAACGGGGCGGCGGCCACCGCCCGCGGAGCGCTCGTACGCGCGGCGCCCCCCGTACGCGCAAGGTCCTCCGGTCCCGCCCCCGCGGCCAGGGCGGGAACGCTCCCGGCGAACACCGCCACCACGGCGAGCGCGACGGCCCACTTCCTCACAGGCATGCCACTTCCGTCCCTCGTATCCGACTTGGCGTCAGACAGCCTGTGCGGCGCGGCCGCGGCCCCGGGCCGACGACACTCCTTTACGACCGTACGGTCGTAGGACGATCACCCGACCGGACGGCACGCCCGGTCGCGCGGCGGCCCCGTCGGGCCTGCGGCGGGCACGGGAAAGCCGGCCCACCTGGTGGTGGACCGGCTTCCTCATGACCACTGCGGGACGGCCGGACGGCCGGCCCGTTGCGGGACCGGCCGCCTCGCTCCGGCTACGACCAGGTCATCAGGCGCTTCGGGTGCTCCAGGACCGCCGCCACGTCGGCGAGGAACTTGGAGCCCAGCTCGCCGTCGATGAGCCGGTGGTCGAAGGAGAGCGCGAGGGTGGTGACCTGCCGCGGCTTCACCTTGCCCTTGTGGACCCAGGGCTGGAGCCTGATCGCGCCGACCGCGAGGATCGCGGACTCGCCCGGGTTCAGGATCGGGGTGCCGGTGTCGACGCCGAAGACGCCGACGTTGGTGATGGTGATCGTGCCGCCCTGCATGTCCGACGGGGAGGTCTTGCCCTCGCGGGCGGTGGCGACCAGGTCGGAGAGGGAGTGGGACAGCTCCGCGAGGGTCTTGGCGTGCGCGTCCTTGATGTTCGGCACGATCAGACCGCGCGGGGTGGCCGCGGCGATGCCCAGGTTCACGTAGTGCTTGAGCACGATCTCCTGGGCGGCCTCGTCCCAGGCCGCGTTGACGTCCGGGTTGCGCTTCAGCGCGACCAGGACGGCCTTCGCGATGATCAGCAGAGGGTTGATCCGCAGGCCGGCCATGTCCGGGTCGGCCTTGAGGTCCGCGACCAGCTTCATCGTGCGCGTCACGTCGAGGGTGACGAACTCGGTGACGTGCGGCGCGGTGAACGCCGAGCTGACCATGGCCTGCGCGGTGACCTTGCGGACGCCCTTGACCGGGATACGGGTCTCCCGGGCCGCGTCCGAGGACACCGGCGCCGGAGCGGCCACCGGGGCCGCGGCCGGGGTGGGGACCGCCACGGGTGCCGCGGCCGCGGCACCGGCGTGCGGCTGCTGGGCGGCCTGGGCCGCCGCGTGCACGTCCTCACGGGTCACGATGCCGTCCGGGCCGGTCGGGGTGACCGTGGCCAGGTCGATGCCCAGGTCCTTCGCCAGCTTCCGCACGGGCGGCTTGGCCAGCGGGCGGTCGCCGTGCGTGCCGTGCCCGTTGAGCGCCCGGGCGGCGGCAGGTACGGGCGCCGGAGCGGCCGGGGCCGGGACCGTGGGGGTCACGGGGGCCGCGGGGGCCACCGGGGCCGCGGCGGCCGGCACCGCGCCGGCCTTGCGCGGGCGGCGCTTCGTCGAGGACTGGGAGACGCCGTAGCCCACCAGCACGGGCTGGCGGCCCTCGGGCGCGGCCTCCTCGGCGGCCGGAGCCGCGGCCGGAGCCGCGGCGGGCGCGGCCGCGGGGGCCTCGGCGGCGGCCGGAACCGCACCGCCGTCACCCGTCTCGACCGCGATGATCACCTGGCCGACGTCGACCGTGGTGCCCTCGGGGAAGCGCAGCTCGGCGACCACCCCGTCGAACGGGATCGGCAGCTCGACGGCCGCCTTCGCCGTCTCGACCTCGCACACGACCTGGCCGTCGGTGACGGTGTCACCCGGCTGGACGTACCACTTCAGGATCTCGGCCTCGGTGAGTCCCTCGCCCACGTCGGGCATCTTGAACTCGCGCAGTGTCGTCGTCATCGTCGTCACGACCCTCTCCCTCAGTACGCCAGCGAGCGGTCGACGGCGTCGAGCACGCGGTCCAGGCCGGGGAGGTACTCCTCCTCGACGCGGGCGGGCGGGTAGGGGGCGTGGAAGCCGCCGACGCGGAGCACCGGGGCCTCCAGGTGGTAGAAGCAGCGCTCCGTGATGCGGGCGGCGATCTCCGAGCCCACGCCCAGGAACACCGGGGCCTCGTGCACGAGCACCAGGCGGCGGGTCTTCTCGACCGAGGCCTGGATGGTGTCGAAGTCGATCGGGGACATCGAGCGCAGGTCCACGACCTCGATCGACTTGCCCTCCTCGGCGGCGGCCGCGGCGGCCTCCAGGCAGACCTTCACCATCGGGCCGTAGGCCGCGAGCGTGAGGTCGGTGCCGGCCTGGGCCACGCGCGCCCGGTGCAGCTCGCCCGGGATGGCCTCGGTGTCGACCTCGCCCTTGTCCCAGTAGCGGCGCTTGGGCTCGAAGAAGATCACCGGGTCGTCGCTCTGGATGGCCTGCTGGAGCATCCAGTACGCGTCGGAGGCGTTGGAGGGCGAGACCACCTTGAGGCCGGCCACGTGGGCGAAGAGCGCCTCGGGGGACTCGCTGTGGTGCTCGACGGCACCGATGGCACCGCCGTAGGGGATGCGGACGACGACCGGCATCTTGACCTTGCCGAGCGCGCGGGCGTGCATCTTCGCGAGCTGCGTGACGATCTGGTCGTACGCGGGGAAGACGAAGCCGTCGAACTGGATCTCCACCACCGGGCGGTAGCCGCGCAGGGCCAGGCCGATGGCGGTGCCGACGATGCCGGACTCGGCGAGCGGGGTGTCGATGACCCGCTCCTCGCCGAAGTCCTTCTGGAGACCGTCGGTGATGCGGAAGACACCGCCCAGCTTGCCGACGTCCTCACCCATGATCAGGACCTTGGGGTCCGTGTCGAGGGCCTTGCGCAGCGACTCGTTGAGCGCCTTCGCGATCGACATCTTCTCGATTGCCATGATCAGTGACCCTCCTCGAAGGACGCGAGGTAGGCCGCGAACTGCGCGCGCTCCTCGTCCACCAGCGCGTGGCCGTCCGCGTAGACGTTCTCGAAGATCGACATGGTGTCCGGGTCCGGCATGGCGCGCACGACCTCGCGGACGCGCTTGCCCATGGTCTCGCTCTCGGTCTCCAGCTCGGCGAAGAACGCCTCGTCGGCGCCGCCGGAGGCCTCCAGGTAGGTCTTCAGGCGCAGGATCGGGTCCTTGTGCTCCCAGGCCTCGCGCTCCTCGTCCCGGCGGTACTTCGTCGGGTCGTCGGAGGTCGTGTGGGCACCCATGCGGTACGTGAAGGCCTCGACCAGCGTCGGGCCCTCGCCGCGGCGGGCGCGCTCCAGCGCCCAGCGGGTGACCGCGAGGCAGGCCAGGACGTCGTTGCCGTCGACGCGGATACCCGGGAAGCCGAAGCCGGAGGCGCGCTGGTAGAGCGGCACGCGGGTCTGGCGCTCGGTGGGCTCGGAGATGGCCCACTGGTTGTTCTGGCAGAAGAACACCACGGGGGCGTTGTAGACCGCCGAGAAGGTGAAGGCCTCGTTGACGTCGCCCTGGCTGGAGGCGCCGTCGCCGAAGTACGCGATCACGGCCGAGTCCGCGCCGTCCTTGGTCACGCCCATGGCGTAGCCGGTGGCGTGCAGCGTCTGCGAGCCGATGACGATCGTGTACAGGTGGAAGTTGTTGCTGTTCGGGTCCCAACCGCCGTGGTTCACACCCCGGAACATGCCCAGCAGGTTGGTGGGGTCGACCCCGCGGCACCAGGCGACGCCGTGCTCGCGGTAGGTCGGGAAGACGTAGTCGTCGTCGCGCAGGGCGCGGCCGGAGCCGATCTGCGCGGCCTCCTGGCCCAGCAGCGAGGCCCACAGGCCCAGCTCGCCCTGGCGCTGCAGGGCGGTCGCCTCGGCGTCGAAACGGCGGGTCAGGACCATGTCGCGGTACAGCCCGCGCAGGTCGTCGGCGGTGATGTCGGCGACGTAGGGGGCGAACTCCGGGTCGTCCACCCGGTCCCCTTCAGGCGTCAGCAGCTGTACGAGCTGGGGCTCGGCACTCTGCGCGGCGGCGGCGGTCTTGCCGGCCGTCCGCTTGGTGCCGCTGCTGCGTCGCGGCTTGCGCGCGGCAGTGCTCTCCACGGTCACGTGTGCTCCTCCGTCGGTCCGGCGCCCGGGGTCGTCCGGGGACCAGTGCGGCTCGCCCGCTCCGTACCGCGCACGGGGTGGGTGCGACTCGACGGGAAACAGGCGTGACAGGTGCCCCGGCTAGTGCCCTGCGCAAAGCACGTTACCCAGGTTGCCGCATAACTGCGAAACCCCGCTTGACCTGGGATTTTGCTTGGAAATCCAAGTAAATCCGGGGAATCGGGAACAACCACTGGTCACAGCCTTGCAGGGGGCCGGAACAACGGCACGTTATCCCGGGTAACTGCGGCAGGGAAGGGGTGAGTGTGTGAAACTGACTCTGTGCGCGAAGATGGAAAAATCACGGTATTCCTCCTTGACGACCACGAAGTGGTGCGTAGGGGCGTCTACGAGCTCCTCTCCAGCGAATCGGACATCGAGGTGGTCGGCGAAGCGGGCACCGCGGCCGACGCCCTGGTCCGCATTCCGGCCACCCGTCCGGACGTCGCCGTCCTCGACGTGAGGCTGCCGGACGGCAGCGGCGTCGAGGTCTGCCGCGAGGTCCGGTCGCAGAACGAGGACATCAAGTGCCTGATGCTGACCTCGTTCGCCGACGACGAGGCGCTGTTCGACGCGATCATGGCCGGCGCCTCCGGTTACGTGCTGAAGGCCATCCGGGGCAACGAACTGCTGAACGCCGTGCGCGACGTCGCGGCGGGCAAGTCCCTGCTGGACCCGGTGGCCACCGCCCGGGTGCTGGAGCGCCTGCGCGACGGCAAGAACGGCAAGGGCGACGACCGGCTGGCGAACCTGACCGAGCAGGAGCGCAAGATCCTCGACCTGATCGGGGAGGGCCTGACCAACCGGGCCATCGGCGAGCGCCTGCACCTCGCCGAGAAGACGATCAAGAACTACGTCTCCAGCCTGCTGTCCAAGCTGGGCATGGAGCGCCGCTCGCAGGCCGCCGCCTATGTGGCGCGGCTCCAGGCCGAGAAGCGCTGAGGCCGGCTCCCGCGGGCCGCGGAAACTCCTCGGCGCGGGCCCTTTCCGGGGTTCCGCGCCGATTCCGCTTTTCCACCGGACACGATCTTCATATCGGGACCAACGTCCTGGATCATGGGGGCCGCGGCCTCTTTTCCGGCACCGTGTCGGTATCGCAGGGTGGGGGCATGTCGCCCGAGGAACTCCACGCCATCGAACTGCTGCGCCGCGTCCCGTACGGCCGCGTGGCCACCAGCATGCGCGCGCTGCCCTTCCTCGCGGCCGCCCGCCACATCGTGGTGGGCGACCGGGTCGTGCTGAGGATGCACGCGGGTTTCGGCTACCACCAGGCCTGCAACGGCAGCGTGGTGGCGTACGGGGCCGACAACTTCGGCACCGGGGACGACCGGTTGTGGACGGTGCAGTTCACCGGCACGGCCCGGATCGTCGAACCCACGACGGCGGAGCTCGAACTCTTCGGACCGGGCCCGCACTACGTCGACGGCGAGCTCTTCGAGCCCGTGTACATGCGCATCGAGCCCCACTTCGTCACCGTGCACTCCATGGCCGCCAACGTCGAGCGGCAGTACCAGCACGCCCTCTGACCGGACCCGAACGCACGGAGGGAGCGGCCCCGTCGGGGTCCGCTCCCTCCGTCGTCGGTGCACCGCGCCCGCGGCGCGCGTGAGCCGTCCGTCAGGTGCCGGACTGGCCTTCCGTGGTGCCCGCGTCGGTGCCGGGCGACTCGTTGTTGCCGTCCGTCGGGTCCGTCGTCGGCTCGGTGGTGTCCGTCGGGTCCGTCGTCGGGTCCGTGCTCTCCGTCGGGTCGGTCGTCGGCGGCGTCCACGAGGGCGTCGGCGACGGCCGGTGCGTCGGCGGGTTCCAGGACGGCTTCTGGCTCGGCGTCCAGCTCTCCTGGCCGCCCGAGGACGAGCCGTCCTCGGTCTCGCCGCCCTTGGAGGACTGCTCGGGCTTCGGGACCTCCGCGGTCTCCTGCTTGGGGCTCTCGATGCCCGGGTTGTTGGGCTTCTCGGTGGTGCCGCCCCCGGTCTTCGCCTTGTCGAGGGCGTACGTGATGCCGCCCGCGATCGCGACCACCGCCAGCAGGGCGACCAGCCAGATCTTCCAGCGCCCGCTGCCGCCCTGCGCCGTGCGGTCGCCGTGGTAGCCGCCACCGCCGCCGAAGGCCGAGCCGTCGTCCGGGTTCAGCGGGGGCACCATCGGGCCGCCCATCGCCGAGGTGGTGGCGTGGGACGGGTACGGCTGCACGCCCGGGCCGCCGGCCGCGGGGTTGACGGCGGTCGCGCCGGGGCTGCCGTGCGGCAGCGCCATGGTGACCGGGCCCGTGTTCCACGTACCCGTGCCCGGGCCCTGCTCCTGGAGCATCTGGAGCGCGTACTGGACCAGCCCGCGCATCTCCTCGGCGCTCTGGAAGCGGTCATCCGGGTCCTTGGCCAGCGCGCGCATCGCCAGGCCGTCCAGCTCCGGCGGCACGCCGGGGTGCTGCTGGGAGGGCGGCACCGGGGCGTCCTGCACGTGCTGGTAGACCACGGAGAGCGGCGTCTCACCGGTGAACGGGGGCCGCAGGGCCAGCAGTTCGTAGAGCAGGCAGCCGGTGGCGTACAGGTCGCTGCGGTGGTCCACCGCCTTGCCCAGGGCCTGCTCGGGCGAGAGGTACTGCGGGGTGCCCATGACCATGCCGGTCTGGGTCATCGTCGTCGAGGCGCCGTGCAGGGCGCGGGCGATGCCGAAGTCCATCACCTTCACCGCGCCGGTGTTGGTGATGATGACGTTCGCCGGCTTGATGTCGCGGTGCACGATGCCGTGCTGGTGCGAGTAGGCCAGGGCCTCCAGCACGCCGGAGACGATGATCAGGGCCTGGTCCGGGCCCGGCGCCTCGGCGCTGATGAGGAGGTCCCGGATCGTCCGGCCCTCCACCAGCTCCATCACGATGTAGGGGACGACGTTCCCGTTGACCCGGTCCTCGCCCGAGTCGTACACGGCCACGACGGCATGGTGGTTGAGGCCGGCGACCGACTGGGCCTCGCGCGTGAAGCGGGCCTTGGAGACCGGGTCCTCGGCGAGGTCCGCGCGCAGCAGCTTCACGGCGACCGTGCGGCCGAGCCGTACGTCCTCGGCGGCGAAGACCTCCGCCATGCCGCCGCGGCCCAGACGGTGGGTCAGCCGGTACCGGCCGTCACCGACCATGGCGCCCGACCCGATCTGGTCGCCGAACTGGTCGGGAACATCAGCCATCCCGGCGCCGTTGCCCTCGGGTTCGGGTGCCATCAGTCCTCGCCGTCATGATCCGGCCGCGTGTCAGCGGTGCGTCTTTTCCAGGGTGCTCCGATGAACGCTACAGCCTCCCCGCCCCTGAGCCGTCCGGGATTGCACCCCGTCCGCGTGTGGTCACGGAACGGGCACCCGGCTTGACTGGTCACCGCCCTCCGGCAGACTGTGGCCCGTCATACGGATCGCCAGGGACCGCCGAGGGGAAGCACAGTCATGAGCCAGGACGGCACACAGGGGCGTTACGCAGGCGGCTCCCTGGCCCGCGGCCGTTACCAGCTGAGGGACTTGCTGGGTGAGGGCGGCATGGCGTCCGTCTACCTCGCCTACGACGCGGCGCTCGACCGCCAGGTCGCGATCAAGACCATGCACACCGAGCTGGGTCGCGAACAGTCCTTCCGCGAGCGCTTCCGCCGCGAGGCCCAGGCTGTAGCGAAACTGTCGCACACCAACATCGTCTCGGTATTCGATACGGGCGAGGACTCCGTCTCCATCGGCGGCGAGGACGGCGCGCTGATGCCGTACATCGTCATGGAGTACGTGGAGGGCCAGCCGCTCGGCTCGGTGCTCCAGGCCGACGTCGCCCAGTACGGTGCGATGCCCGCGGACAAGGCGCTGAAGGTCACCGGCGACGTGCTCGCCGCCCTGGAGGCCAGCCACGAGCTGGGTCTGGTGCACCGCGACATCAAGCCCGGCAACGTGATGATCACCAAGCGCGGCGTGGTCAAGGTGATGGACTTCGGCATCGCCCGCGCGATGCAGTCCGGGGTCACCTCCATGACCCAGACCGGCATGGTCGTCGGCACCCCGCAGTACCTCTCGCCCGAGCAGGCCCTGGGGCGCGGCGTCGACGCCCGCTCCGACCTGTACTCGGTCGGCATCATGCTGTTCCAGCTGCTGACCGGCCGGCTGCCGTTCGACGCGGACTCGCCGCTGGCGATCGCGTACGCCCACGTGCAGGAGGAGCCGGTCGCGCCGTCCTCGGTGAACCGCTCGGTCACGCCGGCGATGGACGCGCTGGTGGCGCGGGCCCTGAAGAAGAACCCGAACGAGCGCTTCCCCACGGCCGCCGCCATGCGGGACGAGTGCCTGCGGGTGCTGTCGGCGGGCCGGACCGGCGCGCCGGTGATCGTCCAGGGCGGCCCGGTGAACAGCGGGGCCGGCGTCGGCTCCGCGGTCTTCCCGCCGGTGGACTCGGGCCTCCAGGCCCCGCCGCCGCAGTCGGTGCAGCAGCCGTACCAGCCGGGTGCGTACGCGCAGCCGGCGCCGCACGTCCAGACGCCGCCGCCGCACCTCGCGCAGCAGGGGGGCGGCTACGCGTACCCGCCCCAGCAGCAGGTGCACCAGCAGCCGGTGCACCACACGCCGGTGCCGCAGCAGTCCGCGACCCCGCCGCCGTACACGATCTCCCCGTCCGCCGCGCCCGCCCGCCAGGGCGGCGGCAAGAAGGGCTCCCCGGTGGCGATCGGCGCCGCCGTGGTGGCGCTGCTGGCGGTCGGCGGCCTGGTCACGGCCCTGATCGTGAACGGCGACGACGGCGGGGAGGGCGGGACGCCCGGCAAGAACGGCACCTCGGCGAGCGCCCCCGCGGTGGCCGGCCACAAGGGCCCGGACCGCACGCGCACCATCGAGGAGACGGAGTGCTCGGAGGCGGACGAGGCGTACAACGACCCGTCGAAGGTCCGCGCGCCCGACTTCCGCTACAAGGACATCCTGTCGGTGAAGAAGTGCCTCCAGGCGGCCGGCTGGAACCTGGACGAGAAGTCCAAGGACGAGAACGTCTACGGCGAGGGCGCGGTCGTGGACCAGTTCCCCTCCCCCGGTGACGACATCGACCCGAAGGACGCCACCTTCAGCCTCCGCGTCTCCACCGGCAACCCGGAGTAGACCCTCCCGGGAGCGCCCCGCGGGGACGCTCCCGCCTGTGCGGAAGCCTGCGGCGCGGCTGGTTTCAGTCGCGTCGCAGGCGCATGCCCATGAAGCCCAGGCCCAGGCCCATCAGGGTCAGGCCGGCGCCCAGCGGGAGGATGTGCTCGGCGAGGTCGGCGGCGCGGTCGCTGCCGTCGGCGCCGAGGGCGGAGACCATCCCCGCCTCGCTCGGCTCGGGGCGCGGCGGCTGCGGCTTCGGCGCCTCCGGGACCGGGCGCGCGGCGGGCAGCAGGGCCTCCGGGAGCGGCTCGTCCATCACCCGGCCCGGCCGGGCCCGGCCGGCTCCGGCGACGCTGCCGGCCAGTTCCCCGTCCGCGGGGGCGGCCACGGCCGGGGGGGCGGTGGCCGCGTACGCGAGGGGCTGGGGCGTCAGGGCACCGAGGGCGAGTGCGGCGCCGGCCGTCCACCTGAGCGCGCGACGGCGTTGAGTCACGGCGAGCCCCTCCCGTACCGAGCGACCGACTGTCCACTCAGGGTCACACGACCGGGCACTACCGGCATCTCAGGACATACCGCCCGTGGAACCTGAGGATCCTCCGTGAGATGTACATCTCACGTCGGTTGTGGGGGCCTGCATACTCGGTATACATACTGAGTATGTCGATTCGCCACGGCCTCCTCGCCCTGCTGGAGCAGGGTCCCCGGTACGGCTCCCAGCTCCGCACCGAGTTCGAGTCCCGCACCGGTTCCACCTGGCCGCTGAACGTCGGGCAGGTCTACACGACCCTCGCCCGCCTGGAGCGCGACGGGCTCGTCGCCCCCGGCGGCGAGGACGAGGCCGGGCACACCCTCTACGCCATCACCGACGCCGGGCGCACCGAGCTCCACGAGTGGTACGAGCGCCCCGTCGACCGCACCAGCCCGCCCCGCGACGAGCTGTCCATCAAGCTCGCCATGGCCATCGGCACCCCGGGCGTGGACATCCGCGCCGTCATCCAGGCCCAGCGCAGCGCCACGATCAAAGCGATGCAGGACTACACCCGCCTCAAGGCGCAGGCGCTGGCCGCCATCGAGTCCGGCCGTGCCCAGGAGCGCGACGACGTGGCCTGGCTGCTGGTGCTGGAACAGCTGATCTTCCAGACCGAGGCCGAGGCCCGGTGGCTGGACCACTCCGAGTCCCGGCTCGTACGGCTCTCCGTGACGGCCGACCGGAGGGCCACCGCCGTACCGGCCGCCCACAAGAACCAGACCGCGGCTCCGGCCGACACCCAGGCCGCGCCCACCACCGCACCGCGCCGCCGGCTCTGAACCGTCCCAGGGGGGAACCCTCTTCATGCCCGACCACCACCAGCCCGTGCTGCGCCTGATGCAGCTCACCCGCGTCCACGGCAGCGGCGCCACCGAGGTGCACGCCCTGCGCGGGGTCGACCTGGCCGTGTACCCCGGCGAACTCGTCGCCGTCATGGGCCCGTCCGGATCCGGCAAGTCCACGCTGCTCACCCTCGCGGGCGGCCTCGACACCCCGACCGGCGGCCGGGTGCTCGTCGAGGGCACCGACATCACCACCGCGAGCCGCCGGGAACTCGCCGCCCTGCGCCGCCGCAGCATCGGCTACGTCTTCCAGGACTACAACCTCATCCCCGCCCTCACCGCGGCCGAGAACGTCGCCCTCCCCCTCGAACTCGACGGCACCTCCGCCCGCAGGGCCCGGGCCGCCGCCCTCGCCGCCCTGGAGGAGATGAACCTCTCCCAGCTGGCCGACCGCTTCCCCGACGAGATGTCCGGCGGCCAGCAGCAGCGGGTGGCCATCGCCCGCGCCCTGGTCGGCGACCGCCGCCTCGTGCTGGCCGACGAGCCCACCGGCGCCCTCGACTCCGAGACCGGCGAGTCCGTGCTCGCCCTGCTCCGCTCCCGCTGCGACGCGGGCGCCGCCGGCATCCTCGTCACCCACGAACCCCGCTTCGCGGCCTGGGCGGACCGGGTGGTCTTCCTGCGCGACGGCTCCGTCGTGGACGAGACGCTGCGCTCCCGGCCGGACTCGCTGTTCACCGGGCAGGCGGGCGCCCTGTGAGGACCTGGTACCACTCCTGGGTCGCGGCGATACGGATCGCCCGCCGGGACGCCTGGCGCTCCAAGGGCCGCAGCTTCCTCGTCCTCGCGATGATCGCCCTGCCCATCCTGGGCGTGAGCGCCGCCGAGATCACCCTGCGCAGCGCCGACGTCTCCACGGAACAGCAGCTGGACCGCTCCCTCGGCCGCGCCGACGCCGTGCTGAGCGGCACCGGCATGGGCAACACGCCCATCCACCAGAAGCCGGACGGCAACGGTCTCGCGCCGGCCGACGGCGACGGCGACAAGCCCGTCCCGAGCGGCCCCACCGACGTCAAGGCGGCCATCCCGCCCGGCGCCGAGGTGCTCAAGGACACCTCCGGCACCGGCCGGTTCCGCACCCGCCACGGCCTCCTGAACGCCACCGTCCACGAGCTGGACGCCCGGCACCCGATGGCCGCGGGCCGGCAGACCGTCGTCCGCGGCCGCTTCCCCGCCCGGGCCGGCGAGGTCGCCGCCACCACGCGGTTCCTGGAGGACTCCGGGCTGTACGTGGGCTCCCGCCTCGTCCCGCGCGGCATGGAGGGGACCGAGTACCGCATCGTCGGCGCCTACGAACTCCCCTCAGAGCTCAAGGCGTACGAGGTGCTCGCCCCGCCCGGCACGCTGATCCCCCCGCTGGAGGCGGCCCTCAAGGCCCACGGCATGCCCGGCACCGACGCCACCAACACGTACTACGTGCGCGTCGGCGGCGAGGGTTTCACGTGGAACATGGTCAAGGCGGCCAACGCCAAGGGCGTGATCGTCGTCTCCCGGGCCGTCGCCCTCGACCCGCCCGCCGACGCCGACGTACCCCTCTACCAGCACGAGAACTCCGACTCGTACACCTCCGGCGGCAACGGCGTGGACAAGGCCGCACTGGCCGCGGGCGCCACCGTCGTGGTCCTGGCCATGCTGGAGATCTGCCTGCTGGCAGGACCCGCCTTCGCGGTGGGCGCCCGCCGCTCCCGCCGCCAGCTCGGCCTGGTCGGCGCCAACGGCGGCGACCGGCGCCACATCCGCGCCATCGTCCTCTCCGGCGGCCTGGTCATCGGCTTCGCCGCCGCCGTGACCGGCATCGTGCTGAGCATCGCCCTGACCCTCGCCCTCCGGCCGGTGCTGGAGAGCGCCCTGGGCGAGCGCTGGAGCGGTTTCCGGCTCCTGCCGCACGAACTCCTGGGCATCGCCCTGCTGGCCGTCGTGACCGGCCTGCTGGCCGCCGTGGTCCCCGCGGTCACCGCCTCCCGGCAGACCGTGCTGGCCTCGCTCACCGGCCGTCGCGGGGTCCGCCGCGCCAGCCGGGTGCTCCCGGTGGTCGGGCTGGTCGCCATCGCCATCGGCGCCCCCGTCGCCCTGTTCGGCTCCGTCCAGGACAGCAACGGCTACCTCTACGTGGCCGGCGGCAGCGCCCTCGCCGAGCTCGGCGTGGTCGCGCTGACCCCCGTACTGGTCGGCCTGTTCGGCCGCGCCGGACGCTGGCTGCCCCTCGCGCCCCGGCTCGCGCTGCGCGACGCGGTGCGCAACCGGGGCCGTACGGCGCCCGCGGTGGCCGCGGTGCTGGCCGCGGTCGCCGGTACCGTCGCCGTGGCCACGTACGCCCAGAGCAACGACGCGCAGGCCCGGCAGGAGTACGTCGCCCAGATGCCCGACCGCTCCGGCACGGTGACCATCAGCGAGGCGGGCGGCCACCGCCAGGTGCCCGCCGTGCGCGCGGCGCTGGAGAAGGAACTGCCGGTGGCGGTACGGGCGGACATCGACCGGGTCGTCGTCGGCCGGAAGGACTGCGAGCTGTGGTCGGACGCCCCGGGATGCGGTGAGGTGGAGCTGACCACGCCCGAGGAGAACGCGTGCCCGCTGCACGCGGTGCCCGACCCCACGACCTCCTTCTCGAAGGCCGAACGCCGCCGCCTCGCCAAGGACTGGCGCTGCCTCTCACCGGAGTCCTACGCCCCCCAGGAGTTCGTGGTCGCCGACGAGCGGCTGCTGACCACCCTCGCGATCCGGGACCCGGACGCCACCCGGGCCCTGCGGGAGGGCCGCGCGGTCGCCTTCGACCGGCGGCACGTCAAGGACGGCCGGATCACCCTGAAGCTGGTCGCCGACACGGCCAGGGCCAGGCAGACCCCGGAGGGCCAGGAGGTCCCGGGCGTCCGCAAGTCCTTCGCCGTCCACCTGTCGGCGGCCAACGCCTACGGACTGCGCGTGGTCATCCCGCCCGCGGCCGCGAAGGCCGCGGGGCTCCAGACCGCCGCGTACGGCTCGTACTTCACGCTGGACCGGCTGCCGACCAGTGAGGAGCGCCAGCGCTACGACGCCGCCGCCGACCGGATCGGCGCCTCGGCCGAGTTCCGCATCGAGGACGGCTACCAGAGCGAGAACGACATCGAGCTGATCGCGCTGGCCGTCTTCGCCGGACTCGTCACCATCGGCGCGGCGGGCATCGCCACGGGCCTCGCCCAGGCCGACGCCGAGGCCGACCTGAAGACGCTCGCCGCGGTCGGCGCGGCCCCGCGGATCCGCCGCTCCCTGAGCGGCTTCCAGTGCGGCCTGGTCGCCCTCATGGGCGTGGGCCTCGGGTCGGCGGCCGGTGTGCTGCCGGGCGTCGGACTGCGGCTGGCGGAGCGGCGCGAGTTCCTGGCGCGGTACGAACAGTCCCTCTCGGACGGCTGGAGCACCTCCCAGGGCGTGCCGCACGTGCCCGTCGTCATCCCGTGGGACACCCTCGGCGCCCTGGTGGTGCTGATCCCGCTAGGCGCGGCGCTGCTCGCCGCGCTGGTCACGCGCTCGTCCGGGGCGCTGGCCCGCCGCGCGGCCGGATAGCCCGGCGGACGGCCCGCCGGACGACGGGGCGGGCGGTCCGGTGGTACGGCCGGCCACGGGGGGCCGGCCGTACGGCGCGCAGGGCCGCGGGCGGCCGCCCGCGGATCTCGTGCCCCCGCACAGGGTGGATCACTCCTGTGCGGGGGCACACCGTGTGGAGACGAACGTGTGCGAGAGAATGGCGGCATGGAGATGCCGAGGAGCGAACGGTCGCAGGACAGCCCCCCGCAGGTTCTGATCGTGGGCCAGGACGGGATGGCGGTCGGCGGCGCCGATGACGAGTCGCGCGAGGTGCCGGTGACGGAAATGGTCGAACAGCCCGCCAAGGTCATGCGCATCGGCAGCATGATCAAGCAGCTTCTGGAAGAAGTCCGCGCTGCTCCTCTCGACGAGGCCAGCCGGGTCCGGCTCAAGGACATCCACGCCAGCTCGGTGAAGGAGCTGGAGGACGGGCTCGCTCCCGAGCTCGTCGAGGAACTGGAGCGGCTCTCCCTGCCCTTCACCGACGAGGCCATCCCCTCCGAGGCGGAACTCCGCATCGCGCAGGCCCAGTTGGTCGGCTGGCTGGAAGGCCTCTTCCACGGCATCCAGACCGCCCTCTTCGCCCAGCAGATGGCCGCCCGCGCCCAGCTGGAGCAGATGCGCCGCGCCCTCCCGCCCGGCGCCTCGCACGACGACGAGGACGGCCAGCACGGCCCGGTGCGCTCGGGCCCGTACCTGTAGGACCGCAGGGGTCCGCACGCCGCGGACCCGGCCGGCCCCGCGGCGCCTTCCGTGACGGCCCCGTCCGCCACCGCCCCCACGGGCGGTGCAGGACGGGGCCGTCACGCGTAAACGCCGGGTAAGTGCGGGACGGCGTACGCGACATGGGCCGCGCATACTCGGGTCATGACGTACGACGCGATCGTGTTGGCGGGAGGCGCGGCACGGCGGCTCGGCGGGGCCGACAAGCCGGGGCTGAGCGTGGGCGGCCGCCCGCTGCTCGACCGGGTGCTGGACGCCTGTGCCGGCGCCGGGACGACCGTGGTCGTCGGCGGCCGCCGGGCCACCGCCCGGCCGGTCACCTGGGCCCTGGAGGAGCCGCCCGGCGCCGGACCGCTGGCCGCCCTGCACGCAGGGCTCCGGCACACCGGCGCCGACCTGGTCCTCGTGCTCTCCGCGGACCTGCCCTTCCTGGACGCGGCGACCGTACGCGCCCTGCTCGCCGGCCCCGGCGCCGAGGGCACCCTGCTGCGCGACCCCGACGGCCGCGACCAGCCCCTGGTGGCCGCCTACCGGGCCGAACCGCTGCGCCGCGAGCTGGCCCTGCTGGCCACCGAGCACGGCAGCCTCACCGGCCTGCCGCTGCGGGCGCTCACCGCCGAACTCGACCTGGCCCGCGTCGAGGGCAGCGGCGCCGCCTCCTTCGACTGCGACACCTGGGAGGACCTGGCGGCCGCCCGCGCCCGCATCAGGGAGCATGGGACCGTGCTGGACGAATGGATCACCGCAGTCAAGAACGAGCTGGGCCTGGACGTCCCGGTCGACGTCACCGAGCTGCTCGACCTCGCCCGTGACGCCGCGCACGGCGTGGCCCGGCCCGCCGCCCCGCTGACCACCTTCCTGGTGGGGTACGCGGCCGCGCTGGCCGCCACCGACGGCGCCGACCCGGAGGCAGCGCTCTCGGAGGCCTGCCGCAAGGCCGCCGCGCTCGCCGGCCGCTGGGCGGCCGAGACGGGCCCCTCCGGGCAGGGAAGCGGATGACGGCCGCCCCCGTGACACCGGAGGAGCGGGCCGTCGAGGAGGCGCTGGCGCTGGTGAACGACCGCCGCACGGAGCCCGCCGCGGCGGCCCCGGGACACCGCGGCACCGACTGGGCGCAGGCCCGCGCCACCGCCGCCGCCGCGGGCCGGACCGGGCGCGCCCGCACCCGTGCGGTGCCGCTGGCCGACGCCCTCGGCGAGGTGCTGGGCGGCCCCCTGGAGGCGCTGACCGACCTGCCCTCCTTCGACACCTCGGCCATGGACGGCTGGGCGGTCGCCGGACCGGGGCCCTGGCGGGTCCGGGAGGGCGGCGGGGTGCTGGCGGGCGCCGCCCGGCCGGAGCCGCTGGCCGACGGCGAGGCGGTGCGGATCGCCACGGGTGCCCGGATCCCCGGCGACACCACCGCGGTGATCCGCAGCGAGCACGCCCGGCACGACGCCGCCACGGGGCAGCTGCACGCCGAGCGCGAGGTGGTGCCGGGCCAGGACATCCGGCCGCGGGGCCAGGAGTGCCGCTCGGGCGACCTGCTGCTGGCCGCCGGGACGCCCGTGACGCCCGCCGTGCTGGGCCTGGCCGCCGCCGCCGGGTACGACGAGCTGGTCACGGTGGCGCGGCCGCGCGTCGAGGTGCTGGTGCTCGGGGACGAGCTGCTGGCCGCGGGGCGGCCGCGGGACGGGCTGATCCGGGACGCGCTGGGGCCGATGCTGGGGCCGTGGCTGCGGGCCCTCGGCGCCGAGGTGACGGGGACGCGGCGGCTCGGCGACGATGCCGGGGCGCTGTACCGGGCGGTGACGGACTCCCCGGCCGACCTGGTGGTCACCACCGGGGGCACGGCCTCGGGGCCGGTGGACCACGTGCACCCGGTGCTGCGGCGGGCCGGGGCGGAGCTGCTGGTCGACGGGGTCTCCGTACGGCCCGGGCATCCGATGCTGCTGGCCCGGCTCGGTCCCGGGAAGCACCTGGTGGGGCTGCCCGGCAATCCGCTGGCCGCCGTGTCGGGTCTGCTGACGCTGGCCGAGCCGCTGCTGCGGGCCCTGGCGGGGCACGGGGCGCGGGAGGCGTACGCGGTGCCGGTGCGCGACGCCGTACCGGGCCACCCGCACGACACCCGGCTGGTGCCGGTGGTGCTGGACGGGGAGCGGGCCGTGCCGCTGCGGTTCCACGGGCCCGCGATGCTGCGCGGGATCGCGGCGGCGGACGCGCTGGCCGTCGTACCCCCGGACGGGGCGGAGGCGGGGCGCGAGCTGGAGGTCCTGGACCTGCCGTGGGCGGGCGGGTACCCGTCCGCCGGACTGCCCGGGAGGGACGACCGGTGAAGCAGCAGGGGCAGGACCCGATCGCGCGTCAGGCGGGCGAGCGGCTCGTCGACCACCGGGTGATAATGCCGCGGAGGATCGTCGAGAAGCCGTTGAGGCAGGTGGGCAAGCGCCTGCTGATGGCCTTCGGCGTGCTGCTGCTGACGGTGCTGATCGTCTGGATCGACCGCGCCGGGTACCACGACAACTCCGACGAGACCGTCGACCTGCTCGACGCCATCTACTACGCGACCGTCACCCTCTCCACCACGGGGTACGGCGACATCGTCCCGTACAGCGACTCGGCGCGGCTGGCCAACATCCTGCTGATCACGCCGCTGCGCGTGCTGTTCCTGATCATCCTGGTCGGCACCACCCTGGAGGTCCTCACCGAGCGGACCCGGGAGGAGTGGCGACTGAACCGCTGGAGGGCCCAGTTGCGCGAGCACACCGTCGTCGTCGGATTCGGTACGAAGGGACGCTCGGCGCTCCAGACACTCCTGGCGACCGGACTGCGCAAGGAGCGGGTGGTCATCGTCGACCCCAGCTCGAAGGTGATCGAGACGGCGAGCGCGGAGGGCTTCACCGGCGTCGTCGGCGACGCCACGCGCAGCGATGTGCTGCTCCGCGCCGAGGTGCAGAAGGCCCGTCAGATCGTGGTGGCCACGCAGCGGGACGACACGGCGGTGCTGGTCACCCTGACGGCCCGGCAGCTGAACCGCGGCGCGAAGATCGTGGCCGCGGTGCGCGAGGAGGAGAACGCCCCGCTGCTGAAGCAGTCGGGCGCGGACGCGGTCATCACCAGCGCGAGCGCGGCGGGCCGGCTGCTGGGGCTGTCGGTGCTCAGCCCGAGCGCGGGCGCGGTGATGGAGGACCTGATCCAGCAGGGCAGCGGCCTGGACCTGCTCGAGCGACCGGTGACCAAGTCCGAGGCGGGCCGGAGCGTACGGGAGACCGACGACCTGGTGGTGAGCGTGCTGCGGGGCCACCGGCTGCTGCCGTACGACGACCCGCACGCGAGCCCCCTCCAGCTGACCGACCGGCTGATCGTCATCGTGCGTGCGGCCCCGCCGGCCGAAGTCCTGGGCCCCCGGGGCGAGTAGCCTCGCGGGCATGCATGCGATCACGATCCCCCAGCCCGGCGGCCCCGAGGCCCTGGTGTGGGCCGACGTACCCGATCCGGTGCCCGGCGAGGGCGAGGTCCTCGTGGAGGTCGCGGCCAGTGCCGTGAACCGGGCCGATCTGCTCCAGCGGCAGGGCTTCTACAACCCGCCGCCCGGAGCGTCCCCCTACCCCGGCCTCGAATGCTCCGGCCGGATCACGGCGCTGGGGCCCGGGGTGACCGGGTGGGCCGTCGGCGACGAGGTGTGCGCGCTGCTGAGCGGCGGCGGGTACGCGGAGCGGGTGGCGGTGCCGGCCGGGCAGCTGCTGCCGGTGCCGGAGGGTGTGGACCTGGTGACGGCCGCCGCGCTGCCGGAGGTGGCCTGCACGGTCTGGTCGAACCTGTTCATGGTGGCCCACGTGCGGCCGGGCGAGACGGTGCTGGTGCACGGCGGGGCGAGCGGGATCGGCACGATGGCGATCCAGCTGGCGAAGGCCGTGGGGGCCCGGGTGGCCGTGACGGCGGGCGGCAAGGAGAAGCTGGCCCGTTGCGCGGAGCTGGGCGCGGACATCCTGGTCGACTACCGGGAGCAGGACTTCGTCGAGGAGCTGAAGGCCGCGACGGGGGGTGCCGGGGCGGACGTGATCCTGGACATCATCGGGGCGAAGTACCTGGCGCGGAACGTGGACGCCCTCGCCGTGAACGGGCGGATGGTGGTCATCGGTCTGCAGGGCGGCGTGAAGGCGGAGCTCAACCTGGGGGCGCTGCTGGCGAAGCGGGCTGCGGTGGCGGGTACGACGCTGCGGGCGCGCCCGCTGGAGGAGAAGGCGGCGATCGTCGCCGCGGTCCGCGAACACGTGTGGCCCCTGGTGGAGGCGGGCCGCGTCCGCCCCGTGGTCCACGCGACGTTCCCCCTCGCCGAGGCCTCCGCGGCCCACGCGGCCCTGGAGTCGGGCACCTCCGTGGGCAAGCTCCTCCTGACCCGCTGACCCCCGCGGGGTCACGGCGGCCCCGTACCGCGTCCCTGCGGCGGGAGCGGTACGGGGCAGGGCCGGGGACTACAGGGAGCGCAGCAGGACCGTCGGGGACTCCACGCAGTCGGCGACGTACCGCAGGAAGCCGCCCGCGGTGCCGCCGTCGCAGACCCGGTGGTCGAACGTCAGCGACAGCTGGACGACCTGACGGACGGCCAGCTCACCGCCGTGCACCCACGGCTTCGGCACGATCCGCCCCACCCCCAGCATCGCGGCCTCCGGGTGGTTGATGATCGGCGTGGAGCCGTCCACCCCGAACACCCCGTAGTTGTTCAGCGTGAAGGTGCCGCCCGTGAGGTCCGCCGGCGCCAGCTTCCCGCCGCGCGCCAGCTCCGTCAGGCGGGCGAACTCCGCCGACAGACCCTCGGCGGTCATCCGGTCCGCGCCCTTGACCACCGGGACCACCAGACCGCGCTCGGTCTGGGCGGCGAAGCCCAGGTGGACCGAGGGCAGCCGGACGATCTCGTTCGAGGCGAGGTCGACGGTGGAGTTGAGCTCCGGGAAGCGGGCCAGCGCGGCCGTGCAGATACGGGCCAGCAGGGCCAGTACGGAGATCTTCGGCCCGCCGGCGGCGTTCATCGCGGCCCGCGCGGCCATCAGCTCCGTGGCGTCCGCGTCCACCCAGCAGGTGGCGTCCGGGATCTCGCGGCGGCTGCGGGACAGCTTGTCCGCCACCGCACCGCGCAGTCCCTTGAGCGGGATGCGCTCCCCGGCCGCGGTCACCGGGGCCGGCGCGACGGCGGGAGCCGCCGGAGCCGGCGCGGCGGCCGCGCGCAGCGCCGCCTCCACGTCGGACCGCAGGATCAGGCCCTCGGGCCCGCTGCCGGCGAGGCCGCGCAGGTCGATGCCGTTGTCCTTGGCGAGCTTGCGGACCAGCGGGGAGATCACCGGTACGGGTCCGGCGGCGACCGCGACGGCAGCCGGAGCCGCCGGAGCCGCCGCAGCGGGAGCGGCCGGCACGGGAGCCGCAGCGGGAGCGGCCGGCACGGGAGCCGCGGCGGACCCCGCCGGCCGCACCCGGCGCCGCCGGGCCGGACGGGAGTGGTCCGTGCCGTAGCCGACCAGCACGTTCCCGGAGCCGGAGGCGGCCTCCGGCTCCGCGCCGGCGCCCTCCGGCAGCGTGGCCGTGCCCACGGCGACCGTCAGCAGCGGTGCCCCGACGGGGAGTTCGGTTCCCTCCTCGCCGAAGCGGGCGGTCACCACGCCCCCGTAGGGGCACGGCACCTCGACCATGGCCTTGGCCGTCTCGACCTCGACCACCGGCTGGTCGATGGCGACGACGTCGCCCACCTGCACCAGCCAGCGCACGATCTCGGCCTCGGTGAGCCCCTCACCGAGGTCCGGCAGCTTGAACTCCAGTACCTGAGGCATCAGTTCTCCCACTGGAGACGGGCCACGGCGTCCAGGATCCGGTCGACGCCCGGCAGGTGGTGCTTCTCCAGCATCGGCGGCGGGTACGGGATGTCGAAGCCCGCGACCCGCAGCACCGGGGCCTCCAGGTGGTGGAAGCAGCGCTCCGTGATGCGGGCGGCGATCTCGCCGCCGGGACCGCCGAAGCCGGTGGACTCGTGGACCACGACCGCGCGGCCGGTGCGGCGTACCGACGCGGCCACCGTCTCCTCGTCGAAGGGCACCAGCGAGCGGAGGTCGACGACCTCCAGGTCCCAGCCCTCCTCCTTGGCGGCCTCGGCCGCCTCCAGGCAGGCGGGCAGGGAGGGCCCGTACGTGATCAGCGTGGCGCTCGTGCCGCGGCGGCGGACCACCGCGCGCCCGATCGGCTCGACCGCGGCCGGGGCCTCCGGCGACCAGTCGGACTTGGACCAGTAGAGCCGCTTCGGCTCCAGGAAGATCACCGGGTCGTCGCTGGCGATCGACGCGCGCAGCAGGCCGTACGCGTCCTCGACGGTCGCCGGGGTCACCACGTGCAGGCCGGGCGTGGCCATGTAGTACGCCTCGGAGGAGTCGCAGTGGTGCTCCACGCCGCCGATGCCGCCGCCGTACGGCACGCGGATCGTGATCGGCAGCGGCATCGCGCCGCGCGTGCGGTTCCGCATCTTCGCGACGTGGCTGAAGAGCTGCTCGAAGGCGGGGTAGGCGAAGGCGTCGAACTGCATCTCCACCACGGGCCGCAGCCCGTACATCGCCATGCCCACGGCCGTGCCGAGGATGCCCGCCTCGGCGAGCGGGGTGTCCGTGACCCGGTCCTCGCCGAACTCCTTCGCCAGCCCGTCGGTGATCCGGAAGACGCCGCCGAGCGTGCCGACGTCCTCGCCCATGATGTGGACGGTCGGGTCGTCGGCCAGCGAGTCGCGCAGCGCGCGGGTGAGGGCCTGCGCCATCGTCGCGGGCTTGCGCCCGGTGGCGGGCTGGGTGGCGGTGGTCATCACTCGCCCTCCGCTTCCAGTTCGGCACGGAGCATGGCCGCCTGCTCGCGCAGCTGGCTCGTCTGCTCCGCGTAGACGTGCGTGAAGAGGTCCATCGGGTCCAGCACCGGGTCGGCGTTCATCCGCTCGCGCAGGGCGGCGGCCATCGTCTCGGCCTCGTCCTTCGCCGCGCGCCTGAGGTCCTCGTCGAGGATGCCCCGGGCGGTCAGCTCGCGCTCCAGGAGCAGGATCGGGTCGTGTCCGCGCCAGGCCTCGACCTCGGCGTCACCGCGGTAGCGGGTGGCGTCGTCGGCGTTGGTGTGCGCCTCCATCCGGTACGTGACCGCCTCGATCAGGGTCGGGCCGCCGCCGGCCCGCGCCTTGCGCACCGCCTCGGCCAGCACCTCGTGGACGGCGGCCACGTCGTTCCCGTCGACCAGCCGGCCCGGCATCCCGTACCCGACGGCCTTGTGGGCCAGGGAGGGGGCGGCCGTCTGCTTGGCGAGCGGGACGGAGATGGCGAAACCGTTGTTCTGGACCAGGAAGACCACCGGCGCCTGCCAGACGGCGGCGAAGTTCAGGGCCTCGTGGAAGTCGCCCTCGCTGGTGCCGCCGTCGCCGACCATCGCCAGCGCCACCACGTCGTCGCCCTTGAGGCGGGCGGCGTGGGCCAGGCCCACGGCGTGCGGCAGCTGGGTGGCGAGCGGGGTGCTCAGGGGGGCGATCCGGTGCTCGTGGGGGTCGTAACCCGTGTGCCAGTCGCCGCGCAGCAGCGTCAGCGCCTGGACGGGGTCCAGACCGCGCGCCACGGCCGCCAGGGTGTCGCGGTAGCTGGGGAACAGCCAGTCGCGCTCTTCCAGCACCATCGCCGCGGCGATCTCGCACGCCTCCTGGCCGACGGTGGAGGGGTACACGGCGAGCCGGCCCTGCTTGGTGAGGGCGGTGGCCTGGGCGTTGTAGCGCCGGCCGCGCACCAGCTCGGCGTAGGCCCGGCGCATCAGCTCCGGGTCGAGACGGTCCGCCGCCGGGGTGCCGAGCACGCGGTACGGCTCGGCGTCCGGCAGCAGCGGCGCCGCGTCGGTACGGGGCCTCCAGGCGGGCGGCGGGGTGGGGCGGTAGTCCGCACCGGGCAGCTCTTGCACCGTCATGGCGCGAGCACCTCCTCGTGGGAAGCGGGCTGGGTCCTTCCCGGCGGTGGCCGGGACGCGGGCAGCCCCGGGTGTGAGGTGCCTCACCTACCGATTGTTCGGTCGTGGGCGCATTTTGGCTACAGGCCGCATGAGGCTGTGGACAAAAGGACATCCAGACCCTGGGATGTACGCAGGACGTCCAGGACAGGGAGGCCGAAGGCGATGGCGGATGAACAAATGGCCGAGGCGGCGGCGGACGGACCCGACGCCCCCCTCGCCGTGCCGGGCCCCGCGGCCCCGGCTGCCGCGGCGCCGCCCCGCCCGCTGGACGCCATCGACCGTGCGATCCTCCAGATCCTCAAGACCGACGGCCGCGCCTCGATACGCTCCGTCGCCGAGCGCGTGCACGTGTCCCGCGCCAACGCGTACGCCCGGATCAACCGCCTGATCGACGACGGCGTGATCCGTGGGTTTTCGGCCAGGATCAACCACGAGCGGGCCGGCCACGGCGCCTCGGCGTACATCACCCTGCGGATCGTGCAGAACTCCTGGCGGACCGTCCGGGAGCAGCTGGAGGCGCTGCCGGGTGCCGCGCACATCGCACTGGTCAGCGGGGACTTCGACGTCCTGCTGCTGGTCCACACGCCGGACAACCGGACGCTGCGGGAGCTGGTGCTGACCCGGCTGCAGGCCATCCCGGAGGTGCTGTCGACGCGGACGCTGCTGGTCTTCGAGGAGACCGACCTCGACGCGTCGACGGAGGCGCCCTGAGCCGCTCCCCCTCCGGGGGAAACGGCCTAGCCGGCGGCGGTGACGACCGTGATCACGGTGACCGCCGCCATCGCGGCCTGCATGTCACGGAGGGCGGAGCGGACGCTCTCGGCTGCCCACTGCCCCGTGGCGACCTCCTCCATCCGCGACGCGATCGGCCGGGCGGGGCCCTCGGGGAAGGCGAGACGGTGCAGCTTGGCCGCATGGAGCAGCGCGATGAGTCCGGCGGTCCGGGTGTCCGGCTCGGCGCCGGCCAGCACCACGCCCCGCAGCCGGCCCCGCAGTTCTCGTTCCACCGCGCCGTCGGCCTCGGGGTAGCGACGGATCGGGAACATTCCGAGCGCCATGCGCCTCTCCTCCACCACCACACCGCGCGCGCACAGGCGTTCGAGGGTGGCGGACACGGCCTTGGCCTGGTCCTTCGTCAGCCAGTCCGTCACCCGGCGCCTGCCCCGGGCTCCCAGCCAGCTCGCGATCAGCGCCGTCCTGCCGTCGAGCAGCGGGTCCCCGGTCGGGGTCGCATCCACCAGTTCCAGGTGCTTGCCCCGGACCGCGACCCTGCCGGCCAGCACCAGTTCGAGCAGGATCCCACCCGCCACCGCCCAGCCTGCGGCCTGTCGCTGCTTCGCCGATCCGGACTCGTCGTCCAGGGAGAGCAGCATGATCTCCTCCGCCAGCGTGACCGCCATGGTCAGTACCCCCGTGCATCCACCTGATCACTGTCTTGCCTGGTCAGACGCCTCGCGCCCCCAGGAGGTTCCTGCGCGGCCCCAGCCGCCTGATGTCCGTCCCGAACCCTCCGGCCACCCGGCTCGATCCGCGGGACACGGCTCAGGGCGTGGCCGGGGGCCCCGGGGCCGGGGGCGGGGTGCACCAGCCGTCCTCGCGCACCCGCGCCGCGAGGTCGATCTTGGTGTAGGCGGGCCGCCCGGCCCGCTGGTACTTCTCCTTCACCTGGTCCAGGTAGTACTTGGCCGTGTTCGGGCTGATCCGGGCCCTGCGCGCGGTGGCCTTCAGGGTCAGCCCCGAGGCGTAGTCCAGCAGCACCTGGAGCTCCCGCGGGGCCAGCCGGGGGCGGTCGGGAGCGCTGTCGTGGGCCCAGGCGAAGGCCAGCTCCGGCGAGTGCGCCGTGCCGCCGGCGGCGACCGTGCCGACCGCCTCCGCCAGCACCTCCAGCGAGTGGTCCTTGGTGAGGTAGCCGTCGGCCCCGGCGGCCACCGTCGCGACGATCCGCGCCCGGTCGGCCACCGTGCTGATCACCAGCACCCGGCACCCCGCGGCGCGCAGCCGCCGGACGTTGTCCTCCGGCACCGAACCGTCCCGCAGCACCAGGTCGAGCAGGACCACCTCGGCCGCCGCCCCGCCGGCCGCCAGCAGGTCGTCCACGGTGGCCTCGGCGGCCAGCAGCCGCAGCAGCGGGGCCGCGGGGGCGGTACCCGGGCCGGCGTCGTCCGTACGGGCCGGTACGTCCGCCCGCCCCAGCCACGAGGCCAGCCCGTCCCGCAGCATCCGGTCGTCGTCCACCACCGCGACCCGGACGACCCGCCGCCCGCCCGCGGGGGCACCGGCGCTCACGCCGGCCACCGGAGCTCGACCCGGGTGCCCTCGTCCGGGGCGCTGTCCACCTCGGCCCGGCCCCCGATCCCGGCCAGCCGCTGGTGGACCGACCGGCGCAGCCCCGTACCGCCGCCCGGCGGCCGCCCGGGGTCGAAGCCGGCCCCCCGGTCCACCACCGTGACCACCGCGCCCCGGCCGGTCCCCGCGGCGGTCAGCCAGGCGCGGCCGGTGCCGGCGTGGCACAGGACGTTGTTCAGGGCCTCGGACACCGCCGCGGCCAGGGCCACCGCCACCGGCCGGGGCACCCCGGGCAGCGCGGCGTACTGGGCGGTGATCCGCAGCCCCAGGCACTCGGCGCCCCGTACCGCCTCCTCCAGCGCCGCGCCCAGCGGCACCTCGGCGAAGGGCTCCGTACGGCCGTGCTCCGCGCAGCCGGCGCCCGGGCAGCCGTCCCCCGCGCAGCCCGGCTCGTCCTCGCGCTGGATCAGCCGCCGCAGGTACGCCGCCTCCCGGCCGCACCGCTCGCGGACCTCCGGCGCGTTCGCGTCCACCCGGCCCGCGGCGATCGTGGTCAGGGTGGCCAGCACCGTGTCGTGCAGGGCGCGGTGGTGGGCCATCCGCTCCGCCTGCCGGGCGCGCCGGGCCTCGGCCCGTACCGCCTGCTCGGTGGCCCGGTCCAGCAGGGTGCCCTGCCGGGTCAGGTACCACCAGAAGACCCGCGCCATCACGGCCGAGGAGACCACCGAGCTGAGATGGCCGAAGAGCGCCCCGGTGGCCTGCCCCTGGGCCGCCACGAGCGGCGCGGCCAGCAGCACCGCGACCGCGCCGGCCACCGACCGCAGCCCCAGACCGGCGCCCGCGGCGGCAGCGGCGGACCCGCCGAGCAGCACCAGCCAGGGGTTGGCCAGCACCGCCCCCAGCCCGAGCGCGTACGAGGTCCCCACGGGCAGCACGAACCCGGTGACCAGCACGTCCGCCCACACCCACCCGGGCGCGAACCAGCCGCGCCGGTAGGCCGTCCCGTACAGCAGGGCACTGGTGGCGAGGGCGGTGCCGAGCAGGACCCAGCAGGCCGCACCGGCCACGGTGCCCCGCACCACGGCTCCCAGCGCGACGACGAGGTGGCTGAGCCGGTAGAGACCGGTCGCCAGCAGGACGAACCGCTGCGCGCGCTGGAGCCCCGAGCCGCCGACCCTCACCACAGCCTCCGCCGTGAACACACCCCCCAGAAAGGGCGGGTACCCGTGGGCCAGTGGATCTCGCTAGGTTCACAACCGTCAAGAACGTCCCCAGACAGACCTTTTCAGTCGTTTCCAGTCAACGGGGGACGTCGGGCCACCCGCAGTTCCAGGGGGTTCTGTGGGGTCACCGGCCGAAGGGTCTCGGGGGAGCCCCGTGCCCTCCCCTCCGGATCTCCCCCGATTCCGGAGGGAAGGGCCTAGCCGGTGGTGCGGAGGCCGTCGAAGGCGAGTCCTGCGACGGCCTCCGCGACGCGTTCCGCGTCCACGCCCGCGCTGGTCTCCGGGTGCGGGCGGTACCACTCGACCAGCGAGTTGACCATGCCGAAGAGCAGCCGGGTCGCGAGCCTGATGTCCACGTCGGCCCGCAGGTCGCCCTCGGCCTGGGCGGCCTTGAGCAGGTCGGCGACCTGGTGGTCGAACTCGCGGCGCCGCTCCAGCGCCCACCGCTCGGTCCGGGTGTTGCCCCGGACGCGCAGCAGCAGGGTCACGTACGGGAGCTCCGCGACCAGCACCTCGACGGTGCGGCGCGTGACGTACTCGACCCGCTCGATGGCCCGCCCGCGGGTGGCGCCGGGCTCGTCGAGGATGCCGAAGAGCCCGTCGAGCGCCCGGCTGACGGCCCGGCGCAGCAGCTCCTCCTTGCCCGCGACGTGGTGGTAGATCGAGGACTTGGAGATGCCGGCCGCCTTGGAGAGGTGCTCCATGGAGGTGCCGTCGTAGCCGCGCTCGTTGAAGACCCGCACCGCCACCGAGAGCAGCGTCTCGGGGGTGTACGTGTCCCTCCTGGCGGTGGTCACGGGGCGCTCACCCCGTCCGCGTCGTCGGGGGCCGCCGCCTCGGCCGCCGCGTCGCCGGGACCGGCGGCGTCCGCGGCCGCGTCCCCGGACCCGGCGGCGTCCTCGGGCCCGGCCGCGTACGACTTGCGGAACAGGGCGAGCGAGGGCGCGTACCGGCCGCCGGGACAGCGTCCGTCGAGGTTCTCCAGCAGCTCGTACGCCCAGTCCTGGCCCACCCGCTCGTGCCACTGCCCGGGGCCCAGCGGGTAGTTCACGCCGAGCCGCATGGCGGTGTCGATGTCCTCCTCGCTCGCCGCGCCCTTGGCCACGGCGTCGGCGGCCAGGTCGATCAGCATCGCGACGGTGCGGGCCACGATCATGCCCGGCACGTCGCCGATCACGCTGACCTGCTTGCCGAGCCGCTGGAAGAGGCCGACCGCCTCGGCCAGGGTCTCGGGGGAGGTGTCCTCGGAGGCCGCCAGGGCGATCCGGGTCGCGCCGCGGTAGTCGAGCGCGAGGTCGAAGTAGACGACGTCGGCGAACTCGACCGAGGTCTTGCCGTCGGTCAGGACCAGCTGGCCCTCGCCGGGCAGCTGGATGTACGGGCCGCCGGCCTCGACGGCCTCGACGGTGATCCCGGCCTCCTCGATGAGGTCGACCAGCCCGGCGGCCGGACCGAGGTCGCCCACGACGGTGACGTACTCCGGGGCCTCCTCGGGGCCCGCGGTGTGCGGGGCGGGGACGGCGGCGTCGCCTCCCTCGTACGCGAACCAGCCCTGTCCGGACTTGCGGCCGAGCCGGCCCGACTGGACCAGGCGGCGCTGCGCGAGGGAGGGCAGGAACTTGGGGCTGCGGAAGAAGGACTCCCAGACGGAGCGGGTGACCGCCTCGTTCACGTCCTGGCCGATCAGGTCGGTCAGCTCGAACGGGCCCATCCTGAAGCCGCCGCTCTCGCGGAGCACGGCGTCGATGGTGGCCGGGTCGGCGCCCTGCTCCTCGTACACCGCGAAGGCCTCGGCGTAGAAGGGGCGGGCGATCCGGTTGACGATGAAGCCGGGGGTGTCGGCACAGCGGACCGGGGTCTTCCCCCAGGCCAGGGCGGTGCCGAAGGCGCGCTCGGCGGCCTCGGGGTCGGTCGCGTACCCGCTGACCACCTCCACGAGCGGGAGGAGCGGGGCCGGGTTGAAGAAGTGGAGCCCGACCAGGCGGCCCGCGTGCTTGAGGGGGGCCGCGAGTTCGGTGACGGAGAGGGAGGAGGTGTTGGTGGCGAGCAGGCAGTCGGGGGCGACCACCGCCTCCAGGGCGGTGAAGAGCCGCTGCTTGGCCGCCACGTCCTCCAGGATCGCCTCGACGACCAGGGCGCAGTCGGCCAGCTCGGACAGCTCGCGCGCGGCGCCGATCCGGCCGGTCGCCGCGTCGGCGGCGGCCCGGTCCAGGCGGCCCTTGGCGACCAGCCGCTCGACGCGGCCGGTGACGGCCGTGACGGCGGCGTCGGCCCGCTCGGGCACGGCGTCGTGGAGCAGCACGGGGTGGCCCGCGAGGAGGGCGACCTGGGCGATGCCCTGGCCCATCGTGCCGGTGCCGACGACCGCCACCGTGCGGGACCGCTCGATTCCTGTCATGACCCCGATCCTCCCGCATGCGTTGTCCACAACCCGACCCCGGGCCCTCTTGTCCCGACCGATCGTTCGGTTACTCTACTTCCAGTCTGCTCTTCTCCACCCGCCTCTGCGCGATCTCCACCCGATCCAGCCCGGCTCAACGAGGAGTTGGTCCCTGATGTCCGCCGCGCTCTCCGTCTCCACGCTCTCCGAGAAGCACCGGCCCACCCTCGACCAGGCGCTGGAGGCCATCCGCAGCCGCGCGTACTGGTCCCCGCACCCCGAGCACCCCAAGGCGTACGGCGAGACCGCGCCGGCCGACGGCCAGGCCGCCTTCGAGGCCCTCCGCGGCACCCGCTTCGACCTGGGGCAGCCCGGCACCGACGACTGGACGGGCAGCGAGGTCTCCCCGTACGGCATCGAGCTGGGCGTCGAGTACCCGCACGTCGACCCGGACGTGCTGCTGCCCGCCATGAAGGCGGGGATGGCCGCCTGGCGCGACGCCGGCCCCGAGGCCCGTGCGCTGGTCTGCATCGAGATCCTGGCGCGCATCGGCGCCCGCACCCACGAGTTCGCGCACGCGGTGATGCACACCAGCGGGCAGGCGTTCATGATGGCGTTCCAGGCGGGCGGCCCGCACGCGCAGGACCGCGGCCTGGAGGCCGTGGCGTACGCGTACGCGGAGCAGGTCCGGGTGCCCGGCCAGGCCGACTGGTCCAAGCCCCAGGGCAAGCGCGACCCGCTGAAGCTGGACAAGCGCTTCGTCGCCGCCCCGCGCGGCATCGCGCTGATGATCGGCTGCAACACCTTCCCGACGTGGAACGGCTACCCCGGCCTGTTCGCCTCCCTGGCCACCGGCAACCCGGTGCTGGTCAAGCCGCACCCGCGCGCCGTGCTGCCGCTCGCGCTCACGGTGCAGGTGGCCCGCGAAGTCCTGGCCGAGGCCGGCTTCGACCCGAACCTGGTGGCGCTGGCCGTCGAGCGTCCGGGCGAGGGCATCGCCAAGGACCTCGCGACCCGCCCCGAGATCAAGATCATCGACTACACGGGCTCGACCTCCTTCGGCGACTGGCTGGAGGCCAACGCCCGCCAGGCGCAGGTCTACACGGAGAAGGCCGGCGTCAACACCGTCGTCATCGACTCGACCGACGACTACAAGGGCATGCTGTCCAACCTGGCCTTCTCGCTGTCCCTGTACAGCGGCCAGATGTGCACCACCCCGCAGAACCTCCTGATCCCGCGCGAGGGCATCGCCACCGACGCGGGCCACAAGTCGTACGACGAGGTCGTCACCGACCTCGCCGGCGCGGTGAGCGGCCTGCTGGGCGACGACGCCCGGGCCAACGCCCTGCTGGGCGCCCTGGTCAACCCGGACGTGAAGGCCCGCCTGGAGGCGGCGGCCGGGCTCGGCGAGGTCGCGCTGGCCTCCCGCGAGGTGGCCAACCCCGAGTTCCCGGACGCGGTGGTCCGTACGCCGGTCATGGTCAAGCTCGACGCGGCCAAGCCGGACGACTCCGCCGCGTACATGTCCGAGTGCTTCGGCCCGGTCTCCTTCGCGGTGGCCGTCGACTCCACGGCGGACGCGCTGGAGCTGCTGCGGCGCACGGTCCGCGAGCAGGGCGCGATGACGGTCGGCGCGTACACCACCGACGAGGCCACCGAGCGCGCCCTCGAAGAGGTCTGCCTGGACGAGTCCGCGCAGCTCTCGCTGAACCTCACCGGCGGGGTGTACGTCAACCAGACGGCCGCGTTCTCCGACTTCCACGGCTCGGGCGGCAACCCGGCGGCCAACGCCGCGCTGTGCGACGGCGCCTTCGTCGCCAACCGCTTCCGCGTGGTGGAGGTCCGCCGCCAGGCCTAGGCCTTCACGGCCGTTCCACCGGGGCCGGCCCGCCCCAGTGGAACAGGGCCATGGCCACGCTGGTGGCCAGGTTGTAGCTGGAGACCTGCGGGCGCATCGGCAGGGACACCAGGTGGTCGGCACGCTCGCGCAGCTCGGGCGAGATGCCGTGCCGCTCGGAGCCGAAGGCCAGCAGGGCGTTGTCCGGGAGGGTGAGGGCGCGGATGTCCTCGCCCTCCGGGTCCAGCGCGTAGAGGGGGCCGGGCGGCAGCGTGCCGACCGTCAGCCGCTCCACGGCGGTGGCGTAGTGCAGGCCGGCCCCGGCCCGTACGACGTTCGGGTGCCACGGGTCCAGGTCCCCGGTGGTCACCACGCCGGTGGCCCCGAAGCCGGCGGCCAGCCGGACGACGGCGCCCACGTTGCCGAGGTTGCGCGGGTTGTCGAGCACGACGACCGGCGCGGGCCGCGCGGAGTCGGCGAGGGCGGCCAGGTGGGCCTCCCGGGCGGGACGCACGGCGAGGGCGGCCACGCCCGTGGGGTGCACCCGCAGCAGCAGCTCGTGCAGCACCTGGGTGGGCACCTCGCGCAGCAGCCGGTCGAGGTCCGGCACGACGTCGGGCGCCAGCCCCTGGGCCAGCCGCAGCACCGCGGCCTTGTCGTCACTGAGCGCGATCCGCACGTCGGCGCCGAACCGCAGCGCGTGCTTGACCGCGTGGAACCCGTCGAGCAGCACCCCGCCGTCCGCGGCCCCCCGCCACTCGACCACGGCCTCAGCCACCGGCGCCCCGTCCCCCACGTGCACCCCGGCCCCTTCCCCCGGGCGCGCTCCGGCCCCATCCCCCGGGCGCGCTCCGGCCCCGCCACTCCGGCGCTCCCCGGCCCCATCGCCCGGGCGCGCTCCGGTCCCGTCCCCCGCACGGTCCCCGGTGCCGTCCCGGTGGTCCTCGTCGCCGACCGGGGCGTCCTGCCCTCCCGGGCCCGGCACCCCGGCGCCGTCCGGCCGTACCGCCCCGCTGCGCTCGCTCATACACCCACCCTATGCAGCGCGGGCCCCAGGCCCGGCGCCGCACGCCCCGCCTCCCCCCACCGCCCCCGAACGCAGTACCGCGGGCCGCTGCGCGGGCACCCCCACCCCGCCCTTCTCCCGTTCACCGGGACCAGCCCCGGCCCCCGCGCCTCAAACGCCGGCGAGGCTGGTTTCCGCGGCCCGAACTTCATCCCCCACCGGCACCTCCCAGGCCACAGGCATCGACCACCCCCAGCACCTCGCACGCCGCACACCGCACCGCACCGCACCGCACCGCACCGGCACATCCCACGCCCCAGGCACAGCCCGCACATCCCAGCCCCTCCGGCGTTTGAGGAGCTGGGGGTCCCCCCAGCGGTAGCTGGGGGAGGGTACGGGGGCGGAGCCCCCGCAAGGGGTCCGGGCGGAGCCCTGGGGGCACCTCCCAGCGGTAGCTGGGGGAGGAACGGTGGAAGGGCGGGTAGGGGACCTGGCCCCGCAGGGCAACGCACCCCACCCGGCACGGCACCGGCACGGACCCGGCACGGAGGCACCCCGGCAACGATCCCGGAGCGGGAGCGGAACCGGCACCGGAAACCCCGGAGCGGCTCAGCGCACCGCCCCCGGCGCAGGGGCAGCCTCCCCACCCCCCACCTGCCCCGGCACGCCCCCGGCACCGCCAGCCCCCGGCACGGGAGCCGGCACGGCACCCGCCACAGGACCGGGCACGGAGCCCGGCACAGGACCCGGCACCGCACCCGGCACGGGACCCGGCACCGCAGCCGCCGCCCCGACCCCCCGCCCCCACAGCCGGCCGCCCAGGCCACCCACCCACACCAGAAGAGCCGTCGGCAGGAACACCGCATCGGCGGCGATCATCGCCAGCGAGAAGAACGGCAGGCCCAGCACCACCGCGATCCCCGCGTGCTCCAGCATCATCACCGCCAGCAGCACGTTCTTCACCCGGCGGTTGAACAGCGTGAACGGGAACGCGACCTGCACCGCCACCGTCCCGTAGGACAGCAGCAGCACGACCACCCCGCTCGCCCCCAGCAGCTCCGACAGCCCGGGCCACGGCGAGAAGTAGTCCAGGTTCAGCGGGTAGTACAGGGCGGTCCCGTCCTGCCACCGCGAGCCCTGGATCTTGTACCAGCCGGCGGTCGCGTAGATCAGGCACACCTCGGCCATGATCACCAGCATCCCGGCGTTGTGGATGACGTTCGCCACCACGTCCAGCAGCGCCCGCCCCTCCCCCCGCGGGTCGTACCGCTCGGCGAGCCACCACACGCCCTGCGCCGTCCACAGCACGGCGAACACGCCGAGCCAGCCGAAGCCCAGCTTCCCGGTCCCACCGGCGGCCACCAGCACGGCCCCCAGCAGCACCCACAGAACCGGCCCCGCACCAGCACCAGCACCACCGGAGCCCGCACCACCCGCCCGCCCCCGCCGCGTGTCCAGCGACCACACCTGCGCGCACCGCGTCAGCACCAGGTAGATCGCCATCAGGTGGATGACGTTGTCACCGCCGTCGCCCATGAACACGCTGCGGTTCTGCAGGGACAGCACCCCGACCAGGAACAGCGCCGACGCCGCCCGGGTGTGCCACCCCAGCAGCAGCATCACGGAGGCGGCCACGGCGAGCGCGTACACGGTCTCGAACCACACCGCCCCGTCCGACCACAGCAGCACGGTGAAGGCGTCGTTGCCCGCCACCAGACGCTCCGCGAGGTCGAAGCTCCAGGGCCCCTCGGGCCCGTACAGCTCGCGCCGGTTCGGGAACTCCCGCAGCAGGAAGAGCAGCCAGGTCGCGGAGAAGCCGATCCGGATGACCGCGCTCTGGTACGGGCCCAGGGCGCGTGCGGTGACCTTCCCGAGGGCCCGGGCGGCGGCAGCGGTCAGGCGGTCGGCGGCAGGGGCGCTCACGGTGCGGTCTCCTCGCGCTGGGCTCCGGCCGCGGTGGCGGGGAGGTCGGCCGCGGTCACGTTCCACCAGGGCAGTTCCCGGTAGTAGACCTGGGTGTCGGTCTTCTCGTCGCTGTACGGGGGCGCGGCGACCGCCCGCGTCGCGGAGCGCAGCTGGACCCGCTCGACGACGCCGGCCGGCCGGCGCTCGTGCAGCCGCTGCATGGCGATCCGGCGCAGGTAGGCCTCGGCGAGGCGGCCGCGCTCGCCGTTGGCGCGGTTCTGGTCGTCGTGCGAGCCGGTGAAGAAGTCCCAGGCCCGCCGCAGTTCGTTCTGGTGGACGTGGCTGGGCAGGGGGTTGTGGCGTATCTCCGCGCCGTCCTCGGCGGACAGGTCGCGCCAGCCCGTGGTGACCCGCTCGCCGCTCGGGGTGCGCAGCTCGGCGCGGACCTGGACGGCGATGTTCTGCTGGAGGGGGTTGGGTGCGAACAGCTTCCAGTTCTGCTCGAACTCGGGGTAGATCCACTCGTCGACGGTCCCCGCGTGCTTCCTGCTGACCGTGTTGGTCGGTGCGACGTGCAGGAAGACCATCGCCAGGTGCCAGCCGGCGGTCACCACGACCGCGCCCAGGGCCAGCGCGGCCAGCGCCCGGTACGGCAGGGACAGCCCGGCGATCCCGGGCGCGCGTACGGCCCCGGGCCCCGGCACGGCGTCCGGCCCGCCCGGCACGCCACCCGCAGCCGCAGCGGCGTCACCCGGCGCGTCAGCGACAGCCGCACCGGCGTCACCCCGCACGTCACCGGCAGCCCCGTCGGCCTCACCCGGCTCAGGACCCCCGTCCGGCACCTCGGCCCCCGGTGCCTCCGCCCCCGGAGCCCCGGCGGCCGTCACGGCGGCCGGTACGGCGGCCGGTACGGCGGCCGTCACGGCGGGACCGGACTCCCCCGCCGGGGCACCGCGGTCCCCGCCCTCGTTCGCATCCATCCCGCCCCGCTCCTCGGCCGTCCACAGGGGTCAGCGACACCGGTGCGCGGCAGTCCGCGGCAGCGACGTCGTCCACAGAGGTTGACACCCTACGGGCCGCCGTCTCACCATTGAAGAGGATGAACCGAACGATCGGTCGGTCGGGACCCGGACAGGGGGCCAGCATGGTGGCAGTGACGCAGGACGCGGCGGCGGGACAGGTGCCCGACCCGGCGCTGGTCGCCGCGTTCGAGGCGGCCGTGGCGGCCGACGAGCGCGTCGAGCCCCGCGACTGGATGCCGGACGAGTACCGCGCCTCGCTGGTCCGCCAGATGGCCCAGCACGCGCACTCGGAGATCATCGGCATGCAGCCGGAGGCGAACTGGATCACCCGCGCGCCCTCGCTGCGCCGCAAGGCGATCCTGATGGCCAAGGTGCAGGACGAGGCGGGCCACGGGCTGTACCTCTACAGCGCGGCGGAGACCCTCGGCACCAGCCGCGACGAGCTGCTCGACAAGCTCCACGCCGGCAAGCAGAAGTACTCCTCGATCTTCAACTACCCCACCCTCACCTGGGCCGACGTCGGCGCGATCGGCTGGCTGGTGGACGGCGCCGCGATCACCAACCAGGTCCCGATCTGCCGCTGCTCCTACGGCCCGTACGCCCGCGCGATGGTCCGGATCTGCAAGGAGGAGTCCTTCCACCAGCGGCAGGGCTTCGAGCTGCTGCTCGCGCTGTCGAAGGGCACCCCGGAACAGCACGCGATGGCCCAGGACGCGGTGGACCGCTGGTGGTGGCCGTCGCTGATGATGTTCGGCCCGCCGGACGACGAGTCGGTGCACAGCGCCCAGGCCATGGCCTGGAAGATCAAGCGCCACTCGAACGACGAGCTGCGCCAGCGCTTCGTCGACATCGCCGTCCCGCAGGCCGAGGCGCTGGGGCTGACGCTCCCGGACCCGGACCTGAAGTGGAACGAGGAGCGCGGGCACCACGACTTCGGCGCCATCGACTGGGCCGAGTTCTGGAACGTCCTCAAGGGCAACGGCCCGTGCAACGAACAGCGCATCACCCAGCGCCGCAGGGCGCACGAGGAAGGTGCCTGGGTGCGCGAGGCCGCCGCGGCCTACGCCGCCAAGCACACGCACGACACCACCGGCACGCACACGCACGACCAGCAGCAGGAGGCACGGGCATGACGCAGAACTGGCCGCTGTGGGAGGTGTTCGTGCGCTCGCGCCGCGGGCTCTCGCACACCCACGCCGGGAGCCTGCACGCCCCGGACGCCGAGATGGCGCTGCGGAACGCCCGCGACCTGTACACGCGGCGCAACGAGGGCGTCTCCATCTGGGTGGTGCCGTCCGCGGCCGTCACCGCGTCCTCGCCGGACGAGCGGGACCCGTTCTTCGCGCCGTCCGCCGACAAGCCGTACCGCCACCCGACGTTCTACGAGGTCCCGGACGGGGTGAAGAACCTGTGACCGGCACCCCCGGGACCGGCACCGCCGTCCCCACGACCGCCGCCCTCGCCCTCGGCGACGACGCCCTCGTCCTGGCCCAGCGGCTGGGCGAGTGGGCCGGCCACGCCCCGGTCCTGGAGGAGGAGGTGGCCCTGGCGAACATCGCGCTCGACCTGCTCGGCCAGGCCCGCGTGCTGCTCTCCATGGCCGGTGACGAGGACGAGCTGGCGTACCTGCGCGAGGAGCGGGAGTTCACCAACCTCCAGCTCGTCGAGCAGCCCAACGGCGACTTCGCCCACACCATCGCCCGCCAGCTGTACTTCTCCACGTACCAGCACCTGCTGTACGCGGCGCTGGCGGCCGGGGACGGCGCGTTCGCCCCGCTCGCGGCCAAGGCCGTGAAGGAGACCGAGTACCACCGCGACCACGCCACCCAGTGGACGCTGCGGCTGGGCGACGGCACCGACGAGAGCCGGGCCCGGATCCGCACGGCCCTGGACGCCCTGTGGCGGTTCACGGGCGAGATGTTCCAGCCGGTCGACGGCCTCGACGTGGACTGGGCGGCCCTGGAGGCCGCCTGGCTCGCCGCGGTCGGCGCGGTGCTGGAGCGGGCCACGCTCGAACTGCCCGAGGGGCCGCGCACGGGCGCGTGGACGGCCGGCGCGGGCCGCCAGGGCCTGCACACCGAGCCGTTCGGCCGGATGCTCGCCGAGATGCAGCACCTGCACCGCAGCCACCCGGGGGCGACGTGGTGACCACGCCCACCCGCCTGGAGGAGGAGCTGGCCGCGCTGGCCGGCTCCGTCCCCGACCCCGAACTGCCCGTCCTCACGCTCGCCGAGCTGGGCGTGCTGCGCGGCGTGCGGGTGCTGGAGAGCGGCGCGGCGGAGGTCGACCTCACCCCCACGTACACCGGCTGCCCGGCCGTCGAGGCCATGTCGGCCGACATCGAGCGGGTGCTGCGGGACCACGGCATCCCCGAGGTCTCGGTGCGCACGGTGCTGGCTCCGGCCTGGTCCACGGACGACATCAGCGCCGAAGGCCGCCGCAAGCTCGCCGAGTTCGGCATCGCCCCGCCCCGGCCGCACTCGGCCGAGGGTCCGGTCCCGCTGACCCTGTCGGTGCGCTGCCCGCACTGCGGCTCCACGGACACCGAGCTGCTGAGCCGCTTCTCGTCCACCGCGTGCAAGGCCCTGCGGCGCTGCGTCTCGTGCCGCGAACCGTTCGACCACTTCAAGGAGCTGTAGATGGCCGCATCCCGCCACGGCGCGTTCCACCCGCTGAAGGTGGCGGCGGTCGAGCGGCTCACCGACGACTCGGTGGCGCTGACGCTGGAGGTGCCGGAGGAGCTGCGCGAGCAGTACCGCCACGCGCCCGGCCAGCACCTGACGATGCGCCGGACCGCGCAGGACGGCACCGAGGTGCGCCGTACGTACTCGATCTGCTCGCCCGCGCCCCGGGGCGAGGGCCCGGCACGGCTGACGGTCGGCGTGCGCCTGGTGGAGGGCGGCGAGTTCTCCACGTACGCGCACAAGGAGATCGCCGCGGGCGACGTGCTGGACGTGATGACCCCGGCCGGCCGCTTCGTCCTGGAGCCGGCCGCCGGGCACTACGCCGCGGTGGTCGGCGGCAGCGGGATCACCCCGGTCCTGTCGATCGCGGCCACGCTGCTGGCGGAGCGGGCGGACGCCCGGTTCTGCCTGGTGCGCAGCGACCGCACGGCGGCGTCGACGATGTTCCTGGACGAGGTGGCGGACCTCAAGGACCGCTACCCCGACCGCTTCCAGCTGGTGACGGTCCTCTCGCGCGAGGAACACGAGGCGGGCCTGGGCTCCGGGCGCCTCGACCAGGAGCGGCTGACCGGGCTGCTGCCCGCGCTGCTGCCGGTGGACGAGGTGGCGGGCTGGTTCCTGTGCGGGCCCTTCGGGCTGGTGCAGGGCGCCGAGCGGGCGCTCCGCGCGCTCGGGGTGGACCGGTCCCGGATCCACGAGGAGATCTTCCACGTCGCGGACGCGGAGGGCCCGAAGCCGCCGGTGGCCCGGACGGGCGCGCCCTCGCACAGCCGGGTGACGGCGAAGCTGGACGGCCGCTCCGGCACCTGGCCGGTCCAGGAGGGCGAGACGCTGCTGGACGCGGTGCTGCGCAACCGCGCGGACGCGCCGTACGCGTGCAAGGGCGGCGTGTGCGGCACCTGCCGGGCCTTCGTGGTGAAGGGCGAGGTGCGGATGGACCGCAACTTCGCACTGGAGGAGGAGGAGACGGAGGCGGGCTTCGTCCTCGCCTGCCAGTCCCACCCGGCCACCGACGAGGTGGAGCTCGACTTCGACCGCTGACGCGGCCGCTCCGGGCACTCGCCGGGCTGTGCTTTTCCAGGAACGTGTTCTATCTTGACGCACCGTCAGATGGAGCACGTTCCGGTGTGCGCGCGGGAGGACTGGCAGTGGACTTCACCTTCACCGAGGAGCAGCAGGCCGCCGTCGAGGCGGCCCGGGCCGTCTTCGCCGACGTCGCGCCCGACAGTGTGCCGAGCCCCGCGCTCTCACCGGGCGCGGTGGCCGACGACTTCGACCGGGTGCTGTGGGCCAGGCTGGCGCAGTCGGACCTGCTCGGCCTGGTGCTGGCGCCAGAACACGGCGGGGCCGGACTCGACGCCATCGCGCTCTGCCTGGTGCTGCGCGAGTCCGCGAAGGTGCTCGCGCGGGTGCCGCTGCTGGAGCACTGCGCGACCGCCATGGTGCTCGGGGAGCACGGCGGTCCCGAGCTGACCGGACTGCTGCCCCGGGCCGGCAGCGGGGAGCTGGTGCTCACCGTGGCCGCGAACGGCCGGACCGGCCACGACCCCGCCGAACTGGCCGTCACCGCCCGCCGCGACGGCGCCGACTGGCTGCTGGACGGCGTCCAGACCGCGGTGCCCTGGGCGCACGGCGCCGACTTCATCGCCGTCCCCGCGCACTCCGGCGAGGGGGACCCCCTGATCGCACTGGTCCCCCGGGTCACCGAGGGCCTGTCCCTGGCCGACCAGTTCTCCACCAGCGGCGAGCGCATGGCGGAACTGACCCTCGACGGCGTACGGGTCCCCGCCACGCACCTCGTCGAGACGCCCGGCGCCTGGGACCGGCTGCGCCACCTGCTGGCCACCGGCACCTGCGCGCTCGCCCTGGGCCTCGGCGAGGGCGTGCTGGGCATGACCAGCGCCTACACCAGCAAGCGGGAGCAGTTCGGGCACCCGGTGGCGACCTTCCAGGCCGTCGCCGTCCAGGCCGCCGACCGCTACATCGACCTGCGCGCCATGGAGGTCACCCTCTGGCAGGCCGCCTGGCGGCTGGACAGCGGCTCGGGCGGCCCGCTGCCCACGGCCGGCGACGTCGCGGTGGCCAAGATCTGGGCCTCGGAGGGCGTACGCCGCGTCGTCCAGACCGCCCAGCACCTGCACGGCGGCTTCGGCGCCGACACCGACTACCCGCTCCACCGCTACCACGCCTGGGCCAAGCAGCTGGAACTCTCCCTCGGCCCGGCGGCGGCCCACGAGGAGGCACTGGGCGACCTGCTGGCCGCCCACCCCCTCGGCTGAGCCGCCGGGGCCTCAGGCCCTCACGACGTCACGACGTCACGACGGCGACGGCACGACCGGGTCGTCAGAGGACGAACGCGGGGGCGCCGGTGTCCGTGGTCATGGGACGGCCGGCGCCGTCCCAGGCGAGCATGCCGCCGTCAACGTTCACCGCGTCGATCTCGTGCTGGAGCAGGTACTGGGTGACCTGCGCCGAGCGGCCGCCGACACGGCACATCACGTGGACCCGGCGGCCGTCCTCGACGGCCTCGGTCAGCTCGCCGAAGCGCGCGACGAAGCCGCTCATCGGGATGTGCAGCGCGCCCTCCACGTGGCCGGCCGCCCACTCGTCGTCCTCACGGACGTCCAGGACGAAGCCTCCGGCGGGCACCTCGGCGGCAGCCACCGAGGGGAGACCGAAATTCATAGCGCCTTCTCTCGTTGCGGGTCTTCCCCGAACCTAACCGACGAGACCGGCCAGCTCGGACTCGCGCTCCGCGACCTGGGCCAGCAACTGCTCGGCGATCTCCTCCAGCAGCCGGTCCGGGTCGTCCGGCGCCATCCGCAGCATGGCTCCGATGGCGCTCTCCTCCAGCTCCGCGGCCACGGCCGTGAGCAGCTCCTTGCGCTGCGCCAGCCACTCCAGCCGCGCGTACAGCTCCTCGGCCTCGGTCGGCCGGGCGCCCTCGGGCTCCGGGCCGGCCGCCCACTCCTCGGCGAGCTCCCGCAGCAGCGCCGCGTCGCCGCGCCCGTAGGCCGCGTTGACCCGGGCGATGAACGCGTCCCTGCGCGCCCGCTCCGACTCGTCCTGCGCCAGGTCCGGATGGGCCTGCCGGACCAGCTCGCGGTAGAGCTTGCGGACCTCCTCGGTGGGCCGCACGCGCTCCGGCGGCCGCACCGGCCGCTCCGTGAGCATGGCACCGGCGTCGTCGTCGATGCCGTCCGAGCCCAGCCAGTCGTGGAACAGCTCCTCCACGCCCGGCATCGGCATCACCAGGGCCCGTGCCTCCTGCGCCCGGCGCAGGTCCTCGGGGTCCCCGGTGCGCGCCGCCCGGGCCTCCGCGATCAGCGCGTCGAGTTCGTCGAGCCGCGTGTACATCGGGCCGAGCTTCTGGTGGTGCAGCCGGGAGAAGTTCTCGACCTCCACCCGGAACGTCTCCACCGCGATCTCGAACTCGATCAGCGCCTGCTCGGCGGCGCGCACGGCCCGCTCCAGCCGCGCCTCGGGCCGCTCGTCTTCCGGAATCTCCTGGCTCACCCGCTCAGCCTATGCCCCGCCGGACGCGGCAGGGGCGGCGAGGATCACACCGTCCCGATCCGGAGGCCCTGGTCCCGGGCCCGCGGAGCCCGCGCCCCCGGGCCGGCCGGCTCACACCCCCTCCTCGGCCGCGATCCGGCCCGCCCGCACCGCGGCGACCAGATCGGCGTGGTCCGCCTCGGTGCGGTCCGCGTAGGCCACCGAGAAGGCGCCGACCGCCTCGTCCAGCTCGTCGTTCTTCCCGCAGTACCCGGCGATCAGCCGCGGGTCCGCGCTGTGCGCGTGCGCCCGCGCCAGCAGTGCCCCGGTCATCCGCCCGTAGTCGTCGAGCTGGTCGGGCGTGAGCGCGGCCGGGTCGACGCTGCCCTTGCGGTTGCGGAACTGGCGGACCTGGAACGGCCGGCCCTCGACCGTGGTCCAGCCGAGCAGGATGTCGCTCACCACCTGCATCCGCTTCTGCCCGGACACCACCCGGCGCCCCTCGTGCTCCTCCTGCGGCACCGGGAAGCCGACCGCCCGCAGGTGCGGTATCAGCACCGAGGGCCTGGCCTCCTTGACCTGGAGCACCAGCGGCTCCCCGCGGTGGTCCAGCAGCAGCACCACGTACGACCGCGTGCCCACGCTGCCGGTGCCCACCACCCGGAAGGCCACGTCGTGGATGGCGTACCGGGCCAGCAGCGGCAGCCGGTCCCCCTGGAGCGTCGTCAGGTACTCGCCCAGCGCCGCGGCCACCGCGGCCGCCTCCGCGTCCCCCACCCGCCGCAGCACCGGCAGGGCGTCCACGAAGCGGCGCCCGCCGTCGGGCGTCGGCTCGGTGGCCTTCGCCGCGAACCGGGCACTGGTGTTGTTCCTGGCCTTCTCCGAGACCCGCTCCAGCGTGCCCAGCAGGTCCCGGGCGTCGGTGTGCGAGACCAGCTCCTCGTCGGCGATCGCGTTCCACGCGTCCAGCACCGGGAGCTTCGCCAGCAGCCGCATCGTGCGGCGGTACGCGCCCACCGCGTCCCGCGCCGCCGCGAGGCACACGTCCTCCCCGGCGCCGGACACCCGCCCGGCCAGCACCAGCGAGGTGGCGAGCCGCTTCAGGTCCCACTCCCAGGGGCCGAACACCGTCTCGTCGAAGTCGTTGAGGTCGATCACCAGCCGCCCGCGGGCGTCGCCGTACAGGCCGAAGTTGGCCGCGTGCGCGTCACCGCAGATCTGCGTCCCGATCCCGGTGACCGGCGAGCCCTCCAGGTCGTGGGCCATCAGCCCGGCGGCGCCCCGCAGGAAGGCGAAGGGAGAGGCCGCCATCCGCCCCACCCGTATCGGCGTCAGCTCGGGCACCCGGCCCTGGTTGGACTCCTCCACGGCCCGCACCGCGTCCGGCCGGCCCTCGACCGGCACCAGCCGTGCGTGCGCCGACCGCGGCACCCGCACGCGCAGCGCCTTGCCCTCGTCCCGCGGCGACTCCTGCGCCTCCCGCGGACGGAACCCCGCCACCACCGGAATCCGCTGATCCGTCATCGCTGCCCCCGCTCACCCGCCGCGCCCCGCGCCGGCACCAACATCAATAGCGACAGACCGTACAGCCGCCCGAGAACCCCCGTCTCCCCCTGTGGACGGCCCGCCCGCTGTGGAAAACCCGGTCACCCACAGGGGCACCCGCAAGCACCGCAAGCCCCCGGCCACCTGAGGCCCCAAGCACCCGAAGCCCCCAAGCACCTCAAGCCCCCCGGCGCCCCCTACAGCCCCGCGTCCCGCGCCAGCAGCGCCGCCTGCACCCGGTTCTCGCAGTCCAGCTTCGCCAGGATCCGGCTCACGTACGTCTTCACGGTCGCCTCGCTCATGTGCAGCCGCCGCCCCGCCTCCGCGTTCGACAACCCCTCGCCCAGCAGCGCCAGCACCCCGCGCTCCCGCTCGCTCAGCTCCGCGACCCGCCGCCGCGCCTCCCCGACCCGCGCCGCGGCCCGCCCCGAGGCCTGACCGGCCGCCAGCTGGTCCACCACGTGCCGGGTGGCACCCGGCGAGAGGTACGCGTCCCCCGCGGCGGCCGCCCGCACCGCGCCGATCAGCTCCGCCGGCGCCGAGTCCTTGAGCAGGAATCCCGCCCCGCCCTCGCCCAGCGCCCGCAGCACGTTGTCCTTCTCCCCGAAGGTCGTGAGGATCAGCGAGCGCGCCGACGGCACCGCCCGCCGCAGCTCGCCCAGCGCCGTCAGCCCGTCCATCACCGGCATCTGGATGTCGAGCAGCACCACGTCCGGCTGGTGGGAGCGCGCCAGCTCCACCGCCTCGCGCCCGTTCGCCGCCTCGGCGACCACCTCGATGGCCGGGTCCGAGGTGAGGATCATCCTGATCCCGGCCCGGATCAGCGGCTCGTCATCGGCGATCACGATCCGGATGGTCACTCCTGCTCCCTACCGCTTGGCGTTGTACGACGTCTTCTCGACGAGCCTGCCGTCCCTGAAGCAGAACCGGAACACCGGTTCCTCGGCCAGGCCGCCGGACTCCTCGGAGGACAGCAGGACCAGGCACTCGGTTCCCGCGGGCCGGGGCGGCCCCGAGGACTCCAGGCCGTGGGTCAGCATGCTGTCACCGGAGGGCAGCGCGGACCGCACCTCCCGCTCGGACTGGCCGACCCGCACGGAGTCGTACTGGGCACGGTCGATCATCGCCTCGTTCACCGAGCCGATCATCACGAAGGCCAGCCCGCCCAGCGCGAGCAGCAGCAGCACGAGCGCCCCGACCGCGATCCCGCAGCCCAGCACGAACCCGCCCCGCCCCGTCGACCGGCTCATCAGCTCCCGGTCCACCGCGCTCCAGTCCACCGGCACCCCGTCGGCCCGGAAGGGCACCGGCCGCGCCTGCTGCCCGAAGTCGTCGGCCGCGTCCAGCGGCGGGAGCGTCGGAGCCCCGGCCTGCTCGGGCCCGTAGGGCAGTACCCCCGCGACCCGGAAGCCGCCGTCCGCCGCGGCCCCCGCGTGCACCATTCCGCCGACCAGCCGGGCCCGCTCGCGCAGCCCGGTCAGTCCCTGCCCGCCGCTGACCACCTCACCGGTCCCGGTCCCCGGTGCCGGCCCGTTGGCGACCTCGACGACCAGGGAGTCGTCCTCGTACCGCAGCTCGACGGTGATCGGCGCCCCCGGCGCGTGCTTGTACGCGTTGGTCAGCGCCTCCTGCACGATCCGGTACGCCGCGTGGTCGCTGGCCGCGGCCAGCGGCCGGGCCGTACCGGCCGTGCGCAGCCGTACGTCGGTCCCGGCGGCCCGCGCGGCCTCCACCACGCCCTCGATCCCGGCCACCCCGCGCCCGGGCTGGGCCTCGTCGGGACCGGCGGGCGCCTCGACGCCGTCCCGCAGGATCCCGACCACCGACCGCAGTTCGTGCATGGCGGTGACCGAGGCCTGCCGCAGCACCCCCACCGCCTCGCGCTGCCGGTCCGTCAGGGCCGGGTCCACCTCCAGCGCACCGGTGTGCACGGAGATCAGCGCCAGCTGGTGCCCGAGGCTGTCGTGCATGTCCTGGGCGATCCGCTGCCGCTCCCGCAGCCGCGCCTGCCCGGCCACCATCTCCCGCTCGCGCAGCAGCTGGGCGTTGCGCTCCTGCATCGCGTGCAGCAGGGTCCGGCGCTGGTTCCAGTACCGGCTCGCGAGACCCGGTACGACGGTCGTCGCCACGTACATCAGCGTGGAGAAGAAGATGAGCGGCAGCGGCCGCAGCTGCGGGCCCTCGGCGGCCAGGCCGACCGCGAGGCTCAGCACGAAGGCGAGGGTGAAGGCGCCCAGCGCCCGCCCGACCCCGACGATCCGCCGGCCCGCGGTCCAGCCCGCCAGGATCGTCAGCGGGGCCATCCCCACCGCCCAGCCGGCCAGTGCCGACGAGACGACCAGCACACCCGCGGGCAGCCTGCGCCGCAGCAACGAGAGCAACGCCACACCGGCGCCGACGGCCGCCGCCTGGGCGTTGGAGCCCTCGACGATGTCCTGGACCCCGGCCGCCATCAGCCCGAACACCCCGGCGAGCACGCACTCGCCGGCGATCCGGCGCCGCGGCCACGGGTCCGGCCCCTTCAGCCAGGTCCAGCCGTCCCTCAGCAGCGAAGTCACATCCACGCCCCGACCCTAGGCACCGGCCGCCGCCGGCCGCCGCTCTCTTTCGTCGCGCGCCGCCCGACGAAAGTCGTCCCAACACCGCGCCGCCGACACGAAGAAGCCCCCCGGACCGTGAGGTCCGAGGGGCTTCCACTCGGTGGGCGAGGGGGGATTTGAACCCCCACGTCCCGAAGGACACTGGCACCTGAAGCCAGCGCGTCTGCCGTTCCGCCACTCGCCCGAGTAGCTACCTTGGGGCCTTCCCTTTCGGGCCGTTCCCTTGGCGACACCGGAACATTAGCACGTCGGAGGGGGTGGATTCACATCGCTTTCCCCGGCCCCCCGATCCGGCCCCCCGGGTCCTCCCCTCCGCGGTCCTCGCCGGGTACGGGACACTGTCCCCAGGGCGCCTCTACGATCCCTTGTGAGTACCAACACTCGCCGGTGGAGCGGAGAAGGGGAACCAGCCGATTTCCCTACGCGTGGATACGATCAGTAAGCAGTACAGGGCGACAACGACGGAGGAGGTGCCCCATGGGAGTCCTGAAGCGGTTTGAGCAGCGGCTCGAAGGTCTGGTGAACGGCACCTTCGCCAAGGTCTTCAAGTCGGAGGTCCAGCCGGTCGAGATCGCGGGCGCGCTGCAGCGCGAGTGCGACAACAACGCGACCATCTGGAACCGCGAGCGGACCGTCGTCCCCAACGACTTCATCGTGGAGCTGAGCGCCGGCGACTACGAGCGCCTGAGCCCGTACTCCGGGCAGCTCGGCGACGAGCTCGCGGGCCTGGTCCGCGACTACGCCAAGCAGCAGCGCTACAGCTTCATGGGCCCGATCAAGGTCCACCTGGAGAAGGCCGACGACCTGGACACCGGCCTGTACCGGGTCCGCAGCCGCACGCTCGCCTCCAGCACCTCGCAGTCGCAGCCGGACCGCGGCCAGGCGGGCCCGCCCCAGGGCGGGTACGGCTACCCGCCCGCCGGCGGCGCCCCCGCGGGCGCCCCGCCCATGCCCAGCTCGCCGCCTCCGGGCGGGATGCCGCGGCGCCCGGGACCGGCCGCCGGTCCCGCGCCCGCGACCGGCGGCGGCCAGACCCGCCGCTGGATCGAGATCAACGGCACCCGCCATCAGATCTCCCGCCCGACGCTGGTGCTGGGCCGCAGCACCGAAGCCGACGTGCGGATCGACGACCCCGGCGTATCCCGCCGGCACTGTGAGATCCGGACCGGAACGCCCTCGACGATCCAGGATCTCGGGTCCACCAACGGCATCGTGGTGGACGGGCAGCACACCACCCGCGCTACGCTCCGCGACGGCTCGCGGATCGTCGTGGGCAGCACCACCATCATTTACCGGCAAGCCGAAGGGTGAAGCGGGGGCAATGTCAGAGCTGACCCTGACGGTCATGCGGTTGGGTTTCCTGGCCGTTCTGTGGCTGTTCGTCATCGTGGCCGTGCAGGTCATCCGCAGCGACCTGTTCGGTACGCGGGTCACCCAGCGCGGCTCCCGCCGCGGCGCGGACACGAGGCCGCCGCAGCAGCAGGGCGGCCGCCAGGCGCAGCCCCCGCAGCAGCGCCAGCGCCGTAACGCCCCCACCAAGCTGGTGGTCTCCGAGGGCACGCTGACCGGCACCACGGTCGCGCTCCAGGGCCAGACCATCACCCTGGGCCGCGCCCACGACTCGACGATCGTGCTGGACGACGACTACGCGTCGAGCCGGCATGCCAGGATCTACCCCGACCGCGACGGCAACTGGATCGTCGAGGACCTCGGGTCGACCAACGGCACGTATCTCGACCGGGCCCGGCTCACCGTCGCGACACCCATTCCGCTGGGCGCCCCGATCCGCATCGGCAAGACCGTCATCGAGCTGCGGAAGTAGTACGAGAATGAGCGAGCGGAGCGAGCGAGCCGCGGCGGTCCCGACAGCGGACCCGAGCGCGCTCCCGACCGGAGGGTGGGCAGTGTGGCTCGAGACCGGTTGTACCCGGACGGCTTGTCGACAGGGCAGGTGCGCATGAGTCTGTCCCTGCGGTTCGCCGCCGGATCGCACAAGGGCATGATCCGGGAAGGCAACGAGGACTCCGGTTACGCCGGCCCGCGCCTGCTCGCGGTCGCCGACGGCATGGGCGGCCAGGCCGCCGGCGAGGTCGCCAGCTCCGAGGTGATCTCCTCGCTCGTGCAGCTCGACGACGACGTCCCGGGCTCCGACATCCTCACCGCGCTCGGCACCGCCGTGCAGCGCGCCAACGACCAGCTCCGCGTGATGGTCGAGGAGGATCCGCAGCTGGAGGGCATGGGCACCACGCTCACCGCCCTGCTGTGGACCGGCCAGCGGCTCGGTCTCGTGCACGTCGGCGACAGCCGCGCGTACCTGCTGCGCGACGGCGTCCTGACGCAGATCACGCAGGACCACACCTGGGTCCAGCGGCTGGTCGACGAGGGCCGGATCACCGAGGAAGAGGCCACCACCCACCCGCAGCGCTCCCTGCTGATGCGCGCGCTGGGCAGCGGCGAGCACGTCGAGCCCGACCTCTCGATCCGCGAGGTCCGCGTCGGCGACCGCTACCTCATCTGCTCCGACGGCCTGTCCGGCGTCGTCTCCCACCAGACGCTGGAGGAGACCCTCGCCGGCTACCACGGCCCCCAGGAGACCGTGCACGAGCTGATCCAGCTCGCGCTGCGCGGCGGCGGCCCGGACAACATCACGTGCATCGTCGCGGACGTCCTGGACAACGACAACGGTGACACCCTGGCCGGCCGGCTCGACGAGAACCCGGTCGTCGTCGGCGCGGTCGCCGAGACGCAGCACCAGCTCTTCGACGGCGGCGCGATGCAGACGCCGGCCGGCCGGGCCGCGGGGCTCGGCCGCCAGGCTCCCCCGCCGCCGGGCAGCTTCGGCCCGCCCGGGTCGGGCCCGGCGCCGTCCTACGGGGCGCCGCCGGAGGCGTACGGCTCGTACGGCGAGTTCGGCGACCCCGACGACTACGTGGACGAGTTCAAGCCCCGCACCGGGCGGAAGTGGCTCAAGAGGTCCTTCTTCCTGCTGCTCGCGCTGGGTGTGATCGGCGGCGGCCTCTACGGCGGCTGGCGCTGGACGCAGACGCAGTACTACGTGGGGGTCAAGGACGACCACGTGGCGCTGTACCGCGGGATCAGCCAGGACCTGGCCTGGATCAAGCTCTCGAAGGTCGACAAGGACCACCCCGAGATCGAACTCAAGTACCTGCCGGAGTTCCAGCGCAAGCAGGTCCAGGCCACGATCAGCGAGGGCGGCCGCGACAGCGCCGTCGACAAGATCGAGAAGCTGGCCGTCCAGGCCTCCGCGTGCCGGAAGGCGGAGGAGCGAGCCAAGTCCGAGGCCTCCGCCAAGCCGAAGACCGGCGACACGGGCACGCAGGCCCAGAAGCAGCCGACGCCGTCACCGGGTCCCAGCCTCAGCGAGGAAGAGCAGAAGCTGGTCGGCCAGTGCGGCAAGCAGTAGCAGCAAGCGGGCGCAGGGGGCCTGCCACACCATGAGCGTTGTCACCAACACGACCACCATCGGGGCCATCGAGCTGCCGAGCCGGCGCAACACCGAGCTCGTGCTGCTCGGCTTCGCCGTGGTCATCCCGATCTTCGCCTACGCCAACGTGGGCCTGGCCATCGACGGCAAGCTGCCCCCGGGCATGTTGCTGTACGGTCTCGGCCTCGGCCTGCTCGCAGGCATCGGGCACATTGTCGTGCGCCGGTATGCCAAGTACGCGGACCCGCTGCTCCTCCCGCTGGCAACGCTTCTCAACGGACTGGGTCTGGTCCTGATCTGGCGCCTGGACAAGTCGGAGCGGCTGCAGAACCTGCAGAAGCGGCAGTGGGGCGACTTCGCCCCGGCGGCCCCCAACCAGCTCTTCTACACAGCGGTCGGCATCACTTTGCTCGTGGTTGTGCTGCTGGTCCTCAAAGATCACCGCACGCTCCAGCGGTTCACCTACATCTCGATGGCCGTGGCCCTCGTACTCCTGATCCTCCCGGTCATCCCCGGCCTCGGAGCGGACGTCTTCGGCGCCAAGATCTGGATCTCGGTGGGCGGCTTCTCCATCCAGCCCGGTGAGTTCGCAAAGATTGTCCTGGCCGTCTTCTTCGCCGGCTACCTGATGGTGAAGCGCGACGCGCTGGCGCTGGCCAGCCGGCGCTTCATGGGGCTCTACCTGCCGCGCGGCCGCGACCTCGGCCCGATCCTGATGATCTGGGCGATGAGCCTGCTCATCCTGATCTTCGAGAACGACCTCGGTACGTCGCTGCTGTTCTTCGGCATGTTCGTGATCATGCTGTACGTCGCGACCGAACGGACGAGCTGGATCGTCATCGGCCTGCTCATGTCCGTCGGCGGCGCCGTCGTGGTCGCGTCGTTCTCGGGTCACGTCGAGGCTCGTGTCAACGCCTTCCTCGACCCCTTCAGCTGCTACGCCACCTCCGACGCCTGCAACCAGGTCGGCCAAGCCATCATGTCCTTCGGCTCCGGTGGCGTTCTCGGCGCCGGCTGGGGACAGGGCCAATCGGACCTGATCCTCTTCGCGGCGAATTCCGACTTCATCTTCACCACCGTCGGCGAGGAGCTCGGACTGGCCGGCGTGATGGCCTTCCTGATGCTGTACGGGCTGATCATCGAGCGGGGTGCGCGGACGGCGCTGGCCTCACGCGACCCCTTCGGAAAGCTGTTCTCGATCGGCCTGACGGGCGCCTTCGCGATCCAGGTGTTCGTTGTGGTCGGCGGTGTCATGGGACTGATCCCGCTGACCGGTATGACCATGCCGTTCCTGGCCTCGGGCGGTTCCTCGGTCATCGCCAACTGGGCCCTCATCGGCATCCTGATCCGGATCAGCGACACCGCGCGCCGTCCGGCCCCGGCTCCGGCCGCCTCCCCCGACTCCGAGCTGACCCAGGTGGTGCGGCCCTCGTGAACAAGCCCCTGCGCCGCATCGCGATCTTCTGCGGTCTGCTCGTCCTCGCCCTGCTGCTGCGCGCCAACTGGCTGCAGTACGTCAAGGCCGAGGACCTGGCGACCCGCAAGGAGAACCGCCGGGTCCAGATCGCCCAGTACGCCTCGGAGCGCGGCAACATCATCGTCGGCGACAAGGCGATCACCGGCTCCGCGGTCACCGACGGCAGCGACTACAAGTACAAGCGCACCTACATCGACGGCCCCATGTGGGCGCCCGTCACCGGCTTCGCCTCCCAGGCCTTCGGCTCGACGCAGCTGGAGGCCCTGGAGGACGGCATCCTCACGGGCAACGACGACCGGCTCTTCTTCGACCGGACGATCGGCATGTTCACCGGGGAGAAGAAGCAGGGCGGCAACGTCGTCACCACCCTCAACCGCGCCGCCCAGGTGGCCGCGTACAAGGGCCTGGGCGACAACAAGGGCGCGGTCGCGGCCATCGACCCGCGGACCGGCGCGATCCTGGCGCTGGTCAGCACCCCCTCGTACGACCCCTCCAGCTTCGCGGGCAACTCGAAGAAGGACGAGAAGGCCTGGGTGGCGCTGAAGGACAGCCCGGACAAGGCGCTGGTCAACCGCGCGCTGCGGGAGACCTACCCGCCCGGCTCGACCTTCAAGGTGGTGACCGCCGCGGCGGCCCTGGAGCACGGTGTCGTCAGCGACATCAACGCCCCGACGGACACCCCCGAGCCGTACATCCTGCCCGGCACCCGCACGCCGATGGTCAACCACGCCTCCGGCTGCGAGAAGGCCAGCCTGAACGACGCCCTGAAGGTCTCCTGCAACTCCGTCTTCGCGAACATGGGCGACAAGGTCACCCGCGACAAGATGGTGGAGACCGCGGAGAAGTTCGGCTTCAACAACGGCAAGATCGACACCCCGGTCCGCGCCTACGCGAGCGTCTACGACAAGACGATGAGCCGCGACGGCAACGCGCAGTCCTCGATCGGCCAGTTCAACACCGCCGCGACCCCGCTGCAGATGGCGATGGTGGCCGCCGCCGTGGCCAACGACGGCAAGCTGATGAAGCCGTACATGGTCGACCAGCTGACCGCCCCGGGCCTGGACGTGCTGGAGCAGACCGAGCCTGAGGAGATGAGCCGTCCCCTCTCGGCCGAGAACGCCCAGAAGGTCCAGGAGATGATGGTCAACGTCGTCGAGAACGGCACCGGCCGCAACGCGGCCATCGACGGTGTGACGGTCGGCGGCAAGACGGGTACCGCGCAGCACGGCGAGAAGAACAAGAAGCGCCCGTACGCCTGGTTCATCTCGTACGCCAAGACCGACAAGGGCTCCCCGGTCGCGGTGGCCGTCGTGGTCGAGGACGCCGGCGCGGTCTCCCGCGAGGACATCTCCGGTGGCGGTCTGGCGGCGCCGATCGCCAAGGCGGTCATGCAGGCGGTGCTGAAGAGCCAGGGCTGAGCCCGGCGGGGGCCCCGGACCGGGGCCCCTGCGCCTGGAGTGACGTAAATCACCCACCGGTGCGGCCCGGTGGGTCGGTACCGGTCCTGTATCAGCCTGCGGTCACGGACCTCGGACTCAGCCGCGCCCGGTAGCCTTTGCGCGAACAGCACACCGCCGGACCACACACGGGTGCGGTCGGGACTGACGGAGAGGGCTGGTAGTAGCTATGGAAGAGCCGCGTCGCCTCGGCGGCCGGTACGAGCTGGGCTCGGTGCTCGGCCGTGGTGGCATGGCCGAGGTGTATCTCGCGCATGACACCCGGCTCGGCCGCACCGTGGCCGTGAAGACGCTGCGGGCCGACCTCGCCCGTGACCCGTCCTTCCAGGCCCGGTTCCGCCGGGAGGCCCAGTCCGCCGCCTCGCTCAACCACCCGGCGATCGTCGCGGTCTACGACACCGGCGAGGACTACGTCGACAACATCTCCATCCCGTACATCGTGATGGAGTACGTCGACGGATCCACCCTGCGCGAGCTGCTGCACTCCGGCCGCAAGCTGCTGCCCGAGCGCACCCTGGAGATGACCGTCGGCATCCTCCAGGCCCTGGAGTACAGCCACCGCGCCGGCATCGTCCACCGCGACATCAAGCCCGCGAACGTCATGCTGACGCGCACGGGCCAGGTCAAGGTCATGGACTTCGGCATCGCGCGCGCCATGGGCGACTCCGGCATGACCATGACGCAGACGGCCGCCGTGATCGGCACCGCCCAGTACCTCTCCCCTGAGCAGGCCAAGGGCGAGCAGGTCGACGCGCGGTCCGACCTCTACTCCACCGGCTGCCTGCTGTACGAGCTGCTGACGGTGCGGCCCCCGTTCGTCGGCGACTCCCCGGTGGCCGTCGCGTACCAGCACGTGCGGGAAGAGCCCCAGCCGCCGAGCAACTTCGACCCCGAGATCACGCCCGAGATGGACGCCATCGTCCTGCGGGCCCTGGTCAAGGACCCCGACTACCGCTACCAGTCCGCGGACGAGATGCGGGCCGACATCGAGGCCTGCCTCGACGGCCAGCCGGTCGCGGCGACCGCCGCCATGGGCGCGGTCGGGTACGGCGGGTACGAGAACAACGGCTACGGCTACCCCGACCAGCCCACCACGGCGCTGCGCGCGACCGACGCGGGCCAGACGTCGATGATGCCGCCCATGCCCCCCGGCGACGGCGGCTACGACCCGCACGGGTACGACGACCGCGGTCCGGCCCGGCGCCGCCAGAAGAAGAGCAACGCGTCCACGATCCTGCTGGTCGTGGCCGCGATCCTGGTGCTGGTCGGTGCGATCCTGATCGGCCGGTCGCTGTTCAGCAAGACCGGCGGCGACGGCGTCAGCGCCCCGCAGCTGGTCGGCCTGAACCTGGCCGACGCCCAGAACAGGGCGGACAACGCCGGCCTGAAGGTGGTCAAGGACAAGGAAGAGCCCTGCAAGGACCAGGGCAAGGGCCTCGTCTGCAGCCAGGACCCGGTCAAGGGCACCAGCGTGGAGAAGGGCTCCACCATCCGCGTGGTGATCTCCACCGGCGCCCCGAAGGTCCTGGTCCCGGACGTGACCGGCATCTCGTTCAACGAGGCCGAGAAGCAGCTGCTCGACAAGGGCTTCACGGTCGACCGGAAGAACGAGGAGTCGGACCGCAAGCCCGGCACCGTGATCAGCCAGGACCCCAAGGGCGACTCCTCCGTCGAGACGGGCACCAAGATCACCCTGACGGTGGCCAAGGAGGCCGAGAAGGCGATCGTCCCGGACCTGCTGGGCAAGACCCCCTCCGAGGCCCGCAAGGCCCTGGAGGAGGCCGACCTGAAGCTCGGCACGAAGGAAGAGGTCGACTCGACCGCGACGCCGAACACGATCGTCCAGCAGAGCCTGGAGGCCGGCTCGGAGGTCCAGCCCGGGTCGACGGTGAACGTCCAGGTCGCCAAGGCGGCGGCGAAGACCTCGGTGCCGCAGCTGTTCGGCAAGACCGTCGCCGAGGCGCGGGTGATCCTCCAGCAGAACAACCTGACCTTCGGCACCGTCCTGTCCGGTCCCTCGGACGAGAACGCGCGCATCCTGACGTCGGAGCCGGGCGCCGGCCAGCCGGTCGACGGGGGCACCGCGATCAACGTCACCACGATGGGCTCGGACGGCCGGCAGCAGGGCGGGAACAACAACGGCGGGAACAACGGCGGAGGCCTCTTCGGCGGCCTCTCCAGCGGCCGCTGAGGCCCTTTCCGCGGCACTCCTGGAACTCCCCGTCGGCCCGGCCGGCGGGGAGTTCCGCTTTCCCCCGCGCAGTACCGGTCCCCGCCGGCTCCGCGGGTGGCCTCAGCCGAGTTCCACGGGCGGGGTGCGGTCCGCGTCCACCTTCTGCGTCCGCTGGAGCTCGCCCCAGACGACGTAGCGGTACTTCGACGTGTAGACCGGCGTGCAGGTCGTCAGGGTGATGTAGCGGCCGGGGACGACCTTGCCGGACTGGCGGGGCACGGGCGCCAGCACCTCGGTGTTGTACTTCGAGGTCTGCTGGAGCGCCGCGTAGACCCGGTACACGTACCAGGTGTCCCGGGTCTCGAAGACGATCGCGTCGCCCGTGCGCAGCTTGTGGATGTTGTGGAACTTGGCGCCGTGCCCGTCCCGGTGGGCGGCCAGCGTGAAGTTGCCCTGCTTGTCCCACGGGAGCGCCGACTTCACCGGCTCCGTGTAGTACCCGGCGACGCCGTCGTTGAGCACCTCGGGCGAGGTGCCGCGCTTGACCAGCACCTCCCCGTCGTCCATGGCGGGTACGTGCAGGAAGCCGATGCCGTCACGGGTGTCGAGGGCGCCGGGGCCGGCCGCGGGCGCCGCCGACCGCCACACCTCGCGGACCTGGTCGCCGCGCTCGGCGGCGGAGCGGTCGGCCAGCACGTTGGTCCACCACAGCGAGTACGCGACGAAGAGCCCGAGCACCAGTCCGGCGGTGATCAGCAGTTCGCCGAGCAGGCTCAGGGCGCCGGCGATGCGGCTGCGGCCTCGTGACAACGTCTTTCCCCTACGCGAGTGCGGGCGGCGCGCCCTTGCTGCGGGGCCGCTCGTCGACCATCCTGCCCCAGACGATCATGCGGTACGTGCTGGTGAACTCGGGGGTGCAGGTCGTCAGGGTGATGTAGCGGCCGGGTGCGGTGAAGCCGGAGCCCTCGGGGACCGGCGCGATCACGGACACGTTGGTCGGCGGGGTCTGCGGGAGGATGCTCGTCATCTCGTACGTGTAGTACGCGTCCCGGGTCTCGACCACGATCGGGTCGCCCGGGGTGAGCCGGTTGATGTACCGGAAGGGCTCGCCGTGGGTGTTGCGGTGGCCGGCGACCGCGAAGTTGCCGCGCTCGTCGCCGGGCATCGCGGTCTTCAGCTGGCCCTCCGCGTAGTGGCCGACCATGCCGCGGTCGAGGACCCGCTGCTTGCTGATGCCCTCGGCGATGGGGACCTTCACGTCCAGCTTCGGGATGTACATGATCGCGAAGCCCTCGCCGGGCTCGAAGGCGGTGGGTCCGGGGGCCGGCGGCGCCGCCGCCCAGTTCCGCTCCAGGTGCCGGGTGGCGCCGTCGGTCTCCCGGCCGGCCAGCACGTTCGTGTACCAGAGCTGGTAGGTGACGAAGAGCAGCATGAGGACGCCGAGGGTGATGAAGAGTTCCCCGGCCACGCGGCTCGCGATCACCAGGGGGCCGCCGCGGCGCCTGCGGCGCTCGCGCTTGGCGGCCTCCTGTGCTGCCCTGCGCCGCGCGGCCCGGCCCCCGGTGGGCGCGGGCGGCGCGACGGCGGTCACGCGAGGGCCTTGCCCACCACCGGGGCGAGCCCAGCGGACCGCTCGACGGCGCCCTGGTCGCCGCAGTCGGTGAGCCAGTTGGCGAGCATCCGGTGGCCGTACTCGGTGAGCACGGACTCGGGGTGGAACTGCACGCCCTCGACCAGGTGCTCGCGGTGCCGCAGGCCCATGACGATCCCGTCCTCGGTGCGGGCGGTGACCTCCAGGACGTCCGGGAGGGTCATCGGCTCGGCCGCGAGCGAGTGGTAGCGGGTGGCCGTGAAGGGCGAGGGCAGGCCGCGGAAGACGCCCTTGCCCTCGTGGGTGACCGGGGAGGTCTTGCCGTGCAGCAGCTCGGGCGCCCGGCCGACCACACCGCCGTACGCGACGGCCATGGACTGCATGCCGAGGCAGACGCCGAAGACCGGGACGCCCGTGCCGGCGCAGTGCCGGACCATGTCCACGCAGACGCCGGCCTCCTCGGGGGTGCCGGGGCCGGGGGAGAGGAGGACGCCGTCGAAGCCGTCCTGGGCGTGGGCCGGCTCGACCTCGTCGTTGCGCAGCACCTCGCACTCGGCGCCCAGCTGGTACAGGTACTGGACCAGGTTGAAAACAAAGCTGTCGTAGTTGTCCACGACCAGAATGCGCGCGCTCACCGGGTCCCCGATCCCTCGTCGACGGTCACATCGTTGAACGGAAGGAGGGGCTCGGCCCAGGGGAAGACGTACTGGAAAAGCACGAAGACCACCGCGAGGACCAGGGCCAGGGAAATCAGCGCGCGAACCCACGCGTTTCCCGGCAGATGGCGCCAGATCCAGCCGTACATGCCGTCCCTTCCGTTCCGTGTACCGCACCAGATTACGGGCTGAGGTGTCCCGTGGAACGGGTCTCGGTGAGTTCGGCCCAGACGATGAGACGGTGGCTGTGCCCCCACTCCGGGTCGCAGGTGGTGAGGGTGAGGTAGCGGCCGGGGGCGGTGAAGCCCGACTTCGCGGGGACCGGGTCGAGGACGGCGACGTCGGTGGGCAGGGTCCGCAGGGGCCGGTTCACGATGCGGTACGTGTACCAGGTGCGGGCGTCCTTGATCAGCACCCGGTCGCCGGGGCGCAGCAGCGGGAAGTCCTTGAAGGGGTCCCCGTACGTGCGCCGGTGGCCGGCGACGGCGAAGTTGCCGGTGCCGCCGAGGGGGGCGCTGGACGCGTAGTGGCCGAGGCCCCGCTTGAGGACGCCGGGGGCGGTGCCCTCCAGGAGGGGCTTGCGCCAGTCGGCGCCGAGGCGGGGGACGTACATCTCGGCGAAGGCGGTGCCCTCGGCGTACCGCTCCTCCGCCGGCGTCCCCGGGGTGCCGGCGGCGGGTGCGGCCGACTGCCAGCGGGCGCGCAGCCGATCCATCTCGCCGTCCATGGCGCGGTCGGCCTTGACCCCGGTCCAGAAGAGCACGTACGCGACGAAGAGGACGATCAGCGTGCCGGTGGTCAGGCAGAGTTCGCTGAACGTCCGGACGGTCAGCCGGAGCACGGCCCGGCCGTCCCACCTACTGCTGCGGTTGCTCCACGGGCTTCGCATAGTGGAGGTCCACTGTGCCCGAATAGCCGGGCAGAGTCAGCGCCTTGTGGTCCTCCACTTTCCAGCCCAGGCCGTACGCGTTGACATAGAGCTGGTAGTTCTGGATGGCCGGCGAGGCGGCGAGGGCCCGGCGCAGCTGCGCGGGGTCGCCGACGGCGGTGACCTTGTAGGGGGGCGAGTACACCCGGCCCTGCAGGATCAGGGTGTTGCCCACGCAGCGCACGGCGCTGGTGGAGATCAGGCGCTGGTCCATGACCCGGATGCCGCGGGCGCCGCCCTGCCAGAGCGCGTTCACCACGGCCTGGAGGTCCTGCTGGTGGATCACCAGGTCGTTGGGCTGGGGCTCGGGGACGTTGGGGATGCGGGCGGTGGCGCCGGGCGGGGCGTCGTTGAGGGTGACGGTGACGGCGCGGCCGGTGATGGGGTCGGTGCCGGCGGCCTTCTCCAGTGCCTTGAGCTTGGCGTCCTCGGCGCGGGTGCTGCCGTCGTCGCGTTCCGCGAGGGCGTCGACCTCCTTGCGGATGACGCCGGTGCGGTCCTCGAGGTCCGCGTTGTCCTGGCTGCGGTCGTGGATCAGGTCGGAGAGTTTCAGCAGCGAGGTGTCGGTGCGGATGTCCGTACCCTTGGACGTGTTGAAGCTGGTCACGAAGATGAGACCGGCGAGCGCGAACACGCCGGCCGTGAGCAGCCGGACCGGCCTGCGGTCGTCGGAATTGCTCAACGTACCCTTCTCCTTCAGCGCCCCTGACCCACTACGCTAACGGACGCCCGGGGGAGGCTCGTCCCCAGCGCATCGACAGGAGAGACCCTCGTGCCGAAGTCACGTATCCGCAAGAAGGCCGACTACACGCCGCCGCCGGCGAAGCAGGCGCAGACCATCAAGCTGGGCAACCGCGGCTGGGTGGCTCCGGTGATGCTGGCCATGTTCCTGATCGGCCTGGCTTGGATCGTCGTCTTCTACGTGACCGATACCCGGCTGCCCGTCGAGGCGCTGGGCAATTGGAACATCGTGGTCGGTTTCGGCTTCATCGCCGCGGGTTTCGGCGTATCCACCCAGTGGAAGTAAGTCAAGCTCTCCGCAGAGTTATCCACAGCGCTATCCACACCTGAGGAAAAGGCAGAAGATCTGTGGATAACCTGGACCCAGGTTGACGCCGGTGTGATTGATCCGGCCGCCGACCTGGGTCTTCTCGGTTCCAGGGGCTCTTTCCACATCGTGCACAAGATCCGCCACGGACTGTGGACAACCTCCGCTCAGGTGAGCGCGGACGTCCTCAGGAGCACAGCGACGAGGACACCCGCGAGGACCAGCCCGCAGGTCCCCCACTGGACGAGCGCACGGCGCTCGCGGGGTGCGTAGACCATGCCCGCGCCCATCACGGCGCCGGCCACCAGGCCGCCGATGTGGGCCTGCCAGGAGATGCCGCCCCAGCCGAAGGTCATGATCAGGTTGATCGCCAGCAGCGCGATCACCGGCCGCATGTCGTAGCGCAGCCGCCGCATCAGCACGGCGGTCGCGCCGAACAGGCCGAAGATGGCGCCGGAGGCGCCGATGGTCAGGGAGAACGGCGGCTCCAGCAGGTAGACCAGCGCGCTGCCGGCCAGACCCGAGAGCACGTAGAGGGTCAGGTACCTGGCCCGGCCCAGCGCCTGCTCCAGGGGCCCGCCCAGCCACCAGAGGCTGAGCATGTTGAAGCCGATGTGCCAGATCTCCTCGTGCAGGAACATCGAGGTCAGCAGGCGGTACCACTGGCCGTCCACGACGCCCTGGAGATCGGTGTTCCAGTAGTAGCCGCCGATCAGCCCCAGCTCACGGAGGACCGGGTTTCCGAAGCCCGCGCCGCCCACCGCGTGGACGGCGACGAAGAAGGCGACGTTGATGCCGACGAGCACCTTCGTGACCAGGTGCGGGTCGCCGGCGACGGTCCCGCCGACCACCGTGCGCGGCTGGTTCGCGGCCGGGCTGTGGCCCGTACCGGAGCCGGTGCGCACGCACTCGGGGCACTGGAAGCCCACCGAGGCGTCGACCATGCAGTCCGGGCAGATCGGGCGCTCGCAGCGGGTGCAGCGGACGCCGGTCTCGCGGTCCGGGTGGCGGTAGCAGCCCGGCAGGTGCTCGGTTTCCATCGGTCCCCCTCGTGGTGGGCTCGGCCCGTGCGTCAGCGCTTCTCGACGACGACCGACTGGAGCACGACGTCCTCCAGCGGGCGCTCGGTGCGCGGATTGGTCGGCGTACCCGCGATGGCGTCGACCACCTTGCGGCTCGCGTCGTCGACGACCTCGCCGAAGATGCTGTGCTTGCGGGTCAGCCAGGCGGTCGGGGCGACCGTGATGAAGAACTGGGAGCCGTTGGTGCCCGGGCCCGCGTTCGCCATGGCCAGCAGGTAGGGCTTGGTGAAGTTCAGGTCGGGGTGGAACTCGTCCGCGAAGGTGTAGCCGGGGCCGCCGGTGCCGTTGCCCAGCGGGTCGCCGCCCTGGATCATGAAGCCGCTGATCACCCGGTGGAAGACCGTGCCGTCGTAGAGCGGGTCGGTGGTCTTCGCCCCGGTTTCCGGGTTGACCCACTCGCGCTCGCCCGTGGCGAGTTCGACGAAGTTGCGGACCGTCTTCGGCGCGAAATCCGGAAGAAGGAGGATTTCGATGTCTCCGTGACTGGTCTTCAGGGTGGCGTACAGCTTCTCGGCCACGAATCTGCCTTCCATAGTCCTCACTGACGTCCTCCGATCCTCGCACGGCCGGGGTGAGAGGGGACAAACCGTCGGCGGGACACCCGGATGCCCTTGCGCGCGTGCCGGCCAGCGTTATGACAGGCATGATCCGACAAAGGGTGGAAAGGTGAGCTGTGTCCGCCACCGAGGAGGAGGAACACGTGACCCGCATGGACAGCGTGCGCGCCGCCGGGACTTCGGCGAAGGAAAGCGTGCGGCACGCCGCGGAAGTGGTGGCGCCGTACGCCGAGACCGCCAGGGACGCGGCGACGCAGTACGCGCACGAGGCGCGCGTACGCGTGGCGCCGAAGGTCGCGAGCGCCGCACACCAGGCGCGCGCCCAGTACGACGTACACCTCGCACCGCGTGTGCACCAGGCCCGGGAGGCGCTGCCGCCCCAGGTCGACCAGGCAGCCACGAAGGCGGTGATGAACACCCGCAGGGCGGCCCGGCAGGCCGTCGACTACACCGCTCCGCGCATCGAGAGCGCGGTCGAGGCGACCCGCCCGGTGGCCGTGGAGGCGGCGGCCCGCTCGACCGCGGCGCTGTACGCCCTCAAGGGGCAGGTGACGCCGGACGAGATCCGGAGGATGGTGCGGCAGCACGAGCGGCGGCACAAGGCCGCCCGGATCCTCAAGGGCGTGGCGGTCGTCGGCGTGGTGGCCGGCGTCGCCTTCGCGGTCTGGAAGTGGTGGGACCAGCAGTCAAACCCGGACTGGCTGGTCGAGCCGCCGGCCGCCACCGAGGTCCCCGACCGCGGCGGCCTGGGCTCGCTGGACGGCAGCGCGTCGTCCAACGGCGCCTACGACCCCGAGGTCGAGGCCAAGCAGGCCGAGGCGGACCGGGAGCGCGGGGACCTCTGAGTCCCGCACCCCGACCGGCCGGCGCTCTGGCCCGGCAGAACCCGGGGCCCGGATCCGATGGAGGATCCGGGCCCCGGCTCCGTGTGGCCGTCGGGCGTGCCCGCTCTCAGTGGGGGAGGGTGAGGACCATGCCGGGGTGGATCATGTCGGGGCTGCTGCCGATGACGCCCCGGTTCATGGCGTAGAGCTCCCGCCACCGCGCCTCGTTGCCGAGCTGGGTGCGGGCGATGGCCGCGAGCGAGTCGCCGGGCTTCACGGTGTACGTGCGCTTCACGGCGGCCGGCGGCGGCTGGGCGGCGGGTGTGGTGGTCATGGCGGTGTCGGCCGCCGGTGTCATGGCGGTGTCCGGTGCCGCGCCCATCGCGGTGTCCGGTGCCGCGGTCCCGGGCATCGGGGCCATCGGCTTCGGGCCCGTGGCGATGTCGGGCGTCGGGGCGGCCGTGGGCGGGGAGGCGGCCTGTTTGGCGGTCCCCGCGTCGGCGTACCTGGCCGTGGTGCCGGCCGGTCCTGCGGTCCGGCCGTCCACGGCCGCCCGCTGCTCCTGGACCTGTTCCTTCACCGTGTCGGCGGGGTGGTGCGCCCGCTTCTTGTCGGATTTCAGGAAGTCGAAGATTCCCATGTCGGTCACGCCTCCGGGCGACGGGTCTTCCCCCACCTCCAAGGATCCCACCGCAGGGGCCGGGCGACCCGGTCCGGGGGCCGTCCGGGCGACCCGGTCAGGAGGCGACCCGGTGAGGACCGGGTCCTCAGCCGGAGGTCCGCTCGGGCGCCGGCACGGCCGGCGGTACGGCCGCCGCCCCGTCCCCGGCGGGCGGCTCGGCGCCCTCCTCCAGGGAGACCGCCACTCCGGCGGCCAGCACCAGGGCCATGCCGGCCAGCTGCCAGATCCCGAGGGCCTGGGCCAGTACCGCGAACCCGATCAGGGCGGCCACGGCGGGCTCCAGGCTGAACAGGATGCCGAAGGTACGGGAGCTCAGCCGGCGCAGCGCCGCCATCTCCAGCAGGTACGGGACGATCGGGAACAGCACCGCGACGCCCGCCACCGCGAGCAGCACCAGCCACCGGTCGCCACCCGCGTCGGCCAGCCCGCGCACCGCCTCCCCCAGCCCGAAGGGCGCCACCACCAGGGCGCCGACGGTGATCGAGGCGGCGAGGCCCTGGAAGCCCTCGAAGGTGCTGCCCACCGCCTTGGTCAGCACGATGTACAGCGCCCAGCAGACCGCCGCACCGGCCGCGAAGGCCAGGCCCAGCGGGTCCAGTCCGGCCGCGCCGTCCAGCGCGTGGTCCTCGGTCAGGGTGATCAGGGCGACGCCCCCGCCGGCGGCCAGCGCCCACAGCACGTCCCGCACGCGGCGCGAGCCGATCAGGGCCACCGTGAGCGGCCCGAGGTAGTCGATGGTGGCGGCGATGCCGAGCGGGATCCGGTCGATGGCGGCGGCGAAGAACAGGGTCATCCCGCCGGACACGGCGCCCAGCACCAGGACCGAGCCGAGCTGCCGCGGGGTCTTGCCGCGCAGCACCGGCCGGGCGACGGCGAGCAGCAGCAGGGCGGCGCAGATCAGCCGCAGCGCGGTCGTCCCGCGCACCCCTACGTGGTCGAACAGCGGCTTGGAGGCGGCCAGTCCCAGCTGGAGCACCGTCATCGAAGCCACCGCATAAGCGGTCACCGGTATGCGCGGCCCGCGTCCCGCACCCATGGCGCCCCTCCCCCGTCGACCGCTCCACCCTCACCCAGGAGCACCGGCCGTGTCCCGGGCATTCCCGGTACGGGCCGAGAGCGGCCGCCTTTTGGCCGGGACCGGGCGGGGACCGGCGTCCCCCGCCCCCGGTACGGCATCCCAGCCCACGGGTCAGGCCCCGGGGCGGGGGACGGGGCGGGCGTGCGCGAAGCCGCGCTGGTGCCACAGCAGCCCGCCGGCCGGGGTCAGGCCGAGCCCGTCCCCCTCGACCGCGACCACCCGGCCGACGAGGATCGTGTGGTCACCGCCGTCCAGGGTCTCGTGGCGCTCGCACACCAGGCGCAGCGCGGAGTCGGCCAGGCCGGGGGCCGTGGCCTCGCCCGCGGCCAGCCGGACGCCGTCGAAGCGGCGGTCCGGGCGGCCGGCGAACTTCAGGGCCAGTTCCTCGTCCCCCGGGGCCAGCAGGTTCACGCAGAAGGATGAGGCCGCGACCAGTGCGTCGTGGCTGGAGGACTTCCGGTCCAGGCAGACCAGGAACAGCGGCGGGTCCAGGGAGAGCGAGGAGACGGCGCTGGCGGTCAGGCCGCGCGGGGTGCCGTACTCGTCGTAGCAGGTCACGACCGTGACGGGAGCGGCGAGCGCCGCCATCGCGGCGCGGAACTCCTCCGCGGTGACCCCGGTCCGCTCCAGCAGCGCGGCGCTCATCGGGCCCCCTCCGCCTCGGCACCGGCAGCCGTCTGTGTTTCACGTGAAACATCGGCGGGGTCCGCAGCGAGCTGGCCCAGGACCGCCGGGGCGGGTGCGAGCCAGCGGCCGGCCGGCGTGCCGGTGAAGCCGGAGCGGACGTCCCAGACCTGCTCGCCGCCCTTGATGACGGTGGTGAAGCGACCGCGGAAGAGCCAGCCCTCGTAGGCGGACCAGCCGCACTTGGCCTGGATGTCGTCCCGGGTCGGCTGCCAGCGCTCCGCCGGGTCGAGGATCGCGAGGTCGGCGTCGGCGCCGGGGACCAGCCTGCCCTTGCCGGGGAGCCGGAAGAGGTCGGCGGGTCCCGAGCCCATCAGCCGTGCCAGGTGCGTGGCCGCCTCGTCCGGGTCGACCCGCTTGGTCATCATGCCGGTCCAGGCCGCGATGGCGAGCTCCTGGACGCCGGGCAGGCCGGGCGGGGCGTCGGCCGGGACCTTGTTCTTCTCCTCGATGGTGTGCGGTGCGTGGTCGCTGCCGAGGCTCGCGGCCTCACCGGTCAGCGCCGCGTGCCACAGCCGGTCCTGGTCGCTCAGGCCCCGGATGGCGGGGGAGAGCCGGGTGCGCGGACCTCGCCGGCAGGTGTCGGCGTCGGTGAAGGAGAGGTGGTGGCCGGTGACCTCGAAGGTCAGCGGCAGGCCCTCCTGCGCGGCGGCGACGAGCATGTCCGCCTCCTCCGCCGTGGAGGCGTGCAGGATGTGGGCGCGGGTGCCGTACGTCCGGACCAGCTGGATCACCTTGGCGCAGGCCACGATCGCGCCGGAGCGGGGGCGGTGGGGCTCGTACTCGTCGTAGGAGCCGGGCTCGCCGCGCCAGGTGTCGAGCAGGTCGAAGATGTGCTGGTCCTCCGCGTGCAGCACGAGCTGGACGTTGCCGCGCGCCGCGGCGGCGAAGGCGTCCTCCAGGGCCCGCCAGTCGCGGAAGACCACGGGGGCGGTGTGGTGTCCGGCCATGAACACCTTGGCGGAGGTGGCGACTTCGGGATCGAGGGTGGCGAGTACCTCGGGGTGCTCGGGATCAGCCCCGATGTGGAAGCGGTAGTCCACCCAGGAACGGCCCTCGATGATGGCCGCCTTGGCCCGGACGTCGGCCTCGTTCAGCGACGGCGGGCGGGTGTTGGGCATGTCGAGCACGGTGGTGACGCCGCCGGCGATCGCCGCCCGGCTCCCGTGCTCCCAGTCCTCCTTGTACTCCAGGCCCGGGGTGCGGAAGTGCACGTGGGAGTCGATGAGTCCGGGCAGGACGTACCGTCCGGCCGCGTCGACGCGGGGGCCGTCGGGGAGTTGCTCGTCCGGCTCCAGGACGGCGTCGATCCGGCCGTTGCGGATGACGACGGCGCCGTCCTTGACGCCTTCGGGGGTGACCAGGCGGCCGCCCACGACGACGAGGTCGGCGGTGGCCGTGCGGCCGGTCAGCTGGTCGGCGGAGTTCAGCGGTTCCATGAGAGGCTCACCAGTTCCCTGCAGAGGTCGTTCGTGGGGCCCATGAGGGCGACGGCGCGGGCGTCCCGGCCGTACCGGTTGACGGGGTGGTTCTCGACGTAGCCGGCCGAGCTGAGGATCTGCTCGACCTCGGAGATGACCCGCTCGGCGGCGGCGGAGGCGAAGAGCTTGGAGTGGAGGGTGGTCAGGCCCGGGTCGGCGGACTCGCGGCGGCCCGCCCGCTCGACCACCGCGCGGGCGGCCTCGACCTGCGTGGTCAGGTCGACCAGCCGGTAGCGCAGGGACTGGTGGCCGTACAGGCCGCGCTTGGCGGCGTGCGCGTGGGCGGCGTCCAGGGCCGCCTGCGCCAGTCCGACGGCGACCGCGCCGAGGGTGGCTCCGCTCTCCCGCACCCGGGCGATGACCGAGGCGGCCACGCCTTCGGCTCCGAGCCGGTCCCCGTCGGTGACGTGGCAGTCGCGCAGGTCGACGAAGCCGGTGGCGGAGCCGCGCATGCCGGCCAGCCGCATCGAGGTGTCCGGGACGAGGCCCGGGTTGTCGCCGCGGATGAGGAAGAAGGTCTGCCCGGCGGCACCGTAGCCGGTGTCGCTCCCGTCCGCGGTGTCGTCGCCGGTCTGGGCCAGGACGAGGTAGACGTCGGCCACTCCGGCGCTGGTGGTGAAGGCCTTGGCCCCGTCGAGGCACCAGCCGGTGTCGGTCCGGACGCCCTTGGTGGCCAGGTTCTTCTTGTTGGCGCCGGCGCCGGTCTCGCTCCACGCGGAGGCGGCCAGCCACTCGCCCGAGGCGAGCCGGGGGAGCAGCTCGCGGTGCTGGACGGCGGTGCCCTGCTCCACGATGCGGCTGCTGACCGCGAAGTGCTGGAAGAGCATGATCGAGGCGGAGGCGTTGACTGCGGCCACCTGCTCGACGCAGCGGTTGAGGTCGACCGGGCCGGCGCCCGCGCCGCCGAACTCGCGCGGCACGGCCAGGCCGAGCAGGCGGCTCTCGCGGAGTACGGCGACGGCGTCCAGGTCGGGCTCGCCGGTCCGGTCCGCGGCCACGGCGCAGGCGGCCAGCGCGTCGCGCACCTCGGGGTCGAGCGCCGACAGCGAGAGCCGCAGTCCGGCGTCGGGGGTGGTCAGACTGGCAGTGGCAGACATGCGCGCTCCTGGGACGAGGACGGGGAAGTGGAGAGGGAGGGGGCTGCGGCGTAGGGGAAGCGGGCGGCGGGCAGCCCGGCCCAGCCCTGGTAGTCGACGCGCTTCCCGGCGACCGAGACCCAGGCCAGCCGCGGCCCGGTGTCCGTCCGTACGGACGACGCGGAGACCTGGAGCTCGCCGCCCGGAGTGACGAGCGTGACGAGGCCCTCGCGGTAGCCGCTGTTCCAGGCCAGCGACCACGGGATGGTGCCCTCGATGCCGACCGCCGTCCCCAGGCAGATGGCGCCGGTCAGGGCCAGCGTCGGGTGCCAGGAGGGCACCGAGACCGCCCGGACGGCCAGGGCGCCGCCCTCCTGCGGCAGCACGGCCGCGATCTTGGGGAAGGCGCCGGACGGGTCCCAGCCCTGCTGCTCGCACACCGCGAGGCGGATCCTGGCGAACTGGTCGAAGAGCTTCCCGTCGGCGGCGAAGAGCTGCTCCTTCGTCTCCACCCCGAGGTGGCGGGCGGGGACGAACACGTAGGGGTTGCCCATCGAGACCAGCGAGACCGGGACGACCATCCGGTCCACGCGGACCTCGGTGACCGGCTCCCCCGTCATCAGCAGCTCGGCGTACGGCTTGGTCGGCGTGCACAGGAAGTGCGCCGTGAAGCTCGTGCCGCCGTCGGAGGTCTCCTCGACCTCGCAGACCACGTTGTCGCCGTTGTTCAGCACGTTCACCCGCACCCGGGCACCGGGGACGAGCGGCGGGATCATCCCGGACCTGGCGGCCGCCTCGACGGCCGCCAGGATGGAGTGCCCGCAGGAGCCGCGCAGGTCGAACGACGCGTGCGACTGGGGCAGCGACTGCACGAACCGGTAGTCCAGGTCGAACAGCGGGTGCGCGGAGGGCCGCACGATCGCGTTCTTCAGCACGTCACCGGCGCCGTCGGCGCTCAGGTCCGCCCGGATGGCCGTCAGGCTGTCGAGCAGCTCGTCGGTCTCCTCGGGCAGGCCCTGGCCGTCGAGGACCAGCGTGGGGCAGGGCGCTCCGTGGGCGTTGGCGAAGTAGCCGCTCACCGCGCCCCCTGGAGGGTGCCCGCGCGGGAGGAGGTGGCGCCGAAGAACTGGGTGCGCCACATCTGGTGGGACATCAGCGCCCAGATGGCCAGGGACGCGCCGTCGGACGGACGGGTCGCCTGCTCCTCGAAGAGGCCGGTGACGACCTCGGGGCGGATGCGGCCGTCGGCGCGCAGCGCGCTCTCCGACAGGGCGTCACGGGCCACGTCCCACAGGGCCTGGCCCGGGGTGAGCATCGCGGTGATGGGCAGGGTGAAGGGCTGCTTGGGGCGGTTGAGGACGCTGTCCGGGACCAGGCCCCGGGCCGCCGCGTACAGGGCCCGCTTGACCCCGGTGGAGTTGATCTTCTGCTCGTCGGTCAGGGTGGTCGCGAACCGGACCACCTCGGGCTGGCAGAAGGGCAGCCGTGCCTCGACGGAGCTGGCCATGGACAGGTGGTCCACGCGCCGCAGGTGGTACGAGGGGAGCCGGTACTGCTGCTCGATGGCGCAGATGCGCCGCATGCGCGAGCCCTCGCCGGCCTCCAGGGTCTCGGTGAGCCCGGCCGGCAGGGCGGGGCCGTGGGCCCGTACCGCTCCGGCGTACTCGTCCGTGTAGAGCCGCTCGCGCAGGGCGCGGGGCACCGCCGAGAGGTGGTCGAGGTACTCCTGGACCCAGCCGAGGCCGCCGGGCGCGGCCATGGCGTGGGTCATCCGCGCGTAGCCGCCGAACAGCTCGTCGGCCGCGTCTCCGGTGAGGGCGACCTTGAAGCCCGCGTCGCGGACGGCGCGGAACAGGGAGAACGTCGACAGGGTGATGGGGTCGGCGTTGGGCTGGCCCAGGTGCCAGACCACGTCCGCCAGCAGGTCGGGGAAGGTGGCCGGGTCGATCTCGACCTGGTGGTGGACCGTGCCGGCGCGGCCGGCGACCTCGGCGGCGAAGGCGCGTTCGTCCGAGGGCCAGGTGCCGGTGTAGGCGATGTTGAAGGTGTGCAGCCGGCCGGTGGCCCGCGCCGCGAGCGCGGTGACCAGGCTGGAGTCCAGACCACCCGAGGTGATCGCGGCGACGGGGGCGTCGGCGATCAGCAGCCGGGAGACCTCCTTGGCCAGCAGCTCGCGCAGTTCCTCGCCGGCCCGGGCCAGGCTCCGCGCGGTGTCGGGGCCGGCGGCCGTGTGGCCGAGCGGACGGGTGGTGATGCGCAGTCCGCCGCGGCGGCCGACCACGGCCGTGGCGGCCGGGGGCAGCACCTGGATGCCGCGGAACATGGTCCGGTCGCCGAAGGGGGTCTTCGAGACCAGGTAGGCGTCGAGCCCGTACTCGTCCTCCTCGGCCGTGACGTCGGCGAAGCCCAGCAGCGCAGGGATCTCGGAGGCGAAGCGGAACCGGCCGTCGGCCTCGTCCCAGGCGTAGTAGAGCGGCTTCATGCCCGACTCGTCGGTGGCGATGACGAGCTTCGGCTCCTCGCGCAGGTCCATGACCGCGACGGAGTACATGCCGTCGAGCTGCTCGGCGAAGCGCTCGCCGTACTCCAGGTAGAGGGCGGGCAGCACGGAGCCGTCGCAGTTGTCCGGGATGCGGTGGCCGCGTGCCTCCAGGCGGCCCGCCAGCTCGCGGTGGTTGTACAGCTCGCCGTTGAAGACGACCGTGACGGCGCCGAGGCGGTACGGCTGCTCGCCGCCCTCGGGGTCCATGATCGAGAGCCGGTTGTTGCCCAGGGCCCAGTCGTCCTTCCCGGTGAAGGTCTGGGCGTCGGGGCCGCCGTGGCGCAGCAGTGCGGCGACGGTGCGCAGCTCCTGGTCGCTCGTGCCGGCATTGAAGGATCCGTAGATACGGCACATGTCGGTCAGACCACCTGTGAGGAGACGCCGGCGGCGTCGTAGAGGGCAGGGTCGAAGGGGGTCGGGCCGCCGCAGGTCACGAAGCGGCGGGCGTCCGGGCCCGTGTGGGGGTTGCGGGCGCCGTGCAGCACGCCGGGGGCGGCGAAGAGCACGTCACCGGCCGCGACGTCGATCCAGCGGTCCACGAGGTACATCTGGCCCACGCCCTCGAAGGCGATGAACGCCTCGTCGCTGTGCGTGTGCAGGTGGACGTTGAAGGTCTCGCCGGGCTGCTGGATGCCGCAGTGCAGGCAGAGCTGGCAGCTGCCGGCCCCGGGCCAGAAGATGAAGTTCATGGTGGCGCGCGGGGCCTCTTCGGGGGCCACCTGGCCGGTGCCCGCGAAGCCGCGCAGCTGGGTCTCGTCGTCCCAGAGCGTGGAGAAGATCTTCGGGTCGGTGCCGAGGGTGCGGCCCTCGGCCAGCGGGGTGCGCCAGACGTAGGCCGTCATGCCCTCCGGGCCCGCGAACAGCGTCAGGGCACGTCCGGTGGGCGCGTACGCGGCGGACGCGCGGCCGGCGTCCCGGGTCTCGTCGCCGACCCGCAGGCGGCCCGATCCCTCGTGGACGACCACGGTGTTCTCCTCGAGCGTGGTGTCCTCGGGGCTCCAGGCCTCCCCCGCGGCGACCCGCACGATGTGCAGCGTCACCCAGGTCGCTCCGAGCGCCGGGCTCACCGGGGTGGCGACCTCGGTACCGCCGGAACCCGGCACGGGCTCGAAAACGAACTCCTCCGAGTGGATGATCCGCGCCTCGCCCAAGTGGCTTGAAGTCTTCATGGGTGCTCCGTCTGTGCTCTCTCCTGCTGGCCCGTGAAGCTTGGGTTTCGGAGTTCCCGATCACCTCCCGGAGCAGTACCGCCCGATCCGGGAACCCTTTACGCTCTTTTCCACAGCAGGCCCCTCACCTGGGGTTTTGCGAGCACGTCGGGTGGGGGCCATGAGCGAGCGGGAAGAGGTCAAGGTACGGTTCAACGTCCTTGGCTCACTGGAGGGTTGGGCGGGCGGGAACCGGCTCAGACTGGGCGGTCCGATCCAGGAGAGGGTCCTGGTGACCTTGCTGCTGGAACCGGGCCGAGTGGTTCCGGTGGCCCGCCTCGTGGAAGCCGCCTGGGAGGACGAACCGCCCGCAACCGCCTCACATCAGATCCGCAAGGCAGTGGCCGATCTGCGCCAGCGCATTCCGGGCGGAAGTGGCTTGATCGTGACGGACGGCCCGGGCTACCGCGCCCTGGTCGAGGACGACCAGCTGGACCTGACCCTCTTCACCCGCCACACCCAGCGGGCCCGCGAGGCGCTGGCGGCCGGACGGCCCGTCGGAGCCGAGGACGAACTGCGGTCGGCCCTGTCCCTGTGGCGCGGCCCCGTCCTGGCCGGCACCGGCGGACCCGTGATCGATTCGGCGTCCACCGCACTGGACGAGCGCCGGCTGGCCGCGGCCGAGACCCTCTTCCAGCTGCGGCTGGAGCGCGGCGAGACGGGCGAGCTGGTCGGGGACCTGCGCGAACTGGTCGCCGCTCATCCGCTGCGCGAGACGCTGCGCGGCCACCTGATGCTGGCCCTGTACCGCTCGGGCCGTCAGGCCGAGGCCCTGGAGGAGTTCGGGCGGGTACGCGAGCTGCTGGCCGAGGAGCTGGGCGTGGACCCCGGCCCCAAGCTCACCCAGCTGTACGAGGGCATCCTGCGCGACAGCCCGGAACTGGCCGCCCCCGAGCCGCCCGCCCCGGCCCCCGCCGAGGAGCCGGCTCCGGGCGATGTTTCACGTGAAACATTGCGTGAAACCTCCGGTACGAAGGACGCACAGGCGCCTGCCGCGCCCTGCACCCTGCCGTACGACCTCACCGACTTCACCGGCCGGGAGCGGGAACTGGCCGCCCTGCTGGAGGCAGCCGGGGAGACCACCGAGGCGGGCACCCGGATCCTCGCCATCGACGGCATGGGCGGCACGGGCAAGACCTCGCTGGCGGTCCGCGCGGCGCACCTGCTGGCCGACCAGTACCCGGACGGCCAGCTCCACATCGACCTGCGCGGCTACACCCCGGGCGAGCGGCCGCTGCAACCCGGGGCCGTGATCGCCAGCCTGCTGCGCACCCTCGGCGTCCCGGGCGACGAACTGCCCGACGACGCGTCGGGCCGGGCCGCCCTGTGGCGGACCACCCTGATGGGCCGCCGGCTGCTGCTCCTGTTCGACAACGCCTCGGACGCCGCCCAGGTCCGGCCGCTGCTGCCCGCCTCGCCCGGGTGCCTGGTCCTGATCACCAGCCGGGCCCGCCTGGTCGAGCTGGACGGCGCCGAGTGGATCTCGATCGGGGTGATGTCCCCCGAGGACAGCCTCGCGCTGATCACCGAGACCCTGGGCGAGGAACGCACGGCACGCGAGCCGCGGGCCGTGAGCGACCTGGCCTCGCTCTGCGGGCACCTGCCCCTCGCCCTGCGCATCGCGACCGCCCGGCTCCGCAACCGCTCCCGGTGGACGGTCGAGCACCTCGTGGGGCGGCTCTGCGACGAGACCCGGCTGCTGGACGAGCTGAGCTCGGGCGAGCGCAGCGTGGCGGCGACGCTCAGACTCTCGTACCAGGCGATGGACGAGGAGCACCGGACGGCCTTCCGGCTGCTGAGCCTGCATCCGGGCGCGGAGATCGACGTCCACTCGGCGGGGGCACTGCTGGACACCGACCCGCGCGACGCGGAGGACCTCATGGAGGACCTCCTGGACATGCACCTGGTCCAGCAGCACGAGCTCGGCTACTACGCCTTCCACGACCTGGTCCGCAGCTTCGCCCAGAGCCTGCGCAACGCGGAGACGGCGGAGGACGACGCCGCCGCGCTGGAACGGCTGCTGGACTACTTCTACGCGGCGACCGACGCGGCCTGCGCGGTGCTGTTCCCGGGGCGTACCCACTACGCCACCGGCCTGGACGGCTCCGCCGCCGTGCTGCCCCCGCTGGGCGACACCGAGCGGGCGACCTCCTGGTTCGACCGCGAGGGTGACGCGGTGCTGGCGGCGGTGTCCGTCGCCGAGGCACGCGGTTTCCTCCGCCATGCGGTCTGGCTCGCCCGCAACGTGATGTTCCACCTCAACATGCGGTCCTACACGGACCAGTACCTCCAGGCCGGCCAGGTCGCGGCCGCGGCGGCCCGCCGCCTCCGGGACGCCCAGGCCCTCCGGCTGAGCCTCAACAACCAGGTGACCTCCCTGTGGAAGCTCGGCCGCTTCCGCGAGGGCATCGCCGTCTCGGAAGAGGCTCTGGAGCTGGCCCGGGAGCAGGGCGAGCGGCTCGGCGAGGGCTCCAGCCACGAGGCGCTCGGGCTGCTGCTCAGCTGCCTGGGCGAGTTCACCGAGGCGGTGCGCCACCAGGAGCAGGCCGTGGAGGTGTTCCGGGAGACCGGTGCCGTCCAGTCCGAGATCCACGTGCTGTGCTCACTCAGCACCACCTACTCCTGCCTGGGCCGCGGCGAGGAAGCCGTCGAAGCGGCGGAGCGGGCGGTCAGGCTGGCCGGAGAACTCGGCATCCTGGGGCAGGAGGTCATGGCCCTGAACGACCTGGCCAGCGCGTACCTCGACCTCGGCCGCTCCGAGGAGGCCGAGGTCTGCCTCAAGCAGGCCATGGTCCGCTTCGACGAATCGCACCAGCCCGACGACTTCGCCGTGACGCTGGCCCTGGTCGCCACCCTGCGCCAGCGGCTCGGCCAGACCGAGGAGTCACGCCGCTGCGAGGCGGAGGCCTTCAAGCTGCTGGGCCACCGACCGACGCTGCCCCGGCAGACGGTCGTCGAGCGGCTGATCGGCAACCTGCGGCTGGAGCGCGGCGAGTACGCCGAGGCCATGGAGGTCTACCGGAGCGCGCTGGGGCGTGCCGCGGAGGTCGGGTACCGCATGGAGGAGGCGCGGGCGCTGGCCGGCATCGCGCGGGCCGTGCGGGCCACGGGCGATCAGGCGGCGGCGGACGAGAGCCGGGCGCGTGCGGTCGCGCTGTTCGACGCGATGGGGGTGCCCGACGCGGCCAGGCGTCCGCTCTGACCCCGCGCGGGGACGCGCATGACATGACGAGAGGCGGCCCGCCCCTGTCGGGGGCGGGCCGCCTCTCGTCGATCAGGTCCGTTCGGCGTCAGGCGCCGGGGGAGACCGGGGCGGGGCTGCCGGGGCCGTGGGTGTCGGCCTGGACCGTCCGGTCGTTCACGGAGTCCGTACCGAGGTCCGCGGTGGCCCCCAGGACGACCGCGAGACCCAGCGCGAAGATTCCGACGATTCCGGCAAACTTGCTGCGCATTTCTGTATCCCCGCCCCTTGGTTTCCGTATGTCGTGCGTGGCGCTTTCGACATGACAGACATTCGCGGGTGCCGTTCCCCAACGGTTCCCGCTCTGATACTGGGGTCGGACAGTACAGCGGGAACCGGCCAGGAGCCAGGTTCTGTCCGGGGGTTGGGCGGCCCGCTTCGCCCAGCGTTCACATCCCGTCAATCAATCACGATCTCCGTCTCGAAACGCGTGCCGAGGGCCCGCAACCGAATCTCGCATTCCGTTCTGGTGGGGGCGGAAAGCACCGCCGCGGCCAGGAAGTCCGAGGAAATCGCGGCCGGTCCTATCTCCTCTCCGGGCTCCGCGAACACCCCGTAGAACTCCACCCACGGCTCCTCGGGCGTGACCGGGATCCCGCGCACGGTTCCCGGTCGCTTCATCATCAGCACCTGGCCCGCCATACGGGCCGGTTCCAGCCGCTCGCCCTCGCCCAGGGCCTCCACCGCGTTGAGGCGCAGTCCGGTCGCGGCCCGCGAGGCCAGCTCGACCGGGTGGACGCCGAACACCGCGTTCAGCACGTCCCGGATCCGGGCCCCCGCCGGCCGGGCGGCCACCTCGCAGACCACCAGCCGGTCGTCCGGGGTGTGGAAGACCTCGGCGTGGAAGGCGTGGTCGGCCGGTCCGCCGAGAGCCGTCAACGCCGCCTCCGCCAGCGTCAGCAGACGGGGGGTCAGCGGGTCGTCGGGCGCCAGCGTCAGGTCGACCCGGGCGCCCCCGTCGGCCTGGAAGGACGACAGGTCGTACTGGTACTGCGACGGCCAGGCCATCACGGTCCGGCCCCCGGCCACGACGCCGTCCACGTGGCACATCCGGCCAGGTACGTACGCCTCAAGCAGCAGGTCCGCGCGCGGCCCGGAGCCGGGCGCGAAGTCCTCGGCCAGGCGGAGCTCCAGCTCCTCCTCGCTCCGCACGATCCGCAGCCCGATCGACCCGAACCCGTCACGGGCCTTGAACACCAGCGGCAGCCCGTGCGTGGCCGCGAAGGCCCGCACCTCGGCGGCCGTGCCGGGCACGGTGTGCGGGGCGACCTCGATGCCGGCCGCGGCGAGGCGCTGCTTCATCAGCACCTTGTCGCGGAAGGGCAGCACCTCGGCCGGCAGCTGGCCCGGCAGGCCGAACTTCTCCCGCAGCCGGGCCGCGCGGATCAGGTCGGCCTCGTGGTGGGCGATCACGTGGGTGACGCCGTACTCGTGGGCCAGGTCGAGTGCCAGCCGGTCGACCAGCTCCTCGTCGTCGAACGTGTCGACGACCTCCAGGTGGCGGTAGCCGCCCGGGCCGTCCGGCACCCGCTCCCCGCCGCCCTCGATCCTGTCGCGGGCGGCGATCATCACGACGCCGCCGTCGAGTCCGTCGAGCCACCGGTCGTACGGGAACGGGCCGAGCGGAAAACGGTGCAGCACGAGCGCGGTCATACCGCCGCCTCCAGACGCTCCTGGGCGACCGCCGCCGGGGCCACCTCGATGTCGATCTCTTCGGTCAGCCGCTCACACAGGGCGACGGCCGTGTCGGTGTCGGCCGCCGTCACGGCGACCAGGCCGAGCCGGTCCCAGTTGTCCCGCAGGGGACGGACCGTGTCGCCGGGGCGTACGGAGACCTCCGCCACCAGCACGTCGGGCCGGGCGGCGATCTCCTCGGCCCCCGACACGGCCGTGACCGTGCCGGGGTCCCGGAGCAGGTAGCGCGTACAGGCGGCGGCACGGGCCGCGGGAGCCTCCGGCAGCGCCTCGGCCAGGCCCATCGGCCAGGCCACCCCGTACCCGAGCAGGTCGATCCCGTACGCGGCCTCGACCAGCTCGTTGATCCGGCCGCCGCCCACGCGGTTGTGGGACTCGATGACGACCGGGCCCCGCGAGGTGAGCCGCAGCTCGGTGTGGGTCGGGCCGTCCGTCACGCCCATCGTGTCGAGGAAGTCGGTGACCGCCGCCCCGATCCGGTCGCGGTCCCCGGGGGACAGCCGGGCCGGCAGCGCGTGTCCCAGCTCCGCGAAGTGGGCGTCGCTGACGAGCTTCTCGGTCACGGCGACCACCACGTGGCGGCCGCCGAAGCTGAAGCCCTCCACGCTGAACTCGGGTCCGTCGAGGTAGGACTCCATCAGCAGCTCGTCGACCGTGAAGAGGGTCGACCCGCGGTCGGTGCGCCGGCCGCGCAGCTCCTCGATGCGCTGCCAGACCATGTCCAGGTCGGCGGCCGCGCGCACCCTGATCAGGCCGAAGCCGGCCGTGGCCGCGGTCGGCTTGACGATGAAGGGGAAGCCGGCGAGCTCGGCGAAGGCGTCCAGGGAGGCCCGGTCGGTGACCCGCTCCACGTGCATGTCCAGCTTGCCGTGCGCCGCCAGGTGGCTGCGCATCAGGTACTTGTCGCGCATCCGCCGGCTGACCTCCGGACGGGTGCCGGGGAAGCCGAAGTGCTCGTTGAGCCGGGCGGCCGTGTCGAGCCCGCCCTCGGTGAGCGAGACGACGGCGTCGAAGCCCCAGACCGCGCGGGCGGTCTCGGCGACCGGGACGACGGCCTCCCAGTCGGTGTAGTCGACCACCGTAAGTTCGTCGGCCAGGCCGGTCTGGAACGGGTTGACCTTGTCCGGGTGCTGGAGCATGACGACCCGTACGCCCAGTGCCTTGGCGAGCTCCAGGTGCTGGTCCGTGCCGCCGACCAGCAGCATGGTCCGGTCCGGGCGGCCCGCGGCCGTCGCCGCGTTCTGCGTGGTCATCAGGGGGTGTCCTCGGGTGTGGCGGTGATCGTGGCGCGGAGCCCGGCCTGGACGGCGGCGATCCGCTCCGCGGCCCCGGCGGGGCTCGCGGCGTCGACGACGGCGTAGCCGTGCCGGCTGCCGGAGTCGGTGGTGTGGGGCAGGACGTCGCCGGGGGCGTACGGGAAGACCACGGTGTGCACGTAGGGCCGCTCGGCCAGCTCGGCCAGGCCGTCGACGGACTCCAGCCGGCCCGCGGGCAGCTGGAAGAAGCCGATCGAGGCGTACCGCTGCGGGGTGGGCGTCGTGACCGGCTCGCCGGCCAGGGCGCGGAAGATCTCCGCCTCCAGGTCGAACCCGCCGGAGACCTCCACGAGGAGGGGGATCCGGTCGCCGCCGAGGCGGGCCTGGGACTCGACGATGCGCGGCCCGGCGGGGGTGAGGATCACCTCGGTGTGCGCCGGGCCGAACCGGTAGCCGGCGAGGTCGAGCAGCGCGGTGGTGGTGGCCCGGATCGCCGCCGCGTCGGCGGGATCCAGCGGGGCGGGGTGGACGTGCCCGGTCTCGACGAACCCGGGTGCGCCGCTGGTCTGCTTCGCGGTGATCCCGACGACCTGGTGCATGCCGTCGACTGTCAGCGTCTCCACGCTGAACTCCGGGCCCTCCAGGTAGTCCTCGACGATGAAGGGGCCCTCGATGCCCGCGGCCTTGACCCGCTCCGTCCACTCCGCGAGGTCGGCCGGCCCGCGCACCAGGGCGATGCCCTTGCTGCCGGCCGAGTTGCCCGGCTTGACGACCGCCGGCAGCCCGAACTCGGCGAGCAGCGGCTCCACGTCGGCGAGCGCCGGCACCTCCCGGGCCCGCACCACGGAGACACCGTTGCGGTTCAGCAGGCGGCGCATCGCGTTCTTGTCGTTGAGCAGCCGGACGGACTCGGCGGTGTTCGGCGACAGCCCCAGGGCCTCGGCCTCGGCCAGGACCGGCGCCATGCTGGCCTCGGAGCCGAGGTGGAGTACGTGGTCCACCCGGTGCTCGGCGGCCATGCGGGCCACCAGGGCGCGCAGGGCGGCCTCGTCGTCGAAGTCGACCAGGGCCAGGTCCTCGGAGTGGGCCGCGACCTTGGCCAGGTACTCCGGGTCCCGCAGCTTGGGGTCCCAGACCGACCAGACCCGGAAGCCGGCCGCCACGGCCTTGCGGACGAGCTGCTCGTAGGGCATGACCATCAGGAGCCGTCCGGCGCCGCTGGTGCGAGTCATGAGGGGGCTCCGTTCTGGGCCGGCACGGCAGCCGGGGCGTCCTGCTCCACCGCGGTCCCGCGGGGTGCGCGCGGCTTCAGCAGGGAGCGGTAGCAGAGCATGGCGCCGAGCCCGAAGGCCGCGAACAGCACGCTCATGCCGACCGGGGAGAGGAAGGCGCCGAGGGTCACGCAGAGCGAGCCGATGATCAGCCCGATCCGGTTGTTCAGCCCGTAGGCGGCCATGTACTTGGTGCGCGCGGCGGGGTCGACGAGGTCGGCCAGCAGGGCCTGCTTGACCGGTACGTGCACGATCTCGCCCACGGTCATCGCCACGGCGGCGGCGATCAGGATCCAGCCGTCGTTGCTGACGGCGAGGACCATGTACCCGGCGGTGAAGACGCCGAGGCCCGCGATCAGCCGGACGCCGTCCGGCAGCCGGCGGAAGAGGCTGCCCGCGAAGAGCGCGAACCCGACGACCAGGGCGCTGTTGACGGCCCGCAGGATGCCCAGCATCGCGACGCCGTCCACCGAGGGGAACCACTGCTCCAGACCGGCCAGCGCCTGCTGGGGGAACTCGTCCGCGAGGCGTACGGCGATGTAGTAGCCGATCTGCACCTCGATGGCCCGCGCCAGGGTGGCGGCGCCCAGCAGGCGGAGGAACGTGCGGTCCCGCGAGACGGCGAGGTAGCCGCGGAGCATCGCCGGGATGCCGACCGCCTGCTCCCTGGAGTCCTCCGGGGCGCTCTCGGCGATCCACCACCAGGTGGCCGCGGCGGTGGCCGCGGAGAGCACGGCGGCGGCGGTCAGCAGCAGGGTGAAGTGCTCGCCGTAGAAGAAGCCGCCGACCAGGGCGCCGGTGGTGAAGGCCAGGTTGATCGACCAGTAGTTGATCGTGTAGACGAGCTGCCGGTTCTCCGGGCTGGAGACGTCGATCATCATCGCGTCGGCCGCGGGGGTGGCCGCGTTGGACAGACAGGTGTTGAGCAGGAAGAGGACGAAGGTCGCCGCCCCCGACTGCCACCAGGGCGAGTTGGCCAGGGCCAGCAGCCCGAAGGTGAGGGCCGCCCCCACCTCGCCCCACACCATCAGCGGCTTGCGGCCGTGGACGTCGGCGAGGTGGCCGCCGAGGAAGTTGCTGGCGATGCCCGCCGCCGCGACGACCAGGGTGAGGACACCGGCGGTGGCCGGGCCGTACACCGTGGAGAGGTGGATGACCATCAGCGGCATCAGCATGATGCCGAGGAACCGCTGGACGAACCCGATCCCGAGGCGCAGCTTGATGTTCGGGTGCAGCGCGCCGAAGGTCATTCCGCACCCCCGTCACTGCCCGGTCCGACCAGGGTGTCGGCCAGGGCGCCGCCCTTGCCCCAGTGGCTGGGCTCCACGTCCCGGACGATCACGGTCACGGCGTCGTGGGGGCAGTTGGCCACCTTGGCGACGGTCTCGGTCAGTTCGGCGACGAGCTCGGCACGCTGGGCGCGGTCGTTGCCCTTCCACCAGTCGACGGTGATCACCGGCATGTCGGGGTTCCTTTGCAGAAGAGGGGGCTGGGGGTGGTGGACCGCCGGGGGCGGGTCAGGGGCGGGTGGCCAGGGCGGAGGGCTGCGCGGCAGCCGGCTCTGCCCGGCCGGCCTCGGACTCGTTCCAGAGGCTGAGGTAGCGCTCGCCCGTGTCCGGCAGGACGGCCACGATCGAGGCGCCGATGTAGTCGGGGTGCGCGGCCAGCTGGGCGCAGGCGTGGGCGACGGCGCCGGAGGAGACCCCGGCGAAGATGCCCTGGCGGCGGGCGAGGGTACGGGCCGCGGTCATCGCGTCCTCGTCGGCCACCGTGACGACGTGGTCGATCAGGGAGACGTCCGTGGTGGGGGCCACGAAGCCGCCGTTGAGGCCGGGGATGCGGTGCAGGCCGCCGACGCCCTGGGAGAGGACCGGGGAGTTCTCCGGTTCCACCGCGACCACGCGGATCGACGGGTCCTGCTCCTTGAGGTACTTCGCGGCGCCGCTGAGCGTGCCGCCGGTGCCCACGCCGCAGACCAGCACGTCGATCCGGCCGGCGGTGTCCGTCCAGATCTCCGGGCCGGTGGTCTCGTAGTGCGCCTGCACGTTGTCGGGGTTCTCGTGCTGGCAGGGGAACCACGAGCCGGGGGTGGCCGCGTGCAGCTCCTCGGCCTTGGCGATGGCGCCCGGGTAGCCCTGCTCGCGCGGGGTCTGCACGATCTCGGCGCCCAGGGCCTTCAGCAGGGCCACCCGCTCGGCCGTGGCGCTGTCGGGCAGCACGATCACGCAGCGGTAGCCGCGGGCGGCGGAGAAGGCAGCGAGCGAGATGCCCGTGTTGCCGGAGGTGGCCTCGATCACCGTGCCGCTGCCGGGGGTGAGTTCACCGCGCAGCTCCGCGGCCCGCAGCATGTAGAGCGCGGCCCGGTCCTTGCTGCTGGACATCGGGTTGGCCGACTCCAGCTTGGCCAGCACCTCGGTGCCGGGCGCGGTGTCCTCGAAGCGCAGACGGATCAGCGGGGTCGAGCCGACCAGGTCCTCGATGCTGTCGGCGATGCGGCGGTTCTCGGAGCTTGCGGAGCTGTTCACGTCTCGTTCCTCACCAAGTCGGGTCGTACGGCTGTGTGTCGGGTGGTCGTACGGACAGCCGTACGCCGGTGGGGTCTTCGGGGGCGCGGGTGCGCCGGAACTACCAGGAGCCGGCCGAGGCGGTCACGGCGTACAGGTCCTCCATGGGCTGCGGCTCCTCGCCGACGGCCTTGATCACGGCGGTCGCGGCCAGCACCCTGGCGCCCGGGGGCACGTCCTTGTTCACCAGGGCCTGCGCCCCGATGACGGCGTGCTCGCCGATGGTGACCGGGCCCAGCACGGTCGCGTTGGTGCCGAGCACCACGTCGTGGCCCACGACGGGGTGCCTGCGGGCACCCTCGGGGCGCTTGTTGTCGCTCCACCAGCCCACCGCGCCGAGCGTCACCTGGTGGTAGATGGTCACGTCGTCGCCGACCACCGCGGTCTCGCCGATCACCACGGCCGCGCCGTGGTCGATGAGCACCCGGCGGCCGATCTCGGCACCGGGGTGGATCTCCACTGCGGTACCGCGGCGGGCGGACCAGGCGATGGCCCGGGCCGTCAGCCGGAGTCCCCGGCGGTGCAGTCGGTGGGCGATCCGGTGGGCCCAGAGCGCGGGCAGGGCGGCGTGCAGCAGCGCCTCCCTGCGGTTGCGCATCGAGGGATCGCGGGCGACGACCACGTCCAGGTCCTCCTTCATCAGGCGCAGCAGCCCGATCTCCCCGGAGGCCATCAGACGAGGACTTCCGCGCGGTCGGCCACCGCGGCCAGCACCGCGCCCGTCAGGCTCTCCAGCGCGGCGACGGTCTCGCGGTCCTCGTACCGGCCCTCGGCGTTCCGCAGGTTCGCGGCGCCGCCGACGGCGACCGGCTCGTGGGCGACGATCTGCGCGCCGACCCGGGTGAGGACGCCGACCAGACCGGGCTGGGCGTCGAGACCACCGCGCGCGCCGGGCGAGGCGCTGGTCACGGCGGTGATGCGGTCCTTCAGAGGCGAGGCGCCGCCCGGGCGGGACAGCCAGTCCAGGGCGTTCTTCAGGACGCCGGGCATCTCACCGTTGTAGGAAGGGGTGCTGATGACGACCGCGTCGGCGCCGAAGACCAGCTCCTTCGCCGCGCGCACCGCCTCGGAGCTGTCCGCCCGCTCGACCTCCACGTCGTAGAACGGGAGCTCCGCGATCGGGAGCAGCACCGCCTCGTGGGAGCCGGGCAGCTCCGCGAGGATGCCCCGGACGGTCTCCAGGACCGCCGTGTTCACCGACTCCCGGCTCGTGCTGCCGGACACCAGAACGATCTTCGCCACGGGAACCCCTTCTCCTTGGCCGCCCGGTCGGCAGGCCTTCGACTGGTACGGAGCCTCCCTCCCGCGGTTCCCGAACCCCTCCCGCTCCGTTCCCGCCCCCGGCACCCGCCCGGTCCCGGGCATGAAAAAGACCCCTCCGATCCGCGTTTCCGCAGGTCGGAGGGGTCTGAATCGTGGAGCCTAGGGGAGTCGAACCCCTGACATCTGCCATGCAAAGACAGCGCTCTACCAACTGAGCTAAGGCCCCGAAAGTGGATGCGACCGGGCTCCGCTGAGCCTCGGCCACTGCCGCAGACCAGAGTACCGGGTCATCCCCTGTATCCCGCAAAATGATAGGGACTCCCGGTCCGCGACCACTCTCCGTAAGATGCTCGCGAGGTTCGCACCAGCGAAGGGGAGTAGTAGTGGACGCAGTACAGCAAGAGGCCACGGCCAGAGCCAGAGAGCTTCAGCGCAGTTGGTACGGAGAGCCCCTCGGCGCGCTCTTCCGCCGGCTCATAGATGACCTCGGCTTGAACCAGGCCCGCCTCGCTGCCGTGCTCGGTCTGTCGGCGCCCATGCTGTCCCAGCTGATGAGCGGCCAGCGCGCCAAGATCGGCAACCCGGCAGTGGTCCAGCGCGTCCAGGCCCTCCAGGAACTGGCCGGACTGGTCGCCGACGGCAGTGTCAGCGCGGCCGAGGCCACCGACCGGATGGACGAGATCAAGAAGACCCAGGGCGGCTCCGTCCTGAGCAACACCTCGCAGACCACCACCAGTTCCGGTGCGCCCACCGTGCGCCGCGTGGTGCGTGAGATCCAGTCCCTGCTGCGCTCGGTGGCCGCGGCGGGCGACATCATCGATGCGGCGGACTCCCTCGCACCGACCCACCCGGAACTGGCAGAGTTCCTCCGGGTGTACGGCGCCGGGCGCACCGCTGACGCGGTGTCCCACTACGAGGCGCACCAGGGCTGACACCAGACGGGGAGCGGGCGCAGCGCGATGGGTGAGGTCTTCGCCGGTCGGTACGAACTGATCGATCCGATCGGACGCGGTGGGGTCGGGGCCGTCTGGCGGGCCTGGGACCACCGGCGGAAGCGGTACGTGGCCGCCAAGGTGCTCCAGCAGAGCGACGCCCACACCCTGCTGCGTTTCGTCCGTGAGCAGGCACTGCGGATCGATCACCCCCATGTGCTGGCCCCCGCCAGCTGGGCGGCGGACGACGACAAGGTGCTGTTCACCATGGACCTGGTGGGCGGCGGCTCGCTCGCCCATGTCATCGGTGACTACGGGCCCCTGCCGCCCCGCTTCGTCTGCACCCTGCTCGACCAGCTGCTGTCCGGATTGCAGGCGGTGCACGCGGAAGGCGTCGTGCACCGCGACATCAAGCCGGCCAACATCCTGCTGGAGGCCACCGGAACCGGGCGGCCGCACCTGCGGCTCTCCGACTTCGGCATCTCCATGCGCAAGGGCGAGCCGCGCCTGACGGAGACCAACTACGTGGTGGGGACACCGGGTTACTTCGCACCCGAGCAACTGATGGGAGCGGAGCCCGACTTCCCCGCCGACCTGTTCGCCGTCGGACTGGTCGCCCTCTACCTGCTACAGGGTCAGAAGCCCGACGCGCAGGCGCTCGTGGAGCACTTCATGACCCGCGGCACTCCGGGTGCCCCCCAGGGCATCCCGGAGCCGCTGTGGCAGGTCATCGCCTCTCTCCTGCAGCCCGACCCCGCAGTCCGCTTCCGCACGGCCACAGGGGCCCGCAAGGCCCTCACGGCGGCCGTGGAGCTGCTTCCCGAGCCCGGCCCGGACGAGGAGCCGGTCGAGGTCTTCGACCAGCTGGGGCCCCTCCCCGCCGGGTTCGGCCCCGACGGCCCGGCCCGCGTCGCGACGGCCACCCCGGCGCCGGGGGGTGTTTTACGGGGAAACAAGCCCCCCCCCCCCCCCCCCCCCCCCCCCCCCCCCCCCCCCCCCCGCCCCCCCCCGCCGCCCCCCCCCCCCCCCCCCCCCCCCCCCCCCCCCCCCCCCCGCG